>NZ_JBQPVW010000001.1:0-667119 GCF_052712805.1 Fodinibius sp. AD559
CTGATCACTTGATTGTTGTTCCGGGCCACTGCATCCGGTGATGAGAAGAAAAGAAAACAAGACGATTCCTAACTTTAGTTTGATCATCATACTCCTGCCCGAAGTTTCATTGTAGAGTGTATTGTTTATATTACATTATCTGCTTGTTATCCCAATTCCTTTTAACAAAGCTAAGATAGATGTTACTCGCATAATTTTAACCCTGTAAATCAGAATTGAAACTTGATACATGCATAAAATACACTACTTTCAGACGGTTTGCGTTACATTATAACCAGAAATACCTTACATAATTCCCAGATTTCGATACATATATAAATAAGCAGATTGCGTAGTGAACATCGAGTATTTCTGCTTATTCCCGGTTTTTAAGACCCTTTATTTTATCAGCAGTATCAGTAAATACCGATCTAAAAAAGTTTGTTAAGGAAGTATATTTTATAGGAAGTGCGGTTGGCTTTCTAAGCTATATAATCTATGCTTGTAAACTGTGGGAATGTGGGTGATAAGGAAAGCCAGCTTTTTATTTTTAATCCAATATTAACTGACTTTCTGATGCTTATACCTTACGCATTTTGTAAAATACTCATGCGTTCGTTCTTTATTTTCTTAAAATAGGTGGGAGATAACCCGGTATTCTTTTTGAACTGGGCAATTAAGTACTGTTTGTTTTTGTATCGAAGTCTTTCGGCTATTTCTTCCAGGGACAGGTCCTCATACAGTAGAAGCTCTTTAACCCGCTCAACTTTTTGAAGTACGATAAATTGCATGATCGACACTCCCTTTACATCCGAAAATACTTTTAATATCGATTCACTTTTCGATCCCAGTTTTTTACCTATAATATCGTCAAAACTCAGGTTTGGCAATTTATCGGAATAATGAACTACTTCGGTGACGGTGTTTATAATGCGATCAATAAGCATACTTTCATTTTCGTCAAGCAGTTCCAAGCCTGAGTTTAGCAAGTTCTTATTTAGCTCCTCAAGTTGTGTCTCTGTAATTTCTTCACGAAACTCTATGGCACCATGGGGAGAAATCGAGTATGTGAGATTTGCTTTTTCAAGCTCATCTTTTAGTATCATTTTACACCTCAAACTCACCATGTATTTTACATATCTTTTTGTAAATGCCATAAACAACGATTGATGGTGACTTTTTAAAATTCTTTTGCCATTACAATATAAAAAAAATAAAATAGGAAGACAGGCACGCTACCACTCGTAACCTGTCTTCCCATGTGGTGTACTGACAAGGCAAAGTGCTCTCCATCTCTGCCTTCGCCTACCTCTATGTACATTTATATCTTGCTTATGGAATTAAAATCGTGCTATCCTTCCCATCCGAGTGTCGTAAGACGCTGTTCTATTCCTTCTAACGTCAGGGGATTGCCGGTTGTGTAATCGACCAGGGTTGTAGCCTTCAAATCTTCATTACTTAAATTGCGCGCTTTTATTTTGCAATAAGCACTAAAAAGTACATTCATTTCAAGGATCTCTTTCTCATTCAGATAATGTTTCTTGCCTTTTTCCAAAAGCAAACTAATCGATTTGTCCTTGACCACCAGTTGGTGGAAATCATTAATTAATTCGTCGTAATTCATCATGATGTTCCGACCTTTTGCAGGATCAATTTGCTTGATGGCTGCAAGTGTTTGTTCCACATTTTCCAGTCTGTACTTCAAATCCATCAGCTTACCTCCTCATATCCGCTTTTAATTATCGTCGATATCATTTTAAACCGATCGTTCGCTTTAAATGAATTGGAGGCGTGGGCCGGGATAATAATAGACTGTCCGGTTTCCAGGAGTTTTGATTTTCCATCGATTATAACCTCTGCCTTCCCGTCAATGATCTGGATGAACTTGTCAAAAGGGGATGTTTTCTCCTCCAGTTTCTCACCGGCGTCAAAAGAGACAGCATTAATATCCCCAGTCGCCTTATTTATAATCGTTTTGATCACCACCGAATCAGGGACGTATTCGATGATTTCGACAACGATCATTGCCTTTGATTTTTCAAGTTCTAATTGTTCTTCTTCCATTTGATTACGATCATTTTTAATGATTGCCACATTGTTGAAAAGTTCGGATCATTGATTGCCAATCTTGATACACTTCTCTTTTCGATCAATATTACGTAACAAAGCTTATGAAATTTTTGAGAAGGTGCGTTACATATTTAGAGGAAAAATCTTACATAAATTACAGGTCTACAAATTTCGCTTACTTGTTAATAGCTCAATATTGAAAAGTGAAAGAATCACGAATAAGCTGGTATATTATAATTCATTTAAGGGGGGGGGGGGATTAGAGCTTAGCATTTACAAGTAACAGCTGCGGATATTTTAAAAATATGTAATTCTTAAACCGGAGAATTATCCACCACTTTCGAGGAATAATAGGTATTACGAATCCTCGACTTTTTCTATTTCTCTTTTCTGATCATCAATATCAGTATAGACCCAGTAGTTATCTGCCTTTCATGATATAGTCACATAGGGAGGTAAATTGCTTTATTACTGTCCCAACGGCGTCCGGAACAACTCTGCACACTCCGCAAAACGATCTGCCAAACCTACCATCACCAGCCGATCGCCCGGTTGCAATTCAAAATCACCGGCAGGACTCCCGATCGTCTGATCCTCTCTTTTAACAGCCAGCACTGTTAAGTTATACTTATTACGCAGTTGCAATTCCTGAAGGGTTTTATCAGCTACCGGTGCTCCCTCGCGGACAACAACAGCCCGAGTATGCAACCCCTCATCATCAAGTCCCTGGAGCACCATCAAATGGGCCTCCTGAAGGCTACCCCTCATAATTTCATAATCGTGCGCCCGTAGCGTTTGGATGTGATCTTCGATCTCATCCTGTGGTACCATATAAGCCCCAAGTACCTTTGAGAAGATACGTACCGTTGTCTCCATCTCCTCGGGAATAACATTGTCGGCACCTAACCTTTCAAGCTGATCAACATCTGACAGATACCGGGTCCGCACGACAATCTGTAGCGTTGGATTATGATGCCGGGCTATTCGTATAATTCGCGGACTTGCAGAAGGATCGTTGGTAGCAATAACCACCATTTTTGACTTGTCGATACCTGCCTTTTCGAGGATATGAAAACGACCCGCATCTCCATAGATAGCAGGAATATCATTTGCCCTCATCTCTTCAACAGAATCAGGATTCATTTCGATAACTACATAAGGAATGCCTGTTTCATGCAGTACCTGCTCCAAATGACGGCCAGCCGGTCCGTACCCAACAATTATCACGTGATCTTCCAAGCTCTGCTTGTAGTCCGTTTGTTCTCCATTTGAGTCTTCTCCCAACTTGCTTAGTGGTGTGCGGCTAAGCAATTCTCCTAATCGAGGACCTGCATTTAGCAGGAAGGGGGTACCAATCATCAGCAAGACCGAGACAGCAATAAATATTTGTGATCCCAGCTCCCCCATTCCGGCAGGTGTTATTCCCGCTGCGCGTCCGGCACGCTCAAGCACAAAAGAAAATTCCCCGATTTGTGCCAGTGCCAACCCCGAAGCAGCTGCAATTCGTACGGGATAACCAAGTGTAAGCAATCCGGCTGAGGTAATAATCAGCTTTAATAAGATCACAAGAACGGCGATTCCGAGCAGTAAGAGCGGATATTCTATCACATAACTAAGATCCAGCAACATGCCTACAGATACAAAAAAGACCGCATTGAAGATAGTTCGAAGGGGCAGAATTTCACTTAATGCCTGCTCACTAAATTCGCTTTCACTCACTACCAATCCCGCCAAAAATGCCCCAAGTGCCAGGCTCACATTTGCCATACTGCTAAGCGCAACCGTCCCAAAACAGACTGCTACCACCGTCAATAAAAAAAGCTCTGGATTCTTAGTTTTTGCCACTTTTTCCAAGATCCATGGAACGATACGTCGCGCCAAAACAAGCACAGCAAGAATCAGGAGTACAGCCTTCCCAAGTATCCAGAATACATCAAATACAGACTCTGACTGCCCGGCCAGGAGCGGCACAAGCAAAACCATTAGAACAATAGACAGATCCTGAAAAATTAATACTGCCAGTGAAAGCTGACCGGTGGGCGTATCAGTTTCTTTGCGCTGGGCAAACAATCCCAGCACAATCGCCGTACTGCTCAATGCCACCAAAAATCCCGTATATATTGCGGTATTCAATGATACTCCAAATGCCATTGACAAACCCACCACTACCAGCGTGGTGACGATCACCTGGAAACCACCGCCTATTACGATGGCTTTTCGTATGCGATTTAATTTTTCAAGACTAAATTCTATACCAATCGTAAACAGCAATAGGATCACCCCTATCTCAGCAAGGATATCTACAAGTTCTTGATCCGGAACCAACGCTAAGGCATTGGGACCAATAATCACACCGGCAATTAGAAATCCTACAATAGGTACCAGGTTAAGCCGATAGCATAAATAGGCAATCCCGACACTTACCAAGAAGAGTGCAACAAGCTCGTTTAGAAACGGAAGTTCAACAGCTAAAACCATAAAGCAAAATTATGACAAAATATTAATGGTCTAATCCATGTTCAAAACCAAGACAAAATTGCAGGTAAAATAACAACCTTCTTAGTCCCTATTTGTTAGATATGCCTTAATATACCATTACAAAAAACGCTAAAAAATAACAATTCCCACCAATTTCACCTATCAAATGAGGGAAGAATGCAATTAACTATAATTCACCTATTACAAGATAGGAGATCGTAATTTTATTAATATGCTTGCACATACAACTATATATAACTGAACGAAAACGCTATTAATTCAATATTTCTACTTTTCATAACCTATATACTTTCGAATTTTTTTCGTGTTGAATACAATCACAACTATCCTTATCTAAATGCTCAAAAAAACTATACGTATGCACCATGCTCAATTGGTTTAAGAGACGTCGTAAGAGTAACAAGTCTTATGACACAAATGAAGAGTGGGTTAAAGCCCTGAAACCTCCCGTAGACGAACAGGCCGTGGAATTACTGCGGGAAAAATTGATCGACGGACTTAAACCGGCATTGCATAAATACGTTGATCGCGAATTAGACCAGTTTGTTAAGGATGTAGCCCAAGATGCCCTTCTAAAAGTATTGGATAATATCGATTCCTTTCGCGGGGAAAGTAAGCTGCTTACTTGGGCTATGAAAATTGCTGTACGCGAAGGACTAACCGAACTTCGACTGAAACGCTACGACAATATTTCTATCGAAGATCTGAAACCCAATGATAATAGCCGCGAAGTATTTTCTCTAACCGTTGCCAGTGACGAAACCAGTCCCGATCGATCACTGCACGAATCACAGCTGGTTGATAAAGTAATGCAAATCATTAATGAAGAGCTTACCGATAAGCAAAAAAAGGCCATAAATACACTGATGATTCAGGGATTGCCCATGTCTGCAGTTGTTAAACTTATGGATACCAACCGCAATGCGTTGTATAAACTTGTTCATGATGCACGACTAAAAATCAAAACCAAATTAGAACTTGAGGGTATTGATCCCGATAAAATACTTGATAAACTGTAAGATCTATTCGCCTAAAAACATCAGTGATGGTAAGTAACAAAAGACATCAATAATTTTAACATGGAACTAACGCCCGACATATTAAAAAGTTTGATTAAATCAGCCCAGATGGCTACCGAGGATGAAATCGGCTGCAATGAGTGCTTTGAAGAGCTTCATGAGTTTGCCGAGATGAAACTGGCTGGGAAATCACCCGAAGATGCTAAACCACTGGTCAAAGATCATCTTGATAAATGCAGAAGCTGTCGTGAAGAATACCAGGCTTTGCTTGAAGGTTTACGAAGTATTGAGAATGGACAACAATAATCTATCCAATATCTAACAAACCCTTTTAACAATCAGCTTAGACTTTCATAATTCTTGGTCAACCATCGACTACCCAAATAGCCCAACACCCATCCATATATAAGGTGCAAAAGTAACGTTAACAGGATATATAATATACTACTATCCAAATAAAGTGGGAGATCGACAGCCAAATTTTGAGCATAGCCAAAACCAAAATCCCCCAATAAGCGGACTATAGACAACCATAATACAACAGAGAGGATGAGCGCCTTTGCAATAGAAAAATCATCCTCGAACGTATAAACCAGACATAAGCCAAAAAATACCGTAACAAAAATGCAAAAGAATAGCATATCTCGACTGTTCAACTCCCACATATGACGGGAGCACATCAATTGGAGCCATTCCTGTGATATTTATTCCCAAATAGATAAACAGAAACATCACCAAACTGGCAAAAAACCAGTTAAAGCAATATTGAATATTCGTTTTAATCTATATTTCATTTGATTATGGAAGATCAGGATAGTAACCGATTGAGTATCATCGGAACGCAGTCGAAGGGCCTATCGGCTCACCGAGAGAACGACTTATCCCTGCCGTTGTCAATTATAGCTAAGCTTTCGCGTAGTTTTATTTCTTTAGAAATTCGGGCTGTTTTTAGATAATACAATTTATCATATCACAAAATTTATACTATGGCATTTATTGATATCATTGAACCGGAAGAGGCCGATGGGAAACTCAAAGAAATTTATAAAGAGTTAGAACAAAAACGGGGAAAGCTGGCGCAGATCCATAAAATTCAGAGTCTGAATCCAGAGACGATAACCACGCATATGGACCTTTTACATGTCTATTATGTTTAGCAAGTCGCCATTAAGCAGAGCACAGCGCGAGATGATGGCGGTAGTCGCTTCTGCTGCCAGTGATTGTGAATACTGTCAGCTGCATCACGGTGAAGCCCTTAACCGCTATTGGAAAGATCGCAAACGCATTGAGCAACTGCGATCAAACTACAACAAGCTTGATCTTAATAATGTAGATAAACGACTTTGTCAGCTGGCTCGGGAACTAACATTGAATCCCAATAGTATAGATGAAGACAAATATATTATCCCGCTTAAAAATACGGGATTGTCTGATCGAGCTATTTTAGATGCAGTACTGGTAATCAGCTATTTTAACTTTGTGAATCGGTTGGTTCAGGGATTAGGTGTTGAAGCTGATGAACAGGAAGTGCAGGGATATAAATATCAATTCCGTATATAAGAGATTCAATCTCCCTAAATCCTTCTTCTCCCGCCGAATTCTCGGGACAGGTAAGAGGGGGCTTGAACATCTTATCTTGTTTGTTGAATTTAAAATTCCTCCCTAGAAAAGAGCTCAGGAGGATTGACACCAAGACGTAACTTTTAAAACAATGCTAATTTAGGTCAATACCTGATATGCAAAAAGCAATTATAACAACGGTCGTATTTATTTTGGGAATAATTACAACCCCCGCTGTTGCTCAAGAGGGCATGGAGATTGTACAAAGCAAGTACTCAGTAGAAGAAACCACGGATCGACTTCAAAAGGTTTTGAAAGATAATGGCCTTACAATTTTTGAGAAAGTAAATCATCAGGAAGGGGCTTCATCGGTAAGTATGGAAATGCCGCCAACCACCGTTCTCATATTTGGCAATCCCAAGCTTGGCACTCCGCTCATGCAATGCGCACCGACGGTAGCTATCGATCTGCCGCAAAAAGTACTAATCTGGAATGATCAGAATGGACAGGTCAATGTGGGATATAATTCCCCGGACTATTTAAAGAAGCGACATAGCATTAAAGGCTGTGATCAAGAGCTCCAAAAAATTAGTGGTGCCCTTCAGAAGTTTGCGCAAACCGCAGCAGGAATTAACTAACACCCTCTAATTACTCTATAACCAAATATTAAACTATCATGGCTCTTTCGGACAAACAAAACGAACTTTGCAAAGATAACGAGACGGATTTCTCAAGTTTAAGCGCCCTGTTTTTGAACTGCACGCTTAAACCAAATCCTAAAGAGTCTCATACCGAGACGCTTATTCAAGTATCACAGTCCATTTTTGAAAAGAATGATGTATCTACCGAAATCATCCGTCCTGTGGATTACAACATTGCACCGGGTGTGTATCCGGATATGACTGAGCACAGTTTCGAAGAAGACGACTGGCCAGAAATTCAACAGAAAGTAATGGATGCCAATATCTTGATTATCGGTTCTCCCATTTGGCTGGGCGAAAAATCGTCTGTTGCTACAAAAGTGATTGAGCGACTGTATGGCTATTCCGGAGATCTTAATGACAAAGGTCAGTATGCGTACTATGGACGCGTGGGCGGTTGCCTAATTACCGGTAACGAAGACGGCATCAAGCACTGCTCGATGAGCATTCTCTATGGGTTACAACACTTGGGATATGTGATTCCGCCACAAGCTGATGCCGGATGGATTGGCGAAGCCGGTCCGGGACCAAGCTATGGTGATGAGAGCGAAGATGGACCGGTTGGCTTTGACAATGAATTTACACAGCGCAACACCACCTTTATGACATGGAACCTAATGCACATGGCCCATCTTCTTGATCAAGCAGGCGGTATTCCGGCTCACGGCAATCAACGCTCTGAATGGGAGGCGGGCTGCCGGTTTGATCATCCCAATCCAGAACATAGATAAGTTCAACCCAGCTCTTTTCTATTCTTATTTTATATTATCAAAACAAAAAAGAAAGCGGATGGCATTTCAGCCATCCGCTCGATAAGGAGAATCGATAATATATGATTACGCTGTTTCCAACGTTCGAACCTTCTTGTTTCATGCATTACCTTTAAAGGCATATAACAGAGATACGGCTATAATTAATACCTGGAATTCCATCCCTCATCCACCGTTGTAGCTTGAGATTGAACGCCAAATGCTCTCATAATATCAGGTTCTCCTCTCGTAACAGGAAAAGTAAAGCCTTTCTTTTGGATAATTTTCGCATTACTTCTTCATCATCCGTTGGATCAATGCCAATGGCCATCAGGTTAAGTCGGTCTTTGTACTCAGGATATAACTTGGAAAGTGCGGGCCAGTTTTTTTGCACAAATACGACACCACGAGGCCGTAAAATATACTACCAGTAGTTTATTCTCGTCCATAGATTTCTGCAGGCTAACGGTATCACCTTCAATAGTAGTTACTTCAAAATTGGGAGCTCTTCTTAACTCTTTACTACTTCCCTCGCTCGACGATTCCGCTTGTTCGGAAGAACAACCTACAGCAATTAAAAAACTATGACAATCGTAACTGAACCGGTTATCAGTTTATTCATAGGATAGGCACTTTCATTTTATTCATGTGTTTACCCTTCAGAGCAACTGTACATCAAGATTCTTACTAAATGAGTCAAATTATTTAGTCGGGCAAATTCACGTTCTCTCAATACTGTATTTCTATTTTAATTACGTAAGATTTTATCTCTTATAACCATCTTTAAATACCACGAATCTCAAAAAAACTCTCATTTATGAATAAAGTAGCTATCGTTGTTTTAGCCGGTACAGAATCTCACGAATCACTGGGACGGGTGGTCAATGCTCTCGAACTGGCCAAAGAACTCCAAGAACACGACGATGAGGTGAAGATCGTCTTTGACGGTGCTGGCACCGAATGGATTCCCGAGCTGGAAAATGAGGGGCATGATGTTCATGCGCTTTATAATGCCCTAAAAGAAAATATACACGGTGCGTGCAGGTTCTGCGCCAAAGCGTTCGGAGTGTTTAAAGAGATTAAGGAATCCGAGATCGATCTGTTGGATGAATATGACCAGCATCCAAGTCTGAGAAACTTTATTAGCAAGGGGTATCAGGTTATAACCTTTTAGTAGTGATACCTCCTGCAGAAGTTCCCTGATATAAAAATAATTACTTTTACTTTTTTGATAATATTAATCTTCATTTATTGCGCTTTAGAAGATTAATATATCAGGGATTTGAACATGATATTGCCATTACTATTATGGTCAGCTGTAGCAGTTATCGCCACGGGCATTTTATGGAAAGGAAGCGACTGGCTGGAGCACTCCAGTGAAGGACTTTCTACCTACTACGAACTGCCCGATATTGTACAGGGAGCATTGGTCGTAGCCATTGGTTCCAGCTTTCCAGAACTGGCTACCGTTGTGCTATCTTCTATCCTGCATGGAGAATTTGATCTGGGCGTAGCAGCCATTGTAGGATCAGCCATTTTTAATATTCTCGTTATTCCTGCTGCTGCCGGATTAGTTTCTAAAGATCCGCTGGAATCAAATCGGGACTTGGTATATAAAGAAGCTCAGTTTTACATCATATCAGTTGCAGTATTGATCATCACCTTCTCCTTTGCTGCTATTTTTAATCCCATTAGTGCAAAAGAAGGAGTTATTTTGGGAGAAATGGATAGGCTGTTAGCTCTACTGCCCCTGTTGCTCTATGGCTTCTACATCTTTATACAGTACCAAGATACAATGGATTATGAATCCGAGCGCGATTCAAGCAACATAAATCCACTAAAAGAGTGGGGGATGCTTATCGTTAGTTTGGCAGTAATTTTAATCGGGGTCGAATTGTTGGTACGTTCGGCCATCGAGTTTGGAAATATACTGGACACGCCCTCATTTCTCTGGGGAATATCCGTAGTTGCAGCCGGTACCAGTATCCCTGATGCCTTTGTGAGTATAAAAAAGGCACAAAAAGGAGATCCCATTACCTCAATGGCAAATGTGCTGGGCAGCAACATTTTTGATCTGCTTGTCTGTATTCCTCTTGGCGTACTGATAGCGGGTACTGCTGTAATCAACTTTTCTGTTGCAGCTCCTCTGATGGGCGCCCTTACATTAGCAACACTCCTTTTATTTAGCTTTTTACGTACCGATATGATTTTGGGACGATGGGAAGCAGCCGGGCTTATTTTCTGTTATCTGTTATTCCTACTTTGGATGGGACTTGAAAATTTTGGACTTATTGATTCTATACCTTCACTGCCGGCGTAAATCAACGTTCTTTACCCTGTTTTCTATCGTGGGATTAGGTCTGTATTTTATTTAAAATAGTTGAATAGTGCATTTGTATTACAAATTGTTTTAATTAGTAGTACAACTTCATAAAAAGAAGGGGGCTGTCATGAAGAAACTACTCTTATCTTTTGCATTATGTTTGGTCTTTTTTGCATCCTCATTTGGACAAACACAGGATGATCTTTATAAAAAGATTGACTATCTCCAAGTTAACCAATCACAACTCGATCGGTTCTTGAAGGTGGCTGATAGAGATCTTGCTTCGGGATTTAAATCTCTTCTTGAGAATGATGAGATACAGGGCTGGTACCTGTACAAGGTACAATATCCCGGTGGCGAGAAAAGTAATTATAATTTTGTAAGTATCACTACTACTTCATCAATAAATGATTTAGGAGATCATTTTTCCGACAGTGATGCACCCGGCTTTGTGCCTTCTTCGATAGACAAAGGAAGCACGCAACAACTTTCTAAAGTTACTACCCTTGTTAAGTCTGAAATTTGGCGGGTTGAAAATAGCGCTTATTCCGATACAGGGTCAATGCCAAGTCGATATATGACGATGGATTACATGAACGTTGCTTCCGGCAAAAGTCCTGATTATCTGATGTTGGAGGATGAAGTTGCAAAACCGATCCATTTGGAACGCATGAATCGCAACCGAATGGTTGGCTGGAAAGTTTATGCGCTTGTTTTACCAGGTGGTGTTAATTATGGCTATAACTTTGCCACGGGAAATCATTTTAATAAGCTTGAACATATTGAGTTTGGCTTTAACGAAGAAATAATCAGGCAAACAATGGGCGAAAACAGCAATGTGCCAGAACTTTTTCAAACGATCTACGAGACCCGAGACCTCATAAAAGTTGAACTCTGGGAGCTTGTTGACCACCTACAATAACGCTTGGCGAAAATAACCTATTGCAGGTATCGGCCGCACCCTCTATAGGTTTCGCCATCTACAGTTATCGTTACGGTTTGTGGAAAGTCGAAGCCGCTCATGTTATCCGTGCAGGGCGTTTCTGCAATTACCAGCTCAAGCGTTTGCTGCGCGCTTTTTGCACGATAGACTGTTCGTCTGCCCTGATGATCGGTCTCTGGCACAGGCGGCTCAACTATTAAAGTATCTGCCCCATAGTTTCCCACGTATTTAAGCTGGTCTTCTTTTTGAATCTCCAAAAACCAGCCGGGCTCTTGTCCCAATGCTCTAAAGTCGACACCCCGGAGTTTTGCTGCTGCCCACGAACGCTCTTCTGGCACAAACTGACAGGTCGTAAATGAGCCTTGCGGCTTCTGAAGAATGGCTTCGTTATCCTTGCTCCAATACAAATATGAATTGCCTTCATACCGAGCACCTGACCCTGCCTTTACGGGCATTACTTTCAGCGTTGTATCAGACAAAAAAAGCCAAGTACTGTCTTTAGTAACGTGAGCTGTAAATTGAAGGGTATCACTACAGTTATACACAAAAACCTGATCAGTATCTACGGATTCAAAATCAGGCAATTCATAGTGTTCCGCGGTACTACTTTGTTCATGTCTTTCCTGCTGAGCTTTCTGCTCACAACCCAACACTACGAGAGTCAGGCTTACAAGCAATGTCAGATAGATATGATGGTATTGACAAAAAAAATTCATTTTAAACGCATAAATATAAAAGGGAGAGCATTACAAAATACTCCCCCTCTGTAAATAAATAATACTTCTAATTTATCATTAGCTTTTGTCAACAGAATATTTACCGGGACCAAGTAAGAAAATAACAATAAAAGCTACTAAATATAATACTGGCAGTTCCATATCACCAAACCAGTCGCCACCGGGGAGATGTACAAAGAATACGGCCACTGCCATATTAATAGTTAATATTAGTGAAGCCAAGCGAGTCCAAAAACCAGCAATAATTAACAGTGAACAGATACCCTCGGCAAAAGCGGCTAAGATTAATGATGCTGTTGGCCCAATACCTATGGGATCTAAAAATTGAAATTCGCCGCCGAAAGCACTCATCAACTTCCCCCAGCCGTGGCCGTATAGCATAAAGAAGGCAACAAAAATTCGAAAAATTGCTGCCGATGTTCCGGCATCCACAAATTCACCTAACTTAGAAGAACGTAATCGATCTAACATAATACCCCTTTTTTATTATTTAGTGTTCTTTCTTATTAAACGATTTAATATTGAATTATGCTAATAAATTGAATCCCTTTTGCATATTAAATTACTTATACCAAAATAGCGTTCCCTGTGATATTTATTTAGGGGGGGGGATATAATATGCTGCGATTTCTGAGCGCACTTAACACATCGTGCCGTCCAGGGCATAAATTTTAAGCGTCCCAGCGGAATATCATCACCACACTTAATACAGGTGCCATACTTCCCCTCGTCATGTTTTTTCTGGGCACGCTCTAATTTTTGAAGCCTTCTTTTTTGTTCAAGCAGTGCTTTATCATTAATAGTCTTATTGTTTATCTCATCCATTCGCGATAATCGGCCGTAGGCGTTATCAGGTTTCACAGGCTTTGTAAGTTCTTCAAGCTGTTCGATCTCCTCTTTAGTCTCTTCAATTTTTTTCGTCCAAGATCTTTTCCATCTCCTGCTGCTCTTGCTCTGTCATACTGTTTCCTCCTTCATCGTAAAATTAAATGCTGTATAAGCCATCAAGGTGGCTATACCGATTGTAACAATAGCTATAAATATTATAGATTCCATGGCCATTCTTTTATCAATGGCCCAACCCATTAAAAATGGACACAATGCCGTACTGAGTACCATCAACGAAGAAAATAGCCGACCGCACTGTCCCAATAATATCCGTGCCATACAACTCAGCCCACAGCGCCGATTTTATATTACTTCCCATTCCCATGGTAACACCAATAAGCAACATATAGGCAAAGGCAGACCAGCTCCCGGGATGGTAATAAGCAAACACCAATCCGAACCCAAAAGGTAGCACATAGTAGGGAATAAGCGTTTTTGCACTAAAGTAATCTATCAACGGACCTATAGAGATAGAACTTACAATTCTGCTGGCTGCAAAGGCTACAAAGGCCGAAGCGATTAATGTGGCCGTCCATCCAAGCTGCTCGGCAATGGAAACCTGATATAAAAACAAACCTGTTGCCCAAAAGGGTGGCAGCAGAACCACCGGCTTAACCAGCCAAATGCAATAATCTTGTGCCAGCATTCTGTACACTTCCCAGCTGCTGTCAGTCGCTTGGGAGTCTTTCTCTGTATGTTCAACCTCTTTGTGTTCGTTCCTACTTAATACAAAACGAACAAGCGGTATAAAAAACAGGGCAATCACCAATACAATAATACCCCAGGTTAGGCGCCAGCTAAAAATACCCAGTAGTCCCGCAATAGCTAATGGTAATATTCCTTCTCCAATAGGGTATCCCAAGCTGGATATACTGAGCGCCTTGCCCCGCTGATGCACAAAATAGCGCGCCATGGCGGTCTGTGCCGTATGACCTGCCCCGATAACCTAAGTAGTACCAATCCCACAAACAATAACGCCACATGCCACGACAGGGCAACGGTTATACTTGCTACTAAAAGTCCGGCAGCCACCATCTGACTGTACATCCGAAGGGGTAAGTCGTCTATCCACTTTCCCAGATAAGGTAACAACCCGGCACTTACGAGCGTAGCTACCGAGTAAAGACTCCCAAAAGTAGCATTGGATAACGAAAAATCCTTTAAAACCTTTCAGACTCTCTAATTTATGTGAATACAAATGCCCGGCACTTTGAAAGTGCCGGGCGTTTAATTCGGCTGAAAAATTCAGAATAACATTTAAAAATAATTTTTTATTGCTCTTTCGGGGCTTTTCGCGTAAAAGGAAATGACCCTCCGCCTTGGTTCAACGTAAAGTGCTGATACTCCCCGTTTTGCAACGAGTCAAACTCCATGACTACTCCGGCCGGATCGAATCGAAATTTAGTTTTACTATTGGCGGTCAATGGAAAAGATTGCTGCCCCGTCGCTTGGGCCTTCAACGTTTTGCCATCAATAAACACTTCGATTTCCATCGGTAGCTGTTCGGTGGTATAAGTACCAACATATTTTTTCATCTGATCAGTATTAAGCGTAATAGTCTTCTCATCTAATGAAGGAATTTCAAAATCAAGCCCGAAGTAAATACTCAGCGCTCCAATCAGGATATCATTTAAGCTATATTGCAACCCATTGGTTGTAAGAGCAATGGAAACATCCTCCTGTGGGAAATAGGAGAGATGCGACTGAAATCCGTCGATACCTCCATTATGACCAAAAGCATATTTATCGTGAAAAGGCACCTTTATGAGTCCTATCCCAAACCCCTGCTCGGTTGAAGTCATTTTGTCCAGCGAATTCTGGGAGACAAGCTTTCCCTCAAAAAGTGCCCGGATAAAGGTAATCATCTCGGCGTTGGTTGATACGATCGCGCCGGCCCCGCCCGGAATACTGAGATGCGTTTCGGAAGCCAGGTTCCATTGTTCATCCAAAAACTGATACGATAGCGCTTCATTTTTAGCCGGTTCGATGTTATCACCATAATGCGTATGCTGTAGGTTTAACGGTTCTACAATTCGTTTCTTAAGCTGCTCGGCGTAACTTTCCCCGGTGATATCCTCCAAAATAAATTGCAGCAATACGTAGTTGGTATTACTGTAGCTTATTTGAGCGCCCGGATCAAATTGTGGCTCATCCTCATAGAATATCTGCAGCAGCTCCTCTTTTGATCGCGCCTCAGTCATCCAATCAAGATAATTCGGGGCATTCGTAAAGTTATACAATCCCGACTGGTGACGAAGCAGATGTTCTATGGTGATACTTTCCGACTGTGGTATTTGAGGATAAAAGTCGGCCAGCGGCGTTGAGAGTGAAAGCTTATCCTTATCAACCAGCTGCATAATCATCGTCGCCGTATAGGTTTTGGTGATTGAACCAATGCGATATTTGGTATCAGCATCGGCCCGAAGATTGTTCTCCACGTCTCTAAATCCCACCGCTTTATGATACGCTGTACTTCCGGCCGAATCGATAGTCAGCGATCCCATCATCTTATTTTTTTCGGCTAATTTCTCCAGATAGGTATCCAGCTTCTGCTTATCAAATGTTGCCGAAGCCTGTCCCAATGCCAACGACTGCATTAAAACAACAATCAGCACTCCCAAAAACACATTTTTAAATCGCAGTACTCTCATAATAATCTCATATTAATTTCATAAATAACATCCCTACTACGAACTTTGCAGTATAGAGTTTCGTCTGCAATTATCAACAATTAATACCTTGAAGTTAGCACGAAGTCTGCTAACTTAAGGGCTCGTATTCATTACAACAGCTGATTAACGGAGTATTATGTACGAGAATATTGAACCAAACAGTTGCAACCCGCCCGGCACCCATTTGGAAGAAATTTCACATGCCGACAACCCCCACCGATCCATCGAAAAAGCGATCATCATGGAGCATCGCTTTGCGTTCTTTTTTTGGATGAAATGGCGAAACCTCCTCAGAGATAAAAACCTTCTAAAACAGCCCGCACCAACGCTCGTTACCATCGACTGGCATCGCGATCTTGCTCCAGTTCCTGACGAACAGAAATCTGCGTTAGAACAGTTAGATCAAACCAATCTTTCAGATGTGGCCAACTATGTTTGGGCACAGTTCGAGCAAACCAATGATGGTCATATTTTATGCGCTGCCTGGCTTAATCTTATTGGAGATATTGTGTTGCTCCAAAATACAACTGACTACCAGCAAAGCACCGTTAAAGATATGAATGGAAATGATCACGCCATTTTTGAATTCCGTGATTTCGATCAATTCCAGGAATTTATGCTCGACCGCAACAATCAAAATATTTTCTTCGACATCGACCTCGACTACTTTGTCCACGGTAAAGGAAAGCAGCAATACTCTGAAGACTTTAACCGCTATTCCGATGAGGAAATAAAGGAAGTCGTTCACATATCAAAACCGGTTTTTCAACATATACTTCCGAATATAGATGGCGTTACCATTGCCCTGGAGCCGGGCTATTGCGGGGGTATTGTAAATTCTTGCCAGATTATGGATCAGTTTCATTCCCAGCTTTTTACTGAGAATAACAACTGGAAACATCTATAGGAACCTGATATATAGCTCAACAATTTCCAATTCCGGTGACAGTACGGTTGCATCCATGTTTTTTAGATTGCACTATCATGGATCAACGAACCGTCAAAGATATTAAACGCATATACAGAGCTGCCAAAAAGGAGATGTGCTTCCGTCCCGTATTTGAGCGAAAATTGGCAACATATATCCAGCGGCGAGCCCCGGAAAACTCCGTCAACTGGCATAAACTGCGCTATGAATTCCGAACTATTTACCGGAAATGCCGGGATGAACAACGTCCTTTAAAAAACTACCTGAAGCACATGGCTATCTTCACTCAAATTGCCGCAGAAGGAAATCACAGAAAAGTAGAAATCGATCCGCGATCACTAAAGCCCAACAACCGCTAATACAATAAGCCATTCCCAATCAAATACTTTTTGTATGTTTGATATACGCTTACCAAAGAAGTAAATCAATATAATTACTGTGGCAGACACCGCTGACTTCTATGCAAATCTTCCTGTTATCGAGAATTTTTTCGATGCCTCAAACCGGGAAAATTTTCATAGCCTTCCCGATGATTGGTATGTGGCTGTAACCGACATTGTAAATTCCACCGATGCTATTAATAAGGATCGTTATAAGTCAGTAAATATATTGGGCGCATCACCTATTGTGGGAATATTTAATATGGCCGAACGCGATACGATCCCATTTATATTTGGCGGAGACGGCGCTTCGTTTTGTTTTCCACCCAACCTGATGGATGATACCCGACGCGTATTAGGAGGAAGTAAAACTATTGGCAAATCGGAATATGATCTCGATTTACGTGCTGCTATCATCCCGATATCATACATTCGTGACCAAGGCTATAAAACACTGGTTGCCCGATACCAAGTATCCGAGTTCTATATTCAAGCTATATTTTCGGGCGGTGGTTTAAACTTCGCCGAAGAAGTATTAAAAAATCCGGATGGAAAAAAATACCAAGTCCCAGCCTTTAAAAACGCAGAATCTGTTGATTTTAGCGGGCTCGAATGCCGCTGGCAGAAAGTACGCCAGCCGAAAAATGAGGTCATTACTATGATGGTAAAAAGTAATCCGGCTATTGATGATCCTCAACAGATATATGAACAAGTATTGCAAAAAATGCGCGACACCTTCGGTTTTGATCATAAAACCAATCCCATTAACGTTCCGGGACTTTCCATGACGTTATCTTTCTCTAAACTTATGGGGGAAGCTCGAATTCGAACTCACGGACAGGGCTGGCTTAAACGTATTGGCTACATCCTAAAAGTGCAGCTGCAAACCATCATCGGTAAGATTTTAATGGCCCTAAACTACGAAACCTCGGCCACCCACTATGGACTTTATAAGTCGGATCTTGCTATGAATTCCGATCACCGTAAGTTTGACGATATGCTGCGCGTAGTAATCAGCGGAAGTAAATCCCAGCGCAAAGAGTTCCAATCTTTTTTGGATAAGCAGTTTGAAGATGGGAAACTGGCTTACGGCATGCATCTCACCGATGCTGCCATGATCACCTGCATGGTATTTCAATATCATCGCGATCATATCCATTTTGTTGATGGTAGCGGCGGTGGATATGTTTCGGCTGCCAAAGAACTTAAATCACGTTTGGCCTCCCTCAGGCAGGGTTAAACGGTCGATTTTATTTCCTTTGACATAGATGATGAACACCAAAAATTGAGTAATTATCAGACAGTATTCGAAATAGTTTTAAAATGACGTTTTTACAGTTCAGGCTTGTCAAAAATTACTTTTTACATTGGGCATATTTGTCAAAATTTCAAATTAATTTGCACTGGCACAGCGTTTGTAGGAAAAAAATGTTAATGTGATGGGCGTCCATTACACTCATGAGTAATTAGAACTGCTAAATGAAATACATTAGGAGGTATTTGCTATGCTGATGAGACAAAACAAATTCCCCACATTGTTCCATGATCGAAGTCGAAACACAAATACACTTCGATTTTCTGATATGCTTGACGAGATGATGGAAGATGTATTCTCAAGGAGCAAAGGTACATTTGTACCCGAACTCAACGTCTACGAAACAGACAAAGAGTTCGAAATAACCGTTGCTCTACCGGGAATGAGCAAAGACGATATTAATATCGGATTTGAAAACAACACTATTACTATAAGCGGTGAGCGTAAGCTGACAGAAGAAGATGGTACAAAGTATCATCGCATTGAGAGCCGTTTTGGCAAGTTTGAACGCTCACTGCCCCTACCCAATGTTATTGACGAAGATAACATCAGCGCCACATACGATAATGGCGTATTGACAATTACGGTACCTAAACTAAAAGAGAAAGCCGGTAAAAAGATCGAAGTAGATTAACAGTGACCGGCACATTTATTGACTCAAAAAGCCGCGGTTTCCCGCGGCCTTTTTATTTGTTTTATCAGATGGCTGAAATTGCCACCCGATGAATTTTAGTAGCTCAATTTACCCATCCGATCGCAACTCCAGCGGTCGGATGGATAGAATATTTCTAACTTTTTTTGTTCTCCTTTCTCTTCTTCAACTGATCAAGGACGATCGGAATAATAAAGAACAGCGATGCAATAACACTGATAATAATTGTTGTTAAGTCTATATTCATTTTTAAAACTGTTTTAAATATATCGTTCTGATATACCGATTTCGCTGCTTATACAAATATCAGTTATATCAATTTAAGATTGGAAGAGCTATCATAACATCTTGAGACTGATAGCCCACTACACATAAAACAGCTTATAGAAATGCGTGGTATGGAAAAAGGTACTTTAGAACTGCTGTAACACGATCTGATAATTGATAAATCTGCAGATATACTGCTGACCTATTTTCTGCAGCTGATACAATAAATTTATGAACGGCCGACTGCTCTCGATCTTCACCCGTCAATAATGGGGCAGGAACATTGCTTATATTTATTCCGCTTTCTGCCTGATGAAAGGCATTAAACAGATTGGGTTGATCAAAAGGATGGGTGGACTGAGATTTGTTTTTTGTATCTGCCTGAACAATCGAAAGACTGCTCTCTGCCGCAGATTCGGCATGTACCCACATATCCCCGGATAGCACAATAACCAATCCCACAAACAGTATGGAAAGCAGTTTTCTCATGTTGTAACGTACAAAATTCAAGACCGATATGCATTACCTGCGTGGACAGACTTAAAACTATGCACGCTACACTCTATGATTGCGTTTCCAAAAATTCGGGTGGCACAAAGTTCGTCAGCCAGATACTCTCCTCACTTTCGGACTGATAAAAGTCATAACCTTCGCGACTCATCCGTTTTGAAAATACGAGCAATATTTGAGGCTTGCCATGCCGTCCACCTACGTTGCGCGCTTCATCAATGGTAGTGGATAAGTGCACAAAATTTCGACTTTGAGCTTGAATACCATCTGCAAAAATAGACGATACATTATTACGAGCCGTACCATGATAAAGGTTCTCGGGAGGGTCTTTCGGTTTTAGCTGCAAATCCACATCAATAGAGTGGCCATAGCCAGCCCGGATATATTTTCGGTCACTGCTAAGAATGAACCGTTGCTTAGAACTATTTTGCATAATCTCCCGAATAATATCACGGTCTATATTTTTTCCGTTATGTTGAGCCTTTTCAACCAATTCAGATATTTTTGCCCAGCCGTTATTATCCACTTCAAGACCAATGGACTCGGGATGATGACGTAATACATGGCTCAAAAATTTACTTTGTGCTGTTAAATCCATCTGCTAATCTGTATAAATAATTTGACCAATCCAGGGTCATCCTTTCATTTTAAAGTATTAATAGATATATAACATTTCTCTTCGCAAGAACTAATACAAAATATAAGGATCGTTATGGAGCAAGAGGTAAAGGAGTTTTCACTTCGGACAAAATCAAAATGGGGTATGTTCTTTTTGTTTTCTCTGGTCGGCGGTCCCATGCTATATGCCGCATACCTCAATTATAATGTAGGAGAAACGCTTTTTGCTGTTCTGATGGTAATTTTATTTTTGCTTTGGGCTGGTGTTATTATAATTGCGGTGGGTTTTAAAATTAAATTAACAGATACTTCTATTCATCGACAGGGCTTAATTTCCCCAAGCATTATTGATTTTGCGGATATAAAATCTATTCACTTCGGATCTACTTTGTCTAACTTTTATGTGGAATCGGATGATAAAAAAATCCATTTCGGTAAAGATTTTGACGACCATGAAAAACTTCTCAACAATATCGTAGCGCATGTTAATCGAGTCAAAGATATTGATAAGGTAAAATTTCTCGGAGATGCTGAAAACATTCAGAAATACACCTCTCCAATAGCACAAGGAGAATAAAGCGCAAATAAAAATCCCCTCCTGAATAAACAGAAGGGGATATTGGCTAATTACTAACGTTGAATTAGTTTTCAACGGCCGTTTTTTCGACTTCAATTTCCACGTCAGGGCGCTCTTGCTGCTGTCCTTTAAGGTATTGATTAAACCAACGCATCATGCGCAAGTTATAGTCATAGCGTGCCGTTGCATTGCGGTTTCCATGTCCTTCTCCGGGATACAGTACCAGGCGAACCGGAGTGTCAGTACGTGTTTTAATATGACGATACAGCTCATACGACTGACCCGGATCAACACGCGTATCTTCTTTTCCTGCCATAATCAGCAAGGGCGTATCTGCCTGCCCGGCGTAATAAATGGGACTCCGCTCCAGATATTTCTGGTAATCATCCCAAATACGCTGACGGGTATGTACCAAATAGAGCTCTTCGGGAATGTCACTGGTTCCCCATTTTGAAATATTATCACTGATACCCACAAACATGACTCCTGCCGCAAAGCGATCGGTATATTTCGTGGCCATCCATCCGGTAGCATACCCACCATAAGAACCGCCGGTAACGCCTACTTTGTTGTCATCTACCAATCCTTCTTCTACTAACTCATCAACACCGGCAACAATATCATCAAACTCCGCTCCGGCTAAATCGCCCTGACTGCTCTTAGCAAATGTTTCTCCACGGCCGGTACTTCCCCGATAATTGGGATAAAAAACAAAATAACCCTGCGCAGCACCAACTTGACCGGCATCAGAATAGTTTGTTACCCAGCCATGATTATAATGGGCCTCGGGTCCACCATGTACCGTTGTAATCATGGGGTACTGCTTACCCTTTTCATAATCAACAGGATACACCAAGATGCCCTGTAGTTCGGTACCATCATCGGCCGTCCATGAGACCACTTCTTGCTTACCGAGCGTTTTATTTTTTAGCCAAGAATTCGTATTCGTTACGCGTTTGACACTATTACCAGATAATTGATACAACTCTTGGGGATGAGATGCTGAGCTGGCGGCAAAAATGGTACCCCCATTCGAAGCACGGTCAAAAGAGGAAAGATTTGTATCACCTTTACCTACAATCGTATTCATATTTGATCCGTCAGCATTTATACTGCCGTATGTTGACCATACGCCCTCACTGCTCAGATAGTGCAGCTTATTATTACCGGTCCATTTAAACTGTTCAAACATTCCCTTGTACTGCGGCTTCAACTGCGTAGGCTCACCACCATCGGCCGAGACAATAAATAATCGTCCAGCTATCGTATCATGGATATCGGCACCGGCAAGCATTGCCAGTTTATTTCCACTGGGACTCCAGCCAATTTGACCGAGCTTTCCTTCGTGATCAACTTCAGCAAGTACCTTTTTTCCCTCGTGGTCAACAACCTTTACTTGCTGCTTCATGTAGTAATCATCAACCAGGGGAGTAGGAGACACTGCTATAGCCAGCTTTTTTCCATTGGGGCTCCATCGCATTTGATAAACAGATCCTTCTACCTGAACCTGATGAGGACCGTGACCGGGCATATTTACATTTGCCACATAACCTCGACGCTGCTTAAGATTTTCCTCATATACTTCGGGATGATAGGGTAGCGACGATCGTTCAAAAGTGATCGTGTCCTGGGCCATAAAAGCGATGTGATCACCATCAGAAGCCCATTCATATTCTCCAATAGCAGTCTTAAAGGAATAAATTTTCTGGGCTTCTCCGCCATTCATCGAAATTTCATACACGCCTGTCGTTTCATCTGATGAACGTTTTCCCAAAAACGTAATGGAATTATGGTTTGGACGAAATGCGATATCACTAACGCTCATTGTCGTCACATAAGGAATAGAATTGCCGCTGGCCAAGTCTGCAAGATATAGATGATAGCTTGCAGGCTTATTTTCCTTTTCAGGATTGGCTTGCTTCTGCAAAGTATAAATTGCTTTTTCTCCTGATGGAGCAATTGCAATCTCATTAACCTGCTGCATATTGGCAACATCTTTTGGAGTTAATCCCTGATCTGATTGTGCTGCCAATGGCTGCACAGCTATAAAGCAGATCATTAATACAAATAACATAGGTTTTTGTAGTGATGATAGTATCATACTTATTCTCCGATTTAATTGTTTATTTTGAGGATATCATAAATCCGTTGACGCACTTTCTTACAACATAGAAACTGTAACTCATTGTTTCTTCAACATATAGTTTTGTGATATTTTATTCTTCAGTATCACCTTCGATATCAAAAGATAACGAAAAAGAAGTACCATAATCACCAGAGTCTACTTCCATTCGCCCATTTAACTGAGTGGTCAATGTATTAATAATTGTCATTCCCAGCGAAGGTTGCTCCTCTATATTAAAATCTTCCGGTAATCCAATACCGTTGTCCGTCACGCTCAATGTTATTTGTCCCTTATTTTCTCTAATTGATATATCAATTTTTCCTTTATCCCTATTTTCGAACGCATGCTTGTAACAATTTGTGATCATTTCGTTCAGCAACAAGCCACAGGGAATTGCCTGACCTACCGTTAACAGAATCGATTCCATTTCTGTATTTACATGAATTTCTTTTTCAAAATCGATCATCGATTCTTCAATCATATTGAGCAAATCGTTTATGTATTTGTCAATGGCAATTTCCGAAAATGTTTCAGAGCTGTACAGCTTTTCATGCACCATTGCAATCGACTGTATGCGCGACTGGCTTTCCTTTAGTTTTGCCAACAGTTTTTCATCCTCGGTGTTAAATACCTGCATCTGCAGCAAACCGGAAATAATTGCCAAATTATTTTTCACTCGGTGGTGAATTTCCGCCAGCAGCGTTTCTTTTTCTTTCAGAGATTTTCGTATAGTTTTCTCATGTATTTCATGATCAGTATTGTCACGCACATAGGCGATCAGACGTTTTTGGCCCCCCATTTCATAAAAAGCCGTATGAATTTCTGTGGGAATCTTTGTGCCGTCTTTCTTTTGATATATTCGCTTCCAGGCGTCATCACCTGTCGTTGCTATTTCGGCAAATGTTTCGGGATGCTTACTGTGAAATTTCTCGGGCGTCAGATCCAGCACATGCATTCCAATCAGCTCTTCCCGGGAGTACCCAAACAGTTCACATGCTCGTTTGTTACATCTCAGAATAGTACCATCAACATGAATTTCGAAGATAGCATCAAAAGCCAGTTCGGTAAAAGTGCGATGTCGTTTTTCGCTTTCCGCAAGCTTCTTCTCAGCTCTTTTACGCTGAGTAATATCACGATTTATTCCCACCCAATACTCATATCTCCCGTCATCGGTAGGAAAGGGCGCCATATCCAGCTCTACCCAATAAGGAGTGCCATCCTTCTTGTAATTAATAAACTCCTCCCGTAACGATTCTCCCTTTCTAATCTTTTGATTGATCCGGGCTAATGCTTCTTCAGAAGTTTCGGGTCCGTGCAGAAAGGTGGGCGTTTTATTAATAATCTCCTCGGACTGATAACCGGTAAACTGTTCAAACGATTTATTAACAAACACGACACGTGAATTTAGCGGATTGTCTTTTGGCGCCTTGGTGATAATCACCATGTCATTTAAATTATCCAGTGCCAGCTGCTGTAACTTTTCCCGCTTTTCCAGGTTTAGGTGCTGTATTTCTTTCTCTCTATCTACCTTAACAAGCACACCAACGAATTTCTCTTTTTCCTCATCAGCAACCAATTCCACCTCATCACGTAACCAGATATAATGTCCGGATTTATGCTTAAAGCGGTATTCAATTGCCTGGGAATTACCCGGATCAAGATTTTCAAAAAATGATTTTACTGATTGGCGGTCCTCCGGATGTATTCGCCCTATCCAGTTAAAACCCCCACCTATTATTTCTGAAGGAGTATATTCCAAAAGACGGCTAACATTGCAACTTATATCCACATAGGAATACTTATCACCGCTCCCTCGATGATAATATACGATTGAACTTTTTCCCAGTAGTTTTTCAAGTCGATAGTTGACCTCACCACTGTCATTCTCTCTGTATCCCATTAAGCCCGGAGGTCTATTCACATTCATTAGCCAATAATGTTAAAAATATGAAAACTATTGTAGAAAAGCGGGGGACGATTAAGTTCTTTAAACTATTCATTTATTGCTTTTGATGATCCTTAAAATATCAATACCATATACCACCTAAACGACATGCTCCAAATTCATTTGATATGGAAAATATCAAGATAAATATGTGGTCCGGCCCTCGTAATATTTCCACGGCCATCATGTACTCTTTTGCACAACGCAGCGATACCCAAGTAGTGGATGAGCCCTTCTATGCCCATTACCTGCTGCAAAGCGGTGCCGAACATCCCGGACGTGCTAAAGTGCTCGAAAGTCAGCCTAAAGATCCCTCCATTGTGATGCAAAATCTGACGGCAACCGGCACAAACTCTGATGTCTTGTTTGTCAAAAATATGGCTCATCATATGATTGAAATGGACGAAATCCTGGAGCAACTCTTCGAAGAATTTACTCCTGTTTTTTTGATTCGCGATCCCGCAGACATGCTGCTTTCCCTTGATAAATCACTACCTGATCCCTCACTGCGTGATACCGGATACCAACATCTGCTGGGTCTATTCGAAACTGCCGAAAACAATGATCTCCCCCTTACTGTTCTCGATTCAAAAGAACTATTAGAAGATCCTGAATTTGTTTTATCAGCACTCTGTGAACGACTGGGTATTCCGTTTGAGGAGTCCATGCTCTCATGGCAACCGGGCCCCATCCCCGAGGACGGTATATGGGCTGAATACTGGTATGATAATGTCCACCAGTCTACAAGATTTAAACCCTACACTCCCAAAACTGAGAATCTACCCAATCATCTGGACCCCCTTTACGAGCACTGTAAGTCGATTTACGATAGGTTGTTTGCACATGCAATTAAAAAGTAAAATCAAATTATAAATAACTCAGTATTAAGATATGGCTACACATCCAACCATTCCCGATCCCCGAAATAAAGATATTAAAGTTTGGATTGACGGTGAACTCTATCATCGCGAGGAAGCCAACATTTCAGTATTCGACAGCCTGGTACAAGGCGGCGACGGCGTATGGGAAGGGCTGCGCGTCTACGATGGAAAAATATTTGCGCTTGACGAACACCTCGAACGATTACAAAACTCCGCCCACGCTATGGCATTCGATAATATTCCTTCAAACAAGAAAATAAAAAAAGCTCTTTTTGCTACCCTCGAAACCAATGGCATGCGCGATGAAACACATGTTCGGCTCACACTATCGCGCGGCAAGAAAGTCACTTCCTATATGGATCCGCAAGTCAACCAATACGGGCCCACGCTCATTGTGCTGGCCGAATGGAAACCGCCTATCCATGAGGATAAAGAAGGACTACAACTGGTTACCTCCTCAATACGACGCAACTCACCACAGTGCATCGACTCCAAAATTCATCACAACAACCTAATCAACAATATTCTGGCTAAAATTGAAGCGAATGTCGCTAATGCCGATGGGGCTGTAATGATGGATATCGAAGGCTACGTATCCGAAGTAAATGCGACAAACATCTTTTTTGTCAACAACGGGAAGGTACTTACGCCCTTTGCAGATAGCTGCCTGCCGGGGATTACACGGAGTATCGTTATTGATCTTTGTAAAGAAAATGATATTCCGGTAGCAGAAAAACGGATTAGCATGGCCGAGATGTATTCTGCCGACGAGTGCTTCACGACGGGCACCATGGGCGAATTGGTTCCCGCAGTAGAAATAGATCAGCGCATAATCGGTGATGGTACCAAAGGACCTGTTACCGGTCGGCTGCAAAAGCTACATCACCAGCGAGCCCAAACAACCGGAGAACCGTTACCTTTTTAACAGAAAATCTACTTAATATTGGCACCCTCTCCCAAGATATCATTTGATAACGTCACTTTTAGCTTCGAAAATGAGCAGATTGTAACGGACTTCTCATTTGAGGCAAAGCCCGGTCAGCATACCCTGCTTAAAGGAGAGTCCGGATCGGGTAAGAGCACACTCCTTAAACTTCTTTTGGGATTTCATAGACCACAAGATGGGACCATTTCAGTTAATCGGAAAAACTACGATGCCCGAAAAATTCGGAAACAAACAGCTTGGCTGCCTCAGGATTTAAATTTGGGTTCCGGGACTGTTGCTGAAGTCATGGCAAAACCATTTGAATTTGCGGCTAACCAATCCACACAAACAAGAAATACTCAACAAAATCAGATAAAAACCTTGAAAGCTTTAGGACTCACCCCCGATATTCTCGATAAACAGTTTCGGGACCTTTCTACGGGTCAGCGCCAACGCGTGGGGTTAGCCCTCTGCCATCTTCTTGATAAACCACTGCTTTTATTAGATGAACCAACCTCGGCACTTGATGAGGCCTCCAAACAAAAAGCAGCAGAGCTGCTTCTTAACGACAGTAGTACTGTTATTTCCACTTCACATGATCCGTTCTGGGTTACCAAGGCTGATAACATAATAGAACTCACGTAATGGAAATTATTGACATCACATGGGTGCAGCTTGGTATTGGCTTTATCATTATGCTGGTACCGGCCTATATTTTATGGAAGTACCGAACCGGGCTCAACAAAAAGCTGTTGACAGCCTCGGTGCGGATGGTGCTACAATTGCTCTTTGTAGGCTACTACCTTCAGTATCTGTTTGAATATGACAATCCCTGGATTAATGCCGCGTGGATTTTTGTAATGGTGGCCGTTGCCGATTTTGCCACTATTGATCGAAGTGATCTAAAGCGAAAATGGTCGGTGATTATACCCGTCTTCGGGGCTACCTTTTTTGGCA
The DNA here is from genome assembly GCF_052712805.1 of Fodinibius sp. AD559. Classification (NCBI taxonomy): domain Bacteria; kingdom Pseudomonadati; phylum Balneolota; class Balneolia; order Balneolales; family Balneolaceae; genus Fodinibius; species Fodinibius sp. AD559. The sequence continues at coordinate 28,221 of NZ_JBQPVW010000001.1, forward strand.
TCATCGTTATCGATCTCTTTTTTCTGGAAGTTGTAATACAGCTACCTAAGCTTCTGGCTGCACAATATACTATTCCCATAACCGGAATGGTTTTAGGTAACTGCCTGAGGAGTAATGTTATCGGGATTAATGCCTTTTACTACAGCTTAAATGAACATCAGGAACGCTACCAGTTTTACCTTTCATGTGGAGCAAGACGTTCCGAGGCGGTACATTCATTTTTTAGCAAAGCCCTGCAAAAATCAGCTAATCCTACATTGGCTTCCATGGCTACTATCGGGCTCGTTTCTCTGCCGGGTATGATGACCGGACAAATTTTGAGCGGCAGCTCACCACTTATTGCCATCAAATATCAAATTATGATTATGGTTGCCATCTTTTCGGGCACCATCCTTTCGGTCTATTTAGGAATTCTTTTCACCAATAAATTTGTTTTTAAAGATACCGATATGCTGGATGAGACGATCTTAAAGAATTAATGCGTCTTGTCACCGGCCATTATCGTTCTGTCACATATTTTTTTAATCAATACGGTAGTTTTATAGGTTGATTTATATAATCCCAAAAGACCATAAAGACTATGAAATCTTCAAAACTGCTTCTCGTACTGCTTGCTGCGGGGTTACTTGCTACAGTTCTGGGTTGTTCCACCTCCAGCACTGCAAATAAGGAAAACACCCAAAAAACCACTCCGGAAAATAACTGGACCCTCAAAGATCATCTTCGCAGAACTTCCAAAGCAACTATTACCGGCAGCAAAGGAAGCGAACGCGTTATTATTCGTGGCGAAAGTAGTACGAATGATCCCGGAAGCCAGCCATTGTTTATCATAGATGGACAAAAAGCCGGGCGAAGCTTTACACGTGTTAACGAGATGCTATATCCCGGAGAAATAAATTATATCGAAGTGCTTCCTCCCGGCCGAGCAGTGCGATATGGCATGGAGGGACATTTTGGCGTTATCCGCATCTATACCAAGAACCAGTAAATATCGATAAGTAATTATTTTTCATTTACTTAATTAACGGCAAATAACTATACTGCTAAGTACCTAATACTGTTAATCAAATCCCACCGTTATGAAACGATTAAACTTAGGTATATCGATAGCCCTTTGTATGCTCTTGCTTGGCTCCTTAGGATGTGCTACCACCAGTCAACAATCCCAACAAATACAATCCCAAGATTATACCAGCTATTGGACCCTCGAAGATTTTTTGCGCCGAGCCAACGGGGTACAGCTCAATGGCACTGGTGACGATATACAAGTCATAATACGAGGACATAAATCAATTAGTAATTCATTTTCACAGCCGTTATTTGTTGTAGACGGTCAAAAGGCAGGTCGAAACTATTCTCGTGTTTCGAGCATGTTCGCTCGAGGTGAGATAAACTCGGTCAAAGTACTTCCACCCGGTGCTTCTGCACAATACGGCATGCAAGGGCAGTATGGGGTCATTAAAATTGAGTCCAAGTATTCAGGAAATAAAAATTCCTGAGTCAACATACTTATGGTCTAATTTTAGGATCTGAAAATAAAGGAGGGAATAACTTTAGAAAAAGAATCTATTATGAATTCAATTGTTGGATGTACCTACGGAGCGCTCCTGAAGTACCCGCCCAACACTTAAAAATGATATCCCTTGTTGCTGTGATGTGCTAATATTGACCGCTTCAACAGCAGGCGGATAGATAGGACTTTGCGAAGACCATCGTACAAGAAAGTTAGCTCCGACACCGCCCCGCAAATCAGTTTCCTCAATCACATACGAGGTTGAGGCCAAAGGTCGAATTTTCTCCGTTGAATCCACGTACTGTTGAACTAAATTCCCTTTTGAATCATAATACGCAACTTCAGTAATGGTAAAGGGACGATAAGGATCTGCATTTCGGATACTTAAGGTCGTTGTCAAGTTAAAGGTTTTCTGCCGGTTCTGTTGGTAGATATGTGAGTAAACAGGTACATAAACCAGCTGGCCCACACTGCTTTTTTTTCGTTTGAAATCAGTGGGTTCTTGCTGTAATACAACATCACTCGAACTTTTTTGTTCTATTACTGAACCTGATGATTGTTCTTTAGTAGAAGGGGATTCCTGCTCCGAAGCACATGCTCCCAAAACAATTCCCAAAACAAAAATTACAATAATACGCTGCATAAATAAGTAATATAGAAATCAGCTTTTGTTATAATCATAATATAACTATTGCATTTCAAAGTACTAATCTGAACTATATTAAAGTAATACGATTCCAACCTTCAGTTTTGCTTCAAATTCATTTGTTATGTTTAAACTGATATGAAACTACTTATTATCGAAGATAACGAAGATTTGCTGCAGAATATCCAAACGTATCTAAAGCGTGAAGGATATATCTGTGAATCTGCAAAATCGTATTCTGCCGCTTTCGACAAGGTAATGTCATATACCTACGATGTGGTACTCATCGATATTATGATACCCGGCGGATCGGGCCTGCAGGTTTTGCAGGAATTAAAATCCCTAAATCCGGAAACCGGGACCATCATCATATCGGCTAAAAATGCCTTGGACGACAAAGTAGAAGGGCTGGAACTGGGCGCTGATGATTATATCACCAAGCCTTTTCAATTACCCGAGCTACACGCCCGCATTAAAGCTGTAAATCGCAGGCAACACCGTGATGGAAAGGAAATTATCAATGTGAACGAAATTGCTATCGATACCAAAACTATGGAGGTAACGGTGGATGGAAACCCCGTAAACCTTACGCCTAAAGAATATGAACTGCTGCTCTATTTTTCATCCAATAAAAATCATGTGCTCTCAAAGCAGACCATTGCCGAACATCTGTGGGGCGATTACGTCGACCATCTCGAAAACCTTGATTTTGTTTATCAACATATCAAAAATCTGCGCAAGAAGTTAGAAACCGCCGGGGCTAATGACTATATCGAAAGTGTCTACGGTATAGGGTATAAATTTAAAGTCCACTGATTACCATGAAGCTAATAACTAAATTTGTTCTCATTTATATTATTGTAACTGTTTTCGTGCTGGGGATAGGTGGTGTTGTGTCTTATCATGTTATTAAGGGCGAACTCGACAAGGAACTTAAGTGGCGATTTTTGGATCGCGTAAATAGAGTAACGCATCTGCTGGAAAAAGGTAAAAGATTCGAGGGCAAAGTCCGAGGCAGTAATCATACTAATTTAGAAATTACGGCGCTGCCCAACAGAGTAGAACCAAGCGTTGAAGTTCGTGACACCTTGGTCTGGCATCATCGTCTGCAGCAGCGCGAAACTAATCTAAAAATGGTTGCCCACCGCAATGTTGATGGAACCAGCTATCGTATTGCAACCCACGGCGCTCTTGTTGAATCTGATGATATTACCGAGGCGGTAATACAAATACTGCTCTGGATTTTAGGGCTGCAAGTCGTTGGTGCCGTAGGCGTCGGATTCATCGTTTCAAATCGTCTTTTCAAACCATTCCGTAAAACTTTGAAGCGTATCAAAGACTTTACCCTCCAGGATAAAGAGCCCATAACCGCTGAAGAGACATCCGTAGCTGAATTTGACGATTTAAATAAGTTTGTCGAAGAAATGACCAGCAAGGCAGTATCTGACTATAAGAATCTCAAAGAGTTTGCCGAGAATGCTTCGCATGAACTTCAAACGCCCCTTTCCATCATCAAGGGAAAATTAGAACTGCTTACCGAAACCGACCTTTCGCCCGAACAGTATCAATTTGTCGAAGACAGTCAGCGATCGGTAAAAAAATTATCGCGACTCAGCGAATCCCTGGCCTTGCTTACTAAAATTGAAAACCACGAATTTACTGAAACCGAAGAGGTCAACCTCTCAGCGCTAATTAATGAAAGCACCCAGGCTTTTGATGAATTTATTACGCTCAATGGCCTTACTGTTAAAACCGACATCAAAGATGATGTTTCTGTACAGATGCATCCCGTGCTTGCAGATATATTGTGGACGAATCTTTTTCAGAACGCTATAAAACACAATGTAGAAGAGGGAAACATTAATATTTCGCTAAACCACCAACGCCTTCTCATCTCCAATACAGGCGATCCGCTTTCATCTACACCCGAAGAATTGTTCCGACGTTTTAAAAAAGACAATGTCGAGGCAACTTCTATTGGACTTGGTTTAGCTATTATCAAACGAATTGTCGACCAGTACGATTATACCATTTCGTACACCTACGAGGAAGGCTGGCATACCATTCAAATTGATTTCTAACACTGGGGAATCTTCAAATTTGATTCAGAATTTATTCAGTGTTTGAACAGTATCACCTGTTACCTTTTCAACTAAGACAATTTATCAACACAAAATTTTTTACCTCAAAGCAATGATTAAAAAACTAATCTCATCACTGTCCCTGCTATTACTCTTTTCAAGCACCTCATTAGCTCAAACTAATGGTACTGTAACGGGCACTGTTGTAGACCAAGAAGACGAGCCATTGTCCAGTGCTTCTGTGGCCATGTACGATTCAACTCAATCCAATATCATAACCGGCGCCTCTACTGACGGCGATGGGACCTTTGCCATCAATATTTCGCCCGGCCAATACATGTTGAAAATCACCTTTCTTTCTTTTCGATCCTATACTCAAGAGGTTCAAATTTCGGAAGGCGAAACGAATGATCTCGGTACCATTGCCATGACGCCAACCTCTGAAGACCTTGGAGAGCTTTTTGTGCGCGCCGAACGATCAGAAATGCAGATGAACTTTGATAAACGAACCTTCCAGGTTGGACAGGATATTACCAGCCTCGGCGGCTCAGCAGTTGATGTATTGAATAATGTGCCTTCGGTTTCTACCGATATTGATGGTAATATCAGTCTGCGGGGAAACCAATCAGTACGCGTACTCATCAACGGCAAACCATCAAGTATGGTCAGCGGCGACGTAGATGCCCTCAACAGTATTCCCGCAACCATGATTAAAGAGGTTGAAATTATTACAAATCCCTCATCTCGATACGCAGCAGAAGGTTCGGGCGGAATTATTAACATCATCCTAAAAAAAGATCAACGTCGTGGACTAAACGGAAACTTTCAGGTGGGGACGGGCCTACCGGAAGAGTATGAAGGATCAGCCAACATCAATTATCGCGTTGGAGATATAAATCTCTTTTTCAACGGCGGACTGGATTATAGCAGCGAACCCGAAGGAGGGAGTTCTTTCCAGCGTTTTTCTGGCCCGGATACTACCTATATGTATCGAGAACAAACCGATTCCCAGGAATCAGAACTTGACGGTGATCTGCAATTTGGGGCTGACTTTTATCTCACAGAAACACAAGTGTTAACTGCCAGTGCCTATATTAGCGCAGAACGCGAGGAGAATAATGAAGACATCACTTATACTGATCTGGAATACAGTCCGGGAGCTTTTACCGGTGATGTATTAGAGGAGACCTTTCGTCAAAACAGGCAAGAAGGCGATGAACAAAATCTTGATGTAAATTTAGATTACGAAAACAAGATAGATGGTGACGACCATAAACTGGTGGCTGATGCCAGCTTTGATATCAGCCAGGAAGAATCTACAAATGAGATTGAGGAAACAGTACGCCAAGGGAATGTCGATCCACTTTTTCAGCGTGCTATAGACGAGGAAGAAGAAATGGACTTCCGCTTTAATGCCGAATATGAACGCCCAATATGGGGAAGTGGCACATTTGAAACTGGAATTCGCAGCGATTTTGAATGGATGGATAATAGCTACCGCGCCGAAACACTAGTTAACGGCAACTGGGTAGAAGAATCAAACTATACTGACAATTTCAAATACCAAGAAAATGTAAACGCTGCTTTTGCCATCCTGGGCTATGAATGGAATTCACTCTCCGGACAGGTAGGATTACGACTTGAAAACACCCGAATTAGTACCGAAGTCAAAAGTACAGGGACAGAGGCCGACCAAAATTACGTTAACCTATTTCCCAGCGTATTTTTAAGCTACTCTTTCAACGAGCAACAATCAGTGCAAGCAAGTTACAGCCGACGTCTAAGCCGACCCTGGTCACGTATGCTTATCCCATTTGATGATTTTGATGATCAGCGCAGCCAGTTTACAGGTAACCCTAACCTGACCCCGGAATTCAGCAACTCATATGAACTCGGATACCTGCACTACTGGAAATCCGGATCTTTGCTCACAAGTTTCTACCACCGTTATCGCACTGATGTTATTGAACGAATAACCGAAGCTCAGCAAGGCGTTACACGAATATTCCCCATCAACCTTGCTACCGAAAAGGCCTGGGGCGTTGAGTTTTCTGCAGACCAGGAAATAGCCGATCGGTTAAATCTTACGGCTAATGCTAATCTATTTCGGTCTAACTCAGAAGGCACCTATCAAGGTCAGGTTTTCAGTAGTGAATCCGAAAACTTCCGGGCGCGCATGCGTCTTCGCTGGGAAATTGTCGATGGCTTGAACTATCAAGCCTCAATGCGCTATCGCGGACCCAATGAAACTACACAAGGGCGACGAGAAGGTATGACCATGATGGATACGGGGCTTTCAAAAGATATTATGGATGGGAAAGCTAAAGTTACACTCAATATTCGTGACTTGCTGGATTCCCAGAACTTCAACTATACCGCAACCGATGACGGTAGGGATGTCACTGACTTTTACACTCAGCGTGAATTCAGCTGGTCCTCGCGTTCAGCTACCATTAGTTTCCAGTATTTCTTCGGAGAACGTGACAGACAACAACGAAGAGGTCAAGGTCCCGGCGATGGCCCTGAAGGAGGAATGGGAGATATGTAATTCCAATAATGAATAAAGATTCAAATTGAGCTCCGTAGTAATTATCTTTGCATAAACAAGACAAAAAGAACTCATGAGCTCAATTATTGAATCTTATAAACTTGGGAATATCGCTGTTGAAATAAGCGAAACGGATCATCCCAAAAAATTAAAAGTGGATTGTAATGACGGTAACTATCACTCCGCCTTTACGGTCCGCAAATACGAATACGAAAACTATAAGCGCCACATGAATCAGCGCATCAAAAACGCTTATGATGAACAATACAACGAAGAGGAATAGGTAGTAATATAGTTAGCTACGTAAAAATGGCCGGCACTTCTAAAGTGTCGGCCATTTTTAACTCTCACTTTTCGTAACGCAAGACAATCAATCAAACAAATATTTACCGGTGCGCTGCATGTGCATCAGTCGCTCAATGCGATCTTCTGTTTCGGGATGCGTTGAAAACAGGCTCATAAAACTCCCTCCGCTAAATGGATTCACCGGAAACATGTGCGATGTTGATCGCATGGCTGTATCTGACACATTCATCGGTATTTGCTGGGCCGCTTTTTCGATACGCTGCAATGCGGAGGCAAGCTGATTCGGCTGACCACAGATTTCTGCACCCACACGGTCGGCCTCATATTCTCGCGTTCTGCTAATGGCAGCCTGTAGCATCGTTGCAGCAATGGGAGCTGTAATTAAAACGATAAGCATCACTATGGGATTAGAATCACGGTCACCACCGCCCATGGGAATAAAATAGGCAAACTGTGCAAGCATCGTTAGGGCACTCACTACGGTGGTAACAATGGTTTGCGTAAGAATATCCCGGTTTTGAATATGGGCCAACTCATGGGCTATCACCGCGCGAAGCTCATCATCATTAAGTGTCTGCATGATACCTTCAGTTACCGCCACCGCTGCGTTTTCGGGGTTACGTCCCGTTGCAAACGCATTGGGCTGATTTTGTGGAATAATATATACCGCCGGCATCGGGAGATCAGCCTTACGAGCAAGCTCTTCAATCATGTTATACAATGCAGGATGTGATTTTCGATCCACCGGTTGAGCATCGTACATCCGAAGCACCATCTTATCGGATTTCCAATAGCTGAAAAAGTTCATCCCCATGGCAAATACAAAGGCAATAATTAATCCGGTAGACCCGCCAAGAACTTGTCCCACCAGCATAAACAGTACCGCGGCCAAGGTCATCAGAAAAACCGTTCGTAAACTATTTCTGTTCATAGCAATCGTTAAAAATTTGGAGTTATTTTTTCTATCTGTTAAACGTAAAAATTACCGTTTTGTTTTAGTTTCATCTAACAATATTACCAGCAAAAACTATTCACTTGATAGTCAAAATATCATCCCGATCCACATACAAATAATTCTGCCTCCAACAATACCCCAACCCTTTACAATGTAGGAGGCTTTTCCTTCAGTTGGCTACTGCTTTTATTATTTTGTGACTCCAATTACTAATTGAAATTTGTGAACGGCTACCCCATACATGGAACAACAAATCAAAGAACTCGAACGACAGGCCCGCCAGCTCGAAACTACTGTTCAAGATCGAAAATCATTAATCAACAAAGCTACGGGGTACGGCGAAGAGTTCTTAAACTCGCTCTCTGAAAAGCCCGCTTATGTAAATTCGGAAACCATGGGCAAGGGCGTGTACGAGTTACCCTTTGATGAAAAACCCAAAGACTTTGATCAACTCTTACAGGCTTTAAAATCCGAAGTAGATTTGCCCGGACTCAATCCCGCTTCGGGCAAGCATGCCGGCTACATTCCCGGCGGTGGACTCTATCCCTCGGCCATCGCCGATTACCTGGCGGCCGTCACTAATCGCTACACCGGCGTCTTCTTTTCGTCTCCCGGTGCCGTACGCATCGAAAATATGTGCATCCGCTGGATGAATGATCTCATCGGCTATCCCGATGGAGCATCCGGTAACCTAACCTCCGGCGGCTCAATTGCGAATCTAATCGGATTGGTTGTGACCCGTGACGATTCCGGTATCAAAGCTGAGGATTTTAGCCGTGCTGTAATTTACACCACACAGCAAGTTCACCATTGCGTAATCAAAGCCATCAAATTTGCCGGACTGGGCGAAGCTACTCTTCGTACTATCCCTATGGATGACCACTACCGCATGAAGGCAGATGCTTTGGAAGAACAAATAAAATCAGATAAAAAAGACGGGCGGATCCCTCTGACAATCTTTGCTTCAGCAGGAACTACCGATCTCGGTGCCGTCGATCCACTCGACGAAATTGGTGACATTGCCGAGCAACACGATCTCTGGTTCCACGTGGATGCAGCTTACGGCGGGTTTTTCCTGCTTACAGAACATGGTAAAGAGATGATGAAAGGCATTGAAAAGTCTGACTCGGCTACTATTGATCCCCACAAGGGGTTATTTTTACCCTATGGATCGGGAGCACTCTTGGTTAAAGACGGGGAAAGGTTATATGAATCCCAGCACATGTCGGCCAACTACTTGCAAGATACTTACAAAGCCACCGAAGAAGCATCGCCCGCGGATCTATCCCCCGAACTTTCCAAACATTTTCGCGGTCTGCGAATGTGGCTTCCGCTCCAGCTTTTTGGCGTACAACCATTTCGCGCCGCCCTGGATGAAAAGCTTTTGCTAACGCGGTATTTCTATGATAAGATTCAGCAAATCGATAGCATCGAAGTTGGCCCGGAGCCCGAGCTTTCGGTCGCCTTTTTCCGGTACGTTCCCGAGAACGGCGATGCCAACGCATTTAATAAGAAGCTGGTCAATGAAATTCACAACGACGGACGCGTCTTCTTATCCTCAACTCATCTCAACGGAACCGTATATCTACGACTGGCAGTTCTAAATTTTCGTACACATTTAGAAGATATTGATCTCATTTTATCGGTACTCCGAGAGAAGATTAGAAAACTGGAAGTGATATAATTTTCCTGCTCCCAAATACTACTATATTCCCTACAGTTAATTACTGATATAATCGCAGTCGGAAATAGGTTCTACATATAGTGATTTTAACAACAGGATCTCTTAAGAATTAGCAATACATAACACGCTATTTAAATATTGGTTAGACGGCATTAATTTTTATTAAATAGAATAGATTTATGCCGTCAACCAATTTAAGATCGTATCCAAAATTATTCCCTTCCTTTTTTGTGAAAATCCTTTCTCTGATACGGCACCATCGGTACCAAACAATGACTGGTGTATCGGACCCGCAACCACAGGATAATAACAGAGTGAAAAAATATTCATGAGCAAATCCCGGGCACTTACAGAAGCTATTTCATAATTTTCCGCAGCATCAGTTAGCTCCTCCTCAAAAGCTGTGACTTGTAATACTACCTGATCCTCAAAAATAGGCTGCAGCCAGTCCGGTTTTCTGCTTATTTCTGTAACTACAAACGCCAAAACCCGAGGACTCTGATCTGCTTTCTCCAAACTGTTTTCGATCAGCAACTCTATTTTTTTAAACAGGGGTACATCCTTCGAAATAACATCATTCAAATCTTCGAAGATTACCTGCACCGATTGTTTATAAACATGCTCGAAAAGTTCTTTTTTAGTATTGAAATAATAATGTATCATTGCCTTAGTTACTCCAATATGATTCGCAATATTATGGAGTTTTGTACCTTCAAACCCATGTGTTAAAAACTCATTCCGAGCCGCCTCAATAATTTCCTGACGGGTATCTTTAGTCTCTTCGCTCATAGAACTAAATAGTTAGTTAGGATGCTTTCTGTAAATCTAACTGTTACTAAAGGGAACAGCAAGTGTCTTAATCAAATAGTTAGACCAGCTACTTTCAAAGCGAGTATCAATCCACTCATTTCATCAATAAACTCAAAATATGGGCACGAATTTATTTGAATATTGGTTACTTATTTTTCAACATGGTTATAAATTATTTACAGATGTTGTTTCCAATATCCTTTTTAATAACTTTACGGTATGAAACAGCTAATCATTATCACATTTCTTGCTTTCTTCGCGAGTGGTGCTTCAGCCCAGCCTGACAGTACTGTAACTGACTCTGTTCAACAGTCGGCCTCCCAACCGATAGTAACCATGATTTCTGTCGAGGGATCAATTTCTCCTACCACTACGAATTACATCAACCGGGGAATAAAAACAGCCAACGAACAGGGTGCTGAAGCTCTTATTATAAAGCTGGATACCCCCGGCGGGCTGTTGGAATCCACAAAAAATATTGTTCAGTCTTTTCTGGAATCCGATGACCTACCCATCATCGTTTATGTAGCTCCCGAAGGTGCGCGCGCTGCCAGTGCCGGAACGTTTATCACGATGGCCGCCCATATTGCAGCAATGGCTCCCACGACTACCATAGGAGCCGCATCACCGGTTCAGATGGGGGGAGGACAGTCTGATACAGTCATGCAAAAAAAGATTTTTAATTATTCCGAGAGCTTTATTGAGAGCATTGCCAACCGGCGCGACCGCAATGCGGAATGGGCCAGGTCAGCAGTTCGGGATGGAGAATCCATTACAGCTGAAAAAGCGCTCGAGTTAAATGTGATTGATCTAATCGCCTCCAATACCGACGAACTCCTGCAAAATATTGATGGCCGTACGTTCAACGGTGATACGCTGGCTACCAATAACGCTACCATTAGAGAAGTACCAACGAATTTTGCTGAACAATTCCTCAGCTTTATCATGCGCCCCGAAGTGATGCTTATTCTTACGATGATTGCCATCTACGGCATTATAGGTGAGGTAACGAATCCCGGTGCCATTGTGCCCGGTGTAGCCGGTGTTATCGCGCTGGTACTGGTGCTCTATGCCTCGGCAGCAATGCCCATTAATATTGCCGGCTTTGCCCTTATTGGACTGGCCATCATATTATTCGTCGCAGAAGCTTTTACACCCGCCTTCGGGCTACTCATTGCCGGAGGATCTGTATCTTTCTTTCTGGGCGCTCTCATGCTTTTCCAGGACCTACCCGAATCGATGGAGCTTTCATGGGCTTGGCTTGTCCCCGCCACCATATTAACGGCGCTCTTTTTTGTCTGGATTGTGACAGAGGGAATTCGAGCCCAATTCACGGATGACAAAACGGGGAAAAATTCCATGATTGGCAAGCAGGCCGAGGTCGTTGACAAGATTAACAACAGTCACGGAAAAGTTTTTGTAAACGGTGAATATTGGGATGCGGTTAGCGAAGGGAGTACTATTGAAGAAGGAAAATTATGCGAAATCACCGAGATCCAAGGACTTAAAATGAAAGTAAAGCCACTGTCAAAGTCACCAAATAAAAATAATGGATAACAAATTTTAACCGCCATTACTAACCCTTAAATAGAAGCTTATGGAAAGTTCGAACCAATTTTTTGATATAATTACGTGGGTCATTACTATTGCTGTTTTAGCAGCAATACTGCTACCCCAGATTTTTAAAATTCTTCGAGAGTATGAACGTGCCGTTGTCTTTCGGCTCGGGAAATTTCATAAGACCAAGGGCCCCGGTCTTATCATGCTGATTCCCTTTATCGATAAAATTGAGCGTGTTGACCTCCGGGTATTGACAATCAATGTGGATCGGCAGGAAGTTATCACCAAAGACAACGTTACCGTACACGTTGATGCGATTACTTTTTTTCGTGTTATCGACGCCGAAGCCGCAACCATCCAGGTAGAGAAATATATCCATGCCACATCGATGCTGGCACAAACAACGTTACGCAGTATTGTAGGACAGGTAGAGCTCGATGAACTGCTGGCCGAGCGGGACAAAGTAAATAAAAACATCCAAGAAATTATTGACCGGCAAACTGACCCATGGGGCATTAAGGTCGTCTCTGTAGAAGTTCGGGACGTAGTATTACCCGAAAACATGAAGCGAGCAATGGCCCGTCAGGCTGAAACCGAGCGCGATCGTCGAGCTAAGGTAATTAACGCCGAGGGTGAATTCCAGGCTGCGGAACGACTTGTGGAAGCTGCAACCATGATGAGAGAAGCACCAATGGCGCTACAGCTTCGGTTCCTGCAAACGATGAGCGACATCAGCGAAGAAAATGCTACCTTTGCCTTCATGCCGCTGCCCATGGAAATGCTCGAGGTGTTCAAAAATATGTCGGGCGTGGATGTGCCTCCGCAAATTAGTGATGATTCAAATGATTCAAGTGATGAATCATAAACCAATCTGTTGAAAACCAATTTAATACTATAACTGGCGCAGGCTCTCAAGTTTGCGCCAGTTTTTTATTTCGAATGATCTATCTGCTCCTGATGTTCTTTCCGTGTAACAATAAACAAGCCCATTGACCCATGCGTATTCTCTCTGTTCTGTTAATCATTATACTATTTCCCATCACAAGCTGTCAGGCGCAGCAAGAAAATAATAGCACCACTAATCCCGAGGTAACTAAAAGCACTTCGGAGATTAAACCCCACAATCCCTATTATTCACGTACTGATACAGCAAAACTAAACCTCCCTGATTCGGTTTGGAAAAAGGTTCTCAAACCTAAAGTCTATCACATTGCCCGCGAAAAAGGAACCGAACGAGAATATTCCGGCAAGTACTGGGATTATGAACGCAAAGGCACTTATTATTGCGCGGTATGTGGTAATAAGCTATTCGAATCAGAAGCAAAATATATGAGCCATTGTGGCTGGCCCAGCTTCTTTGAACCGGTAGGATTAAACAGCGTTAAGTTTAAGCCGGATAACTCCCTTGGCATGGAGCGAACTGAAGTACTTTGTGGACGCTGCAACTCACATCTCGGTCATATTTTTAACGACGGACCACCCCCCACCGGAAAGCGCTACTGCATGAACTCTCTTGTGCTCGATTTTGTACCGAACGACAGTACTGAAACAAACTGACCGCTATTTATTTCCCACAATTCTATCCATTAAATGATCCCACATATTAGCCCGCATATCAAAGCTGGGTTCAAACTGCTTGAAGCCCGTTACTTCGGTTGAGTCATCATTAAACTGCAGTTTGTAATTCCAAACATAGGGTGCCGATTCATCAGTAAGCCATAAATCTGACCGCCCAAATCGAAGGTCATGAACGATGAGTCCTTCAGACTTCTTCTCGGCGACATAGTATCCGCGCGAAAACCAAATGAGCCGCTCAACGGGCAGTTGATCTCGATATGGCTGTAATAGCTTCTTGTTTTGGGGGACCGATTTGAAATCGATTTCCTGGTCATCATCAAAAACAGAATACAACCCGGCATAGAGCGTGTCATTGGCCTCAGCATAGCCCGTCCACAGAAAAATATTTAGGGGAGAAGGGGTGGTCATATATTGCTCAACGTTAATCTGCTGCCGATTAAAGTTATACTCAAACACGTTATTAATGTGATATTTAACCCCAAAACCCAGCAGCAGATACAGGGAACTCAATCCTATACCCAACCAGTTTGCCCACCTGCGATTTTGTGATTGCCTGTTCAGAAAAAGGGCCGTTATCAATCCCAATAACAATGGCAGGGAATAAAATGGATCAATAATAAAAATGGAATTAAAGCTGAGGGAGTAGTTACTAAACGGCTGAAGAACCTGGGTTCCGTAGCTCGTACATACGTCAATAAAAATATGCGTGAGAAACACCCAGAATACGAGCCACGACCAGTCTTTCCATGTGGTATCATTTTTTTGATATCGCTGCAAAAGCCATCCAAATAAAGGAGCGGCTACCACACAGAAAAACAGCGAATGCGTAATGCCACGATGAATGGCCAATGACTGCACTTCTGATATAAACGGAGAGGCCAGCACATCCAGGTCGGGCAGTACTCCAAAGGCTGCGCCCCACAATGCCGCTTTATTGCCAATCTTTTTTCCCAGCAGTGCTTCACCCACTGCAGCGCCAAGCGTAATCTGTGTAACAGTATCCATAAAATTTCTGCTGGTATAATTTAGAAGACGGCTAAATATTCCGGCTCATTTCATTTAATGAGCTAATCTCTTTTTTAGACAATAATAAACATATCTAAATACGGAAGTATTCTAATATGCACAGAAACATTTCAGGGCAATTAGCACCAGGTATAATATCATGCCTTAGTTTGCAGAGAACCAATAGGTAAACTTTACGGCAAATAAATTATCACCGGTTTCTCCCAAGGCATTAACCAGATCGCCGGGCTCAACAAAGCGATTAAGCTCTTTTCTGGAAAAACGATTTTGTTGCCAAACCAGAAAAAAGGTACTGCCGGGCCGCCACTGATACCGCAATACCACACTACTTCGAAAAGATTTAACAAGAAAATCGCGATCAGGCACTGTAAATTTGGATCCATTGTCACTTACTAAAAAATCACCAGAATCCCTCCCTTGCACATTGTAATACTCCAGTTCATACGATCCGGGTTCCGGCAGCTCTCCGGGATTATAATAGTTCCCACTGGCTACAAAAGGCTCAGCATACATTTCAAGGGTTAGATCCGGAGTAAAGGCATAGTCCAATCTCGTTTGAAGAGAGAGCGTGGTACGATCAATGCTCGAAAAAATATATCGCTTGCCAAATGTTTCTTGCCGACCACCAGACTGAGTGGTAATATACTGGCGTGGATTCGTCTCACGAGAAAACCGAGGGCTTAATTGAAGCTCCCATTTGCCACCCGTTCGAATTTCTATAGAAGGACGGACTCCAAAATCCCATCCCCCGAACTCATCCCAGTCATAACCGAGAAAAATGCGCCCAAAAATATTCGCACTTCTATTAGTAAAGAGTCCTGTTGTTATACCATAATTTCTTCCGGAACCCATTAATGGACCCCCTCTTGTCAGCCGATCATTTAAAGTTCTGGGGCTGTATTCAATATTTAAAAAGTTGTTCCAAAAATTCTTCCATTGAATACGGCTGCTTAGCTCAATTCTATTTT
Organism: Fodinibius sp. AD559; assembly: GCF_052712805.1. Taxonomy (NCBI): domain Bacteria; kingdom Pseudomonadati; phylum Balneolota; class Balneolia; order Balneolales; family Balneolaceae; genus Fodinibius; species Fodinibius sp. AD559. The sequence goes on from NZ_JBQPVW010000001.1 coordinate 43,896, forward strand.
CCCGGAGCGTACCTCCGTAATTCCATGAAGTACTTCCGCTAAGTTCGAAACGATACGACTGATACCAAGAGCTGGGATCATTTTCTCTGTAGGTGACTTCTGCGCTGCTATTAATTTCATCGGAGCTAAATAAAATTCCGGTATCATTCAAATCAAACCCCGGAGACTTTGTGTTACCCTCTACTTCCCATAGCCAATGGTCACCGGCATTTTTTGAAAACTCCAGTTTACCGCGATATCCAGCCAGAGAGGTCTTCGTGGAATCAATACTAACATGGGAAGCATCAGGTCGCTGATAATAGCGTGCACTCGACAGCTGGGCATCTAAAATCGCATCCTGCTCACCCGATATATAACTAAACCCTGCATCACCAGAGAGTACGTATTTTCCATCCTGAAATCGAATATTCCAATCGCTGCCCCCTGTAAAGGCCGACCGATTGAGCCTATTTGCTAATTCAGTCCCTTTTTCAAGATCACGATTAACTCCTGTCAATATTATACCGGCTGTTGATGCATTATCTCCAAATTCCTGCTGAAGTCTTACTACGCCGTATCCCGTTAGAGGTTCAACTTCTATTTTATCAAATGTATCGGTATCAACATCATATATCTGTGCTTTTTCTCGTGCTGTCACTGCAGCTACGCCTCCTACTGATAGTCCCGAAGGAAAACGTCCTGAAATTTTGGATGCCCCAATAATTGACGTATTGTCAGCCTGTTCCGAGAAGTCAACCTCTTCGCCTTGCGGGCGGAGTGACGGAGATGCACCTATTCTCCGTGAATAAAAATATCTGTCTGACCGTCCACCGCCGCTTAAAACACGAAATAATTGCTGGTTTTCTGTAAAAAATGGGCGCTTCTCTTCAAAAAACGTTTCAAATGCCGAAAGATTTACCTGCGCGGGATCAGCCTCCACTTGACCAAAGTCCGGATTAATAGTGGCATCCAATTTAAGGCTTGGCCCTATCCCAACTTTAACGTCGCCCCCTACTCGTGCATTTAAATTAACATCATCTGTAAATGGATTTTCCGGATCCGGAGAACCTTTCATGAAAGCATTACCTGCAAAATAGGGAACTATTTCTATCTGCCGTACTCTTGATATATTATTGATACCTGTTAATAAGCCAAACCGTGAGGCCCACCCCGTTTGATTCTGCGGAATCATCACCCAGTAGACATCCTCATTTTTATGAGGTAGATATCGATTGATATTGAGCCCCCAAACTTGTTCTTCCTTTTCACTGTACCGTAACTGCGAAAAGGGAATACGCATTTCTGCGGTCCATCCGAGAGAATCAATTTGACTTTTGGCCGACCATACAGGGTCAAACGAATAGTCTCTACTCCAGTTATTATCTTCAGGCTGAACATAATCAGCCCTAACACTTGAGGCAGTAATAGCAAAACTTCTTGCGGTTCGCCGATCCAGATAGGAATCCAATGAAATTACCAGTCGCTCGGCATTTCCGGTATTATCACGTCGGTTAAGTTGAGCCTGTATTTTTTCGGGATCAGGACTGTACATCCTGGCGCCTACATAAAGAGCTTGATCATCGTAGGCGAAAATAACTTTTGTTTTTTCTGTAGCCGGGGCACCTTCATTGGGCTCGCGTTGAACAAAGCCCGTTGCAAAAGACCCTTCTTTCCAAATATCTTCGGTAAGTTTCCCGTCAATATTTATTTGGCTACCCTTTATTTTTTGAGCCGATATAGTTCGCCTTTCTTCAGTTTGAGCCTGAGCATTAAGACTGCTTATACCCAATAAAAAGATTAAATTTATCAGAAAATAATACTTAAACGATCGATTTAGGTTTAGTAAAAATAGATTCAAAAGATTCTTAAACAATGATTGTCAATTAATATTTATCTTTAAGAGATGTTAGCCTTAAAATACTATTTTACCTGCTTTTCGTTTCTTGTAACCGTTAAAATGGTGTAAAATAATTTTTAATATGTTAAAACCTGATAATTACAAAATTAAGGATTGGTTTTATAGCAAGAAGCTTGGGTAATGAACTATCAAAAAATGTATTACCTGATATAATAGTTTTCTTCTTCAACTTAATTACTAAACTATATATTAAATTCTTTCATATATCTATCTCGGTTAGATTCTTGATATTTATAGTATCGGATAGGATAAAAATAAAGTGGAGAAGCAGACAGCACGGAGACAGTTAACGATTATAAAAATATTACTATTTGTTTAACAAAAAAAAGCCCCGCACTTATTAAGTGCGGGGCTTTTTATAAAGAAATTATTACGTGATATTAGATCTCGTCTGTTATCTCTTCGTCCGTTTGACCGGCAATAAACCATGCTCCACCCGCCAACGCTAAATCTTTAAGCAGGTTAGGCATACTGGATTGCATTTCACCACCAACAACAGCTGGCAGATGTATACTTAATACAAATATAAGCAACATTATCCCCAGTAAAATAGTAGCTAACCGCGCCTTCCATTCAATCACAATACTTGCACAGGCAGCCAGCATAGCCAATCCCGTCAAATAAACCCAGAATACTCCACCCGGAATAGGGACCATGCCCGCCATTTGACCTGCATTTACGAAGTGTAAGATTCCAAATACACCAAATGGTAACGCATATAAATAACGACCTATTTTAGAAAACATAACCAAACCTCCTTTTAATTAAGGTTGAAGGACACAACTTATAAAAAAATAGTTTAATGTTAAGGTTTTTAATTTTTGAATGGTGTATTAATGCCTTTTAAAGATACATCTTAACCTTATGCACATTTGCAAACATACGAGCTAACAGCTAATGCAGTAATGCAATAGATTGATATCCTTCCTTTACCCCCTTTCATATATCCAAAAAAATATATCAAAATTTCGCCCTTCAAACTATTTAAACGGGTGTTTTAAGGATTGGTAAAAATAATTTAGGGGTAAAATACTCTTTTGGAACAGATCTTGTAACTCTATCTAACGAACCACAAAAACAACTTAATCTTCACAACCATAAATTAACCAGAGGTTCTATTATGAAGACGTTACAACACATATCCAAGTACTTAAGCTTGGTATTACTTTTTATCTTCGGGGCTGTCGGAATTGCTTCTGCTCAATTTGATCGGGATATACAATATTATACTTATCCTGACCAGCGGGGCTTGAATCAGTTTGAGGCACCCTTTGAAACAGATGTCGAATTTGACGGCATAGATATTAGACTTGGAGCTTCAAATGCTCTGCAATTCCAAGGGCTTAGTCAAGACAACGATGCAGGATCACTACCTGAGTTAGAAAGTAACTTTAACTTAGCTACTTCAAACTTAGACATTGATGCAAGTCTTGGACAAGGTCTTCGCATGCACTTGCGCACTTACCTAACCTCGCAACACCACACCGAGGCTTATGTAAAAAGTGGATACATGCAGGTTGACAGGCTTGACTTTATTTCTGAAGGACTACTTTCAGGTCTAATGGACAAGTTACGTATTAAAGTCGGTCACATGGAGCTGAACTACGGTGACAACCACTTCCGCCGTACTGATAATGCTTTTGCTATCCACAACCCATTCGTGGGCAACTACATTATGGACTCCTTTACTACTGAGGTTGCCGGTGAAATTTATTACGCAGATAAAGGCTTGATGGCCATGTTTGGTGTAAGTAACGGCAAATTAAACCAAAGCGTTGTAGCCAGCGATATTAAAACACACGCCACTGTTTACGGTAAGGTAGCCTATGACAAGAAGATGAGCGAAGGCATGCGTTACCGATTAAGTGCATCTGTCCTTAATGTTTCCCAATCTCCTTCGATATATCTTTACTCTGGAGACCGTGCCGGATCACGTTATTACAGTGTTATGGATGATGGATTCCGAAGTGGACGTTTTGCTCCAAGCTTCACACCTGGTTATGGACAACCACCAGCAGCTGGAGAAATGACTGCCTTTATGCTTAACCCCTTTGTTAAGTTCCAAGGATTCGAATTCTATGGTGTTTACGAAAACACTACTGGAAATATTAAAGGCAACGATAGCAGAACATTCAACCAGTACGGTGCAGAAGCACTCTACCGTTTTGGAGCCAATGAAGACTTCTATATCGGTGGTCGTTACAACTTAGTTGATGGTGAAATGACCAGTGGCGACATCGAAATTGATCGGTTCAATGTTGGTGGCGGCTGGTTCCTAACCAAAAACGTTATGGCCAAACTTGAGTATGTAACGCAGTCATACAGCGGCGACGGTTATGTCGGCACCAAGTATGAAGGTGGTGAATTCAATGGAATTATGATGGAAGCCATAATTAGCTTCTAACAAGTTTTTTAACCATAGGAGCCTATGACTTATTTCTAAGTAAGTCTAAGTTCCGATCCCCTGATGCGGTGTTGCCTGTGAAAAGGCAACACCGTTTTTTATTTCTGCCTATTTACGAAATGGCAATTAAAAGTACGGGGCTTTGCGATTTATAATTCTAAATAAAGGCCTTCTTATATACCTCATTAATTGCCCCTTTTCCTCCAAGATAGTCCTTAACAGAGATAGGTCGTCCCACATTTTGCCGTTATACTATCCGAGCTCTCTATTTATTATACCGGCCCCGCCTGTTACAGTAACTGTTCACGTTGAGAATCTGCATCATCCAATCCCGACATTTATTCAATTTATCTACTCCACATTTGCTTTCTAAGAGCCGATCAAAACGAATAGAGTATGTTGGCATGCATCTAAATCACAGCCCATTCTAATTGAAAGTACTTATGTCACATAACTACTTAGAAATGCATCATTATAGTTAAGACTACTAAACTTCCAATTAGCTAAGGGGGTATTACCGCAATAGGTTTTGTATCTTCTTAATCTCTTTAAAGACAAATTCAATCAGGCGGGATAGTTGGTTTTTAAACCAAACTACTTCCAGGTCTCAAAATTGTAATGAAGTTAGTGACGAATGGGAGAGAGGTGGTAGTTGATCTTATCAATCAGCTCTTTAAAATCAAGGGGCTTAATAACAAAGTCATGTGCTCCGTCTATAAGTGCCTTTTGGGTTACCTCAATCTCAACGTAAGAGCTCATCACAATAATTTTAACTGTTGGATATCTTGCTTGCAGAAAGGAAAACAACCCATTGCGATCCAGCAGCTGGCTATCAACAATGATCAAATCAATAGCTTTAGCCGTCAATACCTTTTGTGCTTTTGATGCGTTACATGCCGTATAACACCCAAAGCCCTCTTCGCTTAATATAAGCTGCAGAGAGTCGCGCACTACCTCTTGTTGATCAACAATAAGAATTGACTGAGGCTCCATGAAAAGCAAAGTGGTTGATATTACTACATTGTTCATTATTAGTAATGCAATTACAAGACCACTTTTGCTATCTACAGCAAAATGATTAATAATAACTTTTAAGGCACTTTAAGACGGGTACTATATAACAATGTTCTTGCTTTTGTCTTTACCAGCTTGCAATGCTGCAACAAGCTTGATAACGTACTTTGCATTGCTGCAAGTTTATGTATTTAAAACACCTACACTGATTATCTCTCTGATGTTTATAGCATCATTAAAAGAGGGATAGCAAATTCTAATCGCTTATTTTCAATAAAAGAGAGGAATAAGAAAAGTTTGGAACGAAGGTTGCACTATTAATAACTGACAATTTACAATAACCCAATAATCACAGTTAAGAAGGGGTCACCATGAAATCTTTATTTACTACTTTTTTAATCTTTTTATTTACAATTTCAGGAAACGTACTGGCACAGTCCAATTCTTATGAAATTCTTAAAAAAAGCACAATGCAAGTTGAGGGTACTTCTACCCTGCACGATTGGACATCAGACGTAGAAGAGTTTAGCTCTTACATTAAGTTTGACGCCACAACGTTAGAAGGAGATTCAATAAGCAACCCCGTACAATCACTTTCACTCACCATTCCCGTTAAAAGTATCAAGAGCGGAAAAGGAGGCATGGACCGAAGAACGTATGATGCACTTAAGTCCGATGATTTTCCCAACATCATGTTCCAAATGAATAATGCCGAAATAACCACTACTGACTCTGCTCTGACATCTATGGAGCTCAATGTAGAAGGGAACCTAACCATTGCAGGAACAAGCAATACAATTACGCTTCCCGTAACCGGAGAAAAACAAGAAGACGGTTCGTTTAAATTTACCGGTGAATATGAAATCAACATGAAAGACTATAATGTTGATCCGCCTTCAGCCATGCTCGGAACTATCAAAGCTGGAGAAATGGTTACCGTGGTGTTTGAAATGTATGTAGCTAAATCATAATAAAATATAATTAATGCGCCCCGCTACCTCTCTAATGTCCTCCTCTATATTGGATCACGTTAGATGGCAGTTCTTACTGCTACTAACACCCTTAATAATCCTTGCCAATATATCCCCAAGCGGGGCGCAATCTTATCTCTTAGATAACGTCATCATTGAAGAAGGAGGAAAGGTTTGGATCGAAGGTGAAGCCGGCATGATAAATTATCAATGCAATGCTGAAAACCTATCCGGCGTCGGTAAAATCAACAATCCAAATAGTTCCCTGAATAGTATTAATCAAGAAGACGGTGAAATTGAGATTTCGGTTTCGTTACCCGTCGAGGCTCTAAGTTGTGGCAAGCGTGCTATGGATAAGGATATGTATGAGGCGCTTAAGTCCGAAAACTATCCCAATATCAGTTACAAGCTGTTAAGTGCTCAACTGGCCGAGGAGGGTAATGATACCACCGAATGGATGAACATTCATACCCGTGGTATTATGGAGATTGCAGGGGTGCAGGACACCACTTCTTTTATGGTACAGGGGAAGTTACTGAATGAGAACAGATTTCAAGTAAAGGGCTCCAAACAAATACATATGGATACCTATAATATTGAACGGCCAACAGCTATGTTAGGTCTCATAAAAGCGAGTAAAGACCTAAGCGTACATTTTAATGTAACTGTTCAACTTGAGGATACCACAACAGTTAAGTAATTAATCTGAGACCCCAAGACGCTCCATTTTACGATACAGGGTAGAGGGATCAATGCCCAACAGGCGCGCAGCCTCAGACTTATTTCCTTCCGTCCGTTTTAACACACTCTGGATGTGATGTTTTTCAAAAACCTGAATGGCCTCATCCAGCTTATCGCTATCCATCTGAAAGTCATCACTATCAGATGATTTTTTAAATGAGGCCGGAAGGTCTTCAATCGTAAGAAAATCACCATCACTTAACAGTACTGCGCGCTCAATAACATTTTCCAGCTCGCGTACCTGGCCTTTCCATTCGTAGGCCATCATAGCGCCCATGGCATCACTATTGATGCCTTTTAAATTTCGTTTAAGCTCTTTGTTGTATTTCTGCAAGAAGTGATGGGCCAGCAGTGGGATATCTTCTCTGCGCTGCTCCAATGGGGGAAGCGAAATTTCAACTACATTTAACCGATAATACAAGTCATCCCTGAAATTACCCTCTTCTACCTCTTTTTCGATATCTTTATTTGTAGCCGCAATAATCCGGGTATCAAACGATACCATTTGATTGGACCCTACCGGCTTTACTTCCCGCTCCTGGATAACGCGCAATAAATTTACCTGTAGATTTAATGGAATCTCGGCCACCTCATCCAGGAAGACAGTACCGCCGTGGGCCGCTACAAATACGCCATCCTTATCAGAATTCGCCCCGGTAAAAGAGCCCTTTTTATGACCAAATAATTCGGATTCTACCAGATTTTCGGGAATCGCACCACAGTTAATTGCTAAAAAAGGTTTCTTTGATCGATCACTATTGGAATGAATAGCACGTGCTACCAGCTCCTTCCCCGTACCGCTTTGTCCGGTAACCAGCACGTTGCTCTTTGCCTGGCTCACCCGCTCCACCATTTTGTACACTTTCTTCATGGCCGAACTCTCACCAATAATATGGTTGAAGTTATATTCCTTGTCGATCTGTTCGCGCAGGTATTTATTCTCCTGGGCCAAGTTCTTATGCTCCAACAAATTTTGTATTCGGATGAGTACTTCATCAAATTCCAGCGGCTTTAAAATATAATCCGCTGCCCCTTTCCGAAGCGCCTGAATCGCCGTCTCAATGGTACCATGGGCCGTAATAATAATCGTCAAGGTGTCCGACGAATGCTTCAAAGCATATTCAAGCACGTCAATACCGCTGGCATTTGGCATTTTAAGATCAGTAACAATAATATCATAGCTGGCCTTGTCTATAGCATCAATAGCCTCACTGCCATCTTTTACTGCTGTGCAGTTATATCCCTCATCCTCCAGCACAATGGTTAGTGATTCCCTGATGCTGTCTTCATCATCTGCAATTAAAATCGATCCGTTCATAAATTAATTTTTAGTCGGTAATTTGATAATAAATGTTGTTCCTTCCCCGTAGTCCGATTCCACCTGGATGGAACCGCCAATTTTGTTGATAATACCGTGACTAACCGAAAGCCCCAAACCGGTTCCGCTTCCCACTTCCTTGGTGGTAAAAAACGGTTCAAAAATACGGGATTTATGCTCTTCTTTAATTCCCTTTCCAATATCCGAGACCGTAAGTTTTGCCATACCATCTTGCTCCTTGGTCATGATCGTCACTTTAGGATTTTCTTTCTCTTCCATGGCATCTACCGCGTTAAGCAGCAAGTTTACCAATACCTGGTGAACTTGATCGGGGACACACGAAACCAGTGGCAATTTATCTGATAAATTCATCTCAAAATCCACGTCGCGACAGCGGGCATCATGCTGCAGTAAGCCCACTGCCGATTCAATAATTTCATTAATTTGCACATTCTCAGACTGCATACTCGAAGGACGTGAAAAGTCCACCAAATCACGGACAATCTTGTTAATTCGCTGTATATGCTCACGTACTTTTTTTAGCTGACCCTGAATGAAATCATCATCCGTCTTGCGCTGGCACACCTGCACTAACGACGAAATAGCTGTCAATGGATTACCAACCTCGTGAGCAACCCCGGCTGCCATATGCCCTACCGTAGCCAAGCGCTCCGACTGCTGAATCTGCTCCTCCTTCATCTTAATATCCGTTAGATCACGTAAAATCTGGGACCGCCCTACAATCTCATCGTCCTTATTACGAATAAATGATTCCGTCAAGTTAACCAGCTTCTTTTCACCTGTTTTCGTTAGTCGCTCAGTCTCGTAGTTGCTAACACTTCCCTTATATTTCATCCCAAACTCAATGCATTCAAGCTCCTGCTTCTGAATAAGTTCATCAGGAATTATTTTTGTTATTTCCTTTCCAAGAATTTCCTCTCGTTGCCAACCGAGCATATCTTCCGCTCCTCGATTCCAGGATGTAATATAATTCTCGTTATCTATAGAAATAATAGCATCGGCCGAATGCTCAATAATATCACTGTAACGCATTTTAGCGGCCTCGAGCCGATCCTCGTAATACTCTCGGTAGTTATATACAGTCCATGCTGCCCACACCATCAAAACAAGTGAAACACCCACTCCTCGACTAAAGTAGAGCCACTGCATCGTCTCCTGGGCGGTTTCGGTAAGAATCGTCTGATGAATAATTTCAAAGACCCCAAAAAAGACCCCTAAAATAAGAAGAGAGGTAAAAAACAGATACCCCATCCGAGCTTCACGCAAAAATCGAATAATCTCTTTCATACTGCACAGATTTTAATCTTTATCATGGATATCAAACCTATTAATTACCAACTGCCAAGCAAACGTCGAATGAGCACAATTTGACCAATGTGATACGCATTGTGATCGACAATAAGCATTGCCTCTCTAAACAGTGTTTGCCCATCACCATGGGGTAAGGGCTTCTGCAAATTGTTTTGGGGATCCCGAATCAATTCGCGCATCTCTTCAATCCCCTCTTGTACTGCCTGCACAGATTTCTCAAACTGTTCCTTGCTTTCAGGTTTCGACTTTTCGGGCCAGTAGTCATCGGGCCAGTTAAGTGCTTCATAATCAGGATTATTGCAAAACTTCAGGATATCATCCTGCCCAATCCGAATATGCTCGATAAGTTCCCAAATAGTGTGGGGGATGCCCTCAACACGAATGCCCGCCTGCTTAAAGGTTAGCCCCTGTACTGCTTGGTTAAAATCGACATGGGCATTTCGGCCCTCGAGTTGCTCAAGTAATAATGATCGTACTGTTTCATCTGATCCCATAATCTTATCCTCTGATCAAAATTGTTCGGGCAATTAATGTAATAACCGAAGATCAAAAGTCCTCATTCCGAAAATAGGAAAATATAATATTGAAGAATGGCAATAGAAAAAAAGGTCGCGCTGGGAAGGGTGTTAAAATAACAAAAGCCCTGTCTTTGCAGGGCTCTTTTTCAATCAACTATTTACAATATAATGGGATTACCCTATACAGAACAAGTATTTCTGACATACACCAATTAATATATAAGTAATATAAAATAAACAATGAGTAAACTTTATCTATTATATAATTGTTATTAGCTTACAATGAAAAAATAAGCATATGTAATACTAAACAATTAACTTTTTTTGTGCTTTATGCCCAAACAAGTTGGCAACCTTACCCTTTATTCCGTCGATGATCTGCATGAACAATTGGGACTTAGTAAAATGACGATCCGGGCCTACCTCAGGGAGGGGAAAATACGAGCCCGCAAGCTGGGTGTTAAATGGTATGTAACCGAAGAGGCTTTGCGAGAATATTTTAATGAACCCACCGGCGCCTCCAAGACACAGAAAAAGAAACCCAAGAATTACCGCTATGTTGTTAAGGGAATCAATGATTTAGTTAGCGAACAAGAAGAATGTGAAACCATTGATGAAACCATAGAATGTATTGAAGAACAGGCTATTATAAGTCTGTTTCAGGTGGCTATTATTGATCGCGAAACTGATGAAGTAACTGAACTTATTAAAGCACGCGATTTCCTCGACCGCCATACATAAATCTCGTTGATTACCTGGTCCTCAAAATGGGTATTCATCAAAAAGAGACTTATTTTAAACCATACATCAAAAGACTTTTAAAAATTAACTCGTATTATGCTTAAAAAAGACGATACCAAGCTCGAAATTTTTGGTTTTGGCGACGACGACAGCGACGAAGATACTTTTTATTGCCTGGTAAATACCACCAAAAGCCCCGACGGGATTGATCTGGAAAAGCTTTCCAATGCCGATCCGCGAAAGTTTGATGAAGTACTCAATGAAATGGGCTGCATTCTGCTGCTGCGCGGGGACGAAGTTGAGGAGCTTATCAACCGTGGCGATATTACCGACACTAACTTACATAAATCGCTGTATGACTTAGCTGTCGAAGAAGAAATTATTCAGTAGGCGATTAGCCGATGGCAATACATTCAACAGTAAAAATAGTGACAACGACTTACTAACCACCGTCAATCGTAAACGGGCCCTCGTTTTGCCACCAGTGCCAGGCGCGGAGAACAGCGACCATTGTTTTTCCATCTGATATTTCGCCCCGGTGCACCATCTCAACAGCAGTTTGAAAGGGCACCCGCTCCTTAATCAAAAACTCATCATCATCTACCTGCTGCTCAAACGAGGTAATATCCCATGCCGTATAAAGATGGATAATCTCATCAGAATAGCCGATCCCCGGGTAATAATGTCCTATATACTGAAATTGTTGACATGACAATCCCGCTTCTTCCTGCAGTTCGCGGTGTGCCGTGGAACCGGCCTCTTCATCAGGATCAATTTTACCGGCCGGCACTTCGTAAAATATCTGCGACATCGGATATCGAAACTGCTTTACCATCATCACGTCCCCATTTTCAAAAATAGGGACCACCGCCGATGCTCCGGGATGTTTAATCCATTCACGGGTTGATATCGTACCGTCGGGCAGCTTCACTTCATCAAAGTAAACATGAAGCAGGCGTCCGCTAAAAACCTTTTGAGAGGTAAGTTTGCGTTCAACAAGTTTATCAGAATCGTACATAGAAAATTTTTTATGTATCTTTTAGCTGTTCCATCGAGACTGGGTAAAGGTGAATTATAACAAAGAATTAGGCTTCCATTGTCAGAAACATTTAATGTAGATCACAAACAGATAGACGTTAAGCAGGACCTGTTTACATGGTCAAACCTGATCTCTCTGTCGCGCATATTAATTACGGTGCCCGTCGTTTACCTGCACTATACCAATGGTCAGCAAATTACCTGGCTCATCACCGCACTTGTAATATACGGTATTGTATCTGATTATTTGGATGGATTTGTAGCCCGAATGACTAAGCAGGTATCGGAATGGGGTAAAATCCTCGATCCTGTAGCCGACAAATTTTGTGCTTTTTTCCTGTTTCTCTATGCCACCTACATCGATATCATACCGCTCTGGTTTTTCCTGCTTGAGATCGGTCGGGATGCCGTCATTGTAATTGGATCAGGATATATTCAATACCTGCGCGGCAAAGTGGCTATGGCTGTAATGTCGGGCAAAATAAGCGTTAACGTGTTGGGGTTATACTGGATGGCCGCCTTCTTCTTTCCACAGGAAGTAGAAGTACATTTTATGCTGATGGGTGCTTCGGTAGCCCTTATGTTTTACTCCTTCTTTGATTATCTTCATCGTTTCAATCTTATTCGCAAAGGAGTGGAATTTAACTGAGAACTACCATTTTACGGATATAATATAGATCCTGAAATAAATTCAGGATGACACGAATGTTTTAATACGAAGTATCTACTATGGGTTTTTTAGAAAAAATTGGTCTTAAAAAGAAAGAGAAAGTCGAAAAGGGCGTTGAAAAAAGCCGCTCCGGCATCATGAAAAAGATCGGCAAGGCCATTGCCGGTAAAGATACGGTAGATGCTGCCGTGCTCGACGAACTGGAAGAGATTTTAATTACTTCTGACGTGGGCGTATCTACTACAATCGAAATTATCGATCGCATCGAAGCGCGCGTTGCTGAAGACAAATACCTTAACAGCGATGAGTTGCAACGTATTCTTCGGGAAGAAATCATTGCCCTCCTCAAAGATCATTCGGCCGACAGACCCGCCGAATTTGATGCTGAATTTCCCCAAAAACCTCACATCGTAATGGTTGTTGGCGTAAACGGCGTTGGTAAAACCACCTCTATCGGCAAGCTGGCTCACCTCTATAAAAAGGCGGGCAAAAATGTAATGCTCGGTGCCGCCGATACGTTTCGGGCTGCAGCCGTTGACCAGCTTAAAATATGGAGTGAACGTGCGGGAGTTCCCATTATTCAACAGGGACAAAATGCCGATCCCGCTGCTGTTGCATACGACACGGTGGAATCGGCCAAGGCTAAAGATGCTGATATTGCGCTGGTAGATACGGCCGGACGCCTGCATAACAAAAAGTCGCTGATGAACGAGCTCGCTAAAATAAAACGTGTGATGGGCAAAGTAGTTGATGGTGCACCCCACGAGGTACTGCTGGTTCTCGATGCATCTACCGGACAAAATGCCATGCAGCAAGCCAAAGCCTTTACCGATTTTGTAGATATCACCGGTCTGGTACTCACTAAGCTGGATGGTACCGCAAAAGGTGGAATTGTTATCGGTATCTCAAACGAACTGGACGTACCCGTAAAATATATCGGCGTTGGTGAAGAGATCGAAGACCTGCAGGTATTTGACCGAGAGCTGTTTGTCAATTCTATGTTCAAGGACTAACGTCTGCTCTTACAGAAAAAGCCGCTGCAAAATCACTGTTCCATTTTTTTTATTTTTATTTTTCAACTTTTAGTGATACCATTTGCCTGTACGGCATTTTATAGCCAATCCTCTTGTAATGGATGCTACAAAAAGGGCAAAGACTGCTTCTCGGGGCATTTTCTTATCTGTAGTTCTCTTATTAATCCCATTGTTGGGATGGGGACAAGAGCGTGTCGATGATGTCCACTCTGGAGAACAACTCATGCAAAAGGCAGACTCCCTGCAGCATGCAGCCCGATACGATTCCTCAACCCACTATTATCAACAGGCAGCTGACTTTTTTAAGGAACAGTCATATCTAAAAAACCAGCGTGACGCGCTTTTCCAGATCAGCCTAAACAAAGCCGACCAAGACGATAACAAAGCGGCCACAACCTTTCTTGAAAAAGCCTGGACTCTATCCACCAAACACTTTCCCGATGATCACATTTTTGAGCTCCGCTATTATCATCAAAAAGGGGTTCTGGCAGAGTCCAATGCCGAATACCAAACCGCACTGGATTGGTATCAAAAAGGGTTGACGCTGGCAGATTCGGTTGAGAATAGTACACTTTTTAAAGCCCGAATGAACACCGGCATAGGAGAAGTCTTGTCATCGGAAGGTAACTACAAAAAGGCCATTACACAGTTTTCTAATGCCCAAGACCGCTATCACCGTAATGAGCTTAAAGATCAAGCACTGCTAAGCCGCATCTATAACGGCCGCGGCACCGCCCATCAGAAAATGGGTAACAATAAACAGGCACTCAAATATTTTAGGCTGGCACTTAAAATAGACCAGCAGCGACTTCCGCATCCCCATCCCGACCTCTCCATCCTCTATAATAACCTGGCGCTGGTGTACTATTATCAGAGTGATTACCAGCGGGCACTCGATTATATGATAAATGCCACCAATGTATTGGCCTCTTTCCATGGAGAAAATCACCGATTGGTTGCGGCCGGATACAACAATGTTGGCGTAGTCTATTCCGAAATGGGTGAGATGGAGGAAGCTGCCAATTACCTCAATAAATCACTGGAAGTCAAAGAAAAGCTCCTTGGCGCTAACCATCCGGAAGTGGCCATCGGCTACCAAAACCTGGGCGCAACCCATTCCGATATAGGACAGTATGATCAAGCCATAACTTACTATCAGAAGTCCAAAGAGATTTACCAACATCGTTTCCCTGACGGACATCCTGAGCTGGCCAATGTTTATGCCAACCTGGGTCAGGCCTATGGACAGAAAGAAGCTTACGAAAAGGCGCTCGATTTCTACTTTCAAGATTTAGATATCAACCGCCGGATGCTGTCGCCCGATCACCCATTTATTGGAGATACCTACACTAAAATCGGTAAATTATATGCTGATATGGGTAACCATCAGCAGGCGCTCAATTATTACCGTCAGGCGATGGAAGTGCTTCTCACCAATTATAGTGCTGAAGATCCCTTCCAGGAACTCTCGCTCGAAAATGTCGTTTATCCCGAGCTGATGCTTAATACCTTGCGATTTAAAGGCGAAGCTCACTACCAGGCAAGCAATCAAAATGAAAACCCCAAACAGCTGCACCAATCCCTGCAAACCTACCTACAGGCCGTGGATTTCATCGATGAGCTGCAACGATCGCTGGACCGCAGCCAATCCAAGTTTTTGCTCAGAGAGCGGACAGTTGATATCTACCGGAAAGGTTTTACGACCGCCCTTACCCTGCTTGAACAAACCGGAGAAACAGACCACAAACATCATCTATTCTATTTCGCCCAGAAGAGTCGGAACCAGATTCTGCTGGAGCAAATACAGGAGCTGAATAATCAAAGTTTTGCACAGATCCCCGACTCACTTATTGAGCGCGAAAACCGGTTACTCGAATCCGTTACCGGGTTGCAGCAAGAGCTTTCCGGTTTTACGGTTCGGGGAATGGCCGGCGACTCCCTCAAAAGAATCTCCCTGCAGGATTCCCTTTTCCACGCCCAAAAAACATTACATCAACACGTTCGAACACTGGAGAACAAATATCCAAAATACTATGGGTTAAAATACGAACCGCCCGTTGCTAATATATCAGAGATACAGCAAAATCATGTAACGCCATCCCAAACGATGATCTCGTATTTCTTTGGGGATACCTCTCTGTATGCCTTTGTAATCACCAAAGAATATTTTGAAGTACAAGAGGTTGCCACCGACTCGTTGCTTGATAAAACCATTACCGATTTTCGAGAAACAATCCTTCAAACCACTACAGTAGATACTTTTGCAAATCAGGCTCATCAGCTGTATCAGCAACTTATTGAACCTATAACAGAATATATTACGGGTGACAACCTCCTTATCATTCCCTCGGGTCCGCTGCATTACCTGCCTTTTGAAGCACTACTTACCCGCCCGGTACCAAAAACTAAAAACAGGCGATTCCATGACTTGCCATACCTGCTCAACAAGTATAGCGTGAGTTACGCCCCTTCGGCGGGATACCTGGAGCTTCGCGCCCACCAGGAAAAGTCTCCCAAAAAGAAAACCCTTGCCGCCTTTGCACCCAGCTTTAAAGATTTTACCCCTTCTAAACGCAGAGAAGTCTATCCCGATGTTGATCGCCCCATCTCTCCGCTGCTTTTTAACAAAACAGAAGTCCAGCATTTAGGAAAATTGTTTAATAGTCCCGACAGTTTCTTTTCATTCCTCAAATCACCCACCGGTGAGGCCGATCTATTTGTAGATCAAAAAGCCACCGAATCAACCTTCAAACAGCAACCGCTTACCGACTATCGATACATCCATCTCGCCACCCATGCTTTTCTGCAGGAAGAGGACTCAGAACAGTCCGGAATACTTTTTTCTATGCCCGATGAGCAAGAAGACGGGACATTATACGCCTCGGAAATCTATAATCTGCAGCTGCAGGCCGATCTTGTTACGCTCAGTGCCTGCAATACCGGCACGGGGACCTTTAAAAGAGGAGAGGGGATCATTGGGCTCAGCCGGGCCTTCCAATATGCGGGAGCTCGAAACCTGCTGGTCTCTCTGTGGAGAGTAAACGACCGATCTACAGCACAATTAATGCGTAACTTCTACGCCCAGCACCATAATGATGCTATAATGCCCGTATCGTTACAAAAAGCCAAACAAATGATGATCGACCAAGCCGAATATGCACATCCAAAGCACTGGGCGCCCTTTGTTTATATCGGCCAATAAAAAAAGCCATGCCTTAATACAAGACATGGCTAAAAAATAACTGTAGTGTTTAATTAGGTAACACTGCCCGTATCATCGTCATCTTTATCCCCACCACCAGATGTATCCGGGTCGGGCATAGCCAATGAAAATCGGTCTTCGTTGAAATCTAACATAATGGTCTCCTGATTTTTTTGGGATTATTAGTGAACATCCTTCCTCAATGAAGAAGCTCTTTAATATCTACAATTAATACTCAACACCAAACTTTTTACCTTTTGCCAGATTCTGTGTATATATTCAAGGCTCTTAGCACACATCTAAATACTTGGTGATATTAACTATTAGGGTATGAAACGGCTTTTCGTTTGCCTCACACTTTTTATCTGCTTCCCTCTATCGGGTATGGGGCAAAGCATACAGCTTGCCGACTCTCTTTTTAAACAGGGTAAGGAATACGACGACAAGGGTAAAATGGCGGAATCAGAGTTCTACTACCGAGAAGCCTATAATTTATACCGGCAGTTCCAAGATACCGCATCGTGGCTCCGGGCCGGAAAGGAATACGCCAGCGCCATGGTTTACCGCTCAAAAAATGAGCAGGCCATGAAACTCTATAAAAAGTTGCTGAAGGCAGACCACCCGGCCAATGACACATACAATCGCGGTGACCTTTTCACCAGCATGGGATGGTCGTCTAAAAGAATGGGAAAAGTAGATCAGGCTGAGAAATTTTACAACAAGGCCCTGCCATTAGCTCAAGAATCAGGTGACAGCCTGCTCATTGGTACCGTATATAATAACCTGGCAGGTGTCTACTCTAACAGAGGTGATTATTCCAGTGCTCTTGAAAACTATCAGCAAGCCCTTAATTATTACAAAAACAAACGGTTTAAAGCCATTACCTTATCCAACATTGGAAGAGTTTATGTCGAATTATCTCTCTATGACAGAGCCCTTGAATATCACAACCGGAGTCTGAAAATTCGCCAAGAAATCGGAAGTGTACATTTACTGGCAAATATTTATAACCAAATTGGTAGAGTGCAAAGAAATCTTGCCAATTATGATCAGGCATTGGTTTCTTATAAACAGGCGTTGGACAATAGCCGACAGGCGTCGACCCCCAAACTTACGGCATCCATTCTTAATAACCTGGGACTACTTTACAAGAAGCTGAGTGAATATGATAAAGCCATTGGTTATTACGAACAGAGCCTCGCCATAAGCGAAAAAACCTCCGGTCCCGGTTCAATTGCTACCACAATAAATAATATCGGGCAGCTCTACTGGGAACAAGGTAATAAAAAGGAGGCAGCCAGCTATTATCGTAAAGCCCTTAAGCTTAGGGAACAAATAGGCAACCCTTATGATATCGCTTCTTCGCTTAATTCTATGCTTAAGTTAACCATTGGTCAGGAAGATTTTAAGCAGGCTATCTCCTATGCCAACCGGCTTAAAGCCATGGGCGATTCCACCGACAGCTACGATATGCTGCAGAAAGCTACCTCATATTTGGGGCGGATTGGCCAAGCGCAAAATCGAGACGAGGAAGCTCTCCAACACTTCAAGAAAGCCCACAGCTACAGCCAGTATTTGTCGCCCCGTCGCCAGCTTGCGCCCATCAAAGACCTGGCCCGGCAGTATCACAAACTTGGCTCCGACAGCGCCGTTACCTACGGGCAAAAAGCTATTAATATTATTGAACAACATCGGTCCAACGCCGGGGCCCTTTCGGATCTAAAGTCAGGATATTTTGGCAAACATTCCGATTTTTACACCGAGGTGGCATCTTGGGTCTTAACCTACACTTCGGATGTTGCCCGGGCCTATAAACTGGTTGAACAGGCCAAGGCCCGAGCACTCAGCGATGAGCTTGCCAAGGCCTCCCAGAATATTGATGAGCAGCTGCCGGAGAAGATCCGCCTTGAACGCAATCAGAAACGAAACCGGATTGATCAGCTTTACAGCCAGCTTGAAAGTACCGTAAGTGCTCAAAAACGGGAAGAGCTGCGACAAAAAATACGGGATGCCGAACTCGACTATGCCTCATACGAAAATGAATTGCGGAGTGAGCATCCCCGGCTAAAAGCGCTGCAATCCCCCAAGCCCATTAGCCTTCAGCAGGCCCAAAACAGCGTTGACGGGCAAACGGCCATCCTAGAATACGCACTGGCCGGTAACGAGCTGTTGGCTTTTATGATAAGCCGTAACAATGTTCGTGTTGAAACGATATCACGGTCGAACAATACCGAGGAGCTTGCTACCGAGCTGACGACCATGGTGACCGATTTTAAGGATGCTATCCTTTCCAACGCTTCGCGTACGAAATTGCGATCAGAGTCTACGCTATTGTATAATTTGCTTTTCAAACCTTTTGAAGGTGACCTTGAAAACTATTCAAATTTGACCATAGTTCCCGATGGTGCGCTTGCCTATCTCCCGTTTGAGGCTATCTCGCAGGGCGATCAGTACCTGATTGAAAATTTTAATATCAAGTACGTGCCTTCTCTTACCAGCCTTACACTCTTAAAAGATCCGGAAACCCCGACCCGGAAAGATTTGTTGGCTGTTGCAGGATCCAATTTTGTTCGCAATAATGAACGTGGGTTACAACGGGATAACCTAAACAACCTCCCGTCCACGCTTATCGAGGTTGATTCCATTGCAACTCACTTTAAAAATGCCTCTATCCTAAAAGATGAGCAAGTATCAGAAGGAACACTAAAAAGATTACTGCGCCAGAATAATTACCAGTATCTCCACTTGGCCACACACGGTATTATTGACGAAAATCAACCCAATCGCAGCGGCTTGGCCCTTTCTACCGACAGCGATATTTCGGCTTCATCCGCCGAGGATGGCATGCTGCGGAGCTCCGAAATTTTCGGGATGAATATTAATTCTGATATGGTTGTACTAAGTGCCTGCAACACGGGACTGGGCAAAATGGTTGGCGGTGAAGGTATGCTGGGCATGCAGCGATCCTTTTTCTATGCCGGTACTTCAACCGTTGTAGTAAGCCTTTGGAATGTCTATGACCGATCGACGGCTTCCTTTATGAACGAATTTTACAAGTCGCTTCTTCAACAAGACACCAGCAGGAGCTGGGTTGATGGAGCTTTGCGCTGGATCGGATGGGAGCAATCCATTCCATTCGGAGCCAAAGCCAAAGCCATGCGCGAAGCCAAACTAAAAATGATTAAACATCCCCTGTTTAATCATCCTGTATACTGGGCGCCTTTTATTGTTGTAGGTCGGTAAAGCGTTTATTTAGATGCCAGACATCATTTCATCCTCTAATCTTATAAATCCCGGTTCAAAATCTATAATTGGTAACAAGTAAGTTTAGCCACAATTCAGAAAGGAAAATTATCTTTGTAAGGATTTGCTCTTCACAGGATCTTACTTATTTGACTGTTTAAATCACAGAGAGAGATGGAATGTAAGAAAATCACCCATGATATTATTGGCTGTGCGATGAAAGTCCATAACACACTGGGCAATGGATTCCAAGAGGTTATTTATCAGCGTTGTTTAGCTCTTGAATTTAAAAAGAGAAACCTATTTTACTGGCGTGAACAGGAAATGGAAATTTTTTTGAAGATGTTCAGGTAGGTACCCGGAGAGCTGACTTTATCATTGAAGAAGATATTTTGCTTGAAATAAAAGCCGTTATTCAACTTCAAGACGTTCACTTGGCTCAGGCATTAAACTATCTCGAAGCTTACGATCTAAAAACTGGACTTCTCATTAACTTTGGCTCTCACTTTCTGCAATATAACCGCCTTTTTAACAACAAAATTTTAGAATCCTGATTAATCAGATTAAAGTATTACAAGGATTAAGGTGCCTCAATTTGGAATGTTCATCCCCGCTATCCTAAAATCCTTCCCCATCTTAGTTCAATTCTTTTAATTATCACTCTTGGTAATTTCAATAAACTGCTGATTATCAACAGCAGGAGGATTGTCAGCATTAGCGATCATCACCGTTGTAGCATACATCGTCCGCAGGATGCTTGCCATTTTTTCGAAACGAATTTTATGCACCTCATCTGATGGACGGTGATAGTCTTCGTGAACACCCGAAAAGAAAAAGGCAAAAGGGACCTGTTTTCGGCCAAAATGCCAGTGGTCACTGCGACGGTAAAACTGCTGGGGATCGTTCAGATCGTTGTATCTTTTATTCAGCTTTATCTGTCCTGACTGCTTGTTCGCAACCTTAATAAGGCTATCCAAATCCGAAGAAATCAGTTCCGCACCAATGATATAGGCATACTTTTCAATGCCTTCGCTTTTGTGCGTAGAATCGATCCGGCCAATCATATCGGTATTTAAATTTGCCACTGTTTTTTCCATCGGAAACACCGGATGATCGGAATAATAGCGCGATCCAAGCAATCCTTTTTCTTCCGCTGATACATTTAAAAATAAAATAGAGCGTCTGGGTTTTATGCCATTTTTTTCAGCCTCTGCAAATGCTTTGGCAATATTCAAAAGTCCAATAGTTCCGCTTCCGTCATCGTCTGCGCCGTTATAAATTCGATCACCGGTAGAATCGGGCTCCCCTATACCTACATGATCGTAGTGCGAAGTCAGCACCACCACTTCATCTTTCAGCTTTGGATCGGCTCCTTCAAAAAAGGCCAAAACATTTCGGGAGTTAATTGTTTCTTTGGATGAATGGGGAATTTGCGTCAATTCATAACCCAGCTCTTTGGCTTGAAAATCAGTAATATTATCAATCAACTTTTGCCGATGATCTGTCAGTTCTTCCACGGAGTTCAATCCCAGTAACTTTGCAGCTAATTCTGGTTTTATAAGGTTGTACCCCCTTCTTCCGCTTGAAGAACCCCCGCTTTTATCCCGATAAGCTAAACTCATACGTCCTATTTCTCCAAAGCTACCCTGCATTTTTTGAGCTACTACCTCAAACTCTTGATCTTCTTGGGCCGGTATAGTCAAGATACCTGCTGCTCCCCGATCCATAATCATCTGAAACCGTGCCCGGGCATCTATCTTGGGGTTTATAAGGGTATCCCCATCCACAACTTTTGGAAGCTTTTGAAATACCATTACCCACTTATCTTTTAGATCAACACTATCCAGATGAGCTACCCCGCGTTCCTGATCGTTGATACCAAATCCTGCAAAAATAATCGGTCCTCTTAACGTATCAGTACCACCAAATAATCGTGCAAAATGGGCCGTTTGATTACTGCTGGCCACCGATCGATCTATTCGTTCTCTTGCAGAGTCATCCTTTTTATACACTTCAAAAATAATGCTGTCGCTTTTTGATGCACTGAGTTCAAAATCCTGAAAATAACTTCCGTTATCACCAACCGGTTTAAGGCCCAGCTGTTTATACTCATCAGCAAGATACTCAGCAGCCACTTTCTCGGAAGGGGTCCCCGTTTCGCGCCCCTTCATAGAATCGTGAGCAAAAGCCGTTAAACGGGGTTTTAAATAATCCGCTGAGATCTCCTGTTGGAAGGCTAATAACTGCTCGGTATCGGTGATAGGTTCCGAAGGTTGATTCTGACTCGACGGCTCTGATCCTGCACAGCCTACGGTAAATATCAATAGCCCAACAAGAACAGATTGCAAGTGCATCTTCATAAGTAACGCTCTTTCTTTTTAATTCTTATTCGTTTCGGGTGTGCCAATAATTTCATCAACAGGTTTTAAGTCCAGATAAAACTCCGTTGGATCATCATCTTCAACATACAAGTTGATCTGTCGCTCTTTTAACATTTCTAAAATCGCTAAAAAGGTGACCACTATCTTTGTGAGGTTGTTAAGCTCGTTACACATCGCCCTAAAAGATGTGCGTCCATTTTGCTGCAGGCGATCCAGCACATACTCACTCTGCTCTTCAATGGTAAACTCTATCTTTTCAACATGGTGTACACTTTCCTGCTTTTTGATATCGGCCAATACCTTATTAAAGGCCGCCATCAAATCAAACATGGTTACATCCTTCAGGGCTTCGCCGCTGGCCTGCTTATCCACCTGATCGACCTCCGTATATCCGCGAAAATATGACTTCTGGGCTTCTTCAGCCACATCTTCCATTTTGCCGGCCATCTCTTTGTAACGCTTATATTCGAGCAGCCGCTGTACCAATTCGTAACGGGGATCGTGCTCATCGAGCTCCTCTTCGGATTCCTCCTGTGGAAGCATCATCTTGGCCTTGATCGACATCAGCATGCTGGCCATCAAAATAAATTCGCTGGCAACATCTAAATCCAGCTCTTCCATTAAATTGATATACTCTAAAAACTGGTTGGTGATATAAGAGATAGGAATATCGTAGATATCAAGCTCATCGCGCTTTATAAAAAAGAGAAGGAGGTCGAGCGGACCTTCAAAATTTTTAAGTTGAACTCGATACATTAACCACCGTTCGGATTTGGGCTTCCCACATAGTTCTAATGGGATAAAAAGGAATTATTTATAGCTTTTCTACTCAAAGTTAATGTAACTGTTGTTTATTGCCTAACTTTTTATAGTTTTTACATCAACATTGGCTTTTTAGATTAACGACCATGGACTACGCGAATTTAGTATCAGCCATCAAAGAGAACAACACTCAAGAGACAAATAAAATCATCGAGGCGCTCCGCCCAAGGCTAATAGCATTTCTGCGCATTCACATGAATGCAAGTCGATCTGATGCGGAGGACTGTGCACAAGATTCTCTTCTTACCTCCCTTGAAGTAATAAAGGAGGACCGGCTGAACAACCCCGATCAGGTAGTCTCGTATATTCTGTCAATATGCAGAAATAATTACCTCAAAATGCAGAAGAAAAAACGTCCCGAAGCAACGGATGAAATTCCCAATAAGCATCAACAGGCTCCTACCCAGCTGCAGTCGCTGCTGGATGAGGAACAGGAACGCTTGCTCGAGTGGTGCCTGAATCAACTTAAAGAAAAGTATCAGGAGTTTATGCAGTACTGGTTTGATCACCCTGACTCCCATGCAAAAAAGGTGGCCCAGCATTTTAATATCAGTGTTAACAACGTCTGGACCCGGAAACATCGGCTTATTCAGAAACTTAACGACTGCTATCAAGAAAAAAGCGAATTATAATGTAAGGATTGGGGTTCTCAAGGGTCTTACTTACAGACCTTGAGAACAAACCACGGGTTAACACTGTTTAAAGCATACAATTAAGAGTTTGAGAATGAACAAAATGTCAAGAGACATAGAGCTGGAACAAAAAATTGATGCCTATGTAAAGGGCAAACTCTCGGAGGAAGAAGCCCAGAAGCTTTGGGAAAAACTGCTCCAGCGCCCCGAGTATATCGAGCTTTTAAAAACTGAGTTAGGCGTACAGTCTATTCTCAAAAAACGCTCTTCCAATAATCATTCTACCTCTGCCGAAGAAAACGGTATTATTTATTCAATACAGAGCTCTTGGAAATGGATGGCAGCCGCTGCTGCAGTAGCACTGTTGGTTGTGTCGATTAATTTCTTTCAACTTGATACAAATAAATCATTACAGAGTGAAGTTCCCAGCCAATTTAATCTGGCAGAGAATCTTTCTTCTGCAGAAGTATTTCGTAGTCAGAAAACAGAAACACTTCCATCGGATTCGCTGCTGAACCGGGGATTCGAAGCTGCACTTTCCGGGGATATATCAAAAGCCATTGCTGCCTACGATGAAATTATCAATAATTACAGTGATGAGTCAGCCGCTACAAAAGCTTATCTGAATAAGGGAATTATACAATACAACAGCGGAGGGTTCGGAGAATCAATTGAATCATTTAAGGCGGTCATAAAAAGAGATACCAAAAGAAAGATCTTGGAAGAGAAAGCGTATTGGTATATGGGCAATGCTTATATCAATATTGAACAACCGGAAAAAGCACGAGAGGCTATTCATAAAGTTTATTCCATGGATGGCATTTATCGCAAACCCTCTTTCAGGTTGCTTAAAAAACTGGATTATAAACTGGGCAATGTGGATTACGATAACTTTGAAGAACAGATGAAAGAGGGCGAATAAGCTTTCGAAACTTTGCAAATAATGAGTTAATTTACTTGCTGTAAAAGTCGGTTAACTCATTTCATACTTATTTTGCAAAACCCACTGTTAGACGCTTCTGATAATGACCAAGAGTTTGAACGCACGCTGCGGCCAACCCGTATCAGCGAGTTTATCGGACAAAAAAAGGTTATCCAGAATCTCTCGGTTTTTATTAAGGCGGCCCAAAAACGGGATGAAGCATTAGATCACGTTATCCTTTCCGGACCTCCCGGCTTGGGAAAAACGACGTTAGCCCATATTATTGCAAATGAGATGGGGGTTCAGATTAAACCTACCACGGGACCTGTTCTTGAAAAACCCGGTGATCTTGCCGGTATGCTTACTAATCTCGAAGAGGGGGACGTCCTTTTTATTGATGAAATTCATCGGCTAAATCCTGTCGTAGAGGAGTATTTGTATTCAGCCATGGAAGATTATCAGCTGGATATTGTTATTGATTCGGGTCCCAATGCGCGCAGTATCCAAATAGAGCTCAATCGCTTCACCTTGGTGGGAGCAACTACCCGAAAGGGATTACTTACTGCACCACTTCGTGCCCGCTTTGGAATCGATATGCGGCTCGATTACTACGATGTAGAACTTTTGCAACGCATTGCACTTC
The DNA here is from genome assembly GCF_052712805.1 of Fodinibius sp. AD559. Taxonomy (NCBI): domain Bacteria; kingdom Pseudomonadati; phylum Balneolota; class Balneolia; order Balneolales; family Balneolaceae; genus Fodinibius; species Fodinibius sp. AD559. Next base: position 69,419 of record NZ_JBQPVW010000001.1, read on the forward strand.
GTACCGCCAGCATTTTAGATATGGGTATCACAGAAACCGGGGCACACGAAATTGCGCGCCGTAGTCGGGGCACCCCTCGAATCGTCAACAAGCTATTACGGCGTACCCGTGATTTTGCCCAGGTAGAAGATATGGATACCATCAATGATGAAATTGCCGATACGGCCCTCAACGCCCTCGACGTTGATGAGAATGGACTCGACGAAATGGATATCCGCATTTTGAAAGCCATTATCGAAAACTATGAGGGCGGTCCGGTGGGACTGGGAACCCTGGGCGTTGCTGTAGGTGAAGATAAAGGTACTATCGAAGAAGTCTACGAACCATACTTGATTAAGGAAGGTTTTCTCCAGCGAACGCCAAAGGGACGAATAGCAACCCGTCAGGCTTTTGAGTATTTAGGAGTAAATCCTGATAAAAAAGAAGGCGATTTGTTTAATTAGACATATAGAAAAATAACTAATAAACATTGCCCCTATACCCTCCGTTCACTTAATAATATTAAATTATTTAAACATATATATTTAATAATTTAGGGAACCAATTTCCTTGATATGTGATTATCGAGTATCACTATCCTTAATTAATCACATATCACAATGGAAACAACAACTCACAATCCCTTACAAAAACTGCGAACATTTTTGTTCAACAGTTTTATTGCCGTTCTATTTATTTTTACGCTGCAGGCATGTGGCGACGATGATAACGGACCAACCGACCCTCCAAATGAAACCGGTAATATTGCAGAAGTTGCTCAATCTGATGATAATTTCAGTGACCTTGTATCTGCACTAAGTGATGCTGGCTTGGTTTCGACACTGGAAGGAGACGGCCCATTCACCGTTTTTGCTCCTACCAATGATGCTTTTGGCAACCTACCTGACGGGCTTCTCTCCAGCCTTTCAAATGATCAGCTTACAGAAATACTAAGCTATCACGTTATAGCTGGATCGGAAATAGCCTCTGGAGATCTTCAATCCGAACAAGCCGTTGAAACTTTTGCCGGCGAAGATCTTTTTATAACGACTGGCGGCAATGTCGTTGTTAATGGCAATGCAACGGTAGTTAATGCTGACATTGAAGCATCAAATGGTACTATCCACGCAATCGATCAAGTATTGTTCCCGGATGCCTACCTTGATGTCGTTGGCATTATAGTAAAACGTTATGGCTTGCAATCTCTTGAAGATGCCGTATTGAGTGAAAACCTTGCTTCTGCACTACAAGCTGACGGACCGTTTACGGTTTTTGCTCCCACTAATGCCGCTTTTAGCAATGCTGATCTGGGCGATCAAAGTTTAGCTGATGTACTACAGTATCATGTAATTCCATCCGAAGTGCTTTCTGATGATCTTCAGGCTACGCAAACAGTAGAAACCCTTCAGGGAGAAGATCTCCTTATTGAATCGGCCGACGGTACCGTTACCATTACCGACAACAGCGGACAAATGTACGAAGTTACTGAAGCTGACCTGCAGGGAACTAATGGCGTAGTTCATATTATTAATGGTGTACTGAACCCTGCCCCCAATATCGTAGATGTAGCCATCGATAATGGAAACTTTACTACACTCGTTGATGCGCTCGGACAAACAGGGCTGGACGAAGCATTACAACAAGCCGGTCCGTTTACTATATTTGCCCCCACCGACGATGCTTTCTCCGGTGTTGATCTCAGTGGGTTTTCTGACGATCAACTTGCTGAAATACTACAATATCATGTGGTGAATGCCAATATACTTGCTGCTGATTTGGAAGCCGAACAATCCGTTGAGGCATTAGCAGGGGGCAACCTTTTTGTCACTGCTGATGGTGAAGTCGTAGTCAACGATGTTGCAACCGTCGTGACAGCAGATGTTGAAGCATCCAATGGCACGATACATGCCATCGACAATGTACTGCTTCCCGATAGTTATCAGGATGTGGTAGGTATTGTTTCTAAGCGATATAACCTGCAAGCCTTAGAAGATGCAGTTGTTCAGGCCGGGTTGGCCGGAACACTTCAAGGAGATGGTCCCTTTACTGTTTTCGCCCCTACTAATGCAGCATTTGATGAAGTGGATACCAGTGGCCTTTCCGATCAGGAATTACAAGATATTCTTGAGTATCACGTACTCCCACAAGAAGTGCTTTCTGGAAACATATCATCAGGAACTGCAACCACAGTAAATGGAGCCGATCTTGAAATTACCGTTAATGAAAACGGAAGCGTTTCTCTTACTGACCAGGCCGGTAATACCTATAGCGTGACAACGGTTGACCTGCAAGGCACCAACGGAGTAGTCCATATTATTGACGGTGTATTGCTCCCCAGCTAAAAATAGTACTATTTTTTAACTGTACAATCCCTGGAAAAAGCCGTGCTCTATTAAAAGGAGTGCGGCTTTCTTTATTGACAGATCATTCTGCATAATTATACAGATTTTTGTAGCTTCAAGGCTTCTTAATAATCATTGTTTACACGAACTTTTTTACTCAAATGAAAAACCTTTTTACCTCCGAATCTGTATCAGAAGGTCACCCCGATAAAGTCGCTGATCAAATCTCTGATTCTATTCTCGATGCCATGCTCGAACAGGATCCCGATTCCCGGGTGGCCGTTGAGACATTGGTAACAACGGGACTTGCCGTTATCTCGGGTGAAGTTACGACCGATGCCTATGTAGATGTTCAAGAAATAACACGCGATGTCATCCGAAATATCGGCTACACAAAAAATTCTTATCGCTTCGATTCGGAATCTTGTGGGGTTTTGACAACCATCCACCAGCAGAGTCCGGATATTGCTCAAGGCGTTGACGAAGGAAAAGACAAAAAAATGGGCGCCGGCGATCAGGGCATGATGTTTGGATACGCTACTGATGAAACAAACACCTACATGCCCATGACATTGCAATACTCCCATGATTTACTTCGAGAGCTGGCGCATATTCGCAAAGAAACAGCGCTCCTTCCCTATCTTGCTCCCGACAGCAAGAGCCAGGTCACTGTTGAATATGATGATGAAGGAAATCCCAAAAGAGTGGATACGATTGTCATTTCCACCCAGCATGATGCGGGAGTTGATCAAATTAAAATCAAAGAGGATCTGAAAAAACATCTTATCCCAGAAGTTATCTCAGAAGAGTTAATGGATGCAGAAACAATTCTCCACGTAAATCCGACGGGAAAATTTGTGATTGGTGGACCACACGGAGATACCGGTCTTACCGGACGTAAAATTATTGTTGATACCTACGGCGGACGTGGCGCACACGGCGGCGGAGCTTTCTCCGGTAAGGATCCCTCGAAAGTAGATCGCAGTGCGGCCTATGCTTCTCGACATATTGCTAAAAATGTTGTCGGCGCCGATCTGGCCGGTGAGTGTCTCATACAGCTCGCTTATGCTATCGGTATCCCTGAGCCTGTTTCTGTGAATGTAAACACCTATGGAACCGGCAAAGTAAAAGATGCTGAATTAGCTCAAGCGATTAAACAGACTTTTGACCTGACACCGGCTGGCATTATCAGTCGTTTTAACTTAAAACGACCCATTTATTCTGAAACGGCCGCATACGGGCACTTTGGTCGTGACGAGTTTCCCTGGGAGAAACTGGATTATACTGACAAGCTAACAAATGCTCTGTAAGTTTTTAGCTTCCCAATTGTTATTCATTAAAAAAGAGACATCTCAATTGTAGATGTCTCTTTTTTTAATTTTATGTAAGTAAGAAGATCTGTTATCCATCGAGCATATCTTGCAGGGCGTCTTTTGCTTTATCCATTAATCCTTGGGTAGCTGCTTCTTGCAACGCCTTTTCCAAAACAGGTCTAAGTATTTGCTGTATCGTCTGCTCCATGGTATTATTGCCACTGCGACCAATACCCTTTACTTCAATTTTAGAAAATTCGGCCATTACGGATTTCTCTTTGCCAATATCCGCCGTTAATGTAACCTGACCATTTTCTACCAATAGATAATCTACAATTAGGTTTGTATCCGAAGAGGTTGATTCATCCATATTCTCGGTAAGCGTATCAAAGTTATTACCTGTCTCTTTTTGCTCATAAAAAAGCTCCGGCTTTTCAACCCTAATTTCTTCCACAATAACGGTATTCGAAAGAATAGAGGATATCTTCATCTCGATAAAAATCTGTTTTAGCCTCGCGGCGGGTTTATCACTAAACCCTTCCGGATTGTGAATGATGAATCCCGTTATGGTTCCTGAACCATTCAAGAGAGATATTGATACCTCTTCAACATCAACAGAGGTATTCAATGCCTCTGCCGTGGTACGTTCCAGACTGGATTCCACCATATTATCGACACTCAACGAAAGGATCAGTGCACTTACAGCACCAATTATAATAATGGCAAAAAGGACCTGAAAAACAGGTTTTAAATCTAATTTTGACTTAAATAAACTCATATGACCCAATTCTTTTTTTGATTGTTGGAATATAACAGGGTTCGATCAAAATATTTGAGAAAATAAAAAGGCATGGAAATTGAAATTATTTCCATGCCTAAAGAAGTTAATACGCTACTGACTTCTATTAATTACCCGATCCGCCGTCAATAGTTTGGCCAAAAAAGATGGCATTCATAAACAGCTTGTTCGTACCAAACCAAAAAGCCCTGAAATTTGGATTATCGGTCATTGAGATTACACGTCCACTGCCAACATCACTTACCACAACAGCTGCTGTGCCGGATAGTTTTTCCAGATTTTCATCAGAAACATACCCGCTGGCCAACGGATCTTCGGTATAATAAAGCGGTGTGGCGTAGGGATTTTCAGCCTTCTTAACAAAGAGGGTACTATTGCGAAAGACCGTCAGATCCTCATCATTGTAGCCATATCCCAGCGGATGGGTCAGATCGAGCTTGGTATCAAAAATGGTACCACCAATATATTGCGCGCCGCGATCTTGACTCATATCGGCATACGGCTTGGGCGTAACCTGCTTTTCTTCTTCGGATTCTTCCTCATCGAGAAATTCTATATTTGCCAACCCATTTTGCTCAGCCCAGTTGTTGGCATATTTTGTTGTGATGAGCGTTCCGCCATTTTGGGTCCAGCGTTTAATCTTTTCGATGGCCCGATCAGATAATCTATCATAACTGCCATTTACCATCACTATTACATTATAGCGATCCAAATCAGTTCGTCCTACGCGATCCATGGGGAAAAGCGTAGGTGGCATATCAAAGCGCTGATCCAAGAGATGCCACACTTCGCCCACTTCATACGGACTGGCTCCATCTCCGGAAAGCACCGCAACAGATGGCTTCTCAAGATCCTCAAACGATCCGCTGCCCAGATCAATTCCGCTGGGGGTAAGTCCCGTGCCAACCGAATAGACCGTTAGTCCATCATTGTCTGCAGCTTGTTGAACAAGCTTGTGAATCTTATCTCGGTCCACCGACTGCGGCCCCAAAGGCACCAATATTGTTCCGTAATCAAATTTGTGCGTACCATCTGCCGTAACACCTGTAAATGGCTTCGAAGCAACTTTTACGCGCACTCCCGCATCAAGCAGGCGGTTTACCGCTCGCGGTGAATAGTACTCATCCCACTCAAACACATAGGCATAATCACTTTTTCCGCCCAGTACTTCTCCGTTAGGAAACTCCGGCAATCCATCTACTTTGTTACCGAGAAGATCATCACTGTAATCACGACCTTCCAGTTCAGCAAACGGAAGATTAAAAGCGTAGGGCATGGTCCATGCCGAGACATCGTAAAACAAGCTATCGGTGAACGTAGTACGACGCTCAAACAACGCTTTCACAAACCGATACTGTTTTTGATCAGATGGAATAACGTATGAAGATCCACCTTTAAAGGTCTCTCCGTCAACCGTAATATCCTGATTCAAATCGTATAGATTTACTTTATGGCGACGTAACAGTTCGGCTAAGTGATAAGTTCGTGCTTGATCTTCGTCAGTACCAAATACATATCCCTCAATATCGGCGTCTTCACCGGCTTGTTTGGCCTGCTTATAAAAATTACGCTGATAATTCAGGATCTCCTGCCGTAAATTCTGCGAAGCATCCCAGGTAGAAAGCGAAGTCAAAAACTGATTCTTGATCGTAAAGGGGAACTTCAACACGCCGTGCACACTTTCCTGTGCGTATCCACGCGAGCTGGCCTGTTCAAACAAAATCCCGATACTTCCATTTACATCGGGATAGGTTGACCCTTTGCCATAATAGAAATCATCGAAACTTTCCTGGGAATAATACAGTCGCTTATTTTCGTCTAAAATCTCCGCATGATAATCGGCAATAGCCTTCGTCAAATTTTGGTTCTTTTCTGGCGTAATGGGATGGGTGCGCGACTGTATACCCGGCTGAAAAAAGAAGGTGGAGTTCGTGCCCATCTCGTGATGATCGGTCAAAATATTAGGCTTCCACTTATGGAAGTTACTAATGCGTCCCTGGCTTTCAGGATGCTGTACCAACATCCAGTCGCGATTTAAATCAAACCAGTAATGATTAGTACGAGCACTTGGCCAGCGCTGATTTAGCTCCATACTATTGGGATCAGCTACCATATTTTTACTCTTATGCGTATTGGCCCAACTGGCAAATCTATTCAATCCGTCCGGGTTTAGGCTTGGATCCAATAAAATGACACTATTCTGCAACTTTTCTTCGATTTCTTTACCCTGAGCCGCAGCCATATAATAAGCCACGAGCATCGACGCATTCGAACCACTCGATTCATCACCGTGGATACTGTATCCCATATACAACACAATGGGCATTTCGGCTGTGTTTAGTTCATCAGATTGTTCCGGCTCTGTAAGTGCGACATGCTCTTTTCGAATCTGATCGATATTATCGTGATTCGAAGGAGAGGTGATCGTCAAATAAACCAAGTCCCTATCTTCATACGTTTCTCCGAATTTGTGAAGCGTTACTCGGTCAGAGGCTTCAGCTACAGCGTGCATGTACTGTACAAGCTGATCATGACGAACATGCCATTCCCCCGGAACCATCCCCAGTACTTCCTGTGGCGTGGGTATGGATTCATCGTATTCAACACTCTGTGGGAGATAGTAATCCATGGATGCCTCGGCATCGTCCAGACTTTGAGCCTGAACTCCGGTACCTATGAGCAAAGCCAATAGTGAAATAACAATAGTGCGTAATTTCATAAACTGATCCTTTTAATTAGCGAAAATGATTTGTGCCTTAGTGTAAAGGTTATAAATGAAAAATGTTTTAAAAAAAGTATAGGCATCGACTTTATAGTCGATGCCTATACTTCAAAGAAATATTAAAGGGATCGAATTTAGCTGTCCGATCATACTTAGCTGAATGAATTACGCATATCTAAATATAGCTGCAATAGAAGAGCCGTTAGGCATATCTTCTTTATCGAGTGCATATACATTACCGCTTTGGGTTAACGTTTTGATGGCAGCCATATTTATCAAATCGTGTTCCCCGTTCTGGGGTTCTGCACTGTGGTGTACCGTATCGCGTTCCATATCGAACCAGCCCCAGCTATGCTCTCCAATCGGTACAAACAGCGATTCGACTTTTCCGTAGTAAGCTGCCTCTACAATTTGGGATAAATTATCGGACTGTTTTTCCGATCCCGAAAGATCACCAAAGCGTTCAATATCCTCGTACATCCCTTTCAAGAAGTACGATTTTATAACTTTCCAGCCCTCATCTTTTATTTCTTCGTTGCTTTTGGGATCGGGATTCCCAGAAACAGTTTGGTCCAGCAGTCGACTGTAACTATTGACTTTTCTGTATTCAGCAATCGCCTCATTCACTCCGCCTAAAATAAGGGGATCATTGCGTTTACGAAGAATAGAAGTTACTTCATTTTCGACAGTCTTCAAGTAATTAATGATTTCCTCGGTATTGGTATCGCGCGATCCGCCCTGACCGTGGAATATTGCTTGGGCGTTAGCCCCTTGACCGGCATGATGTTGAAGATTAGTTTCATTAACATCGTACTTCAAAAACTCTTCTAAACTTTTGGGTGCTTCTTCGAGCTCAACCTCTTCAACACTGGCTCTCGTACATTTTAGTAGTCGCATTTTCTTTTGACTGAGTGCCAAAATACAAAACGTACCTTCCAAGGTAATCATAGGTACCAGCGGGGTAATTAAGAAGTGATCGTCTACCATCACCCGTTCTTTAAAAGCATGCGGAATACGATAATATTCGAAATCCTCGTCACTTATAAACAACGCCAAGCCTTTATCGTTATGCCGCCAGAATTGAGGGTTATCCAACAGCTTTCTTGCTTCATCCAGCAACTCATCAATTTCTTTTCCTCTCACCTCTCTGTCTTTTAATTGCTCAACAGCCTGTGTGAGCAAATTCTTTAACCGGATAGGATCTTGCTGAACCTCCTCACCGGCTTTATGCGTGGGTAAATAAATAGATACACATTGGTCACTTTCTTTTTTAGCAAGATCGAGGATGTTTTCACGCGTAATCATAAATACCTCCAAATAATATTTAATTAACTACCAGCTTCTTATCTAAAAACAGTTTTATGTATTTAAAGATTCAAAGCCAGCTAATCGTTTTTAAAACTAATTCCTGTTATTTTCCTACAGGAAGTATAACGAATAAAGCTATAGATATTACAATGGTTTCTCAATTAACCGGAGAAAAATCTATCTTTGGTCAACCCGATAAAAATACGCTTGAGCAATTTAAAAATGTGTTGATGCGCGCCGAACGCGGCGCTCTTATGGCCGATGCCCACGTAGGATACGTTATGCCGATCGGTGGAGTTATGGCTTATCAGAATAAAGTATCTCCGGTTGGTGTCGGTTTTGATATTGGCTGTGGCAACATGGCTGTAAAACTGGACAAAACCCTATCTACGTTTGACACTTCTGCTGCTTTAGACATTATTGAAGAACACATACAGTTCGGATTGGGCAAACAAAATCCCGATGCCCCGGTCGGTCATTCTATTTTTGATGCTCCCGAATGGGATGCCTACCCAAATAAAAAAATAACCTCATCACTAAAACAGACTGCGCGTGAGCAACTCGGTACTGTTGGCTCGGGCAATCACTACGTGGATCTGTTCCACGACGAGGATCATCATATCTGGATTGGTATTCACTTTGGCAGTCGCGGCTTTGGCTATAAAACGGCTCAGGGGTTTATGAATCTCTCACAAGGTAAAAGCTGGAATGCCAACTTTGAACAAAAGGAAGTGCTTCTCGATCTCGATACGCCGCTGGGGCAAGACTATTTTGCCGCCATGAACCTTGCCGGTCGCTATGCCTATGCCGGACGCGAATGGGTCTGCCATACACTGGCAAAAGCTTTTAATGCTACCATTTTGGATAAAGTTCATAACAACCACAACTTTGCATGGAAAGAAGAACACGATGGACAAGAGCTGGTTGTGGTTCGAAAAGGGGCTACGCCAGCATTCCCCGGCCAGCGTGGTTTTGTCGGTGGCAGTATGGGGGATATATCCGTCATCTTGGAAGGAGTTGACTCAGAACAAAGTAAAAAAGCACTTTACTCGACTATCCACGGGGCGGGACGATTGATGTCACGCACGCAGGCAAAAGGTGATTACCGGGGACGTAACCTGTCTAAATCTGCGATAAAACCCGACATGATTTATGACCGCCTTCAAGAAAAAGGTGTTGAGCTGCGTGGCGGCGGACTTGATGAGGCACCTCAAGTATACCGTAAGCTTAAAGATGTGCTGAATTATCATCAGGATACAATCAACATCAATCATTATCTAAATCCTATAGGAGTAGTCATGGACGGCCCCGAACAATTCATTCCAAATGCTATGATGTAACCCTACTCTTTCTCACCTTATCCAATCCTCAGTGAGAAAACCCTTTCTTTTTGTTTCATTTCCAATTTTCTTATTGTTCTTTTCAATTTGAAAAATTTTCTAACCACAGGTTTTTTATGGCTGAAGAGTCACAATCTGCTGTGCGGGATAAAGAAGAAAATAAAACCCGGGATGCAAATCGTTGGCAAGGGATAAAACAGAGTTTAGGCCCGGGACTGCTAATGGCGGCAGCAGCTATCGGCGTTTCACACCTCGTACAATCCACACGTGCCGGGGCTACTTATGGTTTTGCGTTAATCTGGGCTTTAATTCTGGCCAACTTCTTTAAATATCCTTTTTTGGAATATGGTCCGCGCTATGCCATTGCCACCGGCGAAAGCATGATCGAAGGATACACCAGGCTGGGCAAATGGGCCATTGGTATCTTTGTGATCTTTACCCTCGGCACCATGTTTGCCGTACAAGCTGCGGTCACCATCGTTAGCGCAAGCTTAGCTGCCGAGCTTACCGGTATTGCCCTTTCTCCATTGCTGTGGAGTGCCATAATTTTGGCAATCTGTATTATCCTGCTTATTTCGGGACAATATTCTGCCCTCGACGGCGCCATAAAGTTGATTATGATTGTACTTGCTGTATCTACGATAGTAGCTTTGGGTGCAGCTCTCTTTCAGGGAGGACAACACGAAGTTGCCAGCTATTATCCGAATATATGGGATGTGGCCGGCGTATCGTTTTTAATTGCCCTAATGGGATGGATGCCGATCCCCATTGATGCGGCCGCATGGCATTCGCTGTGGACACTGGAGCGCGAAAAGCAAACCCAGTATCGGCCCAAACTCAAAGAATCACTACTCGATTTTAATATCGGATACATAGGGGCTGCTGTATTAGCACTGGGTTTCTTACTTCTCGGTGCTCTCGTGATGTATGGCAGTGGAGAGGAGTACGCCAGCAGTGGTGCAGTTTTTGCCGGACAACTTATTGGGCTCTATACCGAAAGCCTGGGCAACTGGGCCTATACCGTCATCATCATTGCAGCCTTTACCACTATGTTCAGTACCACGCTCACCGTCACCGATGCCTATCCCCGCGTGAGCCGGCGCATGCTCGAAGTGCTTATGCCGGATACCTTTAAGGATAAAGATAGTCTGTCCCTCTATCGTATACTCCTTGTTTTAATCTCATTACTATCATTGGGCGTACTTTACTTTTTAGGGGATTCTTTTACACTGATGGTAGATCTCGCCACTACGCTTTCCTTTTTAACAGCACCGGTTTTGGCCTACCTCAACTATCGTTTGGTTACAGCTGAACATATGCCCGATAACTGCACTCCTAAACCATGGCTCAAATGGCTCAGCTGGAGTGGACTGGTATTTTTGACTGGCTTTGCTCTCGTATATCTATACTGGAAAATTCTGATGTAAAGCATCTTCTTCATCAAAAAAACAATCGAATTTTAAACCCAGCCGTCAGCGCGGTGTTTCGGTACACATCCAATATCGTTTGCCCATAGCATTAAAGCTTCAAAATTAATCATCCTAACATAACCACAGCTCTTAAAGTGATATTCGCTTCTGGCTGTTTTGGGATGATTCCATAATTGCCTGGACAATTCGAATATCTCGTAATCCATCTTTACCGGGGACGATAGGATCTCGGCCCTCTTTAATAGCCAGAGCTTCGTTGTCCATTTGTCTTGCCTGCTGGTGATGAGGATCGGGTGGTAATTTTTTACCGTCACTGGTTTCTCCCTTGACCCCGCTATATGTTTGAAAGGGCTTCAGACGGTACCATCCATCTGCACAATCCACGTTTAAATAATTTGTTGATTTGCCAAAACTGGTTTCCCCAAAAGCCATAACGCCATCGGGGAACTCGAGTTCAAATTCTGTAAACTCATCCACTTCGTTATAGATATCACGCTCCGACCACTGTTTCCCGCGCACTGCAATCGGCTCCATATTTGTGGAATAACGAGATGCATTAATAGGATAAACGCCCATATCATACAACGCGCCGCCGCCCAGATCAGGATCACGTCGCCAGCTATCGGATGAGTGTCTTCCGTTATAACCAGCCCCGCTTTTTACTTCCTGAACGGCTCCATAAGTTTCTTCTCTTCCATATCGAATAATCGTTCGATTGTTGGGCTCGTGCTGCAAACGGTAACCTATTGATAGCGAAACACCGTTTTTATTGGCCGCATTAATAATTGACTGACATTCTTCGACGTTCATGGCCATCGGCTTTTCGCACCATACATGCTTGCCGGCTTCGGCCCCGATAATAGAATACTTGGCATGAAGACCCGGCGGTGTCACTACATAAATAACATCGATATCATCATTATTGGCCACTTCATGCATATTTTCGTAGTTATACACATTGCTATCAGGAATATCATATTGGCGCTGCCATTTAGGAATCTTATGCGGTGAGCCCGTTACAATTCCACGCAGTTCGCAGTGTTCCGTCTTTTGCAGACCGGGGGCCAGACGACCAGTGCTATAACTGCCCAATCCTACCAAAGCTACTCCCAGCTTTTCTTTCTGTTTGGATAATAAGATGTTCGGAAATCCGAATGAAGCAGCAGCTAAGGCCGTTCCCGCGGTTTTAAGAAAGTCTTTCCTGGAGAAGTCTTTAGCCATAATATTCTCTTTTATTCAATACCGTATTACGATTATTCTAACGAATAACGACCAATTATCATTTAGCGGCTATGGTAATGAAAAAATGAAGCTGATATCATCATAATGATGAGACCTGTTACTAAACCTATGTATCACCCTGAATTCATTTCAGGGTTTGGAACAGAATTAGTTTATGCAAGTTTTTAAGGAACAATTTCTTTCAGATGCTGAACCAAGTTCAGCATGACATAGGTAGTTTTACAAAGTACTCTTTTTTTTAAAACAGATTATTTTGGTTGCCCGGAAGCCTGGGAGTTTCCAAATCGGTACCAAGAGCATCATTCAGCTTATTGATAAAATAGGCAGACAGCTCCGGGGATTTTCTCTCTTTATTCTGGTGGACAAAAAAGTGGATGTTATCCAGCCCTTGCTCATTCCATTTTTGCAGCCGATCCACCCAGTCATCAAGCCGACTATAATCGGATTCGTGATTGGCGCCTACGTATCGAACAAAAGCTTCGTTGTTCGTAAGTCGCATATGAAGCAGATCGCGCCGACCGGCCGTATCCGTGATAAGATTGGCAACATTGTGTTCTTCCAGCAACTGATATAACTCATCGGCCACTCCGGAATCATCGAACCAGTCGGGATGGCGGAATTCAATAGCCAGTGGTACACCTTGAGTCCAATACTCTACGAAATTAGCTACCCGATCGAAATATTTGGGCTTAAAGTTCCCGCGCAGCTGCAGAAAAGTGGTGCCTAACTTATCTTTAAAATGTACGATGCTGTCATAAAAATCATCGGTAGCTTCTTCAATTCCATTCAGCCATTTCAAGTGGCTGATATAGCGATTTACCTTTGGAAAGAATTTGAAATTATCGGGTACCTTATTGCGCCAGGTGGCAATTTGATCTTTATCAAAGGTGTTGTAAAAGGTAGCATTGAGCTCAACAGAGTTAAAATTCTTACCGTAATATTCGAGCCCATCACCCACACCTTTGGGATAAAAATTCTTCAGATCTTTCTTATTCCATTTTGCACATCCCACAAATACATTCGGGGTATCAGAATCATCATAAGCAGAAAGCACCTTTTTTGTGTCGGGATGATCTTTGGGTAGTGAAAGGTTTTGATTTCCGGGATTATCAACGCTTCCAAATTTCATAAATAATGTTTTCTGCCTGTTTTAATTAGTTATTGCGGAATTTAAACAAGACTGTACAAAAATTGTCTAAGCGCTACTGCTCCAGTTTAGGATGTTTATATGTTGCTGCTGACCCAAGAATTCCTACCAAGAAAAACACCCCGGGCGCCAGAAGTGGATATGATCCCTTTATTGCCGGCCATATTGATTCCGAAAGCGAATAAGAGGGGTTTATTTCACGAGTAAAATCAAGGTTTCCCTGAAAGTGAAAGTAGACTCCAAAAAAACTGATCACAATCATCCCAACCATTACCCATCGGAACACCTTAAGCGTAGTCGCATCCGGCTTAAACCATACCATGCCCGCCGAAATTCCTCCTACCACAGAAACAATAAAAGGAACCCACTGCAGTCTTTCTTCGGTATGCTCAAGAAGAATTAACTCAGCAATAATTCCGATCAAAGTAAAAGCGACTACACCGAATAAAAATCGGCGCAGTCGCTGTAATATTACTTTATCTGTCATGTCCTTATTCTGACTTAAGGTAACGTTCGGCCTTAGACAACGCCTCTTCGCTGACGTAAGAAGACAATGCATCTAAAAATGCCTCATTTGTCTCATAAGGACGACCCGATACCAATTCATCAGCTTCCGATTCATCGAGCTCGGGAATCTGCATTACCGTAGCCGCATCACTGTCATTGCGATGAATAGGCACATAAATATACTGTTCATATGCCGCTACTTGCTTCTCATCAACATACTTACCGATCTCCTTTCGGAATTGCTGAATACTAATGTAGGGACGATATTCTTCAAATTCGTGTACCATCTTATCTCCAACATTCGGGATGGTTTTAAAAGCTTTTTCGCCTTCCGTATTAATATTTAGCTTGGTTTTCGGTGTGGATGCTGTATCCGTTTGTGTAGCAGTTGCTTTCTGGTCAGAGCCGGACTCTTTTTCTGTACTACCACCACAAGCCACGGCAGTCAACATTACAGCTACTAATAAATATGCTGATATTTTTTTAGGTACTAATTTTTTCATTTCCAAAATGATAACTTACAATTAAAATTTTAAATGGAATAAATCTAAATAAGAAAATAAACTTTATCAGCCCGTATTATCAATAAAAATATGTTTTTACATTTCTATCTATTAGGGTATTGAGTTATTTGATAAGGCAACAAGCAAATAAAAAGGGGATCCAGCCACATTTTGCTGATTCCCCTTTTGCAATTATTATATCTCCTATTTATTACTTCTCATCTGTTGGCATCATAAAAGGCTCAACGTGCATACCCTGTCTATGAGGCTTAAATGCATCAAATCCGGAAGGTAAGCTTACCTCTTTCATTTTAACCTGGTTGGCATCTGTTCTTCTTTTTGCTTGTTGGCCTGTTATTAAATCAATTGCTCGTGAAAAAAGAGGCTCTTCCGGATCACCAAGTGAAGGTTTCTTTTGCAAGTTTTCTGTAGTTAATTCATTTACACAATTATCATTAAGATCATCAGGACAACCACCTGATATATTTGGATCATATGAATCTGGAGCAAAACCGTTAGGATATGCCTCTCCATCAGCATTGACAATTTTTACTACAATAGGTTGGATAGCCTTCTTGTGGTCGGGGTTAGCCTCATCACTATCCAAATAAGGAGCAGGCGCATCATACAGCGTAAAAGATCCTTCATCTTTACCTACCGTTTTAAGCCCTATATATATTACCTCTCTATGAGGAAGTAAGCTGTTAATTACGGTTTCGCTGGCTGATGCCGTTCCCGAACTCGTTAATACATACACATTATTCAACGACAAGCTGTTCATTGATTCGGAGTTAACAAAATCCCCTTCACTATCTCGCTCAATATCACCCTCTTCATTTTCCAATGGTACTTCATCTAAAAAGTATACCTCACGGTTATTATTCTCAGCCCGTTTTTCATTGTATGAGAACTCTCCAAATTTTGTTGAACTTCCCAGTCCGGAAATCATGCTCGAAAGCAATTGACTGGTTATAACAGATCCCCCACCATTGTAGCGTAAATCCAATACAAGCTCATTCACACCCTGATTTTTAAAATCAGCAAATACGTCGTTGAGATCTTGGTGTGAATTCGTTTGAAACGAATTATACATCAAATAGCCAATTTTCACACCGCTGGTATCCACCACCTTAGTTGTAAGTATAGGATCTTCAATAACCTCCCGAGATTCTACTGTCACGGTCTCATCATCTACGTATTCAATATCTCCTCCTGAAGTATCAATCTTAGCCAGCGTTAACTCGTGGGCTGAGTCGTTTGTCAAAAGATCAAGATAATTATTTACCGTAATTGTTGTGCCATCTACTTTCGTAAACAAATCTAACCGTTTAAGGCCGGCATCTTCGGCAGGAGATCCCGGAATAATATAGCGGACATATCCCACCAATTTTGTTCGCTCTTGGTCTCTATAGTAGAAGCCATAATTAAACCCTAATGCTGCATAAATGCCATCCTGTTCGTCTTGGTATTCTTCATAATCATCGATGAAAAAGGAAAAATCATCATCGGGATGTCGTAAAGATTCGAATAACGCCTCTGCATCCGAAAAATCTTTTAGATAATTATTGAAATCGGTGTCATTATCGAAATAATCGTCCCCGAGTTCAGTAACATCCCCCTGCCAGTAATACCAATAATTCATGGCATCCCATACAAACTCTTTTTCGGCCGATGCTTCTTCATTAGTTTCATTTCCAGGATCCGGATCAGTTGGACTTGAATCACTGCACCCAATTACTACCGCAAATAACAAAACCCAAATAAATCGCAATTTTTTCATAACTTTTGTACTAAAATTAAGAAAGAGCTGTTATACACTTGTAAAACTAACTCCAGTCCACTTTTATTCCAATGAAGTTTTTAACCTTACTATTAACTTCCGTATTTCTATTTTCATTTGGATGCTCATCTACAGAAAATACAGCAAGTAATGGAAATATTCAGATTTTAAACGCAACCTATCATAACTGGTCGCGATCACCCATGGGCAATTCTGATCTTCCGGAAGTGGGGACAGATCTAAAAATTACTGTGAAGAATTGGTCTTCCAATTATACTCCCGAACACATTATTTACAACAACAGAAAATCACTCTCTGCATCCCTTAGCGATACTGTTGAGGATAATCTGATAATTACGGGGAAAATAATCCGTTCTTCCTCCAAGCTTCCTAAAACTTCTGAAACGGTTTCCAAATCAGATCGGTTGGTATATAGTAACCAAGAGGGTGAACAACATTATATTGAAATTGACAATTGGGAATCTTCAGAAAATTAACTTCTTCACTATTCTTTTGGGTGATGCAATTTTGTATCTTTGGACAGATTAAGAATCCATGAAAAAACTACAGCAATACATTCGAGAGCCTATTAATACCCTTACCCATGGGATCGGTGCATTTTTAGCTGTTATAGGATTGGGTTTTCTCATTTATGAAGCTCTTAAAAGCGGTTCTGTAAGTCAGTTCGTTGCCTTTTCAATCTTCGGGCTTAGCATGATCCTGCTTTATACGGCAAGTTCGCTCTATCATGCCTTGCCCGTCAAAAGGAAGACCCTCGAACTGCTCCAAAAGCTCGACCATAGCATGATTTACGTGCTCATTGCTGGGACCTATACTCCCATCTGCCTACTGGTGCTCGAAGGAGGATGGAAGTGGGGGTTTTTTGCTACGATTTGGAGCCTGGCAATTATTGGGATCATCAAAAAGTTTCTGTGGATGAACGCCCCTCGCTGGCTTTCTACCTTGTTTTATCTGGGGATGGGCTGGCTGGCCGTTATTATTTTTCCCACCCTTATGGAAAAACTGCCGATGGCTTTCTTAGTGTGGATTGGTATTGGCGGACTGGCCTACACACTGGGCGCTGTTATCTATGGCATTAAAAAACCGAATCCTATTCCCAATTGGTTTGGTCATCACGAAATCTGGCACCTGTTTGTAATGGCCGGAACATTCTCGCACTTCTGGGCTATTTACCATTATCTCCCCGAATACGTGGGATAAATAGTTTCTAAATCACCATTCTTTCCTACCTGTAAGAAGAAATTAAAAGTAGGTCATAAAACCTTATTATATTGATGGCTGCTCCTAATATTTATTAGATTCTATCTTTAAATAATCACTAAAACGGAAGCATGATTCGTAAAGCACTATCAATTCTCTGTTTTATATTTCTATTCACTGCTTCCTCTTTTGCTCAGTTTTATACCACTCAGCATCGTCCGCCTAACCAAAACTGGCAACAGCTAAATACCCCTCATTTTGAGTTTATTTATGCTCAGAAAAATGAGTCCCAAGCCTTTGAGCTGGCACAAATATTAGAAACACAGTATCCAAAAGTACAAGATATTGTAGGGGGTGAGCTCAATAACTTTCCCATCATTTTAAACAACTATAATGATCGTTCCAACGGATTTGTTACGCCCTATAACTTCCGCTCGGAAATTGAGCTCCCCCCCATCAAAGGCAAGTCACTGAATCCCCAAACGGGAAATTGGCTTGCAAATGTAGGACCGCATGAACTGGTACATGCCCTGCAATTTAACAATCTTGGAGATTACAATATCCCACGTTTCGTCAGCCTGTTTTCACCCGACCTGGCACGCATGTTTCACGCTGCCATTCCAATGGGCATGCTCGAAGGTATTGCCGTTTATCACGAAACAGAACAGATTACCAAGGACGGCGGTAGAGGCAATTACCCTGTTTTTACCAATCAATTTGATGCTACCTTTAAAAGCGGGCAACGCTGGTCGATGGGTCAGCTAATGCAGACCTCCAGCTACACGCGACCATTTGGGCGGCACTATATTGGAGGTTATGAGTTTACCGACTGGCTCCACACCAAATTTGGTGATAAAATTACCCGAGAAACACTGGATTTTTATATGGATTTCCCATTCTTGGGCTACGGCGTTGCCCTGCGTCATACAACCGGTTTGTGGCCGGGACAGCTTTACAACCGATTCGAATACTATCATAAAGGCCGACTTTCGGAGAACGAAAACAGCTCTCACTTCTTGGAATTGGATTTGCCGTACGAAGGGCCAGAAATTCGGCGTCCAAAATGGCTCTCCGATTCTAAACTTATCTTTTACGGATCGTTTTACAATGCCCGTTCCGGTTTTTATACCTATGATCTGACCAATAAAAAAATGCGCCGTCTGGTTACCACAAATTCAGTTAGTGATTTCCGGTATGATCTATCCTCCGATCGTTCTCAGATGATCTTTAGCTATTACGAAACTAATCCGCTTTACGACAATACGTCCAAAACTGAATTAGTACAGTACCATTTTGATACCCATCAGAAAAAGCAGTTAACTAAAAACGGTCGGCTGTACGACCCTACTTTTTACGAGAATGAGTTGCTTGCCCTCAAATCACATCCGAGTCGGTCAAAGCTGGTGGCGCTGGACAACTCAGACTATAGCAATGAGCAAGAGGTTTTTTCGGCATCTGATCACGAAATTAAAGCCGTGACTGTTCACCCAAAACACGAGCAACTCGCTGTTGTATCCAACAAAAACGGACAGCAAGCTCTCTGGGTTACAGAACGGAATGACGTTACCGAGCAACTAAAAGGGAAGCCCGATGTGGCCTTCGAGGAAGGATCTGTTTTTGATCCCGAATGGCATCCCGAGGATGATAAAATTTTGTTTAGCGCTGATTTCTCGGGTACCATGCAGCTATACGAATATGACCTATCGGAGCAGAACATTCTGCAAGTAACTAATTCGAAATTTAACGCCTTTGAGGGAAGTTATAGTCCGGATGGTAATCGGATTGCATTTGTAAGACAAGAAGAGAACAAACGCCTCCCGGGTGTACTGGAGCGAACTTCATTTTCAAATAATCCGGTAAGCAAGACTGTTTGGAAAAATCCACTGCCAAAAGGAGCGATCGGTGAAGATATTATTTCCGATTCTGTTGCACAGGCTTCAAAAAATTGGCAAACGGACTCATATTCATCAGGATTGGGCTGGCTGAAACCGCGGACGATTTTGCCTTTTGCAGAAGAAGTATCGAACAATAATGGATATCAGGCCGGGATCTCGCTCCACAGTGTCAATACGTTATCGACACAGGCCTACTCGGCGGATATCTCTTACTTTAAAGAACGAGGATGGTACGATATCGCCTACCAAAACAAAACATTTTGGCCGGGTTTTAAACTGCGTGCCTTTAATGAGCCTTCGTACCGATCGGCTTCGGGCATCGGTGTATTGAGCAGACAGGAAAGGAGTTTGTCGTTGAGTGTTCCTATGCGGATAGATTTGAATCAAAATATCTATAGTACTTCGCTATTTGTAGAACCGGAAATTCGTCGATCACAGATTCGCTTTTTTGATGCAGGGTTTAACAACTCTATCTCTGAGTTTGCTAATATCACCATTGGTAATATTTATACACAGATTAATTATCGTCTTCAGCAAAATATTCGGGACATGCAACCCAATACAGGTATTGTTTTGTTTTCAGAGCTGGAGCATCATTTGTCTGGTGATGAGGTTACATTTGAATACTCGAATAATGAAATTACTTTTTCTTCCCCCGATGCTACAGCTCTGCAGGCAGGAATTTATGGCTTTCTTGCACCGCTTAAACGGTGGAATCAATCGTTAAGAATTGGAGTGCGCGGTCTTACACAATCGGGACTTCTTTTTGATAATCAATCCATCGTTTCTGATGGATTTTCTGACCTTGTTTTCCCCGGTTCCCACAATCTCTTGAGCCTTAACACACGCTATACTATTCCCATTACTTATGTAGATAATGGAGGCTTGCTACTTCCTTTATATTTAAGCAACATCTATTTAGTCGCCTTTTCAAATACAGTTACCGATCCCACATTTTCTAACTGGTATCGGAGTTCCCGCACTGTTTTTGGCATTGGCGTGCGGACTAACTTTCAAATATCCAATCTAAGATTTAATATTGGTTTCGGCTTTGGCTATGAACCCACCCGTAACCAGACACAATTTTTTATAGGAGATTTTTAGTTATATACTTCCCCATAATTTAAGTTTACCAAGATATCATGAAGCTACTATTTTCTTTTTTCCGAGAAGTAATTCCAAGTCTCTTGATCGGACTTCTGCTATTAACCGGATGCGGAGAGCCCGAGCCACAAGAACCTGATCCCGATCGAAGAAAAAGTCCCATTGCTATCGCTCAAACAACCCATGAACCGAGCAATACATATGTCAAAATTGTGTATGGCCAACCCTATAAAAAAGATCGCCAAATTTTTGGTGAGTTGGTTCCCTATAATGAGGTATGGAGAACCGGCGCCAACGAAGCAACCGAACTGACAACCACGAAAGAAATTAGCCTGGCCGGAAAAACAGTCCCTGCTGGGACTTATTCGTTTTTCAGCATTCCGAGAAAAGGAGACAGCTGGACGATCATCCTTAACAATGAACTTGGCCAATGGGGTGCTTTTGATTACGACTCAGCCCACGATGCTTTTCGAGTTGATGTTCCCTCCCAATCCACAGAAAAAGTAACCGAAGCCTTTACTATTCGCTTTGCTGATATACAGCAAGATTCAACCAACATTATTATGGAATGGGATCAGACGGAGGTTAAAATTCCCATTGAATTTATTAATTCGTAAAAAGAGTCGTAACTCAATATTAATTTAGCTGTATTCCTTAATGCCTTAACCGGCTTTTTTGTGATTATCGATCCCATCGGTGCGGCCCTGGTTTTTCACTCCCTTATTCCTGAAGGGGAAAAGCATCATCACCGGATGATGGCTGTAAAATCAATTTTAATATCAGTTTTTCTGCTCATTGTATTCGGTAATTATGGAGAACCACTACTCGATCCGCTGGGTATAAACATTAATTCGCTGCGTATTGCAGGTGGACTACTTTTGTTTTATACCGCTTTTAATATGATTACTGAAGCTGTAGAATACGAGGATACCACTCACAAAAAGGATATATCAGTTTTTCCTATGACTATTCCGTTGCTGGCCGGACCGGGCGCACTCACTTTATCCATTCTTCTATTTTCCAACGCTTCAGAAACATCCGCTAACCTTTCGGTTATAGCAGCTATACTCTCTATTTTACTGCTTACCTTTGTCTTGATGCTGACATCTAAATATCTCAAAAAGATTATTGGCAGAACAGGAGATGAGATTCTCCGTCGATTTTTAGGTGTGCTTCTGGCAGCCCTTTCTATACAGTTTATTTACGATGGGATTAGTAAGATGGCTGGATAGTACTAATTCTATAAATGCGGGATATTTGATTACATCAGACACCAAAAATTATAGCAAAATATTTACGCTGTTTCCTTCACTTTCTCCAGCAGCTCATCGGGTACATTCAGTTCCATTCGCAGCAGCATTGAGGCATGCGTTTTACCCTGTGCGTCCAGCTTTAGAGATACCGTACCGCCCCCGCCCAAACTTTTGTGCAGCACAAAGTTCAGTGCACCTATATTGGGCAATTCATAACGCTCAACTTCTCCCTGACAAATGTGCTTCATGTGCTCTTTGACGACATCGGCCGTGAGTTTTTCTTTTAAGAAGGGATATATATCCGGATGACGGGCAATCACTCCCACATTGCTTCCATCTCCCTTATCGCCGCTGCGTCCATGTGCAATATCGATGAGCTTAACTGTAGCCATAAGTTTTGTACTCTATATTCTGTTTTATGTTATAAGTAAAGATAGATTGATGTGTCCGTCCCTGCAACCAAAAAATATTCTTTTTTCGTAAACGATTTTTTATCGAGCACCGTTATATCAACTCACAAATACTTTAATATCAAACTATATGACATTTATGAGTTATTTTAATAAGATTTCTGACATCTATGATCACATTGCACAGGGAACAGCAATGGATGCTTTTGAAGAATATTATGCCGAAGATGTCACGATGATTTTGGAAGACGGCACGGCTGTTGAAGGAAAAGATGCCAATCGTGAACGCGAAAACGAGTTTTTTAGCAGCGTTGAAGAATTTCACGGTATCGATGTTAAAGGTATCACATCTAACGAAGAAGAAGGAATTACCGCTGTAGAATCTACGATGACCGTTACGTTTAAAGGTACTGATGGTCCCATGGATCTTGAACAGGTAGCAGTACAGCACTGGGATGGCGATAAAATTGATACCGAGCGTTTTTATGGCACGCAAGATAGCTAATAATTTTTTTGCTCTCTGAAAAAAAGCCCTCCAAAAATTGGAGGGCTTTTGTATTTTTAAAGCCTCCTTTTTATTACTCCAGTTCTATTTTTTTGATATCAAATTGGTTGAGGGAGAAAGAATCCGTAATTTCCACGCGCTTCATCTCATCAATTTTTACCACAGATATTTACTTCAAATAAATTTTTTTTTCTCACAATGAGTAAACCAAAGCGCGTAGTTGTCACCGGATTGGGAGCTTTATCACCCCTTGGAAATACTGTCGATAAATTTTGGTCCAATCTAATCGATGGCGTAAGTGGCGCCGATCGTATCACCCATTTCGACCCCTCACAATTTCGCACGCATTTTGCCTGTGAACTCAAAGATTATGATCCTGCTAATCACTTGGAACATAATATGATCCGTCGATCAGATCCCTACAGCCAATATGCGCTGGTTTCCACCGATCAGGCCGTAAAAGATTCAGGACTCAATTTTGAGGAAATGGATCCGTTTGATACGGGCGTTATCTGGGGCAGCGGCCAGGGAGGAATGAAAACCTTCGAAGAGGAGGTAAAAAATTATACACAGCGCGATTTCAATCCGCGCTTCAATCCTTTCTTTGTCCCCAAACTGATTATCAATATGGCACCGGGCCTTATCTCTATGAAATACGGACTCATGGGAATAAATTACGCTACTGTTTCGGCCTGTGCTACCTCTAATACCGCTATCATGGATGCACTTAATTACATCCGCTGGGGCAAAGCCAAAGTCATGATCACCGGCGGTTCCGAAGCAGGAATTACCGAAGCTTCTTTCGGCGGATTTTCAGCCATGCGCGCCATGTCGCAGCGCAACGACGATCCCAAGAGCGCCTCACGTCCGTTCGATAAAGATCGCGATGGTTTTGTGATGGGAGAAGGAGCTGCTACGCTTGTCCTCGAAGAATATGAACATGCCAAGGCTCGGGGTGCTGATATTTATGCTGAAGTTACGGGTGCAGCGATGACGGCCGATGCCTATCACATGACGGCTACACACCCCGAAGGAAAGGGAGCGACTGCAGCTATGAAGCAGGCGCTGCAAGACGGTGAACACAATGCTGAGGAGGTAGACTATTTGAATACACACGCTACTTCAACACCGGTCGGTGATATCAGCGAAATTAAAGCAACTGTTAATGTTTTTGGAGAATCTCCCGACCACTTAACAATAGGAGCTACAAAATCAATGACGGGTCACTTGCTCGGTGCCGCCGGTGCGATTGAAGCCATTGCCAGCATTAAAGCTATTAACGATAATGTGATTCCTCCAACCATCAATACCGAAAATATTGATGAGGAAATTCCATCATCACTTGATATTATTCGGAATGAAGCCAGAGAGAAACAGGTGGATATGGTGATGAGCAATACCTTCGGATTTGGTGGTCATAATGGGATTGTAGTTTTTAAAAAGGTATGATCTGCTACAGCAGCTCTTGAAATAAATTAGTTAAGCCTAAACGTAATCGGCAAGGCAAATTTAAAATTAACAGATTTGCCATTTTTTGTTGCAGGTTCAAATGAAGCTTTTTGAACGGCTTTAATGGCGGCTCTGTCACAACCGTAACCCAATCCTTTGTCAACTTTTAAATCTTGGGCTTTCCCTTGTTTGTTGACAACAAAACTAACAACCACCCGGCCTTGTATCCTGTTTTCTCGCGCTTCAGGGGGATAATCCAATATACGCTGAACACGCTTTAGCCCTCCCTTCAACTTTGGAAATTCAACCCCGGGTTCTAAGATAAGCTGTTGTCCATATATTTTGTTATCGGTTACAACTTCTGAGTCTGTTTCCACTGCTTTTTCTGCCGGCTTACAGCTTATGAGTAACAGCAATGCCGCCGTAAGAACAACGCTCCATTTTGATATCATAGTCAATTTATTGGGTGGTCAGAATATTTTGAAGGATGTTACGAAAATTAATGACCAGAGAATAATTATAAATTTCAGGAAATAATTTTATTCACTCCACGGAGGAACAATACCATTCATTCTTGCATAAGCGATCGATTGTCCCACGTGCTCACTTTTGTGGGTAATTAGCTGCATTAATACCGCCTGACCATTTACGGTATTGCCGTACATTTGTGTTTCTTCTTTCAGCTTGGATATCGGCATTTCTTTTATTGCTTCTTTCACATGCTCTATAGATCGCTCCAGCATTTGAACTACATTTTCTTTACCCGTTATAGACTCTATATTTTCTACATCCACATCTTCGGGTGCGGGAATACCAAGTGAATTTTCCAAGTAATAAAAGTTATATCGGGCAATATGGGTATAAACCTCTTCTACAGACATTACCTCATCTTCAGGCTGCCAGGAATATTTTTCAGCGGGCATTGCTTTGGCCAGTGAAAGAACCCGGGAGACGTAATCAAAATGCCGTTTAAATTGATCTTTGAAATTATTGGACTCCTGAGCCTGAAGAGGCTGTATCCAAAACAACATCACCATTATTGATAGTAAAAATCCTGTGCATTTTTTCATAACAGATCCTTTTTATTGGGATTTAAATCTTTGATCCTTTATTTACTATTAATTTCTGCTGCCATTCTTTTTCTGAGCCTGCCCATTGGGATCGGGCTTATCACTTTCTCTAAAAAATGTCTTCATTGAGCTTACCAATAATTCTTTATCTACTTCACTTATGGGATGACCGGTTTGAGGCAAGACCATTAGCTCAGATTTATTTGTTTTCTGGTAAATATCAACCGTATCACTGAGGCTCGCCGTGGTATCCCGATCACCCACATAAAAACGCAGGGGACAGTCTATATACTCCCATTCATCTGATTTTATTTCCGGATGCGCGCCCAGATACTGCAGCATATCCCGCGTGCTATTTACTACTCGCTCCCAGCCGGACAAGTGGCGTTCTTTGAGCTGATTGACAAAGTGCGCCACTTTTTCTTTCATCTTCTTGGGACGCAGGTATCTGCACTCCCGTTCTGCTATTTCTTCATCCCATTGCAATACAGTGCTGAGTGTTCCCACACTTTTTACTCTTTCGGGATGATCTTTTGCTAAAACCAACGCAACATATCCGCCCATACTATATCCAAATAAATAAGCTTGGTCTATATTATGCTCATCCATGTATCCCAACACATTTTCTGTAAAATATGATATTCGGAAAGGACTATCTGTAGGACCGGCTTCGCCATGGCCTTCAAAATTTAGCCGGTGGACTTCAAAATGTTCTTTCAGATCAGGTACTAAAAAATCGAATTGCTCCAATGTGCCCAGTGCACCATGCAGTAATATTAAAGGTATTTTCTCTCTGTTATTCATCATAATCTATTTTAAACTCATATTCGATATCCTGCATAAGGACCCAAAATAAATTCAGGATGATACTATTTTTTTAAGCTCTTTTATATAGCAATGTTCTAAGCTAATATCATTATTTATCAAATATTATACCGTAATTTTTGCTTTAGCCGTCTATAAATTTCCAATCTGCAACTTTCATATCTCTGATTGCGTATCTTTTTTTATGAAATTTGCTACTACACTTATATTCCTGATCCTTTTTCAAAACATTTCTATAGCCCAGTCATCATTTACGATTGAGGGAATAGTCGTTCATGCAGAAAGCAAAAATCCTATTCCTCTTGTAAGCATTGGTATTCCGGATCTGAATATCGGTACTGCGACACGCATGGATGGATCGTTTTCACTAAACCTATCCCAAAAACTACAAAAAGACACGCTGCAAGTTTCAGCTATCGGATATCAAACAAAAAAATATACTATTCCATCAATTAAAAATAATAACGATATCACTATTTATCTTGCTCCAAAAATTTATCAGATGGAATCAATAACCGTTACAGACAGAAACAAAAAAACAAAGTGGATCGGCAAGAAGATACCACCCATATTTAGTGCATCATTAGGTATTTGGACCCACCCCGAGCGGCTCGGTGCAGCCTTTGCTTTTAAAATTAACTGGGAAAAGCAGTTACCGCTGCAAATCCTTTACTCCCGTATCTTTCTAAAAAGAAATACCAATACTTCCGTTCATATTCGCTGCGGCCTTACAGAAGTAAATTACGAAACAGGTATGCCAGCTCAGCCTCTAATCCCCAAAACAATAAATATAACAACAACTACTCAAAAGGGGTGGGCCACTTGTGATTTCCGAAATCAAGATCTTTATATGGACTCTGAGGAGTTTTTTGTTGTATTTGAATGGTTAACACCGCAGGATGAACGGATTATTCCAATGATTGCTACGAACCCATTTTTTGAGTCGGATACCTATATTCGTCACCACTCTTTGGCTGAATGGAAAAAATCATCTACCGACTTGATTTACAGCGTTAAAGTAGAGTATTAGATTGGCTATATCAGTATTTTACTGATGATGAAACGAACAATGTAAGTCTATTACCTTAACCGCCAATTTTCGTACTGATTATTCTTCTTCAATATTTGGAAGAACTTTACCTATCGATAACGGCAGTACTGAACAGAATTTACATCACTCTAATTTAACTAATTAGTTAACTATTTGGAGGTGCTAATATACACTATTCGCCCAATTTATACCCATCTCTGAGCTACGGCACACATGGGACAATATCCTCCCGATGTGTAAACCATCAATAAAACTCGTTCTCCTATATTGAGCTTTTAGTAACCCATCGTGCAAATGAACTAAATATTTTTATCATTATATACCCTGGGCGGCCTCTTTTCCTTGCTGAGCAGCCTCCTGTAATGAAGTCGTATCAATAAATGCCCACCAAATAACAATTAATATTAATCCAAAAATTATCATTTTATATCGATACTCCCTGTACTTCTTAAAGAAACTCATAATGAATAGTATAATTCCACCTAATAAACTCAAATCTACCAACAACCCGCCAATAACATCCATAACTACCCGCTATTATTAATGTTCTCTGTAAGATATAGTCTAAAAGTATTATCGATAATATCTGCTAATATTCAAATTTTCTATTTAATTCGATCTATATTTATTGATACCGTTTCCTTCGTATCCCAAAGGATTGGAATACTTACTCGGTTTTTTTTCTGATCCCAGTTTATACAAACTTTTTCCCCGTTAACCGTTACCTTTTTGGGCTCGTTATTTAAGTTATGAATCACCAGTTCAATATTTTTTTCTGATGAAGCATACTTCTCACCAGTTTTAGCTCGAAACGAGAAGTTTAGGTTATTTTGATCTTTTACCCCTTTAAATGTCAGCAATTCATACTTTTCTTTCTCAATAATATTTCTCGTCAACCCATCATCATTATACATCTTCGAAGCCGAACTACTAACCGATTCATCCGCATAATAATGAAGAATAAGATTATTCCCACTATACTTTTTAGTATGCTGTACCACATCAGTCATGGGAATAAATGCACCTCCACGTACAAATGTGGGAATAGTCGTATCGTTTAGGACAACAGTCGTTTTTTGCCCTCCTTCAAATTTTTCGTTTGTATAGAAATCATACCAATTGGATCCTTTCGGGAAATACACCTCTTTTTCTTTTTTGTTGGATTTCACTATAGGAGCCACCAAGAAATCCTCCCCCCATAAGTAAGCATCATCGTAATTAAAAAGCGATTTATTTTCCGGCTCCTCAAAAAACAGGGGTCGCATTAATGGCGCCCCCGTTGTATGGTTCTGATACACCAAGTGATAATTATACGGCAACAATTGATAGCGCAACTCTATCGCTTTCTTGGATAAGGCCTTGGAACTGTCACTCCGAAAAACTGGCTCACTGGGTACGGCTTCCTGGGCATGGGGACGATAGATCGGTTGAAAAACACCGTATTGCATCCATCTTACATAAAGCTCATCATCCAGATTATCACCCGCGAAACCACCCAGATCACTATGCATATACCCGATGCCCTGCATCCCCATCTGCAGCGAAATTTCGGGCTGACTTTGCAATCCTCCCCAGCTGCGAGCTACATCGCCCGTCCATGGGATCATACCATAACGTTGAGAACCGGAATAGCCCGCACGCATTAAAATAAAAGGACGCATATTGGGATCATATTCGCGATAAGCTTCATCAACCAGCTTTGCCCATTGATGTCCGTATATATTGTGAACTTCATTAGCCGTACCTGTAGCATGTATAGCTTCTGACGGATGAACTTCAGGTTCGCCCAAATCTCCCCACATGCCCGTGACACCCATGTCCAGCAAATTTTTATAAATACCCTTAAACCAGTTATATCCCTCTTTATCAAATACATCAATGATCCCAGTATTTCCGAAAAAGAAATCGAAAGTAAGCGGTTGGGCTAATGAATCTTTTGCTAATACATCTTTTTTAACGGCTTCATCCCATCTTTTAGATGTTGTTTGCACATACGGCTCGGTGATCAAAATAGTCTCAACATAATCATTGCGAAGATCGTCAATCATCTGCTGCGGTTTTGGAAACGAATCGGCTTGAAAAGCAAAGTTTCCCATATTGCCCTTCATCTCTTTTCCAAACCAAAACAGATCAAGGATAATTGCATCCATCGGGATTTCCTCATCCCTAAAAAGTCTGGCTGTCTTTAATACTTCTTTTTGTGAATGGTAACCAAATCGACTGGAAAAATTTCCAAGGGCCCAGCGCGGCAACATCGGCTGCTTACCTGTTAGATTCGTATAGTTCTCAATAATCTCCAACCACGTGCTTCCCGTTACCACCTGATAGGTTTTTCTTCCACTGATCGTTTCGTAGGCAAGGGTGTTGTTATTTTTGCTGTCAAGATCTAAATAGCCGATCGGGGCGTTATCAAAGTGCAGCAAATATTGTCTGGACTACAATACTACGGGCATCGTATAATTCAGCAACTCACTACGGTCACCATATCCATAATGTGCTCGATTATAAAGTTCCAAACGATAACCTCTTCTGCTCATATTTAAAGCCCGGGCACCCCCGCCATATAGGGGCTCCTCTTCGGTAATCCCAAATTGTATAGTTTCAAGAGAATCTTTGCTATAGCCATTCTCCTTAATCAGCAGCTTATTTCCACGGTAATAAGCAATTTGGAAGGGTGCTTTTTGGATGCGAGCTGTTATTCCTTTTGTTTGGAATACTACTGATGAATCTGTTTGAGATACATCTATATCTACTTGCCGGGCGGACATCACTACGGCATGCGACTTTTCCTGAAATGTTTCCCCCTCAGGAATAAAAGAGGTCTCTACAATATCCGGCGTATAAAATTGAAAACGATAGGTACCATCACTGACATGAATCTCATAATGATTTTCTTTTTCGGATATATCCTTAAATACGCGATCAACAGACTGGGATAGTGCTGACTCTCCGGTAAATACAAAAAGGAGTAAAAATAGTACTATTCTCATAGTTTTTATTTAATAATATGAGGAGATGACCTGCTCAGTTATTCCAAACTTTTTAAAACATTTTTTACTAATAAACTCTTACAAGTAAGGCGATTGATTCTTCTATCCCTCAGAATAAAAGAGGTTTAATAGTGACTTAAAACAAAATTTCTATTTTACTTTCCCCATCTCTATAACTTCCTCATCCATTTCGGCGACTATTTCTTTTATCTCATCTGTCTTATTTTGATCCACAATAGCAATAAGCCCAATCCCCAGATTAAACGTTGCTCGCATATCATCTTCAGGGACGTTACCCAAATCCTGAATAAGCTCAAAAATAGCCGAACGTTCCCAAGCATCCCAATCTAACTGAATAGTTAGTTTATTAGGAACTACGCGCTCTGTATTTCCGATGATACCTCCACCAGTAATATGAGAAAAGCCGTTCACACCACCCAAATCTCGTAATTTACGAATAATGGGTAGATAGGATTTGTGCACGGCCAACATTGCATCACCTACGGTCGTACCCAATTCATCCACATGGTCGGTAACCTCGTATTCGGAAAAGAGTACTTTTCGCGCCAATGAGTATCCGTTGGTATGTAGGCCGGTACTGGGGAATCCCAATAAAACATTTCCTTTTTTTATATCTGAGCCGTCAATAACTTTTTCACGATCCACTATCCCCACGATAGTTCCCGCCAAGTCAAATTCTCCTTCGCTATAGATATCCGGCATTTCGGCGGTCTCCCCACCAATTAGCGCTACCCCATTTTCTTTACAAGCCTGAGCAAATCCTTTAACCACCTGGTAACCCACATCTTGCTCTAATTTCCCGGTAGAAAAATAATCTAGAAAGAACAGGGGATCAGCACCACAAACAGCAATATCATTTACACAATGATTTACTAAATCCTGTCCTACGGTATCGTATTTTTTTGATTTGAATGCCACAATCAGTTTAGTACCTACTCCATCAACACTACTGACAAACACCGGATCTTGATAGCTGCCTAAGTCTGGGCGAAAAAATCCTCCAAATCCACCGATATTGCCTAACACCGCATCACTGTGGGTTTCTTTTACAAGTCCTTTGATCGATTCAACCATTTCTTCTCCGGCTTTGATGTCAACACCGGCATCTTTATAGGTAAATTTCTTTTTACTCATTACGGGTAGATAGAAAAGTTAGTTCACTTTATTGACTCAGATAAATATAGCCAACTTGGCAATCCTTTTTAAGAAATATTTCTCCACATTATCCACCGGAAACCTTTAATAGTATTAAATAAATAATATTAGTAGTACATAGTAGTTACTGTGGATAAGTGGAAAACTTTTTAACACACAAATTTTAAGGTATTAAATCTCTATTGTGGATTATTTTGTGGATAAGAATATTAATAAAAACAAGGACTTAACAGAATTAATTTTGAGTTTTCCACAATTTATAGATAAGTGAGTGTCAAGTGAAAAATGTTATCGACACGGAAATATTACTTTATAACTTGTGGAAAATAATATTCAGTTGTTGAAAGCTGTGGAGAAATTTTGTTGGTTTTGGTGAACTTATTTTAAGAAGAAGTTATACACATACTTATCCACAGAGTTATTAACAGACATAGATATGAAGATAGTACTACAAAGGGTATCCCAAGCGAGTGTTTCTGTGCAAGAAGAGCGCGTTGGTTCTATTAACCACGGATTAATGTTATTGGTTGGTGTTCATGAAGATGATACTGAGGAACAGATGAAATGGCTGGCCGAGAAAATTTTAAAGCTACGCGTGTTTGATGATGAGAATGGGAAGATGAATCTATCAGTACAGGACGTAGAAGGAGAGATCCTGGTTGTGCCTCAGTTTACCCTATATGGGGATTATGAGCAGGGGAATAGACCCAGTTATTTTGAGGCAGCCGGTCCGGAGAAAGCCGAGAAATTATATAAGGATATGATTCGTTACTTTAAAAAGCATTCGGATCTCAATATTGAAGCCGGTCAGTTTGGTGCTTATATGGATGTGCAGTTTCATAACGATGGTCCGGTAACATTGGTTATGGAGCGGTAATTTATGTTATACTTTTGATTATAAAGAAAGGTGTCATGCTGAATTTACTACATCATTTTAAAAATACTCTTATAAAGAAGATCCTGAAACGAATTCAGGATGACATGGGATATTAAAATAATTATGTCTGTAATCTTTCTATTTATAGATGGAGTTGGGCTTGGGAAAGCCAACAGTGTAAATCCCTTTACCCAATCTACCTACCGTGGGTTTTCTGGTATGGCCGGAGATCAGGAGTTTAGCGAAAAAGCAGCCGAACTTAACGAAACTAACCATTTGTTTAAATTTGTAGATGCCCGCTTAGGAGTAGAAGGGTTGCCCCAGAGTGGAACCGGTCAGACGGCACTATTCACGGGGAAAAATGCGCCTAAAAAGATAGGAAAGCATTTCGGCCCCTTTCCTCATTCGGGCATAAAGCCCTTTTTAAAAGATAAGAGCCTGTTCTTAAAGGCCAAGCAACAGGGAAATACCTGTAATTTTATAAATGCTTATCCAGATATATTTTTTAAAAAAGCACAAAAACGAGATCGCTGGAGCTGTACCACTCTTATGACTAAAAGTGCTGGTATTAATTTAAATACCACTCAAGAAGTAAAGGAGGGAAAAGCACTAACTGCTGAGTTAACACAACAGGCGTGGAGGGAACGACTTAATATAAACGTACCTACAATTTTACCGGAACAAGCTGCAGATCGATTATTGGAGCAATCTGAAGATTATGATCTGTTACTGCATGAATATTATTTAACGGATAAAGCTGGGCACAGCCAAGAGATAGAGAAAGCAACTCACTTTTTAGAAACGTATGATCGATTTTTATGGCATTTAATCCGTAACAAATCAAGAGAAACCACTATTGTGTTATCCAGTGATCATGGCAATGTGGAAGATTTATCCATAAAAACACATACACTCAATTCAGTACCTCTTTTTGCATATGGACCTGGTGCTAATAATTTTACTGATGCACAAAGTATACTGGATATAACACCTGATATTTTAGAAACTTTAAATAACTAATTGTTTAGTTATTTGTATTAACTACTCAGGATGTACTCCTACCATTGTAAACAGGGTTAACATATTTAGTGTTATAACAAATGTCGGTGAGTGTAAAAGAATTCTTGCAATAATATTATTAAATAAAAATCCCCCTTTTATCATCTAAGGGGGATAAGCATTTAATTTTGAAAGAAGTATTATTTGTTATCCAAGGTCTCTTTTATTCTTTCGAATATTTCTTCGATAGAGCCGACACCGTCTATGGTTTTAACGGCGTCTTGTTTTTTATAGTAATTAATAACGGGCTTGGTTTCTTCACGATAAACAGCTAGACGATTTTTTACTTTTTCTGGAGAATCATCGGAACGACCTTCACCACGACTTAAAATTCGATCGATTAACTCTTCTTCCGGGACATCCAGTTGTAAAAAAGCATCTAAGGTTTTGCCTCTTTTCTCTAAAATATTATCGAAAGCCTTTGCTTGAGGAACGGTACGGGGGAATCCATCCAGAATATAACCATCTCTATATTTGTCGTCTTTAAGCTCTTCTTCTACAAGCTCTACTACTTTATTATCGGGAACCAGATCTCCTGCATCTAAAATAGCTTTTACTTCTTTGCCGAGGGGCGTTTCATTTTTAATGGCTGATCTAAAAATTTCGCCAGTGGAAAGATGGGGAATTCCGTATTCTTCACTAATGAGCTTGGCCTGTGTACCCTTGCCGGCGCCTGGAGGGCCGAAAATGATGATGCGCATAGTTTTTTATTGAGTTAAAATGCTTCTTAATTAAGTGGTGATGAAAATAGTGCAATCATCAAGTATATTCAACGGTAAAACGAAAGTTAATGAAGTGTTTACTTTTTTCGATTAGCCAGGCTTTTTAATCTCAAACTAAATAGGATATATGAATTACTTACCAAAATTTTTGCGGTCGGTATTAATAGTTTTGCTGCTTTTTGTAGCTCATTCGACACAGGCACAACAAGATCCTCAGTTAGAGGCCGGTCCCATGTTGGGTTACGTGGAAATGCAGGAAGCTAATCTATGGATACAAACAACGAAACCGACTTCATTTGAATTGACTTATTGGAATAAGAGCAAAGAGAAAGCTGCTAAGCATGTTTTTAGCAGTTCAACCTTAGCCCTGAAGTCTAATACTGCGCAAATTAAACTTACGGATTTGGATTATGGAACGACTTATCAATATGAGCTTACGATAGATGGGCAAAAGATTGATTTACCGTATAAAACAGAGTTTACAACCCAACAGCTTTGGCAATGGCGCAAGCCGGCACCGGATTTTTCCGTCGCGATGGGATCGTGTCTGTATGTCAATGATTCTGAGTTTGATCGTCCGGGCACACCCTATGGAAAGGGCACCGAAATACTAACACATATCAATAATCAGCAACCGGATATGATGTTGTGGTTGGGAGATAATGTATACTACCGAGAACCCGATTTTTATTCTAAGAAACGAATGGATTATCGTTATAAAGATGCACGTAATACTCCGGAAATGCAGCCGTTGCTGGCGAATGCTATAAACATTGCAACGTGGGATGATCACGATTACGGTCCTAATAATTCGGATCGATCGTATCGAATGCGCGAAGAAGCGCTGGAAATTTTCAAGAGATATTGGGTTAATCCAGGTTATGGAACCAGCGAAACGGATGGCGTTTTTACCAAATATAAATACAGTGATGTTGAGTTTTTCCTAATGGATGACCGCTATCACCGGGCCCCCAATCAGCTTAAGAAAGAGGACAAGGATTTTTTCGGGGAGGCACAGTTGCAATGGCTAATGGATAGTCTCGTAGGCAGTAATGCGACATTTAAGGTTATCGTGGTTGGGAATCAGGTAACCAATAAGATGAACGAACATGAGTCGCTGGTGGCGTATGATGAGGAATATGAGCAGCTTATGGATTTTTTAGATAAGCATGATATTCCGGGTGTTTTATTCCTTTCGGGAGATCGCCACTTTACCGAGTTGTTAAAAACAGATCGGGAGGACTTGTATCCTATTTATGAATTTACTTCGTCACCATTAAGTAGCGGGACGTATGGGAATTTGCAAGAATCCGAGGAATATAAGAATCCTCAACGCGTAGACGGTACGTTGGTGTATGATGATCAAAACTTTGGGATGGTTCATGTTAAAGGAGATGAAGATAATCGCCGATTAATTCTTGAAACCTATGGAACAGATGGAAAAAAACTGTGGGATTATATTATCCACGAAAAGGATCTAACAAATAAATAGCTGATAAACTGCTTATTAATCAATTTTCGCTATATATTGAGGCAGGGAGTCTATTGATCTTAGACAGGCTCCCTGTTTGTATTTATATATATCAATAAATTACTGTCACTATGAGTTGGGAAGAGTTTTTTAGTTACATCCGCGAAGTTTTAAATATACAGCTGTTTACCATCAGTGGAGTGCCGGTAACAACAGCTTCTATTCTTATTTTTTTTCTGCTTTTAACCTTTTTTATCATCGCAGGAATTTTTGCCCGTCGAGCGATAAATCGTAAAATATTTAAGCGCTTTAAAGTTGATGAAGGCACGAGTTACACCCTTTCTCGAATCACGCAATATACTATTATCACTATTGGGGTGTTGATCTCGTTTAACTTTGTGGGGATTAACCTGAGCAGTCTTACAGTTATATTTGGACTCCTTTCTGTTGGTATTGGTTTTGGCCTGCAGAATGTGACCTCAAATTTTATTTCGGGTCTTATAATTCTTTTTGAGCGTCCCATAAGCGTGGGCGACCGTGTCGTTGTAAGTGAAATTGAGGGAGATATTATCGAGATCAATATTCGCTCGACCATGGTGCGGACCGTAAATAATATTTCTATCGTAGTACCCAACTCGGAGTTTGTATCTAAAGATGTCATCAATTATTCGCACGGAGATCCCACTTACCGACTGGATGTGAATGTAGGCGTTTCGTATGACTCAGATTTGGATACGGTTTTAAAGGCACTCAATGAAGTAGCTGCCAATAATAGTAATGTTATGAAAAACCCCGAACCCGAAGTATATCTAAACGAATTTGGAGATTCCTCATGGAATATGCAGCTACGTTCCTGGATACCTAATGTTAAAGACTATCCCAAAATTCGGAATGAGCTCAACCAGGCGATTGTACGAACTTTCCGTAAATACAATATTGTGATTCCTTTTCCCCAGCGTGATTTGCATATGCGTAGTTCGGTAAAATTGCCCATTGATGACAGGGGGTAAAAAATAAAAAAGCAGCACCACGATAGACCGTGATGCTACTTGAGATGAGAAGGGTAGGCGTATTTATTAATTCTCGATGGGAATGGCTTCTTTCTCCATTTCCTCAATTAAACTCGAAGCATCCCCGCGTAATATGGGTTCAATACGCTCGAACTGTGCATCTACTTGTGCTGCCAGATGCTCATAAACCTCATATTGCTGTTCTGTTGGATGTCCATCGCCGGTTGCCACAGTATTAGCCAACGAAGCCAGCTTGTTATTCAGTTTAATGGGATAATTAAGCACATCCTGGAACGACTCGGCTTTAGTCTGCATTAATTCCCCTTCCACATCTGATAGCTTTGTAAGCATGGCATCAACACGCTTTTGCACGTCCTTATTACCGGCATAGTCGGACTTTATAGCATCCAGCTCTTCACGTATTTCCCGAATGCGATTAATGGTTTTGTGAGTAGTATCCAGCTTGCTGATAATTGTCTGATGCAGATCGAACTGTGCCTCGAAATCATCCTGTGTAACATCAATACGTGGGTCTTTGGTGATTTCAAAGTTTTGACTCATGATTATTTGATCATCAACAATTAAGCGCACCTCGTATGTACCCGGCACAGCTGTTGGACCATCGGTAGATCCGGCCCATAAAATTTGTCGTCCTTCGAGATCAGTTGCTCCGGGATATTCCATATTCCAAACAAAGGTATTTTGTCCCTGCTTGGTGGTTAGCACATTAGAGGGAACATCATGTTCTTTTTCATGAAATTGCTCTGATTCTTTTACTTCGTTGCCATCCAGATCTTCTTTATTAGAGAAGGTGCGAATGATATCACCATCCGATTCGGCAAATTGCAGTTGTACTTCTTGGTCAGAGATTTCACTGTTGAGATTGTAGTGTACCACTACGCCGTCTTTGGGATTTTCGCCCAGTGTTTGGCCGGGTTCAGGTTCAGTATGGTTTCCAAACAGATAGGTTGTTTCCGGTTGATAGAGGTAGTAATCGGATTGTGTGACTTGATCCCCAAGCTCATGTAGCACAGATAAATCATCCAACACCCAAAATGAGCGTCCCTGTGTAGCAACAACCAGATCTTTGTCGCGTTCATGCACCGCTAAATCGGTAATAGGTACAGCGGGTAAGTTAAGTTGAAGCGGTTGCCAGAGTTCCCCGTCATTAAAGGAAACGTACACACCCGTTTCCGTCCCCGCATAAAGGAGACCTTCTTTATTAGGATCTTCACGTATCACGCGTGTAAAATCTTTGCTGGGGATACCGTTCGTAATTTTAGTCCAGCTTTGCCCGTAATTATTTGTTTTATACAGCATTGGCTGAAAGTCGTCAAACTTGTAACGCGTAGCTGCAAGGTAGGCCGTTCCGGCATCATGGGGCGATGGATCAATGATGCTGGCCATCGCCTCGGGCATGCCTTCGGGCGTAACCTCGGTCCAGCTGTCGCCATTATCGCGACTAATATGAATGAGTCCGTCATCAGCGCCGGTCCACAGAACGCCGGGCTCTACCGGTGATTCCGCGAAGGTAAAGATGGTGTTATAATACTCCACGCTGGTATCGTCTTTGGTAATAGGTCCGCCGGACTCTTGCTGCTTGGATTTATCGTTGCGCGTTAAATCCGGACTAATAGTTTCCCAGCTCATTCCCTCATTATCTGATCGGTGCACAAACTGTGATGTAGCGTAAAGTAAATTAGGATTATGCGGTGAAATATAGATCGGGAAGGTCCACTGGAAGCGATATTTCAGATCTTTGGCGCCCGCGCCCATGGGATTGTCGGGCCACACATCAATGCGGTCACTTTGATCAGTAAACTCATTAAACTTGTTGAAGTAACCTCCATAGCTACCGCCGTAAGTCACATTCGGATTTTCCGGGTCGGGCGCAATATAGCCGCTTTCCCCGCCGGCAACGGGGTGCCAGTCTCGCGTTTCAATGCCGTAATCGGACGTACGGTTTTTAATGCCTACGGTACTGTTATCCTGTTGGGCTCCGTAAATACGGTATGGAAACTCATTATCAGTAATAACTTGATAAAACTGCCCCGTAGCGTACTTGTGATATGATGACCAGCTTTGCCCTTCATTATAGGAAACTTGTCCACCGCCGTCATCGGCAACAACCATTCGATTTCCGTTATTAGGATCGATCCAAAGATCATGATGGTCACCGTGTGGAGTACCAATTCTATCAAAAGATTCCCCACCGTCGGTAGATTTATAAAATCCTACATTTAGTACATACACTTCATCTTCGTCCTCGGTATCGGCAATAATATGAGTGTAGTACCAGGCACGTTGTCGCAAATTACGATCACTGTTAACACGGTTCCAGGTTTTACCGCTGTCATCAGAACGGAAAACTCCGCCATTATCATTTTCAATAATAGTCCAAACACGATCGGGATTGACGGGAGAAATAGCTACGCCAATTTTGCCCATCAGTCCTTTGGGCATGCCCGGACGCTCTGAAATATTGGTCCATGTTTGGCCTCCATCTGTACTTTTGTAAAGGCCACTGCCTTCACCACCGCTCGACATTTTCCAGGGATTGCGATATGCTTCCCAAAGAGAAGCGTACAATATATTGGGATTAGTTGGATCAACTTCGATATCAACAGCACCGGTATAGCGATTGTGATATAAAACCTTTTCCCAGCTTTTGCCGCCATCCGTTGTTTTATAGACGCCGCGTTCTTCATTGCCTTCAGTGCCAAATGCATGTCCCATTACGGCTACCCATGCAACATCTTCGTTTTTGGGATGTACGGCAATT
The DNA here is from genome assembly GCF_052712805.1 of Fodinibius sp. AD559. NCBI lineage: Bacteria > Pseudomonadati > Balneolota > Balneolia > Balneolales > Balneolaceae > Fodinibius > Fodinibius sp. AD559. Next base: position 108,701 of record NZ_JBQPVW010000001.1, read on the forward strand.
TCACCAATAAAGTGTGACTTCGGCAGGCCGATATGCTCCCACGTTTTTCCACCATTAGTAGTCTTGTATATACCATCACCGGCCGACATGTTTCCGCGGATGCAAGTTTCCCCCATACCTGCGTATATAACATTACTATTAGATGGTGCAGCTGTTAAAGCACCGACTGATCCTGTTTTAAAATCACCGTCGGATACATTATACCAGTTATTACCGCCATCGGTAGTTTTATAGACGCCGCCTCCCGTAAATCCGGTATAATAAGTATCCGGCTGGTCGGGATGACCGGTAACAGCTACTGAACGTCCACCCCGAAAGGGTCCGATATTTCGATATTCTAAATTCTGTAAATAGGGTTCTTCAAATGATACTTTATCAACATCTTCGGCTTGATCTGCTCCGCCAAAGCGTTGCGCCTCAGCTGAGAACGAAATCCCCATAAAAAGCAGAACAATAACTGTTCCTATGGCCCATTTATATTTTTTATTAGTTCGTAACATATATCCCTGTATTGTGTTGAAATTAGCTAATCCCATCGTAGGAAAAGCAATGTATAAAAAATTGCGGGTGTTGTTAGGTAAAAAAATGTGAATCGAAGTGAGATATTACATTTTTGGGAGGTGTAATCTTTCAGCATTATCGTTATTTTCATGGCTTATGAAAACAACCGGATTTATAGCCAGACGTTATTTATTTTCGCGGAAGCATATCTCGCTGATTTCTACGCTTACCATAATTAGTATTATCGGGGTGACGATTGGTACGGCACTTCTTATTGTCGTGCTTTCGGTGTTTAATGGTTTTTTTGATGTGATTCAGGGATTTCTTCTTCAGAATGATCCCGACCTGCGAATAGAGTCCACGGCTTCCAACTCTTTTCTTTTTACAGAAGATATGGAGCAGAAGCTGTCTGATATTCCGGAAGTCCAGGCTATAGCATCATATGCAGAAGGGAAGGCCCTGCTGGCATTTGAGCACAGTGATGACAAAGTGGTACAGGTACAGGGAATAGAACCCGATGAATATTTTGAGGTGAACAATTTTAAAGAAAGTATTAATGAAGGTACGCTGGATTTATCTGTTCGGAATCAAAGGCCGGGGATGTTGATTAACGGGCAGGTGATGAATCAGTTAAATCTCAGAGTTGATGATGAAGTTGTTTTGTTAAGTGCGGCCGGCATGCGCAAATCGCTCACCCAATTTTCACTTCCCCGCAGTTTCCGGTTCCAAATCAGGGGTAGCTATTCACAGCTTCAAATTACCGAAAGCCCCGGAGTTTTTATTGATAAAGAAGCAGCACAGCGCTTATTTGAAATGCGGAATACCATTTCGGGTGTAGATTTACGAATATCTAACACCGATCAAGCAGAATCCGTAAAAGAGAAATTGCAGGCTTCGCTGGGATCAGAGTATAAAATATCTACTTGGTACGATTTACAGAAACCGTTATATGATGTGATGTATCTCGAAAAATGGAGCTCCTATATCATTTTAATGATTATCGTACTGGTAGCCGTGCTCAATATTATAGGATCACTCACGATGATTGTCATTCAGAAAAACCGGGATATTGGAATATTGCTGACGATGGGTTTTACCCCGTCGGATATTAAAAATATATTTGTCCGCCAGGGATTTTATATCGGTATTATTGGCTGTGTTATTGGAGGGGGGGTAGGCTTGTTGCTCAGCTGGCTGCAGCAGCAGTATGGCCTCATAAAGCTTTCATCGGCTTTTATTATCGATGCATATCCGGTAAGTATAAGCTATGTAGATATTAGCATTGTATTAGCAGGAAGTTTGGTGCTGTGCCTGTTGGCCAGTTGGTATCCCGCAAAGAGAGCTGCGCAGGTAGATCCGGCCGATGCTATCCGGTATGACTGACCTATTCTTGTAAGCCTAACTTTTTGCAGATACTACTTAGTTGTTCCAACTCTTTGTCGGAAAGTACTTCAAACTCCTTTTTTATACGTGCCAGATGTTTGGGAAAGTAATCGGATATAAATTCTTTTCCCTCATCGGTAAGATGAATTAACATCGAGCGCCTATCTTCGGGATCTTGATGACGTTCAACCCATCCGCTTTTTTCCAGGTTATCAATCACAAGCGTGATATTGCCACCGCTTTTAAGAAGTTTCTCCCCCAGCGCTTTTTGATTTAGCGGGCCCAGGTGCAGCAGGGCTTCCAACACTCCAAACTGACTGATGGTTAATCCAACATCGCTAAGCTGCCGGTTCAATCGATTATTTATGGAATCTGTGGCACGCATTAACTTGATAAATGCGTTTAGTGTTTTTTCTTCTCTTTCGCTGCCTTGGTAATGTGTGCCCATTACTTCTAACCTAAATTATTGAATATTAAATAGCGCAGAGTAAAATATATAATAATGATGCTGGGAAAGCTATTAAAGGTCGTAACTAATTGTCACGGGGGCGTGGTCCGACAAATCCCATTTCATTTCGATAGTGGCTTTTTGAGCGGCATTCAGCATTTTAGGGCAGCTCATGTGATAATCAATGCGCCATCCTTTGTTTCGCTCTTTGGATGCAGCCCGATAGCTCCACCAGCTATACAGGTCTTCTTCGCCTTCATGCAGGCTGCGGTACACATCCTCAAAACCGGTTTGGAGCAGGCGGGTAACCCACTGTCGTTCTTCGGGTAAAAATCCCGAAGTGTTTTTATTTCGCTTGGGATTGTGAATATCGATAGCTTTGTGACAGATGTTGTAGTCACCACACATTACTATCGGCTTTTCTTTGGAGAGGAACTTTTGCGCAAAGGGGAGGAAATAATCGAGAAACTCCATCTTTAGATCTTGGCGTTCATCACCCGTAGTTCCGCTTGGAGCATAAATGGAAAAGACATATAAGTTCTCAAATTCAGCCATCATCACACGTCCTTCGCTGTCGATCCAGTCCACGCCCATTCCTTTTTCTATTCGGATAGGTTTCTGCTTTGATAAAATTCCTACGCCCGAATACCCTTTCTTTTCGGCAGTATGATAGGCTTCATAATAATCAAGCTTTTGAACTGGACCGGGAACCTGGTGCTCCATTGCCCGGAGTTCTTGCAGACAGATAATATCGGGATCGGTTTGATCGATCCAATCCGTAAAACCATGGCGGTGCGCCGCACGAATACCGTTAACGTTAAGGGATGATATTTTGAGCATAGATTAAAGATAGTTTCTTATTTAAGATTAGTAGTTTTTTATGAGAACTAATTTTATTACTGGAGTAAAAAAAGTGAGAAGCAAGAAGTTATGTAAGGATGTGTGTTCCAAGAGGTCTTATAAGTAATGATAACTAAACTTTAGTGTATGTTAGATTTAAGTCACAAAAAGATGATTATCTGGGAAAAGGGAATAGCGTTAATAAAAACGATTTATCAGGTAACTAATACTTTTCCCAAAGCAGAAAAATTTGGTCTTGTAAGTCAGCTCAGGAGAGCAGCGGTTTCGGTTGTTTCTAATATTTCAGAAGGAGAAGCCCGTTGGACAAGTAAAGAGAAACGAAGATTCTACGAAATTGCTTGTGCTTCTTTAGTTGAAGTAGATGCCCAAATTGAAATATCACTTGAGCTTGGATTCATTAAGAAAAATGATATTAAAGAACTTTCGGACTTATTAAATGAGTGTTTTGCTATGCTATCAAAACTTAAAACAAGCCGATAATGTCACTTCTTGCTTTTTACTTCACACTTGGTCTTTACAATCGCATAATTCCGCTTGCCTACCTTCAACGTAAACTCAGTATCATCTTCAAAGGTCACGCTGTATCCTTTATCAGAAACTTTCTCATCGTCAATAGAAATACCGCCCTGCTTGATCAGGCGTTTGGTTTGTCCGTTACTGTCTGTAAAACCGGCATCCGAAACAATATCCAGCAGACGTACTTCGGTTCCAGATTCATATTCAAGGATGGGAGCATCGTCAGGAATTTCATCACCGACAACTGTTTTTTCGAAGTGTTTTCGGGCAGCCTGGGCGGCCTCCTCACCGTGATACATGCGCGTAATCACCAGCGCTAATTCGTGCTTGGTATTGCGTGGATCTTTTTCTGCTTTCTCTTTGTATTTTGGCAGCTCGTCTACATCGATATCTGAAAGGAGCTCAAACCAAGAGTATATTAGGTCATCGGGAATGGATAGTACTTTTCCATACATATCATTGGCACCTTCCGTAATGCCGATATAGTTGTCATAGGATTTAGACATTTTCTTTGTACCGTCGGTACCTACCAACAAAGGCATCATGAGTGCAATTTGGGGCTCCTGACCGTCATCTTTTTGGAGTTCGCGTCCAACAAGAAGGTTAAATTTTTGATCGGTGCCACCAAGCTCCACATCCGATTGGAGGTGGACGGAATCCTGTCCCTGCGCCAGTGGATACAGAAATTCGTGTAAGGAAATAGGCTGATTGTTTTCGTAGCGTTTGGAAAAATCATCGCGCTCAATCATGCGTGCAACCGTCAGCTTTGAGGTTAACTTAATAACATCCTCAAAATCCATTTTGCCCAACCATTCTGAATTATAAACGATAGAGGTTTTGTCTTTGTCTAAAATCTTCGTTGCCTGATCGAGATATGTTGCGGCGTTTTCTTTAATCTCTTCAGGAGACAGGGCCGGACGCGTTTCATTTTGTCCGGTGGGGTCACCAATGAGGGCTGTGAAATCACCAATAATAAGAATAGCTTCATGACCAAGATCCTGAAACTGTCGCAGCTTACGCAGAATGACTGAATGCCCAAGGTGGAGATCGGGTCGCGTAGGATCGCAACCAAGCTTAATCTTAAGGGGTTTATCTTCTTTCTTTGATTTCTTGAGCTTTTCTACAAGCTCCTCTTCAGGTACAATTTCAACCGTACCTCTTCTAATTACTTCCAGTTGTTCGTCGACAGGTAAAAAATTCATAAATCGTTAGGAGTTGCTCTGTTCTAAAAAGGGAAAGTTTTCAATTGGGTTATATTGCTCGAGAGTATTTTGTATAGTCGTTGTAAAATTTTCGGCACCGGGATAAACGGTAGCAACCGTATCATAAGCCCAGGGTGCCAAATAAATAATGTAAGGATAAGTTGCTGAATTTTGTCGGGCATCTTCGGAAGGAATAGTAAACCCGGCAAGAATTAGCAGTATTGCACTTATCACAATACCGCTCTTCAAAAGGCCGAATGCAGCACCGGCAATGCGATTAACAAAATTCAGTTTAATGGTTTCTAAAAACTTTTTGCTTAAAAATGCTATAAGGTGAACAAGTGATAATGTGCTAACAAAAATGATAATAGCCGAAATAAAGGGAACAAAAGAAGCGCCTTCTTCAAAGAGTGGTTTTATTGCTGCGCTAACCGGATCCATATATTGAAAAGTAAGAAAAACACCTAAAATAATACCGACAATGCTGAGCACTTCCTTGATGATTCCATTGACAAATCCGCGGTAAGCAAAGTATGCAATGGGAATCAGAATTAGGAAATCAATCAGGTTCATATGAGCGGAGTTTAGGAAAGTTCCTCTTTTACAACCTTACTAACTACAGATCCTTCCACCTTTCCTTTTAACTCTTGCATCAGAACGCCCATAACTTGGCCCATGTCAGATATATCTTCAGCACCAAGTTCCTCAATTTTTTCTTTGGCTATATCGCGCACTTCCTCCTCCGAAAGCATTTTTGGAAGATAGGAGTTGATGATTTTCAACTCTTCCTTTTCAGAATCAGCCAGATCATTACGATCACCTTTCTCAAACTGCTCGATGGATTCCTTTCGCTGCTTGGCGGCTTTCATGAGCACTTCAATGGCTTGTTCGTCAGAGATTTCTCCTTCACCGTCTTTGCGCTCACTGATTTCTCGCTCCAACAGTTTAGACTTAATTGATCTGAGTACGCGCAGTTTATCTTGCTCTTTATCTTTCATAGCCTGTTTAAGGTCGGCCATGATTTGGTCTTTAATAGCCATAAAAATGGATTTTAAAATTATAGAGAGTCGAACAAGCTCATAAAAAAAGGCTCCACCCACTCATGCGGATGCAACCTTTTTATCAAATAAAGAAAAAACTGTTAGTCCTTATTCTCGTTGATAAAGTCCCGCACGTTTTCTTCATCGATAATGGCTTCCTTGTAACCATACTTATTGTTAGCTGTTTTTTGAGCTACAATAACTTTGGCCATGCGCCGGTCGTCCGACTTTTGTTCTTCTTCTTTGGTTCCGAAAGTTTTCTTCTTAGCCATGATGCTGATTCTTGGGTATTACTTATTTAATTTCTTTATGAACGGTATGCTTGCGAAGAACCGGGTTGTACTTTTTTAACTCCAGTCGATCGGGAGAATTTCGCCGATTTTTTGTAGTGTGATACCGAGATGTACCCGGTGCTTCGGTGCATTCTAAAATCACTTGTATTCTGTTTCCTTTTGCCATAATCTTTTGTTTCTGGTTATCAGTTAGTTGTTATTTGTGATGAATGGAGTTCAACCAATAATAATACCTAACTGTTAACTAACTTAAACGTCTTTAATGAGAGTTCCTTTTTTTCTTGCTTCTTTCAGCACGGCATGGATACCTTTTTTATTGATTGTGCGAAGCGTTTTAGCAGAAACTTTCAGTGTAACCCACTTATCTTCCTCGGGGACATAAAACTTCTTTTTTTGCAGATTCTGCTGAAACTTATGCTTAGTTTTATTATTTGCATTTGAGGAGCGATATCCATTTTGTGCTCCTTTTCCGGTAATGTCATCTTTGCGTGCCATGATACGAATAAAACGTTATTTTACATTTCTCAGATAGACTGGAAAAATAGGCTTATTCCCCAAAAATATCAATGTTTCTTTTAGAGATATTTTTTTCACATATTAAGCCGTTCTGGGGAAACAAAAACAGGAACTTTAGGAAGACTTCTAACAGAGGGATAAATTTGATCTACGAGCATATCTCGGCTTTTGTCAATAAACCCCATCGCTTACTTTGATTTTGCCTATTTATGCCCTATTTTCAGGCGTCTTCATCATTATTTTAAACCCCATTCATACCCACATTTATGGCGAAAAAGAAAGGATCAGATTACAAGGCGGAAAATATTCAGGTTTTAGAAGGTTTGGAGGCCGTTCGAAAACGTCCGGCGATGTATATCGGGGATACCGGTCAGCGCGGACTTCATCACCTTATTAATGAGGTAGTCGACAACTCCATCGATGAAGCCATGGAAGGTCATTGCGACGTGATGGATGTTACCATCAATGAAGACGGTTCCATCACGATTACTGATAATGGCCGTGGAATTCCGGTTGATGAGCATCCCAAAATCAAATTACCTGCTGTTGAAGTTGTATTAACTAAGCTACATGCCGGAGGTAAATTTGATAAAAATACATATAAAGTGTCCGGTGGATTGCATGGTGTTGGCGTTAGTTGTGTAAATGCACTATCGTCTCACTTTTATGCCGAAATTCATCGTGACGGCGAAATTTATGTGATGGAATTTGAGCATGGGGCTACAGTTCAGCCACTTAAGGTTAAAGGCAAGACTGATAAAACCGGTACGACCATTACGTTTACGCCTGATCCGGAGATTTTTAATCAGACAACCGAATTTAAGTGGGATATTATTGCTGAGCGGATGCGCGAGTTAGCGTTTTTGAATCCGCAGATAACGATAAATCTTCGCGACGAGCGTGAAGAAGATCTTTCTGAAACATTCCATTACGAAGGTGGAGTAAAAGATTTTGTTCAGTATCTGGATGAGGATCGGGAAACCATGATGGAAGAACCCATTCTGATTGAAGGAGAGGTTGATATGGTTCCCGTTGAGTTAGCTATTCAATATAACGGTAGCTATTCTCAAAATGTGCATTCATACGTTAATAATATAAACACGCGTGAAGGCGGCACTCATATTTCCGGCTTTCGTCGTGCGCTTACTCGTTCGCTTAAGAAGTATGCAAAGGATAATAATCTGATAAAGAGTGATATCAGCGTTTCAGGAAGTGATTTTCGAGAAGGAATGACGGCCGTGCTTAGTGTAAAGGTTCCGGAGCCACAATTTGAGGGTCAGACGAAAACAAAACTCGGTAACTCTGAAGTACAAAGTGCTGTAGAGGTCATTGTTTACGAACAGATGAATGAGTATCTCGAACGCAATCCCAAGGTTGCCAAGAAGATTCTGGAGAAGGTTATTCTTGCAGCCGAAGCCCGAGAGGCTGCGAAGAAAGCTCGTAAGTTGATTCAACGCAAGAGTGCGATGAGCGGCGGTGGGCTTCCCGGTAAGCTGGCCGACTGTTCTATTAAAGATCCCAAGCAAAGTGAGATTTACTTGGTCGAGGGTGACTCGGCCGGCGGTTCTGCCAAGATGGGTCGAAACCGAAGCTTCCAAGCTATACTTCCGCTTCGAGGTAAGATCTTGAATACCGAAAAAGCGAAGATTAATAGGATCTTGGAGAACAATGAAATTCAGGCCATGATTACGGCTTTAGGAGCCGGGGTGGGCCATTCTGAAGAAGATTTCGATCTCGATGAATTACGGTACCACAAAATCATTATTATGACAGATGCCGATGTGGACGGTTCCCACATTAGAACATTGTTGCTTACGTTTTTCTATCGATATATGAAACCACTTGTGGAAGGTGGTCATGTATATATTGCAATGCCACCGCTTTACAAAATTACGGACAGTCAAGGCAATATTGACTACGCCTGGGATGATGAAACACGCCGCAAGTTGGTAAAAGAGCACAGAAAATCCCGTTATAAATTTGATGTTTCCCGTTATAAGGGACTTGGTGAGATGAATCCGGAGCAACTTTGGGAAACCACAATGGATCCCGAAACGCGAACACTGCAGCAGGTAACGGTAGATAATGCCGCCGCTGCTGATAAACTGTTCTCCAGGTTGATGGGCTCTGATGTACAACCACGACGGGAATTCATTGAGCGTAATGCAAAATACGCAACGCTTGATATTTAAATCTAAGCACTTTCAAGAATCTAATTTTAACACTGTACTAACTATTATCCATGGCAAGAGATAAAATTATACCTATTGCGATAGAAGATGAGATGCAGTCGGCCTATATCGATTACTCGATGTCGGTTATTGTATCTCGTGCCCTGCCTGATGTTCGGGACGGCCTAAAACCAGTTCACCGTCGTATTTTATACGGAATGAGTGAGTTGGGCATGCTTCACAACAGAAATTATAAAAAGAGTGCTCGTATTGTAGGTGAGGTACTCGGTAAGTATCACCCACATGGCGACTCTGCCGTTTACGATTCGATTGTTCGGATGGTTCAGGATTTTTCCTTGCGCTATCCCTTAGTGGACGGACAGGGGAACTTCGGTTCTATTGACGGAGACTCTGCTGCGGCTATGCGTTATACAGAAGTTCGTATGGAGCGCATTGCCGAAGAGATGTTGACGGATATTAATAAGGATACCGTTGATTTTAATGATAACTTTGATGATACCTTGCAAGAGCCTACTGTCCTCCCGGGGATGTTGCCGAATATGCTGCTAAACGGAGCTTCGGGTATTGCAGTGGGGATGGCCACGAACATGGCACCCCATAATTTGACGGAAACCATTGACGGTATTGTTGCCTATTTGGACAATCCGGACATCGAATGCAAGGAGCTTATGGAACATATTCCGGCTCCAGATTTTCCTACGGGTGGCATTATATACGGTTATGAAGGAGTGAAGGAAGCCTATGAAACCGGTCGTGGTAAAATCACCCTTCGTGCTCGTTGCACAACAGAAGAGTTGCGTCACGGACGTGAACAAATTGTTATTACTGAGATTCCTTACCAGGTCAATAAAACTACCTTGGTTCAGAAGATTGCCAAGCTGGCCCAAAACGATAAAATTGATGAAATTTCTGAGATCCGTGATGAGTCTGATCGTGACGGAATGCGCATTGTGGTAATACTCAAAAGAAATGCCAATACAGGCATTGTGCTCAATCAGCTTTATAAGTATACACAGATGCAGACGACCTTTGGGGTTATTAGTCTGGCGCTTGTAAAAGGGCGTCCCAAAGTAATGCCACTGAAAGAGCTTATTTATCATTATGTAGAGCATCGCGTTGAAGTTATTATTCGACGTACGCTTTATGATCTGGATCAGGCGGAATCACGAGCGCATATACTTGAGGGACTCAAGATTGCACTGGATGATCTTGACGAGGTTATCAAAACAATTCGTGCTTCCGATAGTCCGCAAGAAGCTAATGAGGCACTGCGTTCCAAGTTTGCACTTACGGATATCCAGGCTAAGGCTATTTTGGATATGCGTCTGCAAAAGCTTACTGGTCTTGAGCGTGATAAGATTGAGCTGGAATACAACGATATTGCAGATAAAATTGCAGACTATCGTGAAATTCTCTCCAACCGTGATCGCCAGAAGGCCATTATTAAAGATGAGCTTTTGGAAATCAAAGATCGGTATGGTGATGAGCGTCGTACACAAATTGTTCACTCTGCCGATGACTTTAGTGTTGAGGATATGATTGCAGATGAAGATGTAGTTGTGACTATTTCTAATAAAGGCTTCATCAAGCGCATGCCGGTTAGTGGTTATCGTCGACAGAAGCGCGGTGGAAAGGGAATGAAAGGAACCACCACAAAAGATGATGAATATGTAGAGCATCTATTTGTAGCGACCAACCATAATTACATTCTTTTCTTTACGGAGAAAGGACAGTGTTACTGGTTAAAGGTTTACGAGATTCCGGAAGGGTCAAGAACCGCTCGCGGACGTGCGATTGTTAATCTTATCGATATTGATAAGGATGATTCCATTAAGACATTTGTGCCAGTGAAAACCCTGGACGATGAGGAATACATTAACAACAATTATATTATCATGGCTACGAAAGAAGGCAAGGTTAAGAAAACCACCCTCGAAGCCTATAGTCGTCCGCGCCGAGACGGAATTATTGCCATTAATATAAATGACGATGATTCATTACTTGAAGCTGCTCTTACGAATGGTGAAAGCAATATTATTCTTGCCAACAAAAAAGGACGCGCCATTCGATTCCACGAGGATGAAGTCCGTGATATGGGCCGAAATACTTCTGGAGTTAAAGGAATGGATCTGGGTAAAGATAACGAACTTGTTGATATGGTCGTTATCAAAAATACTCACGGTGCTACTGTTCTGGCGATATCCGAAAACGGTTACGGCAAACGTTCGCTGGTAGAAGATTATCGGGAACAAAGCCGTGGTGGAAAAGGAGTTATCACGCTAAAAGTCACAAAGAAAACCGGTGAACTTATTGCTCTCAAAGATGTCTCGGATAAAGATGATCTGATGGTAATTACCGAGGGCGGTAAAGTCATCCGTATGAGTTGTGACGGTATCCGAACGATGGGGAGAAACACCCAAGGCGTTCGAATTATGCGTCTCGATACTGAAGGAAAGATTGCAGCCGTAACGCGTGTCGTTAATGAAGAGGAAGACGAGACGGTATAACAACTGTGTCTAAATTTTGAAGGAAACCCTGTCAGAATTCGAACTCTGACAGGGTTTTTTATTTTTAATCTATCTCTTTAATTCCTGACAAACTTTCTTTTAGAATATTTGCTGACTTTGTAAGCCCTTGTATTTCTTCGTCGGTAAGATCTGGGGTAATCCGATCTTTAACACCATCGAGACCGATAACGCTTTGCAAGCTCATACATACATCAGTAATACCGTATTCACCATCCCAGGTGACGCTAACGGGAATTACACTTTTCTCGTCTTCTAATATGCCTTCAACGATGCGTGCGATTACGACGCCAATAGCAGTATTGGTGAATCCTTTTCGCTCAATAATCTCATAGGCAGCATTTTTGGCTTTCTGGAAAAGGGTATCGAGTGCCTCTCTGTTATAGGGCTTATCCATGATGGTATTGTGTTCAATAGGTTTGCCGCCAATATTGGATTGGCTCCAGATGGGTACTTCTGAATCGCCGTGTTCCCCTAAGATATAAGCATGTACTGATCGGGGATCAACGCCATAGTATTCACCGAGAAGGGCACGGAAGCGGGCAGTATCCAAAAGAGTTCCAGTTCCAATAATACGATGTGGATCTCGACTGCTTAGTTTTTGTGAAACGTAGGTGAGGATGTCGACTGGATTTGTAGCAATAATGAGAATGGCATTGGGTGCGTGTTTATCAAGTTTTGAAATGATATCTTTAAAAACAGCAGCATTTCTGTTAAGGAGATCAAGGCGGGAATCATCTGAAGATTTTTGGCCTACTCCGGCAGAGATAACAATGACCTGGGTATCTTTTAGGTCTTCGTAATTTCCAGAGCGAACTTTAACATTTCCAACCAAAAGCTGACCATGCATCAGATCCATTGCCTCCCCTTCAGCTTTCTCTTTATTTTGGTCGATCAAAATGATTTCGCTTGCTATTCGCTGATTGAAGAGGGCATAGGCTGCGGCCACTCCAACATTTCCTGTTCCTACTATTCCAACTGTTCTTCGTTGTATCATATAAATTTTGTTTTATAATTCTATGATAATATTTAATTATCTATCATTTCTTTTAATAATTTTTCCCTTTTTTCTAATAATATTTCTGGGAAAACCAATTTAACTTCTTTTGGGAATTGCAGTAGCCATTTGTTGATAAAATCCAAATTATCAAAATAAAACTCTATCCTAAAAAAATTAGGTTTAATTTTGTTTTTCCTAATAATTTTTGTCGGCAGATTCGCCTGAAATCGCTTTAATGCTTTCTCGCATACGTCTACTATTATTTTTTCCGAACTCTCGTCAGATCGAAAAATAAGCCCCTCTACGTCGATTTTGCCATGTGGGACGAAATCTTCGTCCAGAATTTCGATGTCAGACATGCGATCAAGCATAAAATTTCGGATATCTTCTCTTTTATGAGAATGGCCGATCACATTCCAGTGGTCGCGATAAAAAACAATAATATAAGGATCGATTTTTCGGCTGCTGATTTCTTCTGTCGATTTGGCCCGGTAGTTAAAGCGTATGGTTTTATTTTTAGCGATGGCATTACTGATAACATACCAGTCGCCGCCCTTCATCTTTTCAGCGCCGAAATTGAGGTAGGGATCCACTACAGTTCGTTCTTCCAGGGATTCCATAAAATCACGAAGCTTATCTGGAACGACTTCTTTTATTTTGAGCTCTACGCCCTTCGCATCTTCAATTAGTTTTTGGTCGACCTGAGATTTGACAAAATTTAATCCCACCATAATGGTAGCCAGTTCCTTATTGGTGAACATCAGCGGTGGAATTTTATATCCCTGCATAATACCGTATCCGTGATATTTGTCATGGGTGACGGGAACATTCATTTCTGAAAGGGCATTGAAATCCCGGAAAACAGTTCTTCGGCTCACGTTAAATTTTTCAGCAATTTTATCTACGGTAATACGACTGTTGGATTGTTGAAGCATGAGGATGAGCTTCATTCTGCGTTCGGAACTGTTCATTGATTGTTCGGATAGATTTGTTTGCAGTGGATGAATGTCCCAATATAAGTGAAACCGCAGAGTTTCTCAGCGAATAAAAGAAGGGAGGTGTTAAGGTTTATCTATGATGATAATCGCTTTACCGTTATAGAAATCAGAACCATTGGAAAGATCAAAACAGGTGATGTTGAGTGATTCCGAAAGGTCTTTTAGTTCATCTTCAAAATCTAATCCCTTATAAAAAATCATTTTTTCCCAGGGTAAATGTTCGGTCATTTTAATTAGATTTCCAATTTTAAAGGCGTGCTTTGAGATAAGAATACATTTCTCCTCATGGTGCAAGTCCTCAATAGATCCGTCTATAATCCCAATATTTTCCAGGTTAATTTTTTGTGCGATTTGCTTCATCGCCAGACACTTTTTGGTAACTAAATCGTTGAGCACGAAATGTTTATTGGGATGTGCAATGGCCAAGGGGATCCCCGGTAAACCGCCGCCGGTTCCGGCATCGATGAAGAGTTTATTTTTTTGAAAGTCTTCTAATTCTGAAAGCATCAAAGAGTGCCTGATGTGCTCCCAGATAGTTTCACGTGGAACGTCTCGGCTGATAAGATTTACCCGTTCATTCCACCAGAGCAATTGATCCAAATAGGATTGAAGCTCATCATGGAATTTTTCAATAAGCGAGTCAATTTGGGAAAACGTTTCACGTGGAACAGATTTTCGAATAATTTTATGTTGTTTCACGTGAAACCTATTGGTTTTAATTACGTTTTCCTGTGTTTATGAGCAGGGCCGGGTTACTCTATTAATTAAGAGTTTTAATTGTTAGTGGTATTTTAGAGTACCTATCAGTTAAACTGTTATCTCGACCGCCAGGGGAGAGATCCCTATTTTAAATACATAGGGAGGAAAATATAGATTTTACACTTCGTTCGAAATGACAGCAGGTTTATTGCTCTAATTATTTAAATAAACCATAAGAACGGAAATATCGCTCGGTGTCACTCCGCTTATTCTACTGGCTTGTCCCAGCGTTTCGGGCTTAATGCGCTCCATCTTTTGCTGTCCTTCAGATGAGAGACTGTTTATTTTGTCGTAATTGAGTTCATCAGGAATAAGAGTATCTTCCTGTTTCTTCATTTCCTCAACCATTTCAAATTCTTTTTCGATGTATCCGGCATATTTGATCTGAATTTCAACTTGCTCATAAACAAGTTCGTCAGTAGTAATCTCGTGAGCTTTTTCTTTGAGTTCCGGATCGGCATTCATCAGGTTAAAAATAGAGAGCTCCGGACGCGGAATAAGCGTTTTTGCTTTTACTGGTTGGGATAGGGTAGAGGTGCCTTGTTCTTTGAGCATCGGATCCATCTTTTCGGGATAAACCGTATAATCAGCAAAAAGGTCATGGATCTTATCGATGGCTTCTTTCTTTGTTTTGAATTTTTCAAAGCGCTCATCAGAAGCCAGCCCAATTTTATGGCCAAGTTCGGTGAGACGAAGATCGGCATTGTCCTGACGCAATAAAATACGATGCTCTGCGCGAGAAGTGAACATCCGATAAGGTTCTTCGGTACCTTTGGTAATAAGATCATCAATAAGCACACCGATATATGCTTCGGATCTTTTGAGAATAAACTCTTCTTTTCCCTGCACTTTGCGGGCCGCATTTATGCCGGCCATAAGTCCTTGGCAGCCAGCCTCTTCGTAGCCGGTGGTGCCGTTAATTTGTCCGGCGAAAAAGAGTCCCTCTGTAATTTTTGTTTCCATACTTCGCCGAATTTGATACGGAGGAAAGTAATCATATTCTATGGCATAGCCCGGACGAAGCATAACGGCATCCTCAAAACCGGGTATAGTACGTAGTGCTTTGTACTGCACATCCTCGGGAAGAGATGTAGAAAACCCATTCAAATACATCTCATAGGTATTCCATCCTTCGGGCTCAAGGAATAGTTGGTGACTATCTTTGTCAGAAAATCGATTAATTTTATCTTCAATAGAGGGGCAGTATCTCGGTCCGGTTGAGTCGATAGTGCCATTGAACATGGGACTTCGGTCAAATCCGGAGCGGAGCATATCATGCACCTCCTCATTGGTATTGCCAATCCAGCAGGTGAGTTGTTCTTCTTGGGATGGAAGGGACTCGGTCATAAAGGAAAATGCATAGGGATCCTCATCCCCGTACTGAATTTCGAGCTTGTCATAATCAATAGAACGTCCGTCGATACGGGGAGGCGTTCCGGTTTTAAGACGGCCGACTTCAAAGCCAAGATTTTCAAGGGCTGCAGAAATTCCAATTGAAGCACGTTCGCCTGAACGTCCGCCGCCGAAATTGGTTTCTCCGATATGCATCAACCCATTGCCAAAAGTACCGGTAGTGAGGATAACAGCATCGGCTTCAAAAACTTGTCCGGTTGAAGTTTTTACCCCCGTTGCTCTTTGCCCATTTTCAGTGGTAAGCACATCAACCACGTTGTCCTGACGAAAATGAAGATTCTCTTTCTTTTCGAGCTCTTCACGCATAGTCTTGCTATAAAGAGCGCGATCACTTTGGCAGCGTGGACTCCACATTGCCGGTCCTTTGCTGGTATTGAGAATACGGAATTGAACGCCGGACTTATCAGCAACCTTGCCCATGAGTCCGCCCAGGGCATCAATTTCTCGTACTAATTGTCCTTTGGCAACACCACCGATTGCCGGATTGCAAGACATTTTTGCAATGGCATCAAGGTTCATCGTTATAAGTAATGTGTTAGCTCCAATTTCTGCAGCAGCACCTGCGGCCTCACTGCCTGCGTGACCAGCACCTACTACAATAACATCGTATTTTGGAAAAAGAGAATCCATAATATATCTAAGTGTATGTTTTTATTACACTTATATGTTGAAAGTTTGTGGAAATGATTGTTGTCGCCTCAATCCTGTACTATAACCAGCGATAATCTTGAGAGTCTCCAAAAATAAGGGTTTTTGAGCAAAATATTTAACACTCAATAAAACCAATAATTATTCTTGATCTTCTACGAGGTGAGAGGGTTCTTCCTCCTCATCCTTAAGGCTATCAACAGCTCGATTTATGTTTAGATAAAACTGTTCAGGACCAATAATATTTTCCAGTCCGGATCTTTTAAATAAATCACGAACTGGTCCTTTTACACCGGCAAAAATCACATCAATATCCCGATTATTATATTCTTCTGTTAATTCTTTTAGAGCATGGAGTGCACTCGAATCTACCTTATTAATTCCGATAGCGTCAATAATCACTTGCTCAAGGTTTTTGCCACTTTCAATTTCAAGCTGTTCTAATTTTTCTTTCATGTAAGGGATATTGGCGAAATACAGGGATGCGTCGATGCGAACAATGATGGTGTTAGTTTGAGTGAGACCTTCGGGATGTCTTTCCAAATCGCGATAGTGTTCGGTATCGGGTAGTCGACCAAGCATAACAATATTTGGATAACTGCTTCGATGAATAACAATTCCAAGTGATATTAAAACTCCTATGCCTATCCCTTCAAGGATTCCCAGGGCAAGGGTTGCAAGAAAGGTTATCATCATGAGGATAAACTCTCGCTTGCGAATTTTCCAAAGGAATTTTGCTTCACCCACTTCAACAAGGCTGGGAACGGCAGTAATAATAATAGCAGCTAATACGGTTTGAGGCAGATAATAGATAAGGGGTGTTAACAATAAGACCGTAAGTAACACAAGAAGGGCACTGATTAGTAAGGAAATGCTTGTTTGGGCCTTATTTTGATCATTTACTGCAGTTCTTGAAAAGCTGCCGGCAACCGGGAAAGCATGAAAAACAGAACCTACCATATTTGAAAGGCCAATGCTGAATAATTCTTGATTAGAGTCAACTTTGTAATCGGGATTTCGGCGAACCATTGCTTTTGCCAGTGCTATGGATTGGGTATAACTTAAAAAAGCGATAGCCAATACTGTAGGTAATAACTCCCAAAATGGAAATTCGGAAAGATTCGGTAGGACAGGGGCGGGATAACCCTTTTCTACACTACCCACTGTTTCAACCCCTATCTGATCTAACTGAAAAGCCCAAACAAGGAAAATAGATACTATAACCGCAATAAGCTGAGCTGGAATCGAAGGATTCCACTTTTTTAATACCAAAATAAAGACAATTGTGCTTGCGCCGATGATAAATGTTGGCCAGTGGATGTGAGCCAAATGGGATATTAAATCAGCTATTACACTATATATATATTTGCTCCTTACCAGGTCGAGTCCAAATAAATTGCCGGCCTGGCTGAACCCGATGATAAAAGCAGCGGCGGAAGTAAATCCGCTGAGCACGGGTTTTGAAATGAAATTCATTAAAAAGCCCAGCCTAAAAACTCCCATGAGAAATTGGGTGATACCTACAAGGAGGGTGAGAGCCAATACTAACTGTATATAACGGGTACTGCCGGTTTCGACGATGTTACCTACACCGGTGGCAACAAGAATGGAGACGATGGCCACGGGACCAACGCCCAATTGCCGGGAAGTACCAAAAATAGCATAGATTAATAATGGGACAATGGAAGCGTAAAGACCATAAACGGGAGGTAGTCCCGCCAGCATGGCATAAGCCATACTCTGGGGGATAAGCAAAATGCCAACTGTTAACCCTGCTCGTAAATCCTTTTTAAAATAAGAAAACTGGTAATCTTTACTCCAGTCGGTTATGGGGATATATCGATCCAGCAGCGATTTATCGCTGTATTTCATATTAATGATCGATCAGTAGTTTATTAACAGTCACATTTTATGTGGCTCTCATTTTTAGTTAGCAATTAAAAATCTGTTATCATTCCAACTATAAAAGTAGAAGTAGATAATATGGCCATGACAGAAATTACTAAAGCTGTAATTCCGGCTGCGGGAAAAGGAACTCGAATGCGTCCGTTAACCAATTATATATCGAAGCCAATGTTGCCATTGGGAAAAAAGCCGGTGCTACAGCATATTATCGAAGAGCTTAAGGGAGCAGGAATAAATGATATCGCTGTAGTTGCAAAAAGCGATGATCAAAAGATGATCGACTATTTTCAAGAGGATGCTTCAGTACAGTTTATCTTTGATGATTCTTTGTCGGGCCCCGGTGGAGCTATCTTAAAAACTGAATCGTTTGTAAAAAATGAAGATTTTATTGTGGTCTTTTCTGATGCTCCACTAAAAGGGACGGGAAGATCGATATATTTAAAAGATCTTATATCACTAAAAAAAGAAGGAGATGTTTCGGGAGTATTGGCAATCTATCCTATAGATAAAGAAGAGGTATCATCAAGAGGAGTCGTAAGGTTTGATCTTGAAAAATCAAGAAACAAGAAAGGGATTCGATTAACAGATATTATAGAGAAGCCGTTGGAAACTCCCGTTGAGCCGTGGGCAACAGCGTGTAGATATGTATTGGACAATAAAATTTTTGAAATTCTTAAAGAAACAAAGCATGATGCAAGTGGTGAGTTGCAGCTTACGCCCGCTATCCGCAAGATGATTAAAAATGGAGAATGGATACTGGGATATCCGTTGGCAGAAAAGTTGACCCGTCATGATACGGGCAATTTTGAGGGGTACTTTAAAGCATTGCGGGCGTTTATCTCATCATAATAAAAAGATAATTTACAGCAATCCTTCCTGGACCAACCACTTATGACAGTCCTGAACAGATTTTTTAACAGGAGGAATGCAATAGCCCAACTCCTTTTTAGCCTTATCACTGGAATAGACAACATTTCGGGTCATAAGTTTTGCAAGCTCCGGAGTAAATTCGGGTTCTGCCCCGGTGAAGTAAGAAATGCCAGCTTGAAAATAAGCAACCAGTTTGAGAATAGGATCGGGAATTACTTTTGGCTGTGCAGACATGTCGGAAACTTCTGCGATAATAGATACAAATTCAGCAAAGGTACACTTTTGGCCTCCTAAAATATAGCGTTCTCCATCGCTGCCCTGTTCAACGGCTGAGATATGAGCTTTTACTACTTCTTTAACATGAGCCACGCTTAAATTTCCGCGCGTAACGCCGGGTAGATTATTGTCCCGCAAAGCAAAAAACAGGCGCCCCCAATTGTTGACATCATGGGGTCCAACAACCATAGCCGGATTCATGATAACCACTTTTATCTCGTGGTCGCGAGCTTTTAACGCTTCGCGTTCGGAAAGCCATTTGGTACGTTCATAGTTAACCCATGACTGACTACCGTATTGAGGGCTTTTTTCGGTAATTATCCCGTCCATGGCACCCCAAGCCGAAACGCTTGAGGTATGGATGAAGGTTGGCACATTTTTTTGGGCGGAAACTTGAACCATATTTTTGGTTCCTGTGACATTAACCTCGGTTTGACGATCATTATTTTGTGACCACATATTTGTATCACCGGCCAGATGAAAAACAACATCTGTATCGTTGGGCACTGTTTTTTGAAGAGAAGAAAGATCAGTAATAGAACCTTCAACTAAATTAACAGGCAACTGTTTCAGAGTTGATAGGTCTGAGGTAGACCGATGCAATGTTGTGACATCCCAACCCTGTTCAACAAGCTGTTTAACCAAATTGATGCCAATAAAGCCGGTGCCGCCCGTTACAAAAGCACTCTTTGCCATAAAGATGGGGGTAAATTATAGAGTGTTGAGGTTATAACAGTTAATCAATTGTTTAGAAAATGAGATTAAGGCAAAAAAATCACAAAAAAAAGTCCTAAACTGGGTGAGAGCTTAGGACCTAAAGCAAAATAAATGTCAGTCTTATTGATCTTTATGCCAATCCAAAAATTTAACAATAGCCTTCCAAACAGCTTCCATTTTTGTTTCGGCCTCCGATTCAAAGGTAGTATCATCATCGACTACAACCATGCAGGCTTTATCCTTAATAAGGATGGAATAGTCCAGGTCATCTTCAATTTTTATAACAACCGGCATGAGCCATTTCCAGGCTTGGTGAAATTTCATATCTTCGAGTTGCAGAAAAGCCAGTGGGATGTCTTTCACATCATCTTGGTCTATTTTAATAGTCGATCCCATCAGATCTTCGATCAGGCGATTGCCCTTATTAATTTCTTCTTGGGTCATAATAGTATTTTTGATTCTTAAATATTTACAACTCTAAAATACAGAAAATTGAAAAGGGTACAACGTTAATTAAAAGATGAATATGTATGTTGATTCATCAATCCACTACTGCTTCCCTTTTTAGATGTTTTATCGAATGAAATTGTAAATTTGGTGCCTTGCTTTGTAGAGTCAACCTGATGTTTAGCTTCAAGTTGTTTTAAAAGTGTATCAACAAGTTGAAAGCCAAGAGACCCACTCTGAGATATTGATGTAAAATGATCGGGCAAGCCTTTCCCATTATCAGTAATGGTTAGGATAAGTACTCTCCCCTTACTTCTGGATAAATCTATAGAAATAAAGCCTTTTTCTTTGGCAGAAAATGCATGTTGTAAGGCATTAGTAACAATTTCATTAATGATTAAGCATGCAGGTACCCCCTGGTTAATATTAATAGTAACGGGAGATAGGTTGAGAATTAATTCTATCGTTCGAAGCTGATCATACATATCACGCAAATTTGTAACCATTTGTTGTATACTTCTATCAAAGCGTAATTGTGCAAGACTATTAGACTGATATAAAAGCTCATGGATAGATCCAATGGTTTGGATACGGGTAATACAAGAAAGTAGTTTTTCTTTTAGGCCGGGATTATCCTCTTCATAAACCTGTAGCTGCATTAGTCCCGAAATAATAGCTAAATTATTTTTTACCCGGTGATGGATTTCAGATAGAAGAACTTGTTTTTCTCTCAGGGAGTGTTCGAGCTTGCCTTGCGTTTCTTTTAGACTGGTAATATTAGTGGCACTTAAGATGAGGAATTTCTCTTCATCAGTTTGTAGAATATGGGCATCAATGAGTAAAGTAATAGGATTGCCGGATTTATCGAAAAAAATCCATTCTTCATTCGGTAGGGGCCTCCCTTCGATCATTTGTTGAAAATAATGGTTGCCTCTTTCAAAATTTTCTTCACCAAGTAATTTGGTAAAATGTTGACCAATAATTTCTTTTTTTGGATAACCGAATATATTAACAAAGGCACTATTAACGTTATCGAGAATACCATCTTCGGTAATTACAAGGATACCTACATCAATGGTTTCCAAAATGGAATTAGTATATCGGCGGTTTTCCTCCAGCTCCTTGTCTTTGAGGTAGAGCAATAAGTATAAGCCCGAGGAGGCAATGGTTACAAAGATGAGATCTTTAGCGATCTGTATGTGAATAAAGCTAAAGGTATTATCACTGATATGTGCAGCAATTAAATCAGATCCTATAACCCAACCATATCCAAATAGCAGAAGTATTAAAGTAATTGCCTTGCTATTTAGCAGAATATTATAAAATCTCATAATTAATAAACTACATTATATATAAAGTATAATAGTTTATCGGCCACAAATTTGAAATATTAACCTAAATGAGCATTGCTGATCCCTTTAATTGGGTTTGTTTAAGTGGTATAGAATTTGGTTTCATTAATGTTATACTATTTTATGAAATTAAAGGTCTGAAATATTACTTATTCGCTTACATTTTTTTAGTAACCATTTTAAAAGTTAGTCGTCACATAACCGAGTAGGATTTGTACTGGTCTAATTCTGCTCTGATACATGTTTTTGTTAGATGGATGATTCCAAGGAAAAAGAATTTCAACTAATACAAGATATTCTTGACGGTCAACAAGATCGTTACAGGATACTTGTTGACCGGTATGCATCAATGGTATTTAGCATCGTTGGCAAATTTGTGAATAGAAAGGCTGACAGGGAAGAATTAGCTCAGCAGATTTTTGTTAAGACTTATGAGCGACTGGATTCGTTTAAGAAGCAATCAAAATTTTCTTCCTGGCTTTATACTTTGGCAAGAAATCACTGTTTGGATTACGCCAAAAATATTCGCCGGGAAAATAAAGAATTTGGTGAGATGGAATCCCATGAGCTTGAAGCCAATATGAAAGTAGAGGATTTACCCGATGATGATATTGAAGAACAGGAACAGAAAGTAATATTAGAAAAGGCGCTTTCTGTAATAACGCCTATGTATGCGGAGGCATTTTTAATGAAATATCGTGATAATATGACGTATAAAGCCATGGCAAAGCGATTAGATGCCAATGAAGGAGCACTGAAAGTCCGTGTGCACAGGGCGCGTAAGGAGTTGAAAGATTATATAAACCAATATGATTAGAGCATTATGAATATGGATAAGGAAGAAATACTTCGAAAATATCTGGATGGGGAGCTATCCGGTGAGGAGGAGGGAAAGGCTCTCCATATTATAGCAGAAGACCCGGAGTTGCGGGAAATGCTTTCTTTCGAAAGATCAGTTCAAGGTACTATTAATAAGACAGATGCGTATAACCAACCGGAAGTTCCTGATGGATTTACAGATCGGGTGATGTATAACATTGAGCAAGCTGAGCAACCCGAGCCGAATATTTCGATAGCAGAGCAGGTTAAAGGTTGGATGCAAAGATTATGGATGCCTAAAGAGATACATCTGCGGCCGGTATATGGTGCTGCAGCAGCAATGACTTTAATGATAGCGATATTAACGCCGTTTTATTTTAACATTTCCCAAGAGGTACCACCTGCAAACAAAAATACGCAAAAGACGATACAGCAGGTTGCTGATAGTGAAGGTCAGGTATGGGTTCGCTTTGTATATATAGATGAAAATGCGCAATCCATAGAAGTTGCCGGTGACTTTAATGGCTGGGAACCTATTCCTCTTGAGAAACAGGAAGTGAATGGAGAACAGGTTTGGACCGGCTTGGTTTCGATGAATAGAGGAGAGCACCGTTATATGTTTGTGAAAGACGGAGAGAAATGGGTTACCGATCCAATGGCCCCCATGCAGCGCGAAGATGGATTTGGTAACAAAAATGCAGTTATCTACTTATGAGAATAGGTCTCATTATTGTGATGTTATTAATTTCTATATCAAACGAAATGTTAGCCCAAGAGTGGCAGACTGTTTTTTCTGTTGACTCTCGGGTGGGATATTCAACGAATACCTATTTAAATCCCTATTATGCAGAGTGGGATCGTGCTGAAAATACTTCTTTTGGAGTGCTCTCGGGAATTGGCCAAAGCACTTGGCTTGGTAATAAGGATATGGTGGAATTAACGGGAATTGGGGTCTTAGAACCTTTCTTTTCCGGGATAAATACGTGGAAAGGCGGATTGGCTTTGGCAAAATATCAGCACCAATTTAGTCATTCGGTAAGTGGTGGAATAGAAATGGGGGGCAGTTATTTTAATTCCTCTTTTAGTCGGAGCATGTTTTGGGCCCAGCCTACGATAAGTTGGTCGCCCACACCATTTAGTCAGCTGAAAGTGAAAGCGGGTTCAAACTTTCGTTCGTATCAAGATTATATGGTTGATGGTGTGTCGACCTCTATCAATGACCGATCTGATTTATATGCTCTTGAGTTTGAAACCTGGCCCAATTTTAATTGGCAATTATCTACAGGGCTATATGGTAATTTTGATTCCTTTCCAGATATACAGGAAGGATTTAGTTCATTTGTGGCTGCGAGCCGAATTTTTAAAAAAGGGTCAAAAGTTAGATTTAAAGTTGGTCTCGAACAGTATCAAAATGAGCAAACGGTAACCACCGGTGGCGGAGGTGGGGGATTTCCACCTGTAGGAGGCGGGCCAACCGGGACAACAGAAACCATAGAAGAGACAAACCGCATATTTCGGCTGGGAATTGAAGGCAGTGTCCCCATCAACCCAAAGCTGACGGCTTTTGTGAGTGCTGAAGGATTACGTTATAACACAACTGCAACCGACCAGAATATCAATGATATTCAAGTTTCTGGCGGAATTAGAATGACGCTGCAGCCAAAATCAAGAAAAGAAAAAGGCAAAGTGTCGCCGGAATGGAATAAGGAAAAAGAGATACAGCGAGTGGAAATTTCATATTCGGGAGATGGACGTATTTATTTAGTGGGTGATTTTAATAACTGGTCACAACCAGGAATACCGCTTGTAAATGTAAGGAAAGATCGGTACAGAGCAGAGTTGGCGCTGGATGCCGGTTCTTATGAATATAAAGTGCTTAGTATTGAGGGCGGAGAAGAAAGCTGGATTAAGTTTTCCAGCGAGACGTATACCGTCGAAGATGGATTTGGCGGACAAAATGCATTGTTATTAGTTCAATAATTTAAATGAAACGAATATAATGAAGGTTTTAAATATACATATAAAGGTTATCGCACTCTTGGTGTTTGGTTGTGCCTATTTGGGTATTCCTGATACGGCCCTTGGCCAAACAGAAGCCCTGGATAAATTGGCAGAACGGGCAAATAATGCAGGAATCGAGCAAGGTGTAATTGAAGATCTTAAGGCAAGAAAAGAAGCACGAGGGCTAAGTAATCAACAGCTGGAAAATATGATTGAGCCGGCTGTACAACTTGCTGAGGATAATTTACCGGCAAACCATGTGTTGCAAAAAGTACTGGAAGGATTATCGAAAGGAGTGCCCGATGCGCGAATCGTTCCTTATATTAATAGAATGACGAGTGCTACCCGTGAGGCAGCCGGAGTAGTTGATCCGTGGATAGCAAAGCCGGAAGTAAAGCAAATAATGGGAGAGCAAAATGGAATGGGACAAACTATGCGCAATAGGCTTGTGGAATCGTCTTCACGAGCTATAGCACAAAATGTTTCGCCGGAAAATATAAGCCAACTGCTCTCAGATATAGGGGAAAAGTCAGTGTTGTCAAAAACAAATGGTCCCAATATTGTTTCTGCAATGGATGTTGTTTCTGATTTGCCTATGCAGGACCAACCCGAACTTACGCGGTCATTTATTGTTCGGGCGTTAAAGGGTGGATTTGAAGCGAGGGAATTTCAAAAGTTGCCCATGGCTTTAAATATGGCACAGAAGCGGAGTCAAATTCCCGCATCAAACATTATCCAAGGTGTTGGAAATCAGTTACAGAAAGGAGTTCCGGCGCGAGATATTATGAAAAATTTGTTTGATGGAAATATAGGAGGTGGACCGCCGGGCAATATCCCCACGGGAATGGATGGTAATCCCGGTAAGGGAAATAGAGGAAATAATTCCGGTAATGGCTAATTGGCCTTCGAAAAATTCTATATAGATTTCTTTGTCATGCAGGTTCCATATTGATGCTGTTTGTCAAGAGAAAAGTGAGCCTATCCCAAAAGCCGGTAATATTTTCAATATACGGATCATCATACATCTAAATTTAACAGGAATAATTAAGCCTTAGGGTAATAATTTTGACTATACAGAAGGTACTGTCCGGTAGGCTTGCTGTTTAAAAAAACAAACATTAGAATTAAGCAGATAGTATTGACTTAATGTTAAAACTTTCTAATGTTGCAGTTACACTATATATAAATAATAAGTTATGGTTGGTTACGGAGAAGTACTACAGACAATCGGGGCGATGGTTATTTTTTCGCTGATACTGCTCAGTGCCACCAGTATGATTCAGCGGAATACCTACATGCAGATAGAGGGAGAGCTGGAACAGGAAGTTGTTGCCTTGGCACAAGATATTATAGAAGAGGGACGTACCAAAGAATTTGATGAAGTTTCTGTTGGGGCAGCGGCACCGCCTGCAGATATTCCCGGTGATTTTGCAACTCTTTCTACTTTGGGACCAGAAGCCAATGATGACGAGAATGGTGATGGAAAGGTAAGTCGCCATGAGTTTGATGATTTTGATGATTATAACGGATGGGAAGATGTGATAGAAACCGAGCATGGAGAGTTTAACATTCGGGCAGAAGTTTTTT
Source organism: Fodinibius sp. AD559 (assembly GCF_052712805.1). NCBI lineage: Bacteria > Pseudomonadati > Balneolota > Balneolia > Balneolales > Balneolaceae > Fodinibius > Fodinibius sp. AD559. The sequence continues at coordinate 134,970 of NZ_JBQPVW010000001.1, forward strand.
ATGTGGATGAGACGAATTACGACTCAACGAATACACAAACGACGTTTAAGAAACTACGGGTGTATATAACCAGCAAATACTTGAATCGGCAGAGTTCTGGCAATCTTACATTATACAGTCTGGAATTTGTTAGAAATTACTATGCTGATTAGCAGGGGATAGTGTTATGAATATAGGTTTGGTGACAAGTTATGTTATTGGCGGAATTCTTTTGATAGGGATTCTTGCCATGAATATGTCTTTGTCCAATAGTTCCACCGAGTTGACGCTTACACAAACAACCCGGGAAAAAGCTAAGGGTGTGCAAGAGTTTATAACGCATGATATCCAAAAAATGGGATATAATCGGGAGGGTAAAACCACTCCTATACTTGAGGTTGGGGAAAGTAACAGAATTGTATTTTACAGTAATATTGATGATACGGAAAGTAATCAGAATACGAATGTGGAAAAAATCACGTGGGAATTTCCAGGGGCCTCTTTGGATAACGGAAACCCAAACGCTTACGAGTTAGTGCGGACGGTTGAACATCTTGATACCGGAAATATTGAAAAGACTCCGATCCGGCTGGGTGTTACTAATTTTGAAATTAAATATTTTGATGAGTATGGCAAGTCGCTTAGTGATGCGATGAGTCCCCCCTTGTCATCGTCAGAATTGACAAATGTGGTTCAGTTGTATATTACCTTAGAACTACAAAGTTCAGCTAAAATAAATCAAAATACGGGCGCAGGTGGCTTTGTGCGTACAATCTGGGAAAAGCGTTTTTCTCCGCCAAATTTAGAAGATATTTAATAATAATTAAGAGGTGTTATTATGGGACGAGCAATGTTAATAATATGTGCCGGTATGTTGGTTGCGCTTGGCATTGTAGCAATGGGAACGTCAAGTCAGGGTAAACTGCTGACAAAAAAAACGGTTGAGTATGCCCAAAAAACACAGGCACTGAATGCGGCCCATACTGCTATTCAAATTGTGACGCAGGAGATCAATGAAAAAGGCATCGAAAATATGGATCAGCAGTATGTTGATGACAGAAACAGTAGCAATACGTGGACTCCTTCGACAATCAATGGTGCTGATATTGTGCTCTCAATAGAGTTTTTAAATAGTGACTGGGAAACGAATCCCTATTTCGAAGAGGATAAGGTGCGAGTAATTTCTCAAGCAACGCTTGATAATAAGTATGAGGCCGATGTAAAAAGTGTATATGTAGTAGCTCCATTTAGTAATCTGGTACCCGATTTTACCGGAGCACTTCAGCTGCCCACCGGGTATGGTTCATTAACCGTGGATGGGAGTGCTCATGAAATTAATGGTACAGATCCGAATTGCAGTGATAGCAGGCCACCAATTGCGGTAAATAACTCAGCAACAAAAGATGGGTTGCAAAGCCATGATTTGAACCTGGATGGGGATATTGCAGTAGATAATCAGTTAGATTATGAGCCTACAGATGAACTTATTGCGCGACTTGAAAATTCGAGTAATGCAACTACGGTCAACTCCGATTACAGTGAAAACTTGGGAACTGCTGAAGATCCCGGGGTCTTTTTCATTGATGGGAATGTTAAACTAACAGGACAGCAAAGTGAGGGGTATGGCATAATGGTTATCAAAGATAGCGCCCATATGGATTATGAGGATCAAGATGGAAATACCGTTAGCATCAGAGGTAATTTTGAATTTAACGGGTTGGTAATATTTGAAAATGCGAAGCTTTTTGATGGACACGGTACCCCCACTATTAATGGTTCTGTATTGGTGGGTGATACCAATCCTGATGATACCAATGAAATAGAAGTAGATATAGGCGGTAATATTTCAATAAATTATACTTGTGCCGGTGAGAAATATGCCAAGATGGGGGCCGCTAATACCGTTAAGCAGAATAAATATACTCGTGTTGTTACATCCGAAGAGACAAGCCTTGCAAAAAATTAGGGTCGCGTTGTTAGTAAATACTACATAAGATGGGCACTGCCAATGCCTTTAAGGTCGGCTTTTTGGAATGAAAGCATAAATTTGGCTCCCCCTTCTATAGCTTCATAAGAATAATCAGCACCAAGCTGTTGGGCAAGGGTGTTAATGAGTTGTAAGCCCAATGTTTTATTATTCATAACTTTGTCAAAATCAGGGGGCAGTCCTTTGCCATTATCCTTGATGGATAACGTTATGGTATCATTATCTTCCCTGGCCGAAACAGTGATTTTACCTTCTTGAGTGTCATCCTCAAAAGCATGTTTTAAAATGTTGGTAATTACCTCGTTTACAATAAGAGAAGAAGGAATAGCCTGGTTGATATTTAGGGTAATAGAATTAACCTCGAAATTTACATCCAGCTCAAAATCGGTCTGAAATGTTTCTGAAATATTTTTCACTAATTTTCTCAAGTTATCACCGAAATTAAGATTCGAAAAACTTTCGGACTGATATAGTAGCTCGTGTATTGACCCCATCGTTTGTATGCGTGCAACGCTGTCGAAGAGCTTTTCTCTGAATTGTATATTTTCCTCATCAAATGCTTGTAATTGCATCATCCCGGCAACAACAGCCAGGTTATTTTTTACTCGATGATGAATTTCGAGAAGCAGCGTTTCTTTTTCTTTGAGTGATTTACGTAGTTGTTTTTCATCTTTCTTACGCTCAGTAATATCTCTTCCCACACAAACCCAGTAAAGGGAATTTTCAGGACCCTGGACAGGTGTCATAGAGATCCGAATCCAGAATTCCTCATCACTTTTTTTATAGTTGATAAATTCTGCATCGCAGGATTCCCATTTATCCATATGTTGTCCCAGCTTTTGACGTTCCTTTGGATTCGTTTTTGGGCCATTTAACATATGTAATGTTTTGCCTTTGGCTTCTTTTCTCGAGTAGCCGGTCATTTTTGAAAAGGCGTCATTAACGTACAATATCTCGCGACCCGGTGGATTGCTGGGTAGACCTTCAATAATAGCAACTAATTCTTTCGTACTGGCAATAGCTGATTCAAAAAGCTGCAGCCATTTACGTTCTTCGCGTTGCTGGGTTATGTCCTGCATAGCACCGATAATACGGATGGCATTGCCGTCACTATCAGTGACTATAAAAGCGCGATCATAGATATATTTATAGGAACCATCTGCCGCCTCAAAACGATATTCTAACTGAAGGCGATCGGTGTTGTTTATAGCTTTATCAAGTTGGTCAAGGATATCCTGTCGGTCGTCGGGATGGATTTTATTACGCCACCAGTCGGCAATGTCTTTAACCTGCGTTTCTTCATAGCCAAACATGCCGTAGATATTCTGATTGTATTCGATGGTGTCGCTTTCCAAATCGAGATCCCAAATAGTATCACTTGTGGCTTTTGATACAATTTCGTAGCGTTCAACGCTTTTGCGAAGTTCTTGCTGATGTTTAATTTGATCGGTAACATCTTTCTGTATTCCGATAAATCCCTCACAATTTCCCTCACTGTCAAAAATAGGATCAAGGGTTAGGTCAAACCAATACTTATCGCCCGTTTTTGAGTAATTAAGAACGATTGTTTGAAGTGCTTCTTGTTTTTTAAAGGCATTAGAAATACGCATCATTGTTTGTTGGTTATTATCAGGACCTCTAACAATATTTCCGGGTGATTTTCCAATAACCTCATCAAATTGATAGCCAATAACTTCTTCAAAAGCGTTATTAACCCAGGTAATTCGTTCATTGGGATCAGTCATGAAGATAACATCTGTTGTTTTTGAAGCTACCAGCGCCAGCTCTTCAAGCTTTTCCTCATACTCCTTTCGTTCGGTAATATCCTGCAACGACCCGATCATGCGGATGGCCTCTTCATTTTCGTCTCGAATAATAAAGCCCCGTTCAAAAACAGTTGCATAGGTCCCATCTTGCTTTTTAAAGCGATATTCCTGTTCCCACTTCAACTCAGATGATTGCAGAATATCGGCTAAGCTTTTTTGGGCTTCGGGGAGATCTTCAGGGTGTACATTTTGAGCCCAGTAATCAATGGAATAGGTACCTTCTTCAATATCGTAAATAAACTTATCATGAAAGCTGTCATCCCAGTAGAGAATATCCTCGGTGATATCCCAATCGTAAACAACATCGTCGGTTGCCTTGGTTACATATTCATACAGTTCCAGGTTCTCTTGCAGTTTTTGTTCACGTTTAATGCGTTCGGTAACATCGCGCGAGTTTGCCACTAATCCATTTACAGCCGGATTGTCGAGCATATTTGTTACAATACTTTCAATCCATCGCCATTCCCCATTTGAATGTTGAAATCGAAAAGGGTCAAGTTCTACTCGATCTTTCTCAACCAGACTTTCAAGGGCGTTGGCAACTCGCTGCTGATCATTTTTATGAATGTAATCGAGGGCATTTGTCCCAATAAACTCCTCAGGAGGTATTCCGATTATAGCATTTGAGGTAGGGGCCACATATTTATAGTTGCCTTCAGGATCAAGGATAGCAATTAAGTCGGATCCTTCTTGTACTAATGACCGAAACCGCTTTTCACTTAGTGCCAGCTTCTTTTCTGTTTCAAGACGGTCGGTAATATCATTAGACACAACCATCTTGGCCTTTTGGCCGTTAAAATTAACAAGAGTGCTACGGATGTTTACCTGAATTTTTGTTCCATCCTTTTTTTGATGGGTATGGATACCACTTTTATTAATTCCCTCATCTGATAACGAACTTTCCAGTGCATGCTCCAAATGGGGTATTTCTTCTTTGGGACGAATATCCTTAATTGTCATCGACAAGAATTCTTCACGACTATATCCATAATGCTCAATTGCATGCTGGTTCACATCAATAAATTCCAGTGTTTGCACATCATATATCCATTTTGGGAGAGGGCTTAAATCGAAAAGATCCCGATACTGTTTTTCTGATTGCCGAAGAGAGCGATTAATACGATTGCGTTCAATGCTATACGAGATACTTTTTGAAAGCAGAAATGGGGTGAGCTCATCTTTGAGCAGGTAGTCGGCAACGCCCATACTTAATGTTTTAAGGCCGAACTCCTTGTTTTCATGTCCGGTAAGGACGATTACGGGTATTTCGTCAGATAATTCTACAATATTGCGCACCAGTGATTTTCCGCTGGCGTCGGGCAATGTAAGATCCAGCAAGATAACGTCGAATAAATCAGATTCTTCAAGAATATCTTTTGCATCGGAAAAAGTGGAGGTATGAGTGATTTTTGGATGCCCGGCTTCTTCGTGTAAATACTCTTGGATAAGCACGAAATCGCCGTGATTATCCTCGATAACTAAAAGTTGTATTTCTTGTTCTAATTTGGGCATAAAAAATAAGCTATTTTACTTTGCTGGGTAGTTGTACAACGGAAATCCAAAACTCTTCAATCGTAGATACAACTTCTAAAAATTTATTAACATCTACCGGTTTGGTGATATAACAGTTGGAATGGTTTTGGTACGATTTATTGATGTCAACTTCATCCGAAGAGGTGGTAAGCATGATAACAGGAATATGTTTCAGCACATCTGAAGTTTTAATATGTTTTAGGACTTCATGTCCATTTACTTTGGGAAGGTTAATGTCTAATAATACCAAATCTGGCTCTTCAACATCTTCATATCCTTCATTTTGTTCCAGGTATTGAATAGCTTCCCAGCCATCTTTAACGACTGATAGAGAATTAGAAACCTTACCCTCTTCAAGGGCCTCGGTGGTTAGCACGATATCCCCTTCATTATCTTCAACTAACAGTATATGTATTGGGTTCATAGCTAAACGTATTTATTATTTTTTCTTGCCGGGTAATATTTTGCAGATGGTAAACTTAAAGGTGCTTCCCTGTTCTTTGTTCGACTCTATCCATATTTGACCATCATGCTGTTCTACAATTTTTTTACTGATTGCCAATCCCATGCCACTACCGGGAAATTCATCGCGCATATGGAGCCGGTTAAAGACGGCAAAAACTTGCTCGTGGTATTTTGCATCTATACCAATACCATTATCCGTTACCGCAAACTGCCAACAGTTATTCTTTTCTTCTGCCTCAATAGTAATTACAGGCCGCTGCCCTTCCGGATGATATTTAAGAGCATTTGTCAACAAGTTTTGGAAAAGTATTTTAATGGAAACGGGAACTAAATGCATAGTGGGTAGATCGGCAATGGAAATTTGTGCCTGCGATTCCTCGATATCAGAGGTCAAATTTTTGAGGATTCCATCAACCAGCGAATTTAAATCAGTTTGTTCTATGGTAGTATATTTTCTGCCAATACGCGAGTATTCCAATAAATCATCAATGTTATCACCCATTCGCTCGGCTCCTTCTACGGCATAATGGATATATTCGTGTGCTTTATTGTCAAGTATCTTGCCATATTTATTTTTTAGCAATTCCATAAAACTGCGTACCATACGCAGCGGTTCTTTGAGATCGTGAGAGACCGTATAGGCAAACTGTTCCAGCTCCTTATTTTTGGAATTTAGATTTTCTATCGAATCTTCCAGTTTATCTTTTAGTTGTTCTTGTTGTTTAAAAGCTGATTGCAGCCCATTAAATAATGTAGGAATTAGAAAAACGGCAATACCACTTAAAAAAACGAGATTTGAAGAAACGGCAAACCATGAATCCAGTTGGTATTCTTTTAGTAAAATGGAGCTGGCAAAACCATAATAGAGAGCAATGCCAAAATAGATACAGATGAGAGTGTTTAGCATTAATGTAAGATAGCCATATAGCTGATCGAGACTGACTAAAACAAATATAGTAATGGCAAACAGATATAATAGCCCGGGACCGTTAGAACCGAGATAGTGCAACATAACTACAGACGTTGTATATAGTGCGCCATTGAAGAGGAGTTTTCGAGCAAAAACTGAGATGCCGGGCATAAAAGCGACAGCTAAAATAGTAGCGACGGTAACAAAATCAGAGAGTAGCATCCCGGTTAAGGAGAACTTATAGGCCATAAAAATACCGGGGACCAGCACAATTATGCTCATGGGGAGTAAAAACATGACCGTGATTGCGAAAAGTTGGTTTTTCCAGTAGTATATCGAGCTTTGCGGAATTGCGGGAACAGTACAATTACCGTATATAATGGCTTTATATGTAATCCAGAGTTTTTTCAAAAGCTTTGTAGTATTTAAGGTCTGATTGGGTTTAAGCTGGAACCCGCTAAGTTGTTAATGTACACCGAAACCTGAATTTAAGGGATGAAAATTTGTTCATATGAATCTTATATAACTAAACAGGCTTGCGAACTGTAAAATAAAACGTACTCCCTTCGCCTTCTTCTGATTCTACCCAAATTTCCCCACCGTGTTTTTCTATGATTTTTTTTGATACCGATAATCCAATTCCCGTTCCGGCATATTCATCCTGGGTATGAAGGCGCTGAAAGATCGTAAAAATATTATCCTGAAACTCTTCCCTTATACCAATACCGTTATCAGAAACGGAAAACTCCCAGTAATTATCAGTCTCTTTTGAATCAATCGTAACTACGGGTTTTATGTTGGGGCTGTGGTATTTGACAGCATTGTTAATTAGATTTTGAAAAACCTGCTGAATTGGGGTTTTAGAGGCCTTAATAACCGGAAGATTGTTGAATATAATGTCAGCCTCATTTTCCTCAATAAGGGTCTGTTCCAGTTTTGTTATTTCTTCTAACAGATCATTTAGATCTACTTGCTCACGTTCAAAATCATTTTGATTCATTCTTGAATAATTAAGCAGATCCAAGATAATACGCCGCATGCGATGAGCTCCGTCAACAGCAAAATTAATATACTGCTGTGCTTTGTCGTCGAGTTGATTGCTGTACTTTTGTTCCAAACGCTCAAGGAAGCTTGAAACCATGCGAAGGGGTTCTTGCAGATCGTGTGATGCCACGTAGGCAAATTGTTCCAACTCTTCATTGGCGGCTGCTAACTCATCGGCGCGTTCTTCCAATTCTTTATTAAGCTGTTTAAGTTGCTCATGGTTTTCTTTTTGCTCAGTGATGTCGCGAAAATATACCGATAGTCCGGTTTCTGAGGGATAGGCACTTACTTCAAACCACTTTTCCACCCCGGGATAAAATTCTTCAAAATTGACCGTAACCTGCTCGTCAACTGCTTTGTGATATTGGGTATAAAAGTCGAGTTCGATAGCATCATCATAAACATCCCATAAATTTTTGCCGACAATATCTTCACTGGATGTACCCAAAACCTGTTCGGCGCGCTTATTCCAATAGGTGACGATCCAATCTTCATCTACAGCAAAAAAGGCATCGCTGATACGCTGTAAGGTTTCTATTTTATCACGTTCAGCTTCTTTTTCTGCGGTGATATCCTGAACGGTACCTTCGTAAAAGGAACGACCATTGCTCCTTGTGTTTATACTGGCAATAACATGTAGCCATTTTTGGGAGCCGTCCGGTAGTACAATTCGATGTTCAAGGTTTAAAGGGACGCCATTATTAATAGCCTTTTCATCTTGTTCTAAGAAATCTTCGCGATCTTCCGGATGCATCCTTTCCAAAAGAAGATCAAAGGTGATATCCTTATTGGGACTAAACTCCCAAATTTTATAAGTCTGATCCGACCAGTAAATATCGTTGGTTTCTAAGTTCAGCTCCCAATATCCGAGCTTGGCAATATCCTGGGCTGATTTTAATTTTTTGTTGGCTTCTTTGATTTTCTCTTCTGCTTTTTTCTGCTCGGTGATGTCGGTAAGGGAGCCAACAATAACTATGGTTTCTCCATTTTCTATCAGTGGGGCCTCATTGACGCGGACCCATATTTTTTCACCATTTCTTTTTTTTAGCTGTAATGAATAGGAAGGTTGAGTTTCTCCCGTTTCGATTGCTCGCTGTGTATGTTTTAACCCTTCTTTGTTTATAGGATGGTCAGTGATGAATTCGGTCCATCGCTGTTTGGCCTCTTCAGGGGGATATCCCAGAAACTCTTGTGCTTGCGGACTTACATAACTGAGCACGTGATCGGTATCGTGCCGGTAAAACATATTGGTACTATGTTCTACCACATCACGAAATTTAAGTTCTATTTCTTTACGTTCGGTGATGTCTTGAGTACTACCAAAAATTCGCACGCATTGTCCATTTCGAAACTCAGGTTCTCCGACGGCGCGAACCCAGCGTTCATTATTCTCAGCAGTGATAATTTTCAGCTCAAGATCAAAAGGGGCTCCCTTTTGTATAGCTTGTTCAACGGCATCAGTTATTCGCTTCTGATGTTCCCCCTCTTTATAAAAATTGATAGCTTCTTCTAAATCGGGATTAAAATCGTCGTCTACTTCATGCAACTTTTTTATAGCATCCGACCAGAAGATCTCTTCATTAATTAAATCAAGCTCCCAATGACCAATATCTGCTATTTTATATGCTTTATCGCGCTGGCGCTCGGCTTCTTTTTCTTTAGATATATCCATCATGAGCCCGCGCAGATGATCGGGTTCACCATTAGTTGTAATAACGGTTACATAATCCCGAAGCCATACGATTTCATTATCGGCATCAAGCATGCGATATTCAAAGGAGTGGTCTATACCTTGTTTGGTCTTATCCCGACAAAAATTTATAGCTTGCTGGCGATCATCAGGATGGATATGCTCTTGCCAGAAGTTGGATTTGCTGAGCCACTCTTTCGGATCGTATCCCAGCAATTCTTTTGCCTTCGAGCTTATATATTGGAATTCAAAGGTATCTGCATCGGCTTCCCATACGATACCGTTAACCGATTGTATTAGAGACTCATACCGATTGCGGGTTTTCTCGAGTTGAGCGCTTTGTTTTTTGTGCTCTTTGTAGCTGGACATTTCACGGAGTATGGCAGGTCCCAACCGGCTCAAATTTTGTTTTGTTACATAGTCTGATGCTCCTTCGAGAATAGCATTAACAGCTTTCTCTTCACCGGTAGATTCGGATATTAAAATAAAGGGGAGGTAAGGATGATTGGCTCGGACGATGTTGAGTGCTTCGGTTCCGGGTAGGGAAGGTTGCTTGTAGTTACAGATGATAAGGTTGGGGGGATTACTTTTGAGACGTTTTTTGAGTTGCAGCTCTTTGGAAATAACGTTCAGCTGTACAGGTATATCAATTTTATCCAGCTCGAACTGGATGAGATTAACATCGCTCTTATTATCCGTGATAAGTAGAATTTGGGATACCCTGCTCATGTCAAATGTCCCGCTGTTGGAAGACCCACTCTTATTAACAAACCTTAAGATTCTTTAATATGATTATAAAGCACAAATGGTATTTGTCCAAATTATTTTAAAAGGGGAACAGGTCGGCTGCAGGGTATCGAGGTCTTAGATAAGTTTTTATCCTCATGGGCTTGAAGTGATCAATATATTGTGGACTAAATGGAAGCGCTTGAGCATAAAGTGGACAGTAGGAAGGGGTTCCGCTTATTTATTCGAATTCAAAAAGGTGGGTTATGCATGGAAAGGAAGTAGAGTTAACTATCGCATGTAACTACTACTTTTAAACTGAGTGGGTTATTATATAATAGATCAGAAATTATCCGCAGGAATTCCTGTTAGGCTTCGACATGTTTGTTGTTTGCATGCTTGTTTTTCGCATGATATAGGTCTATAGCCTTAAAAGCTTTAACTAATGCTTCTTCGGTATATATACCGCTGGCATAAATATTTTTTTTACCGTTCGAAAAAATTAGGAATGTCGTTCTTGAGAATTGATCAAAACGTTTATTAACCTTACGAAATCCCCTGTAGCAATCTGTTTGATAAAATTTCCTGAATTTTTGATCAGTGTCCATGATATATTGTCCTAAGTATGGAAGTACTGCTATAATTAGAGAGCTATATTGCTATAGTTAAATATACGATTGCTGATTGTCGTAATATGCAAAGAGGTAATAGCCTTTTAGCAGGTTAATGATAAACACTTATAGATAATAAGCACATTATTCCATTAAGGGAAATTAATGTTTGTAAATGGTCGTTAATTCTTAATTTAACGTTGTATTCAATTGCAAGAGTCTTACCGTGATCGAAAGTTAAATGTGATCTTATATCATGGGTGACAATGTTATAAGAAAATGAAAAGTCACAAATTATAGATGTTTGCAAAACTTATATATTGGAATGCGCTCCTGTCACTTTTTGGCTGAATGTGAAAGAAATGGTAAAACCTCCCTCGGTATGGACCTCATATTCTGCCTGTAATTGCTTAAGCAACATATTTACAATGGTAAGTCCCAAGGTTTCAGAATTTTCAAAGGCAGATTGGCTAAACCCTCTACCATTATCGCTGTAATAGATTTTGTAGGCCTCGTCAGCACTCTTGGTGATTGTTAAATTAATAAGGCCATCCTGTTTATCTTTAAAAGCATATTTGAGTGAGTTTGTCAATAGCTCGTTGAGCAACATTCCCAGGGGAATAATTTCATTTATATTCATGTCGATATCGTCTACATCAATATTTATGTCGATCTGATCTCTTACCTGTAGAGTGTCGGTTATAGTATTGGTAAGGTCAGAGATATACTCTTTAACATTAACCTGCGAAAAGTTGGAGGCCTGATATAAAAGTTCATGAACTTTCGCGATAGAATGAATTCGGTTTATGCTTCTTTCTAATGGAAGGCGATTAAATTCTTCGTTGGATAATTCATCCAGCTCCAACGAGAGGATTCCGGAAATAATAGCTAAGTTATTTTTTACACGGTGGTGGACTTCTTGGAGTAACACTATATTTTCCTTTTCCGCTTCCACGCGATCAGTAATATCTATTGCGCTGCCGATTACATAGGATTTTCCATCCAGGTTAATTCGACTCCCATTCATGTAATAGTGATGTTCTTTATTATCACCACCAACTAATACGGTTTCGAGTTCTGCGTATCCCTCCTGAAAGGCCTTTCCAATAAGTTTTTTGGCCTTGTTTTTTTCTCGTGGTGCTACCAGTGTTAGAGCGTTCGTCTCTTGCAATTCCTCTGAGGTTAAGTCAAAAAGCCGTTCTACATTCTTATTGGCTCTTGCAAATGTTAAATCTTTGCCGACCATATAGAACAGACCCGGGATACTGTCTAAAATATCATTAAGGAGCGAAACTTGCCTGTTAATATTTTGTTCTAATTCTTTTTGATTGGTAACGTCCAGCAAAATGGTATCCCATTGTATGGTGCCGTCCTCGAGTTTTTGAGGGATGCCTCGGCCGTGAATCCATTTCTCTTTACCGCTGGGGGTCTCTATCCTCCATTTCTGATCCCAAGGTGTGAGCTGATCAGCCGATTTTTGAACGGATTCTCTAACCATATCAATATGATCATCAACAATTTGCGACCATAACAGCTCAGGCGAATCCATCACCTGTTGCGGGGTTACTTCATGTAACTCCTCAACACCCTCGCTGACAAAAACAAACTCATCGCTGCCGTCAGGATACAACCGATATCGATGTATTATACCGTCTATATTATTTGCGATGTTACGCAGCTGAGCTTCTTTTTCCTGGAGTTCTTGCTGTGTTTGTTTTCGTGGGGTAATATCTTTGAAATACACCGATAGCCCCTCTTCCGAAGGATAGGCACTCACGTCGAGCCACATTTGTTGTGGTGGATAAAATGCTTCAAAGTGTACCGTGACCTGTTCCTCAACGGCTTTATGATATTGGTTGTAAAAATCTAACTCTACAATTTCTTCATAAACGTCCCAAAGAACTTTCCCGATAATATCTTCTCGGGGCATACCCAGAATCTTTTCGGCCCTGGTATTCCAATACGTGACGATCCAGTTGTCATCCATAGCAAAAAAACCATCGTCAATACGTTCGAGAATGCGAGTTTTTTCTCGTTCTGCCTTCTTTCTTTCTGTGATATCTTGGGCAATACCATGCAGATGTGTAACCTCTCCTTTCTCATTTTTGATTGGAATACCCTCGAGATGAACAAATTTTTCGTTCCCCTTTTCGGTAAATAGCTTTGTGTCAAAACTATAGGGAATGCCGTCACTTAACGCCCGTGAGATACGTTGCTGAAGCAGCCGTTGGGTATCCTCGGGGACATATGAAAAAAGTTCTTCATAGGGTGGAGGCCCTTTTTGAGGATCGCGGTCGTAGATTTCATATACCATATCAGACCATGTTATTTGTTCTGTCGACGCATCAAAAAACCAATCTCCGATTTTCCCAATCTTTTGAGCTTCTTCCAACCGGTCGCGCTCCCGTTTAAGTTGTTGTTCTGTTTCTACTTGTTGGGTTATGTCTTCTTGGATGGAAAAGAACTGTATAACGTCCCCCATTTTTATTGGTGATGGGGGTAACGTCCATTTTTAACCAGTAGGGTTGACCGTCTTTGGTATAATTTCGTATTACTTCGGAAAACGACTGTTGGCTATCAATTTTGTGAGCAATGCGTTTTACGGTTTTAGGGTCAGTATTTGGACCTTGCAATAAATTTCCGGGATTCTTTCCCTTTGCCTCTTCTATTGAGTAGCCGGTAATGTTTGTAAAAGCCTTGTTAACCCATTCAATGCGTTCATCTGAATCGGTGATAATTACCATGTTGCTTGTCTGTCGGGCTACTCTTGACAGTTTGTTGAGCTCATCCTGTTGTGTTTTCAGGTCCGTAATATCGGTTAAGGAACCTATGATTTCTGTCGTTTTTGCATTCTCTACGACAGGTGATTCGTTTACTCGAACCCATATTACTTTTCCATCTTTTCGTTTCAATTGGAGTTCATATGGTGGTTGAGGCTCTCCCGTTTGTATTGCTTTTTCTGTGTTTTTCAGGCCCTCCTTGTTTTTAGGATGGTCAGTTAGAAAATCAGTCCACTCTTGTTTGGCCTGTTCAGGAGGGCATCCTAAAAATTGTTCTGATTGGGGACTTACATACGTAAGTTTATGATTGGGATCGTGCCGATAGAACATAATGGTACTATGTTCTATGATTTCCCGAAATTCTTGTAATGTTTTTTGAGACTGTCTTTTGTCTTTCCGTTGTGCTGTAATGTCTTGGGTGCTGCCGAAGACTCGCACACAGCGACCATCTTCTATTTTGGGTTCGCCAATTGCTTTAACCCACCTCAAATTGCCTTTGGCTGTAATAATTTGGGATTCAACGGTAAACGGCTCGCCTTCTTGAATAGCTTTCTTAACAGCCTTTAGTACTTTAGAGCGATGTTCGCCTTCTTTATAAAATGAGAGGGCGGCCTCTAAGGTTGGCTCATAATCCAATTCCACTTCATGGAGCCGTTTCAGCTGATCAGACCAGTGGAGATCATTATTCTGGACGTCGAACTCCCAATGCCCAATGTTTGCCAGTTGATAGGCTTGTTTTTTGTGAACCTCATCCATAAAATCCTCCTATTTAAAATAGCAGCGTTCCCCAAAATAGGATTTACATCTATTTACAATTATGTGGCATGTACCATAATAGATTTTGCCTTTAAATCCAATAGGTAGCCATAGAATAACCTCCTATAAGCTATTATAATTCGTATTTGTTTCTTGTTTTCTGTGTCAAGAATATGGTCACCTGCCAAGAGAAAGGATGACCAGTACAAGATATATAAATAGAAAAGGCCCGCACTTAATGAAAAGTGCGGGCCTATAAAATGATAAATAGAACTTATACGTTAGTTCTGCGGTACGTCGACCGTTCCAATATTATTCGTTGATCCAGCAGTGATATCTTTATCCTCAACTGTAGTTGAACTGTAGTTTTCGTCATTTCTTGGGTTGACTGATATGTCATAAGTACCTTCCTCCAAGCCAATAAGCTTGAAATAGCCATCGGTGGTGTTTGCTATAGTAGATGCAAGAGTATCGGGGTTTGTTGCATTGACATCGTCTATAGCATAAATAACAGGTTCAGCTTCAGGGGGATTGACCGTACCTTCAATATTCCCGGTAATAGCTTTTTCCTTTGCTTTTATTGTGGGCTTTAATATATATGGATTCTGATCATTTTGACCGGCCTCTACAACAGATTTGCTGGCATCAAAATCCAGCAGCAGGACATATTCAATGTCTTCTTCAATTTCTGCATTAATATTGAGCTTTATACCTGTTTGCGGACCGCCGGGTATAAACATATCGTAAGTACTGCCATCCACTTCGACACTGTGGCCACTTTTAGTCAGGATTAGTCGAATTTGCGGGTAGGTCCCAGCTTCGAGTTCAGCGCTACCAATAACAGTGGTGGCTCCATTAGTAAGCTCCAGCAGATCATATTCCTGCTGCGGTTCGTTTAACGTGACCCAGCCATCCGGGCTGCCTACTCTGTTTACTTCCACGCGTTCAATGAACACGTTTACGGCATCGGCAGAATCGATCGGGGCATCAGCCATCTCAACGGTCATCGTACCTGATCCAGAATCGGAATCCGTACCACAACCGACAAACATCATAGATAAGCCTATGAGTAGTGCAATGGGTAAAAGTGTTATTCTTTTTAGTAACATAATATAAGTTTTTATTGAGTTGAATTGCTTCAGGTATCTTTTCCCTACTTATATGACGACCGTAAAGGCGAATGGTTACATGATTATTTCGCTAATAAACTGCACTAAAATTTAATATGGATTTGGTTCAGTAAGGATGTAGACTCCTGAAATAAAAAAGGCCTACAATGCTATTTGCAGGCCTTTCCTTGAGGGCTAAAAAAGCTTCTGTATGAGAAGCATCTTTAGTTTTGGGACAACTCAATTATTTCTAACTCAGCAGTTCCACCTACGGCTACGTCAACTCCTGTGATATCCTTTGGTTGGTAGTTTGTATTCGTAGGATTTACTGAAACGTCATAGGTACCTTCTTCCAGACCGATAAGTTTGAATGAGCCGTCATCCGCATTCGCCTTTGTGGAAGAAAGCGTATCAGGATCTGTTGCATTAATATCGTCTATTGCATATACAAACGGTTCTGCGTCAGCAGGTTCAACAGTTCCGGCAATATTTCCAGTTACTGCTTCATTCGTTGCGCTAACTACTGGCTTAAGTAGGTATTCTATGCCGCCGGACTGCTCGTTTCCACGTTCGACCACAGAACGACCAGCTTCAAAATCGAGCAGCAGGGTATAGGTAATGTCAGGCTCAATATCAGCATTTACATTTAGCTTAATACCTGTTTCTGTTCCACCTGGGACAAACATGCTGTGCTTTTTGCCATCGACGACCACACTGTTGTTTTCCCTGCTTAGAATAAGTCGGATTTGTTCATACGTTCCGGCGGGCAACTCTGCAGATCCGAGAACAGTTGTGGCACCGTTGACAAGTTCCAACAAATCATAGCTTTGCTGGGGACTGCTTATTTCCACCCAACCGGTGTCCGTGTCAGCATTATTTACTTCAACGCTTTCTACAAATACGTTGACTTCGTCATAATTAGCGGGAGCATCATGCATTTGTACTTCCAAGGTACCGGTTTCGCCGCTTGTCCCGGTCCCCGATCCATCACATCCGACCAGGATAATTGACAGCGTTAACATAAGTGCTATTGGAATACTAAGTAGTTTCTGTTGTATCATAATATTATTGGTTACTTGTAAATTGTAAAGAATGGTTTTATGATTTATTTCGTCCATATGACGAGCTTTACAGCCAATCGTTACAAAGAAATTTTATTTAATTTTGGAGTAATTGTTATAGAGATGCTGACCATAAATAAACTCACTATAAATCATTAATAATTTTAATATTCTACCGGGTGTTGGTTATGTCCATTTTGCAAGTAAGATACTTTTATTATTTGTAGAGTTGGGAAATAGAGTCGAGAACTGATTCATTGGGTCATCTGAAAGTCACGTGGCATGCTAAATATTAATAATTTTTAATATTTAGGAGTTATTAGTATGTTTTTACGCAAATTTTTATAAGGCATTTAGGAGTGCTTTGAACAATTAAATATTCGGGTAGTATTAGATGGGAGATCTAAGAAAGAAGGAATTTGTGTATTCCTTTTTATTGCGACTATTCTCAGTTGCAATGGGAATAATGCTACTGTTGCCAATAGAAGCGGGCGCAAGCATTTCTGATTCGACGGAGGTGAAATCGGTATCCGAAGCATTGATTGATGCCAATAACGATGGAGAATTCGATTTTCTGAATCAATATATTACCGTTTCTGGCAGAGCGTCGGTAGCGTCATCAGTATTTAGCGATCAGAACTTGACGGTGTATATACAGGATACCAAGTCGGGCATACTTGTATTTTCTGATACGCTAAAACAAGAGATTACCAGCGGGGATAGTTTAATTGTAGCGGGCAAATTGGAACTGTATTATGGAAAACCGGAAGTAGTTGTTGACAGTTTGAGAATTGTTCAAACTGATTCGCGAAATCCAACTCCTATTCCTGTTCAGGATGCCTTTAAGAGCCCCAAACGATATTTGGGGATGCTTGTAGAAGGGGAAGCAGTTGTTACACGCAAAAACATGAGCTCTGATTATACATCCTTAACCATATCTCATTCGGATACGTCTGGCTCTTCTCTGACGGTTTTTGTAGATGATGCACACAGTTATCGGCAGGATTTTAATTTCGATATGCTTCGTGTTGGGGATCGTATACACATAACAGGAATTATGGATACCTATACGTTCCAAGAATCAGGAAATACAATCTATGAAATCCTGCCTCGAACTCCGGAGGACTTGCAATATTCGGGAATGCCCCAAAGGTATGTTATGCTTCTGCTTTGGGGAGCGGGAATCCTGATCCTAATTATTGGAGGATGGGTATGGTCACTAAAAAAACAAGTTCGCTCCCAAACGAAAGATCTACAGCAGGCCCTTGAGGATAGAGCAATTCTGATGCAGGAAATCCATCATCGCGTTAAGAACAATTTGGCTATGATTGCTGGGCTTTTGGATTTACAAATGGATACAACCAGTCTCGAAGAAGTTAAAGATAAATTAGAAGACAGCAAGTCTCGCATACAATCGATGGCATTAATCCACGATAAACTCTACCAAACCGAATCATATCGATCGGTACGTCTTGATAACTATCTTCAAGAACTGGTTGAGGCTATTTACCAAACATTCTCTGATAAGCAGGAGGATGTTGAGCTACGTTTTTCACTTGAACCATTAGAAATGAAGGTTGATAAAGCCGTAACCTGTGGATTGCTGGTTAATGAACTGGTCGTTAATGCATTTAAACATGCTTTTGATTCGAAGGATCAAGGTATGTTGAAAGTGGAGCTCAGCAAACATCAAGATAAAGCAACTCTCGTCATATCAGATAACGGGCCTGGATTACCCGATGATTTTGATAATAAAACTGACAGTCTGGGATCTCTGCTTATTGATACGTTTGCATCCCAGCTTGAGGCAGAACGGGATATTGAAAGTGAAAATGGAAGTACGTTCACATTTCGTTTTCCATTGAACTAATTAAAAGAGGATAAATTCATTTTTGGCTTGTTTTTTCACATCTTCTCTATAATTAAAATCCTTTACGCTTCATATCTCCCCAACTATAGTTTGCATCGAAAAACTCTTTTATGTGTGCATTGACCACAAAATAAATAATGATGGGTCGATAATATATGATATCGAAGAATGCAATGAGGTACAGTTTCCATCTACCACCGTAGTCAAAAGACGTTACCATTTTCTTAAACCCTACGGTAAGTAATACAACGTTATTAATTAAAAACAGGGAATATAATGCTAATAAAAATAGCAATGATACAGATAAGGAGAGTTCATTTATAAATAACAACGAAGCAAAAAACATACTCCATCCCAATAATTCTATCCAAGGGAATATCACATCTAACATATAAAAATAGGGGATCATATATCTTTTGACAGATCTACTTTTATCCATCTTCCCTTTATATTCCCACATATCATTTAATAATCCCCGAATCCATCTCATTCGTTGTTTATGTAGCACCCCTACCGTTTCGGGTGCTTCCGTAAATGATAACACATCGTTTATGAACTGAACCTTTCCTCCTTCTGCATGAATCCGCAGTGTCAATTCAGAGTCTTCAGTGATCTTATTTCTATATCCACCTATATCTTGGATATATTTCTTATTGAAGAACGAACACGCCCCCGACATGATAATTGTCCCATTAATGCTGTCCATGGACATCTTCAGCATCACAAATGTCCGTATGTACTCTAGCATTTGAGATAGAACCAGCAGATTATTTGAAACGTTTCTATCTACTAATACACCATCTTTGATAATACAGTTATTTACGAATCCAATACCAGCGGTCATCGCAACCGTATCTACTCGCTTCTTGCTAACCAGTGTTGATATAGTGCTTGGCAAAATAAAGGAATCGGCATCTACTGCCAGTATCCAACCACCTGTTGATGCCTCAATTCCCCGATTAAGTGCAGAATGTTTTCCCCCATTTTCTTTATGAATTACCTTTAAATTACCGTAATCATTATTATCAATGAAGTTTTTCACTTTTTGAAGCGTGTTGTCTGCACTTCCATCATCAATTACTAACACTTCAAAATCGTGATAATCTTGTTTTAATGCTCCCTGAATACAAGATATAATAGATTTTTCTTCATTGTATGCAGGAATTAGTATGCTAACTTTCGGATTAAAATCGAGGTCTAAGTCCTTTTTATCATTATATCTTAGGGCTCCTCGTAATATTAAAAAGACCTGAAAAGCTGTTACAATAATTACGTAGCCAAGTATCCACCAAAAAAGGTTCATAGTTATTTAAATAAAAATGTTTTCCGCACTTTTAGAATAGCATAATACCCATCAATACCGTCAACCATCGAGTTTCGATATTGAATACCTGCACCTATTCCATAATTATTTACTTTCCCAAAAGCTCTATTCATCGATACCTCAGATGCCAGCCATCGTTGATAAGGCTGTTCTACATCATATGATATGCCATTCCAGTTGAGGAGATACCAATGTTCATTAAAGCCCCAGTGGAAATTTACTGATCCCCCATAAAATTCTGTATTACTGTCAAGTCCTTTGCCTGCCCCGCCTTCAAGTGTGAGGGCTCTGTATTGCGCATTTGCTGTTATACTTATTATCAAAAAGACTGATAACAAGAGTAATCGAATATTCATACTCCCCTTTTGTTTATTTATAAACTATATAAATTGTCGATCTAATATATTTTATATATTCACAATTAGTGAATTATGTTTTTTTAATAAATACAGAGATGTAAAAAGGATTCCCTTATACACTTGATTAGGGTAAATACAGAGAGCTATTTCCTATATGCGTGTGGTTAGAATATTCTTCAATTATCGGTAGTTAGAAATACAAATTTGAGACCAAGGGGAAATGAGTTGTCTCTTAAAATTTATAGGGTCACGAAGTGAATTAGCACCATGAAATAACTTCCTATTTCCCTCCAACACTACTTTGTAGTATTGACCTCCTCCCTAAAAACTGGTCCACTGTAAAGTAGAGTTTTCGGGCAATTGTGCTAACTTACAACCAAATCATAATTGCCATGAAACGATCAAAAATTACCGAATCTCAGATTGTCTTTGCGCTCCATCAGGCCGAGACCGGAACCAAGGTTGGGGAAGTCTGTCGTAAGATGGGCATCAGCGAGGCAACCTTTTACAATTGGAAGAAGAAGTTTGGTGGGTTGACCTAACCTATAATTATCTCAACTAGATGATAGTATAAATCTTTATGTTTCAAGGAATAAGTGTCTTAAATAAAGATACAAAGAGCAAAATCTACATTACGTAATCATGTTATGTAAAGACTAGTTGCTATAATATGTTTATATAATATTGTTAATTGCAGCTGGGAGAGATTGGAAATGCCGAGCACAATAATTACGGTGGTAATCGAAGGAGTTTTAATATCTCTGAGGATAAGGAGCGTGGTTTTACCTAGTACCATTATAGTACCAGAATAAATATATAACTAATAATGGGAGGGATCCTAAAAAATAAAAAAGCCGCTAACTCTTTGCGAGCCAGCGGCTTAGTGTGTTGCGATCCGGACGAGACTCGAACTCGCGACCTCCTGCGTGACAGGCAGGCGTTCTAACCAACTGAACTACCGGACCAAATGAGAGCCCAAATATAACGACCTTTTACCTCCTATGTCAAGCACAATCTACGCTATTTTCAATCCTTTGATTCACATAGGGATTTTATTACCATAGGTAAAAAACAAAGCCCAACTATTTTATGTATCAGCCCACATTTGTCGAGGTTTCTCACGATATTAGTGTTGAGGTAAAGCCCACCTATTTGGAAGAGGAATCCAGCCCTGTTGTTAATAAACATGTATTTGCTTACTTCGTTACCATCCGAAATATGGGAGATCAGCCAGTACAATTGTTAAGAAGACATTGGCAAATTAAAGACTCCGGCGGACAAGATCACGAAGTTGATGGAGCAGGCATTATTGGATTACAACCAACAATTGGGTCGGGTGAAGAGCATGAATACAATAGTTTTTGTGTGCTAAAATCGTATCGTGGCAGTATGCGTGGGTATTACACCATGGAGCGTAGGAATGGGAAATTAATAAAGGTTCGAATACCAGAATTTTTACTTATATCACATTCATTAAACTAAATAAAAAAGGAGGACCGCAAGTATCAGTTACGGTCCTCCGTCGGGATGGTGATGGGATGTATTAGGGATACATTATATCAACTGTTTAATTCCTTTTCTATTGCCTTTAAAATTTCCTCACTCTGTGGTTTAACGTCACTTCGGTAGCGATGGACCAATTTGCCGTTCTTATCGATCAGAAATTTCTCAAAATTCCATTTTATTTCACCAGTAAAGTCAGGATTTTCAGCCGTTGTTAAATAAGAGAACAAGGGATGTTGATCATCGCCTTTGACCGATACCTTCGAAAACATCGGAAAACTTACATCATAGTTCACTTTACAAAACTGTTTAATCTCTTCATCCGTTCCCGGTTCCTGTCCACCAAAATTGTTGGCAGGAAAACCTAATACCACAAGTCCTTCATCGCTGTATTTTTCATATAATGCCTGCAGACCTTCATATTGTGGTGTATACCCACACTCCGAAGCCGTATTAACGATTAATAAAGCTTTTCCCTCATATTTATTTAATGATGTTTCTTCTCCGTCAATGTTTGTAGTTTTGAACTCGTAAACGGAATCTGTAGTTGTATCAGTAGTATGTAATGACATTGATAAAAGTATTATTAAGAGTCCTACGGTTTTCATAGATTTTACACACTTATTTAATGGATGATATATATGAAATGTAAAGCTACAAAAAAGAATTCCCTGTTTTTTGAAAAAAGATATAAAATATTAGCCGTCTTCTTATCAATGCTGTTTGTATTGATAGCAGGAAGCACAACACCGTTGCAGGCACAAATGTTCTCGGTGGGCGAAACTGGTCCTCGAAACAGTGGGCCCCTTTCAGAGATTTATATTGGATTAGAATCGATGGAGGCTATATATAAGGGGGCACAGAATGTTAATAGTCAAATTAGACCGGGAGCATTTGAATATTCCGGACCGGTAATAAAGCTGGGTTATAATACTACAGATCTTGATTTATTTCTTTCTACAGGTGGAAAAGTTACCGGTGTTGATGAGGCGTCCTATTTTCATACGGGGGGTAATTTTGATTTTGGAATAAATCTATACCGTAGTAAAATATTACTTTTGAAAATACCGTTTCGATTATCATCCCGATATACTAATATAACAGGTAATGAAACATTTAATCCTCAAACAGTTAATAGATTTCAGTATGGGATGATATCCGGTGGCGTGGGTTTCCGCGGTGAATTGCGTCCCACTAAAAAGGCACGTGTAAAATTTGGAGCAATACCGGGTTATGGATTCTCTTTTGCAACAGGTGGATTTTTTGGGGGATCAATTGGCGTAGTAGATGCTTTTGGAAAGCTTTATTTTGATCGACTGTATAACAATTTGGGATTATCAATTGGCTACAAATATGATTTTCGAAGCTATGATGTAGAAGATGAAGTTTATGATTACGATCTAAGTGGACATAGTGTTGAAATAGGAATCACGTTTTAAGCTGATGAAAACCGAAAAACTGCTTTTAGAACTTGAAGAGTTGATTGAGCAACTCGGCTATACTATTCGTAAGGAAAAGGGAACATTTCAAGGTGATTCCTGTGTGATGGAGGGACAAAAACTGGTGGTTCTAAACAAGAAGAAGCCTGAGCAGCAACAGGTAGGGTTGCTGGCTCGCGTTCTTAAGGATAAAAAGCAGGAATTAACGGATATTTATATTAAACCGGCAATTCGCAAGCAGCTTGAGGAACTTTGGGATCGATTTGAGAAGTACAGGGGCAGTGAAATTGAAGAAATGGATATTGATATTTAGACGATGAAGTTAACGTTTTTGGGTACCGGAACTTCCATGGGCGTACCTACGGCCGGAGGTTTTGGTAAAGAGCAAATCGATGGAGATCCGCGTAACATCCGTTGGCGCTGTTCGGCGTGGATACAAACTGACGAGTCATCTATTGTAATTGATACGGGTCCTGAATTCCGATTGCAGACCATTCGGGCCGGACTTTCAGAAATCGATCTGGTGCTGATTACTCACGAGCACATGGATCATATTGCAGGGCTCGACGATCTGCGGCCGTTTTGTTATAAGCAGGAGCAAACTATTCCGGTATATGGCAGTTCTACTTGTTTGGATGCTATAAGGCGTCGCTTTGAGTATATGTTTGGTCCTAATCGCTATCCTGGCGCAACGGATATCAATCTGCAGGAGATTAGTGATACGATTTCCTTTCAGGATTTGGAAATTACTCCACTGCCGGCTACTCATGGTAAAGTTACCGTATTGGGCTATCGTGTGAATGATGTGTCCTATATTACAGATGTCAAGGAGTTGCATGAGTCAACGAAAGAGCGTATTCGCGGCTCAAAAGTGATGGTGTTGGATGGACTGCGATGGAAACCGGAGCACCCCACACATATGACCATTCCCGAAGCAGTGGATATTGCCAATGAGCTTGATATTCCTCAAACCTATCTCTGTCACATGAATTCGTATGTAAATCATGAGGAATCCAATAAGCGACTACCCGATCATGTGCGTTTGGCTTATGATCAGCTGACACTCACCATTGAGTGATCTTGTTAATGATCTAAACATAGATTTCTCACTTCCGTTCGAAATGACAAATAGGGCAGATTAATTATATCCTAAATGCTGACTATGTCATCTCGACCAGCGGGAGAGATCTATGTTTTGAATTGAAATTATACAATAAAAACAAAGATTTCTCATTACGCTATGCTCGTTCGAAATGACAGTCGAGGTAATAATTCAATTGAAGACTTGCTGTTATCTCGATTAAGTGCAGCGCATGGAGGAATTTATTGGAGAACAATCCCCACTATACAAATCGCTTCAGATCATCATCTTTGCGTAGCTTATTAACGACTTTCTTAACTCCCTGAGAACTGTCCAGATCGCAAACCAAAATGGCGTTGTTCGTTTCCACAACCGCCAGGTTTTCGACGCCCACAAGCGCAATTATTTTGCCACTGTCACTTTGGATAAGATTATTCTTGGAATCAGCGGTAGCCGAGGTATCGGTTTGAATGACATTGCCTTCCTCATCTTTGGCTCTCAAGTCGTAAACCGCTCTCCAGCTTCCTACATCATTCCACTCAAATGAGCCGGGAACAACAAATACGCTATCGGCCTGCTCCATAATCCCATAATCGATGGAAATAGAGGTACAGCCGTAATAAAACTCATCAACAGCCTCTTTTTGATTGTCTGACCCTACTGCCGGTTTTAGTTTCTTTACCTCATCAAAAATGGTAGGAAGATGCTGTTTAAACTTCTCCAGAATAGTCGATGCTTTCCAGATGAACATTCCGCTATTCCACAAAAAGTTGCCGGAGTCAATAAACTCTTTAGCTGTTTCCAGGTCGGGTTTTTCACGAAACTGATTTACTTTTTTAATTTCATGTCCTTTTTCTTTTTCAGAAGAGCCGGAATCAAACTCAATGTACCCGTATCCGGTTTCGGGATGATCGGGCTTAATGCCGATAGTCACGAGTGCGCCGGGTTCCTGGGCTTTGGCTTGGGCTGCTTCCAAAACAGATAAGAACTTTTTGGGCTTGCCGATTAGGTGATCCGCAGGCAGTACAACCATGGTCCCATCGGGATCTTTTTCCTGGATAAGCGCGGCCGCCGCTGCAACACAGGGAGCGGTATTTTTGCCCACCGGTTCGCCCACGATATTGTTGGCTGGAACATCAGGGAGCTGCTCTTGCACCAAATCTACATATTTATCATTGGTGATAACCCAGACGCGATCGGCTGCAACCAGCGGTTTAATCCGATCAACAGTATCTTGCAGCATGGTGCGATTGCCGAAAATATTTAAAAATTGTTTGGGACGAGCTTCAGTGCTTCGCGGCCAGAATCGGGTGCCCGATCCACCAGCCATAATTACGGCATGTAACATAAAAGTAAATGGATATTAGTGTTGATGAATTTGGAAAGGGAAGGTATCGAAAATCCCAACAAGTGTGAAGAAATTTTGCCCGGCATTATTCTATATTTAAACGGTGACGGTGTACTCTTCGTCGAGATGATGTTTATTGATGAGATAAATAATTTCTCGGGCAGATTCTTCAAAGGCCGTACCGGGATAGTGCTCCACAATTTTTTCAGCGGTAAAAATAGCCTCGAGGTATTGTTTATTTACAACCTTCATCCGGGCTTTTTGTAGAATGGGCATCGCCTCATGTGATCCGCAGGCGGTGATGAGTCCGGTAATAAGAAAAAGAATTGTGGTTTCTGGATTATTCATCAGAGTAGTTGGTGATACTTAATTGGTAAGCTCAGCTTCTGCAGATGTAAGATCAACTTTGCTGAGCGTAAAACTAAATGAGGAGCTGACATTGGGAGTACTTTCGATAAACAGCTCTTCGTTATGAGCCTGCATAATATGCTTTACGATCGCCAGTCCCAAGCCGGTACCTTCGCCGTCTTCCCGAGATCGAGATTTATCTACACGAAAGAACCGTTCAGTGACTCGTTCAATATGTTGCTGACTAATTCCAATGCCCGTATCTTTCACATATACTAATACGCGACTTTCATCTTCCGACCATGGTTTAATGCCAACGGTAACTTTACCTCCTTTAACATTGTATTTGATGGCGTTATCTACCAAGTTAATGAGGACCTGTTTAATTTGGCTGCGATCGGCACTGACAGTATAATCTTGTGAGATATCCGTTTTAAGTAAGACGTCGGCTTTTTCGGCTTTGTATTGGAGATTGTTAATAACCTCCATAATCAGATCTTTGATATTAATATTTTGGATATCAGACTTTAATTCACCAGTCTCAAGTTTGGAGATCTCCATAAGATCTTTAGTGAGATAAATAAGACGATTGACGTTTCGCATCGCTTTCTCAAGAAATTTTTGGTTGACTTCCTCATCATCAATCGCGCCGTTTAGTAGGGTTTCGATAAAGCCCTGGATTGCAAAAATAGGTGTTTTAAGCTCGTGAGAAATATCCCCGATAAACTCCTTGCGATAATTTTCAATTCTGTTGAGGCGTTGTATTTCCCGCTCTACTGTTTTGCTGGCCCGCACCGATTGTTTGATCAGATAATCCAGCTCGTCGTGATTTTTCGTATTAAGTTCTTCGTAATCCCGAAAACGCTTCTTCAGGATATTTTTATTGATTTGATTGAGAGTTTTCAGGCGGGCAAATTGCTGGGTATAGATAACCAGGTAAATGGTAATTCCCGATAGTACGAACATTCCACCGCCGAGAAGAAGTGAGTTTGTTAAGGTCGTATTGAACAAAAATTGAGCTGCAACACCAATAGCGCAGCCAATTAACAGTGCCGAGTAGAAGGCACTGTGGAATGCAAGACGAGACGATTTTTGAAAAGGTTTTTTCCTCATTCTTTAAACTTGTAACCGACTCCTTTAACCGTTTCAATATACTTACTTCCGATCTTTTCTCGAATTTTACGGATGTGAACATCCACTGTACGATCGACGACATAAACATTATTACCCCACACCTGATCAAGCAGCGTTTGTCGATCCATAACTTTGCCTTTTCGGCTGGCTAAAAAGTACAGAAGCTCAAACTCTTTGCGCGGCATTTGAAACTCCTCATCACCTTTGGTTACAATATATCGATCTTTATCAATGACAATATCGTGCACCTTAATTTTATCTGTCATTTGACTCGTTTCCTCAAATCGACGTAATACAGCTTTGATGCGGGAGATCAATTTGGTGGTGCTGATCGGTTTTGTGATGTAGTCATCACCTCCTTTGTCCAACCCCTCAACCTCTGTTTTTTCATCGCCACGGGCCGTCAGAAAAATGATAGGAATATGTTTGAGATTTTTATCGGCGCGGATGCGTTCAACTACTTCCATGCCATCCATTTTGGGCATCATGATGTCTAAAAGCATCAGGTTAGGGTTGTGCTCGCGGGCCATCTCCATACCCTCTTTGCCGTCTTCGGCTTTTAGCACATTAAACCCCTCTTTCTTGAGATTATATTCAATTAAATCGAGAAGATCTTGTTCGTCGTCGACTACTAAGATGGTTTGTTTGTCAGCCACGGCTCAAAAATTAATTACTGTATTAAATTAAGGTAAGTAAAACGTTGCTTAAATATTAAGACGCAATAGTACAAAGCCCCCTCCGCAATTGAAACAGCAAGCCTGTTAAATAATTGTTATTTCTTTTGCGATGATAGAGCTTTTTATGATTTTGAAATGGTAACCCTATAGGATATAATTCTCATCATTTTAGTTTAGTGTGATGGAGCTGTTGATTTATTATCTGTTCCACTGGTCTATCAGTGGTATAAATTAAATTGTTATGAAGATATTAATTGTTGGTGCAGGTCAGGTGGGCATGAGTGTGATGGAAGATCTCAGTGATAACCATGAGATTTCAATGATTGATAAAGATGCCAGTAACTTGGATCGCATACCTTTTGAAGTTGATGTAACTTCTGGGAATGGACTTGAGGAAGAGGTATTGAAGTCAGCGGGTATAGAAGATGCTGAAATTGTGATGTCTACGACCTCCGAAGATCACACCAATGTTCTTATTGGCAGTATGGCTAAACTCCTTACTGAGTGTTTTACGATTGCCCGTGTATCTGACCCATCTTTTGCAAACATCTGGGATACAAGAGAAGGCGCATTTGGTATTGATGCGATGATTGACCGATCGAACTTAACAGCAAAACAAATTACGGATCTTCTCTGGTTCCAGTCCACTCGGCAAGAATCAATCAATGAAGAGTTGTATTGCCAGAAAAAAGTTAAAATGTCAGAATTTAGGTTGGAAAGTGACAGTGAGTTAATTGGTAAAACCATTCAGCAATGTGATAAATATTCTGGAGTTAATATTACCGGAATTTTTCGGGACAGTGATTTCAGGTTGATATCAAAGGATACTACTTTTGAGGAAGGAGATCGCATCACAGTATTTGGGGCACCTCAGAAAGTGGATGAATTTGGAATATCAATAGCATCCACGGAGTTGGAGCCGGTGCAAGATACGTTTGATATTCTCGGTGGTGGTGATATTGGTTATCAAACGGCGCTATTATTGGAAGATACCCCGTTGAGTATTCGCATCTTCGAAAAGGATCCCGACCGGGCCCAGTTTCTATCAGAACACTTGTCCCAGGCCATGGTGCTGCAGGCGGATGTCACCGAACGTTCAATTTGGGAAGAAGAGAATATTCCTGAATCTGATATGCTATTGGTTAGCACAGACGATGATGCCATAAATATATTGGCGACGTTAATAGGAAAGGAATATGAAACCCCTCGATTGGTAAGTATTGTTCATGAACAGCAGTATCTGTCACTATTTGAGTCATTGGATATTACACGGGTAGTTCATCCCAGAGAAGTCGTTGCTTTCAGCATTACCAACTATATACAGGATAGTTATACAGGAAACATAACGGAGTTAGAGCACGAGATTGGGGAGGTCTTTGAAATAAAAATTGATGCAGAAAGCCTAGTGCTGGATAAAACTATTGAAGAGCTGCAAAAAAGCTTTGACCCACCTTTCGTTATTGGAGCAATGGTTCGCCAAAACCATACTATTATTCCCAAGTCGGATACATCCATAAAATTAGGAGATCAATTAGTTGTTCTGACGACTGGTGAGGCTGAAGATATGATAGAAAAACTATGAGAAAACAGGTTAATATTTTATGTGTCTTGAGCTTGTTTGGCTCTATTTTAAAGTGGCTTTCGGTACCACTAAGCGTACCTTTTTTCTATTCGGTAGCTGGTCGTGAAAATCCATTAGTTTTTTTGATTCCAATGGGAGCATCATTAGTAGTTGGCTTTCTGCTGGAACGACTTGATACCAATCCCAAACTCGGATTGCGAGAGACTTTTCTGCTGGTATCATTAACTTGGTTGGGGGTAACCCTGGTTGGGGGGCTTCCCTATTTGCTGGCCGGAGAAGGTGCGGTGGCTATACCAATTAATGCCTTGTTTGAGAGTATGAGTGGCTTTACAACCACAGGTGCTACCGTAATGGCTTCTATTTCATTTGATACACATAGTCCTGAAATCATGCTGTGGCGGCAAATTACGCAATGGCTTGGAGGCATGGGAATAATAGTCCTTGGAATAGCCATTTTACCTCGATTATCCGTTGGTGGCTCAGAATTAATTGAAGCAGAAGCGCCAGGTACGGAGTTTGATCGGATTACGCCGCGTATTGTAGAAACAGCAAGGATTTTATGGTTGCTCTATGTTGCTCTCACCGTAACGCTTGGATGCTTACTTTATGGATCTCATCTAATTGGGCTTTCCCCTGAAATGGATCTTTATAATGCAGTAGCGCATGCACTGACGACCATGCCAACTGGTGGGTTTTCACCTGAAGCTGAAAGTATAGCTGCTTTTTCATCAACAGCTCAATGGATAATTATTCCCTTCATGTTCATGGCAGGAGTTAACTTTGCCTTGATGTGGAGAGCGTTTACCGGTAATCCTCGCAAACTGTATCGAGATACCGAATTTCTCTTTTATGGTTTTATCCTCCTTCTTACAGGAGTAATAATATTTGTAATGATTTCGGGTAATACTTTTGAGAAACCACAGGATGCTATACGCCATAGTTTATTTCAAGTGCTGACTTTTGTAACTACGACCGGATATGCGAGTTACGATTTTAATACATGGAACTCGATGGCAAAAACGCTGTTATTTATGATGATGTTTATCGGAGGCTGTGCCGGAAGTACCGGGGGTGGAATTAAGGTGTTCCGCTGGATTGTTACTATAAAAACGTTCTTTAAACAGCTTTTTACAACTATTTATCCGCGCGCAGTACAATCTATACGGGTTGGGGATAATATTATTAAAAATGAAACAGCGCGACGCGTCACGATAATGATTATGCTGTACGTATTTACCTTTATGGTAGGAGCATTAATTATAGAGATAGAGTCGTACCGTATTGGTCTTGAGCTGGAAACGTTGGAAGTAATGAGTGCCTCTGCAGCTTGTATAGGAAATATTGGGCCCGGGTTTGGGTTGGTCGGACCCATGAATAATTATCTTGCCTTTTCACCGCTTTCAAAAACTGTAATGATCTTTTTGATGTGGGCCGGACGTCTAGAACTGTTTACGCTTTTTGTAATATTTATCCCAAAATACTGGCGAAATTAGAACAGTTATTTGTCCATTTGTGAGAGGGCTTTTTTAACCAGTTTTTGTACGTTGCCATCAAAATCCTCACCCTTGGCAGCAAGCTCAATCGACTCTTCGGCATCCCGCTTTTTAAAACCAAGTGATTGCAGAGCCGAAACCGCTTCCTCCTTTACGTTGCTGCTGAGGTTTGCGGCACTGTCTGGCGAATAGGTAGCGTCCACCATTTCAGACATTTTATCCTTAAGCTCCAGTATCATGCGCTGGGCCGTTTTCTTACCGATCCCCTTAATTTGCGAGAGGGCCGATTTATCCTCTTGCACAATAGCGCCCGTAATTTCCTGGGCTGGTAGTCCGGAAAGAATAGTAAGCCCAAGCTTTGGACCAACGCCTTTAACCGTAATCAAGAGCTCAAAAAGGTCCTTCTCATTTTGATTGGCAAAGCCGAAAAGTCGCTGATCGTTATCAGTTACATGATGATAAACCAGCAGTTCAACCTCTTCACCTGTGGCTGGCAATTCGTCATATGTTTGATTAGATATCTCGAGCAAGTAGCCTACATCGCGGACATCAACAATAACTTTCTGGGGAGACTTGTCGTGGACGGTTCCTTTTAAATATGCTATCATTTACTAAAAGTTTTATGTAAATGTAAATAAGGTTCAGTGTCATCCTGAATTAATTTCAGGATCTTAGTAACTTTAAATAAAAGCTTTTAGATTTTGAAACAAGTTTAGAATGACACGCTTTGACGATTTAAATTTGAATAAAGCTCAAGGTTGTGAGAAAAGATAGGCCAGACGACTTGTTTGACCTAAAAAGTTTGTAAGAAACTGTGCAAATTAATCTTTAACACGGTCGGGATTATTTGCTACAAAATCGGCCCAGCTCGATTTACTGTTATTCTGGTGCGTTTTCTTTTTGGATTCGGGAGCCTGCCGGTTAAAACTATTTTGCTTCATCAGGTGGCACCATGCCACGGCCAACGCATCGGTAGCATCTTTGGATAGTTTTTCATCGGGCAGCGTTACGGTTTTTCGCAGCATAAATGCTACCTGCTCTTTGCTGGCGTTGCCATTTCCCGTAATTGATTTCTTTACCTGTTTGGGATAATACTCTGTGACCCCAATATTATGATTGGTAATAGCCAACATGGCTGCTGCTTGCGCCCGTCCCAGTTTAAGCATGGCCAGCGGATCGACTCCATAAATAGGGGTTTCTACGGCACAGGTGTCGGGATTAAAAGAGGAGATGATTTTGGAAACTTCCTCGAAAATAAATTGCAGCCGATCGGAATGATCATCCATGTGTGCCATCTTTAGTACATCGCAGCGTAGGGCTACTAATTTATTGTCTTCTTCGGTGAGGATGGCATAGCCGGTATTACGTGAGCCGGGATCAATACCAAGGATGACATCAGCCATAAAACAGTGTATTCAGTTAGTTTATTTGAATATAACAGATTTACGATGGATTTCTCATCTATAAAAAGGGTATTGACCGTGTATTCTATTTGAAGGTTTCAAAGCTGTCAATCCGTTTAAAATAACTGGTGGCGGCTTCTTTGACTTTGGGAGCCAGCAAGATCGTGGAAACCATTGTTGGAATGGCCATCAAGGCAAACATGCCGTCAATCAAGTCGATAACTGCACCAATGGAAGCAATAGATCCAAAAATGATGGAAGCTACGTAAAAGTAATTGTACCAGTGTTGTTTGTCGGCACCGATTAAATAGCCGAGACATTTGGTTCCGTAGTAGGAGTAGGTGAGCATAGAGCTGATGGCAAAGAATACAACACAAATGACAAGTAAGTATGTACCAAATTCAGGAAGTGCCTGGTCAAAAGCATTAAGGGTAAGCGTAACACCGTTGGCTTCGGTTGATTTCCAAACGCCGGTAACCAGAATGGCCAGGGCGGTCATGGTACAGGTGATGATTGTATCGATAGCAGGTCCCAGCATGGCGACGAGTCCCTCACGGACAGGTTCTTTGGTTTTGGCCGCACCATGTGCCAGGGCTTCGGTACCGAGTCCGGCTTCATTGGAAAATACACCACGTTGAATACCGATGACGATTAGTGATCCTACCGCTCCGCCCATTACGGATTTGCCGGTGAAGGCATCGGTAACAATTAAGCCGAGATAGTGAGGGATTTCAGTTATATGAGCAGCCAGGATAGCGATTACGCATCCCACGTAAATGACAACCATGGCCGGAACTAACTTGGATGTAACTTTCCCAATTCTCTTAATTCCGCCAAAGATAACCAGTGATACGAGTACTACGAGAACAAGTCCGGTAATGAGATCACCGCCCATATGAGCATTTTTAGCCACCCAGCCTTGTGGAATATAAATGCTATCTCGTAAGATTTGTGTCAACTGATTGGCTTGGAAAATAGGGAGTGGACCGAAGATACCGGCCAGTGCAAATAATCCCGCCAATGGTTTAAAAAGATATGTCCAGTTATCCCCCCATTTTTTTTCAAGTCCTTCGCGGATTACATACATCGGTCCCCCCTGTACTTTGCCTTCGGAATCTTCTCCGCGATACAAAATAGCCAGAGTACAAGTGAAAAATTTGGTCGCCATTCCTACAAAGGCACTGACCCACATCCAAAAAAGTGCGCCGGGTCCGCCCATAAAGATGGCTACCGCAACGCCACTGATATTCCCCATCCCAACCGTTGCAGCCAGGGCGCTGGATAAGGCTTCGAAGTGGGTAATGTCGCCGGGATCATCAGGATCATCGTATTTACCCCGGAGAATATTGAGTGCGTGTTTAAAATATTTGAAGGGGGCAAAACGGGAATAAATAAGAAAGAAAAGTCCGCCGCCTACCAGCAGATAAACGAGCGGCATGCCCCACATAAAACTCGAAAAAGCGCTAAGTGCCTGTTCTATTAGTTCCAAACTAAAAACCGTATTTAATTAATTGATGTTTTGGAGCGTGAATATACTAATTAGTGCGAGTAAAGAAGATAAAATCGGTGGCCGGGGGATCAATTTTTGCATTTCGTAGCAATTTAGCGATCTGTGCCCGGTGGTGCTGACCGTGAATAACCACATGATATAAAATATCGGAAAGAGAAGTTTCGTAGGGAGTCCCTTTTGAATTAGTATAGGAGATAATCTTATTTAAATTACCCTTGCGGCCGCTAATTAACTTCTTCCATTGTTGGTTAAGGGTCTTAAGGTTTTGCAGTGCTTCGGGTAATCCATAATCAGGCCAAATTTTAATATCATCCAAAGATTTGCCCTTGATGCGATTTAGCCACATCTGTTGCGATCCGGCAATATGTGAAAAATATGCTACTGCTTTTTCGGATTCCTCAAACCCAAGATGATCCTGAAGAGTCAATAAAACCTGTTCATTAGCCCAGTTATCGTATTCAAATAATCGAAGCAGATGATCCGCTGATTGCATGATTTTATCTTTTATTGCAGTTGCTCGGTAAGGTGAGCATATCAGAAATGATAATATAATACAAATTTTGAAGTAGTTGGGAGCCATCCTATTTTAGTTGCTTAATAATATTATATCAACAAAGGACTGTACAGCTATGTTGCTCGCTCTCGATATTGGAAATAGTAATATTGTTATTGGTGCCTCGGAAAATGGAAATTGGAGACACCAATGGCGCATACAGACCGATACGGAAAAAACGGCTGATGAATATGTTGTACTATTTAACAGTTTGTTCTCTGAGGAGGATCTTACCTTTGATAAGTTTGATCAGATCATCATTAGCAGTGTAGTACCACAGCTAACTCAAATAATCAGCGAAATGTTTGAGAAGAAATCGCATACGGAAGCGCTTATCCTGAACGGTGAGGTGGAGACGGGCTTGGCTATTAAGCGTGTAAATCGTAAAAGTATAGGGGCGGATCTTATTGCAGATGCGGTTGGTGCTTATGAATTGTTCAAGGATGATTGTATTGTTGTGGACTTTGGAACGGCTACTACCGTGATGGCTGTGCGGACTCCCGGAGAATTTATTGGCGGATCTATTTGTGCGGGCCTAAAAGTTACCATTGATGCGTTAGTGGGAAAGACGGCCCAGCTTTCCCAGATTCCGCTGGAGCCTCCCAAGCAAGTTATAGGAGGTAGCACGATGGAGGCCATGCAGTCGGGGCTGGTATTGGGACATTTATGTATGATAGAAGGATTGGTTGACCGGATGCAAAAACAGTTGGGGGGATCGGCAAAAGTAATTGCTACGGGAGGCCTGTCAGAAAAAATCGCCGAACACACCGATTATTTTGATGTCATAGATCCAATGCTAACGCTCGACGGTTTGCGGCTGATTATGAAAAGGCAGGAAGCGTAAGATGACAAACGTGAGACGTGAAAAGACAGAAGTAAAACACAGTTGTTTTTTTATAATATAAATCACTTGTCGCCTGCCATTTATATTTCACATCTGACATTTGCAGTTTCACTTCTCACTTTTGCCTTTCTACACTCCAAAAAAACTTGAAATGCCATTGAGGATAAACTGTACGCCGATGGCCATGGCGATAAAGCCCATCATACGAGTAATGGCATTCATTCCGGTGGGACCAATATATTTTGCTGAAAAGGGAGCCAGTCGTAACACTCCATACGAAATGAGCGCTACCAGCACAATAGCTCCGCTCGTAATGAGCAAGTCAAAAACTCCCCTGGCTTGTGAAGCTAAACCGATAACAACAGCTATACTTCCGGGTCCCGACAGCATGGGCATGGCCATAGGACTAAATGAAATGTCTTCCTTGTCTTTGGCTGCTTCTTGTGCTTCATCAGATATTTTTTTCTCTGAGACATCCGGATTTAACATCGCATAGGCGGCGCGCAAAATGATGAGTCCGCCTGCAATGCGGATTCCCGGCAGGCTAATGCCGAAAAAGCTCATGATATAGGTTCCGATCAAAAGAAAAATGATCAGCACCAAGAACATGTAAAAAGATGATTTCTTGGCAACGTATATCCGTTCATTATCGCTATTATGATCAGTTAGCGAAAGAAATACCGGCATGGCCGCCAAGGGGTTTGCAACCGAAATAATAGAAGTAAAGGCGGCTATAAAAAGAGTGATCGGTCCCGATAAGTAGGATGTAAAGATGTCGCTTTGGGTAAAAAAATCTTCAAACATAAGTGCCAAAGATATGAAATGAAGGATACAAGGTGAACAGTTTTTATAAATGAAATACGCTTTTCAAATGTTAAATTTAATCTTAGATTTAGATTCCAATTTTTAAGTGTTTAATAGATTATTGATGAAGCAAAAAGAAGGAAAAAATTACGAATCACTTGTTAATACCGTTAGCCAAATTATGGGTCGCGATGGCACGTCGCGGGATCAAAAACTACAACAGACCTGTGAATTGCTGGCTGAAAATGTTGAAGCTTTTGACTGGGTTGGGTTTTACCTTGTTGATCCCGACTCAGAACGTGAGTTAGTGCTTGGACCATATGTGGGGGAAGAAACCGACCACACGCGCATTCCGTTTGGGAAAGGCATTTGTGGACAGGCGGCAGAAACTAACGAGACGTTTATGGTACAGGATGTGAGCAAAGAAGATAACTACCTGGCGTGCAGCGTACAGGTGGAAGCAGAGATTGTTGTGCCGGTTAAGAAGGACGGAGAATTTGTTGCCGAACTGGATATTGATTCGCACAAGAAAGATTCAATGACCGAAGAACACCGAAAAATGTTGGAGAAGATTTGTAAAATTGTTTCACCACTATTTTGAAACAAAGGGATAAAATAAATTATGAAATACTTAGCTACTCTCATTGTTGGAATATTATTTATAGCAAATATCAGCATTGCCCAAAACACAGATGAAGTCTCTCGATTGGCGGAACCAGTAGAGACAGGGGAAAACTATAAGGTATATGGCAGTGAATTTGCGGAAAACACCCAATTTTTTGCTCCAGGATATTTAGTTAGGAACAGTAATATATTTAAAGGTCAAAAAGTGGCGACGAAGGGTGTTATTAAACAGGTTTGCCAAAAGAAGGGATGCTTTTTTATGCTCTCTGCTGGCGAAGAGAATATCCGTGTAACCTTCAAAGATTATAATTTTTTTATTCCTACTGATGCGGCCGGATCGCAAGTCCAGTTGACGGGAGTATTCAAGGTTAAAGAGCTTACCGAAGAGCAGGCAAAGCATTATGCCGAAGATGCCGGAGAAGACCCGGACGACGTGGAGATGACAGAAAAAGAGTATACCATAGTAGCAAACTCAGTTAAAATATTCGATTTGTAGGAAAAGCTTATCTTTACTCCAACTGATCATATTATCGCGGCTATCCATTAGGTTGCTGCAAGTTAGTTTGTATTACTTTTTTTCATGTTATGAGCACGCAAGCAAATCCCTGAATAACATGACATTCCGTTTTAATGATTTAAATCAATAATAATATGACGCGGATAACGCTGATAGGAATACTGGTTTCGAGTTTTTTATGGATTTCATGTAGTTAGTTCCAAAAAGTGAGTCGACATACTTTTATAAGTCCACACCTTGTAGTTCGCCCATCAGCGGCAGCTCCTTGGGTCTCAAATTCCGCTAAATACGAAAGGTCGTGGTTTGGTTATCCTCGATGAGGATTGATTTCTCAGGTTCTGATGCTTATAGGCGTTGATCTGCTCTTCGACAATTTGTGTTAAGTTCCTTGCCCATATCTAGTTCCTTCGTGTAAAAGGTTGGCGTGGAAGTGGCTGGCTGATACTACTCTATTCCATTAGAGGTACATCTATGTATGTAATAAAATTATAAAGAAAGGTAGGGGACCCGATGTAATAGTTTGCAAAATGCCTTGGGTATAGGCCACACTGTACAGCCTGTTCGGCGACCACCGTAATACGTTGTGGCAGGTAAAAGAAAAAAGATACCATTCAAACCTGAAAACCCGTATCTGTAAAGATGTTATCAAAAGTTAGAGCTAAGGGCTCTTTTGAGGGCACATCCCGCCTTGACCAGAGAGGGAACGGGATCTTTCAAAACGTAATAAAACCCTGTTTCATGCAACGAAAATCGGTTGGCCCCGGTCGGTGTAAACAGATGTTTCAGGGCCGTTCGTGTCATCACAAATTTGGATTCTTCGTAATCCGGCTGCTCAAACGACACACCAAGTGCAGCAAGACAGGTCAGATGTGGAAAGTTCACCCCCGCCCCCAGCGATCCTTGCAGTGTAGTCCAGAAACGCGCATTAAAATCGACGAGTTTATAGGTGCTATCACGTTTATCACGGCGAAAGTCCAGATGGCATATACCCGACCAGTTTAAAACGGAGATGATCTCCCGGGCTGTTTTATACAGAGACTGATTATGAATAAGTTCGATGCCCGGCGAATATTGCAGGTCTTGCAGAATGAACCCTTTCTGGATGGTGTGAGCAAGGATTTGTCCATCACGAGCTAGTATGCTGCAGTCGATGTCGTAACCGGGTATATACTCCTGAAGAATAGCGTCGCGTTCGGTGGGATCATGGTCCTGCAAAAAACGGTTCCATTCATCACTGGTTTCAAATAGATACAGGTTTTGTTGTTCTTTTTGTTGCGAAGCTCCGTCCGGTTCATCCTTAACCGGTTTCAGAAGTATCGGAAACTTCAGCTGGCTGGCAGCATCTGTGTAATCATCCTTCTGTACAACCGGTGTGAAGCGGGCGGTAGGAAAGTCATGCTCCTGTAACCATCGGTTCAGCTGATACTTGTCAATAACCCGTTCAAACTGCCCGGACTCAGGTAACGGCGGTAACATGCCCGCCTTGCTTAATATTTGCAGGTGACGTATTGCAAACCGCATTGCCGGAACATCAACGGGCAGTAGTACATCTGCTTTTACCTTTTCGGCACAAGTCACTACCTGTTTGACTCGGTTTGACTCTTTTTCGTTATCGACCAAGTGGAAAGAGCATAGATACTTAGAATATTTTGCATGAGACTTTTTATTCGAAGCCAAATGTACTTCCACACCCGGAACCATACCCAGTGAGCGGATGACCGCCAAGGCAAGTTCGTTCTGCTCAGCCAGTAATAAAACCGAATACGTTGTGTTTGCCATTTGTAAAATCTTTTTGTTTCTCTTGGTAAGCCCCTCCCTAACCATAGTCATTCGCTTTTTGGATAGCCATCAAGAATATCATATTTATTTGATAAAAAAATGAACACTGGGCAAACAACGATCTTTCCCCTGAAAATTGTCGGTCTCTCAGATTTATACTAACTTGTAAACGCGTTTGTTCAATGTTCTAAGAAGCATATTATCCTAAATATCTCTTTTTGAACTGTTTCGAACAATATTTTTTATGTCATGATCGGTTGTTTTCTGGTAGTGGGCATGGTGGTAAGTTACGATGGGTCCAGTTTCGATGCTGGTACTAGCTCTACCGGGTAGAAGGCTTACTGAGAAGGGATAAAGCGTTACCGAAGAACTCGAATTTTAAAACTTGGCTACTATAATTGTTAGAATATTATTTTAACAAATATGGGCGTTGCCTAAAATACAGATTAAGTCCCGCGGCTGGTGGAACCGGTAGAAACGGGTGAAAATTATAAGGTATATAATGCGGATAACGCTGATAGGAATACTTGTTTCGAGCTTTTTATGGGTTTCATGTAGTTCGTCCCACAAGGTGAGTCAAAATACTTCTAACTCAGCACCTTCATATGATCTTGATAAGAATGTAGCTATTGACCGGCTCAGTCAGGGGCTGCAGTATCAAACGGTATCTTTGGAAGATACTTCAGAGATTGACTTTGAGGCTTATGACAATTTCATTGCTTTCCTTGATGAAAACTATCCGAATGTACACGAAAATATTGAACGCGAACGCATTAGTCAATACAGTTTACTTTACAAATGGGAGGGGGCTAATACCGGACTAAAACCAGCCATGATGATAGGACACTATGATGTAGTTCCTGTTAAGTATGGTGACGATACATTATGGCAGTATGCTCCATTTGCCGGAGAAGTTGCTGAAGGTTTTGTTTGGGGGCGCGGTGCGTTGGATGATAAAGGCGGTGTTATGTCGATCATGGAGGCGTTGGAGTATTTAACAGAGCAAGGATTTGAACCAGAGCGTACTTTTTATATTGCGTTGCATCACGATGAAGAGGTAGGCGGAGTTCGTGGAGCTCAGCAAATAGCCGAGCATTTAGAAGAACAGAATATTGAATTGGCTTATTTGGTTGATGAGGGACTGCCTATAGCCGAAGAAATTATTGAGAATGTCGAGGTTCCTCTGGCAATGATCGGAGTGGCATCTAAGGGATCCGTAAATATTGAGCTTCGATATAGTCAGGATGGAGGGCATTCGTCGATGCCGACGCGTACCTCTGTGATTGGAACCCTTAGTAATGCCGTTAATCGTATTGAGCGAAAGCCCATGAGAGCGAGTTACA
The DNA here is from genome assembly GCF_052712805.1 of Fodinibius sp. AD559. Taxonomy (NCBI): domain Bacteria; kingdom Pseudomonadati; phylum Balneolota; class Balneolia; order Balneolales; family Balneolaceae; genus Fodinibius; species Fodinibius sp. AD559. The sequence continues at coordinate 174,982 of NZ_JBQPVW010000001.1, forward strand.
GCGGGTTGATTGTTGAGACTTTTGAGCCGTTAATTCCCTATATGACATTTACCCAGCGTCTGGCGTTTAACAACACTTGGTTGTTCAAGGGAATTATAAAAAATAAGCTAAGCAATAATCCCGCAACGAATGCGGCACTCCGTACGACTGCAGCAAAGACAATTTTTGAGGCTGGATTCAAAGAAAATGTGTTACCGGTGGATGGACGCGTAATCATTAACTTCAGGATACATCCCAATGACACAGTAGAGGATGTAGAGCAGTATGTGCGCAGTCGCATCAAAAATTCAAATATAGACGTTCGGGTTATGGATCGGGCGCGGAACCCGTCTCCGGTATCCAGTACACGGGCTGTGCCCTATCAAATGTTGAAGCAGACGATTGAGGGGGCATTTAATCAGGTGTTGGTTGCTCCATCACTTTTTATTGCTGCCAGTGATGCCCGTCATTTTCATGGTTTGACCTCTAATATTTATCGCTTTCGTCCTATTCGTGCCCGTCACGAAGATCGGTCTCGTGTACACGGAATAGACGAGCGAATAAGCGTTGAAAATTACATGGAAATGATACGATTTCAGATTAGATTGATTGAAAACGGTGCAGCAGAGCTATAGGTCGCTTTTGCGGAAGACTAGTATAGTTTATTGGATCTTGTAGGTCAATCCGTTATGTGCTTTAATATATCTTGGACTACAAAATCATGTTCATATACTCTTTGTATTAGACTTTATGGCTGACGTCTTCGAAAACATTGGGCGGGGTATCACGGAGGTCCCGAACGTGAACAGAAAGACGTTCAAAATACCCTGCTTCGTGGTTGGGATTCTTGGCTTTTTCTTGTGTTGTTCCTGTTTCTATATTCGAACCCCCTAAATTGATATTGTATTTTTATTATAATTAACGGCGCGATGAAAGCCATTTTCGGTTATGGGATTCTTACTTTCATATCAAAACAAAGATTTTTCTTGTTTTTTATTTGTATTTCGTTGGAGTTCTTCTCTCCCTGATGGTCGGTCTAAATGCCTTATTTACATGCAATTAGCTTGTTATGTTAAGCTTTACAGGCCAAATTATTGAAGAGCAGATCACTTCAATAATTTATTATGTTTCATACATTTTATTTTGAACCATGATAGCTCCCTTGTGTGCTCCGCTCAGTCGGGATGACATTTTTACCTAAGACTATAAGGCTATTACTTCGGTCTTGTTGAATAGTTGGAAACGAAATCTCTAATATGCTTCATAAATCATTTTAGATTATAATAGATCTCTCTGTTACATCCTGGAGTACTTCGATCGAAATGATATGAATAGGTTATAATCTCCTTACCTGTCATTTCGAACGTAACATAGTGGAGAGAGAAATCTTTGTTTTTAATAGTGGAGAACAAGGATCTCTCACTCACATTCGAGGTGACAGCAAGTTTATATGGAGCATTACTCCAGTTATTTTTTTGAAGTAAATCCTACTGAAAAGACTTCGTAGTACAGGTTAATATTTTGGCTTTTACAAAGTTACATTAGTAAGTAGGTACCAACATATGATATACTGAGTATTAGAATAGAAACAATCTTAAAAGTTGGTTTTACAACCATTTAAGCACATCATTTTTGGGTTGTTCGACCTGCACATAGCTCTCAAAAATTTCGCTGAGGCTGGCATCTTTTTGAAGTTCCCTGCGTGTTTCCGAATCGAGATAGGCAATAACTTTTTGATTATGGAGGATGGCAATATCGTCACAAAGGTTTTCAACGATCTCCAGTATATGGCTGGTGATGATAATGGTAACTCCATTTTCTTGCAGGCGGTTGAGGATGTTTTTCATCCGTCCGATAGAAATAACATCGATACTTTCAAAAGGTTCGTCCAAAAACAGGATTTTAGGCTCGCTGAGAATAGCTGCACAGAAGGACAGTTTTTTGCGACTTCCGGCAGATAGTTTGTTGATTTTAGCGTGTTTAAATTCAGTAAGTCCTAAATATTCCAGAAGAGAATCCATTTTTTGCTGCCGAGTTTCGGAATCAATCTCATAGATATCACAGATATAGTGCAGAAAATCGTGACTGGTGAAGTGTTCGAAAAGAAGGGGCGGCTGAAGTACTGAAGCCACTTCTCGTTTAATCATAAGCTCATTTTGCTCGTTAAGCTTACGTCCGTTGATGATGATTTCTCCCTCATCATAATCGAGTAAACCTGTAAGAATACTTATCAACGTACTTTTACCGGCACCATTGGGACCGATAAGGCCAAAAATATTTCCTTCTGGAACAGACAGCTCAAAATTGGTGAGTACAGGGGTATCTCCATACGATTTTTGTAGTCCGGTTATTTGTATTGCTTGATTCATAGTTGCAATATTAGAGTGTTAAACTTATTAGCCGGAATCGGCCCAAATCTTATTCAATACATGTTTATCGAAGGCTCGGACTAACAGATCCATGTCCCGCCAAAGGTAAATTCCGATAGCTATAATTAATGCTCCCATTACCCAAAGTCGGTAAATCTGGTATTCTCCCAGCGGAGCAAAAACGGCATAGCCGAGCCCAAAAATGAGAAACATCATCATAAAGGTAACTTTTTGGGAGATTATGGGATGCTTGAAGCTAAAGGAGGAATAGTTCACTTTTTTGTAGTAGTAAAATGATGCCCAAAGAAATACGAGCGTAAAGCAAACAAAGAAGAAGGTGTTGGCAATATAGATTTCAATAACCGATCCCAGTTGTGGCAAATAGATAATTTCGGCAGTTGTAATCAGATAAAATATGAGCAACGGCACGACTATAATTCCTAAAAAGCGCTCTTTGAGCTGCTTTTCAAAAGAGACGGGAAACTGTTTATGAATGAGAAATTCTTTGTTTTCATAGCCAAACATATTAGCCATCCCCATGGCAAGTAGTGCTACCGGTATGGCTGCCAGCATTGTTGGAATGAGCAGAGCGCTGTAATAACTGTTGCCCAACTGTAGCAGAAGGGGGATGTATACAGCGGGAATAAGTGCGATGGTTAATAACTGCAGGCGGTTATATGAGTGAGAAAATACATAATAGTAAAACTTGCCGGCGTTGAGTCCAAGCCATTTCTTGAGATAATACCAGCGTTTATTACGTTTGAAAATTTTCCGTTCTTTAACCGGTTGTTGTAGTCCTTCTCGTGTTTTAAGAAAGTGATCTCTAAAGATCATAAAAATAAGCAATGCACTGAATCCATAAATGGCCGATGCCGCGGCTAAATTATAGGTCCCGGTAGCGGTGTATTGGAGCAGTCCGCCGGGAGTGTAAAACAGGTAGCTGTTGATGATTTCTACGCTTGGTAGATAATGGGCGATGACTTGTTCAAATTGACGTGAAATGATGGCAATTGCCTGGATGGTGCCAAATATTAGGAATAGGGCACTAAAGACAATGATCTTGAATCGCTTTTCGATAATTTTGAGGAAACGATGTTTAATCGAATAGATGATGGCATAATTCAGCAGGACTGCCGTAATGACAACTGGGATGTACATTAGGTTTTGAATCTGCATCAGCAAAAAAACCAGCCAGGTAAAATTATAGATAAGATTAAGCGGATGGAAAAAGCCCATTAGGTTGAGGTACCAGCTCAGTTTTTTAACGGGATACCCGTAGGCCAAGAGTTTCCGATTTTCTTCCATGTTAAGTAGTCGGGTACTGGTAAAGGAAAAGTGGAGAATCCAAAGAACGTTGGCGAAAATGAGGGTGATGAGCTGATGAATTTCGGCGGTAAGCCAGGGCAGCTGGTTGGTGACAATGGGGTTTTGATCAAAAAGAACAATGACCAGCGCTGAACCGAGAAGATTGGAAAAGAGAACCAGCAGGAAAATAATATATCCCACCACCAGAAAGGTCTGGAAGTTTGTGAGTCTGTTCAAAAACGCAGACCAGTTGAGATATATAAGCTTACGAAGCATGATCCAAAAGTTAGTTCAGCAGTTCTTTAATGTTCAAAATAGCATTTCGGGAATCAAGCTGACAATATTATCTTTATAAGGCTGTTTAAAATCCTGAAGGAAATGACGATATGACCTCAAAGAATACGCTTAAATATATTTTTATTGCCGTGGTAATGGTGTTGGCCTCTTTGGCACTGGCCGATGCACTCGGTTATTTTAATCCAAAACCCTATACGGCTGTATCACACGGCTCGCATGTCCACTATGTGCCGGACGATCGTGATCCCGATGTGTCTATTGATAAATTTCCTCAAGTAGAGCCGGGACCTCGCGAAAAAATAACGCCTACCGGACAAATTGTGCCTATAGAGGAGTAGTTAGCTACAGCACGTCTTTTAGATACTGACCGGTATAACTTTCTTCCACTTCGGCAATTTCTTCGGGTGTTCCCGTAGCAACCACTTGTCCGCCGGCAAAACCGCCTTCGGGCCCAATATCAATAATATGATCTGCACATTTGATGACGTCGAGATTATGCTCGATGATAATGACGGTGTGGCCGTTATTGACAAGTTCTTTGAAGGAATCGAGCAGTTTGGCAATATCCTCATAATGGAGACCCGTTGTGGGCTCATCAAAGAAATAGAGTGTGCTGTCGCCGGCTGATTTACTGAGAAACTTGGCCAGCTTTACGCGCTGTGCCTCACCGCCGGAAAGTGTCGGGGCACTTTGCCCCAGTTTGAGGTAGCCAAGTCCCACATCTTCCATTGTCTGTAGTTTATTGGTGATTCGCTCCTCATCCACAAAAAACTCGATGGCTTCGGAAACGGACATGTTAAGCACATCGTGGATATTCTTGCCGCGATATTTAACCTGCAGTACATCCTTGCGATATCGCTTACCGCCGCACTCCTCGCAGGTCAGCTCAATGTCGGCCATAAACTGCATCTCTATTGTCTGGATGCCTTCGCCCTGACAGGCTTCACAACGGCCACCGGGGACATTAAACGAAAAGTGTCCCGGCTCGTAACCCATAATCTTGGACTGACGCGTATTGGCAAAAAGATCGCGAATGCCATCAAATGCTTTGGTATAGGTAGCAGGATTGGAACGCGAAGATCGGCCAATGGGAGACTGGTCGACCATCTCTACCGAATCAATATAATTGGTACCGGTAACCTTTCGGTGATGGCCGATTTTATCGTTGTAGGTGCCCATCTGGTTTTGAATGGCGGCATACAGCGTATCGTGAACTAAAGTGGATTTGCCCGATCCGCTAACACCGGTGACACAGATCAGTTTTTCGAGCGGAAATTCCACATCAAGGCTCTTGAGGTTGTTCTCCATCGCCCCCTCAAGCCTGATCGTTTTGCCACTTCCTTTTCGACGATTTTCAGGTACGGGGATCTCTTTTCGACCGCTAATATATTTGCCGGTCAGTGAGTTGGCTTCCAGCAGGTTGTCATACGATCCGCTGAAGACTACCTCTCCGCCGTGCACCCCGGCAAAAGGTCCAATATCAATAATATTATCAGCTGCTTTTATCATCTCGGGATCATGCTCTACAACCAGTACGGTATTCCCGATATCTCGCAGCGATTTTAAAATATTTATCAAGCGATCGTTGTCGCGAGGATGGAGTCCAATAGTCGGCTCATCCAGCACATACAGGCTTCCAATCAGGGAGCTGCCCAGCGAATTTGCCAGGCTGATGCGCTGTGATTCACCGCCACTCAGTGTTTTTGCCAGTCGATTAAGCGTCAGGTAGCTAAGCCCAACCTCATCGAGATATTTCAGTCGCTTGCGGATTTCAAAAAGAACCTGCTCGGCTACTTCTTTTTCAAACTCTGTCAGTTCCAGATTCTCAAAAAACTCCCGGGCATGTCCGATCGTCATCTCTGCGACTTCGCCGATATGCTTATCGTTCACTTTTACATATAGGGCATCTTTACGCACCCGATATCCTTTACAGTCGGGGCATCGGCTGTATCCGCGGTAGCGCGAATAGAACACGCGCATGTGCACTTTATAGGATTGGCTTTTTATATCCTCAAAAAACGGACGAATGCCAATATATTCATCTTTACCTTCCCAGATAATCTCTTTGACTTCATCATCGAGTTGCTGGTAGGGCGTATCAATAGGCAGGCTGTATCGCGCGGAAACCTTGACGAGATCACGTAGGTGCTTACTGAATTTTTCGCCGCTGTAGGGAGCAATGGCGCCGTTACGGATAGTTTCTTCGGGATCGGGAATAACTAAGTTCTCATCGATCCCCGATACTTTGCCGAACCCTTCACATTTATCGCAGGCTCCGAAGGGATTATTGAATGAAAACATCTGCGGCGTGGGTTCGGTGAACTCCATGCCGTCACGTTCAAAAAGCTCACTGAAATTCAGTTCTTTGCCATCGCGAATTTTTACGGAGCATCGTCCACTGCCTTCCTGAAAGGCTGTTTCCAGTGATCCTGCAATACGGGTTCTCGTGTCTTCATCATCTTTTAAGATCAATCGATCTACCAGAACCCGATAGTTATCCGCATTGATACTATCTGGATCTACATCATCGGTTGTGAGATCTAAAATGCTTTCATCGTCAATATGCAGTAGCCGCGGATAGCCTTTTTCTTTTAAAACGCGAAGTTCATCTTCCAGCCCCTTTTCTTCATGCTCGGGAATAGAAAACAACACATAAAATTTTGTATCTTCATCAAACTGATTGTGCAGTTCTTCAATAGCCGTTTTGGTGCTGTCTTTTTGAACCTCTTTGCCGGATTTGGGAGAGATCGTGCGTCCAATGCGTGCATAAAGCAGCCGCATATAATCGTAAATCTCGGTAGTGGTCCCAACCGTAGAGCGGGGATTCGAAGAAGTGGTCTTTTGCTGGATGGCCATGGCCGGAGAAATGCCCTGCATGAAATCTACATCGGGTTTGTCCATGCGCTCCAGAAATTGTCGCGCGTAACTGGACAGGCTCTCCACATAGCGGCGCTGTCCCTCGGCGTAGATAGTATCGAAAGCCAGGCTCGATTTACCCGAACCGCTGACGCCGGTAACCACCGTCATCTTGTTTCGGGGTATTTCTACATCAATATCTTTGAGGTTATGAACGCGAGCCCCTTTGACAATAATAGGGCGATCTTCGTCGGTTTGTGATTGGTCTTTATCGGAGATCGTTTCGGTCTGAGACATTCAGTTATTTTTGCGTTTTTATAAACGGGTAAAGGTACAAATTTTCTGACAAAAAGTGAGGTTTTAATCGATAGGAAACAATTAACAAAAACATATCTGAGCTTAAATACGTTCGCTTATGACGACCCGTGCAAGTGATACCAAAGAAGATCCGACTTCGTCAGCTTCGTGGTTTCTCATATTGGAAGGGGTGGCCCTTTTTATAGGATTGCCACTGCTGGAATATTTAGGAATAAATCCACTTCCCAAGCTGGTTTTTCTCGTATTGGTTGCCGTGTACTGCGCCTATATGCTTTGGCGGGATCCCACGTTTGGAAAAGGGTTATTTCGAAGATCTGATGCCGATGAGGTCAGCAAAACAATAGCACTTCGTCTGCTGGTTATTGCTCCGGGACTGTTAGGGTTGGCGTGGTTTTTACATCCTGAACAGTTGTTTGCTTTCCCAATTGAACGGCCCTGGATATGGATGCTCGTGATGGTATTATATCCGTTTTTTTCTGCGTTGCCACAGGAATTTATCTATCGCACGTTCTTTTTCCACCGGTACAAGGACTTTTTGTACTTCAAGAATAGTGATATTCTGTTGAGTGCATTGGCATTTTCCTTTCTGCACATCGTATATGGAAACTGGGTGGCTATAGGACTCAGTTTTGGCGGAGGCATATTATTTGGAATGACCTATAAACAAACACAATCCCTAATTTGGGTTGCGATAGAGCATGTTATTTACGGGTGGCTGATTTTTACATTGGGTTTGGGGAATTATTTTTATGAGGCATTTTAAATAGATTTGGTCTGGCTTCTGGTTTCAAATTTATCGAGATATAAAAACCCAAATAAGTGGTTGTTGGATAAGAAGGAACCAATTATTATCACCCAGCTTCCCATAATTATCCAGAGATGGAATACTGCTGTCTAATATCTATATTGGCACACTTTTAAACAGGCATCAATAAAACATTTGTTGATCATGAGTCTTGATGTATCTCCAAAGCAGTTTAAGCGCTGGATTGACGAAGCGGGTAAGCTGGTTGCATCCCATTACGAAGAACATAACGAGGCAAAGGTTTTTGCCGGAAAAAGTCCTTCCGAAGTGCAGGAGCTTTTGAATGAGCCCTTGCCGGATGATCCACAAAATATGGGCTCTCTGCTGAATGAAGTGGGCGAAAAAATTTTAAGCACAATCACGAATAGTGCCGGTCCCCGTTATTTTGGATATATCACGGGGGGTGGAAATCAGGTGGCGGTGCTGGCGGAAATGATCAAAGCGTCAATCAATCAGAATAATCTAAAGTGGCATTCGTCGCCGGTAAGTACCGAACTGGAGCGATTGGTGATGCGTTGGGTAGCAGAGTTTATCGGTTATCCGACGAGCAGTGCCGGGGTGTTGCTTAGCGGCGGATCGGTAGCCAATTTTAACTGTCTGGCGGTAGCGCGAAAGATTAAGGCGCCGGGCGATATTTCGGATGAGGGGATCTATGGTTCACAGCCGATGACCGTATATGTTTCGGAGGAGGGGCACTCCAGCTTTGACAAGGCGATGGATATGCTGGGATTGGGCAAGAAATACTTGCGTAAAATTCCGGTAAAGGATGATTTTCGTATTGATATCGATCAGTTGGAAGAGCAAATTCGCACTGATAAAAATGCGGGCTTCCAACCTATTTGCGCTATTGCCGTAGCGGGTACGACAAATACGGGCGCTGTTGATGATCTGGATGCGGTTGCTGATATCTGCCAGCGCTACGATTTGTGGTATCATGTTGATGCGGCATACGGAGGTCCAGCTGCAAAAGTAGAGGAAACCAGTGATTTGTTCTCGGGAATTGAGAAAGCAGATTCGGTGGTGGTTAATCCCCATAAGTGGTTGTATGTGCCTTTCGAAGCAGGTGGTGCACTGGTTAAAAATCCCGATCATCTACGAGAAACGTTTAGTACTATTCCCGATTACCTGAAATCTGATGAGCAGAATGGCGGCCGTACTGATTTAATGGAATACAATCTTCCGCTTACCAAAGAGTTTAAAGCTTTAAAGGTTTGGATGACAATAAAAGCGTTTGGGGCCAGTCGTTTGCGCGAGGAAATAGCCTCTGATATGGATAAAGCAAGGTACCTGTCGGAACGTGTAGATTCGAATAAGAAGCTGGAGATTATGGCCCCGGTTCCGTTGTCGATTGTTTGCTTTCGGTATAATCCCGGTGGAATAGAGGAGTCAACTCTAAACAAGTTGAATGATCAAATTATTCAAAAAATTGAGTCGGATGGACGTATTTTTCTAACCGGTACAAAAATCGATGGCAAAACAGCACTTCGTGTTTGTTTTATTAATCCCCGTACCGAGAAGACCGATATAGAATTACTGGAGAAGGTAGTTTTGGAAATTGGTAGCAAATTGTGAAAAGAAAGGGTTCAAAAGGGAGGGCAAATGGCAAAATTTAATAAGAAAGAGGAGATATTTCTTATAAGTATATTAATATCAGCCATTTAGGATGGGTTGTTGGAAGGGGTGTTATTTTTGAGATGCGGGTTATTTTCATTACCTTTTTTTGAAAGTTTTTACAGACACTTTTTCGTTTATTCGCAGAACAATCATCTACACATAACCAACAATTAGCACAAGTTAGTTTATGGATTTATTTGATAAGCTTGAGTCCAGACCAAGCCCATTAGGGGAATTTACTTCGGAAGGGTACGGATATTATACATACCCCAAACTTGAAGGTCCGTTGGGACCCGTAATGAAGTTTAATGATGAGGATGTAATTGTCTGGAGCATCAATGACTATTTGGGTATGGGGAGCAATGAAGAGATAAAAGAATATGATGCCAAGATTGCCCAGGATTACAGTTTAAGTAGCCCGATGGGCGCCCGCCTGATGACAGGTAATTCTACTGAGCACGAGAAGCTGGAAGAAGAGCTGGCCGATTTTGTCCATAAGGATGATGCCTTTCTGTTAAATTACGGATATCAGGGCATTATGAGCGTTATTCACGCCCTGGTAGATCGCAACGATGTTCTTATTTATGATGAGCTGAGTCATGCTTGTATTGTTGATGGAAAGCAGCTGGCTATGGCCGAAAAGTATGTGTTCAAGCATAACGATGTTGATAGTTTTAAGACACAGTTGGAGCGTGCCCATCGAAAGAAAAAGGATGATGGAGCTGTTCTGGTGGTAACAGAGGGTGCTTTTGGGATGACCGGGGATCTGGGTATCTTGAATGAGATGATTGCTCTTAAGGAAGAATATCCGTTCCGTCTGCTTGTTGACGATGCGCACGGAGTAGGAACGATGGGAGAAGACGGTTCCGGTACGGGAACACATTTAGATTGCCACGATGGTATTGATATTTATTTTGGTACTTTTGCCAAGGCCTTTGCTTTGATAGGTGCTTTTGTAGCTACGGATGAGCGCGTCGTAGAATTTTTAAAAGCGAATGTACGCAGTCAGATTTTTGCAAAGTCGGTACCCATGCCGATCGTTAAGTCGGCGCGTAAGCGATTGGAAATGATTCGTAATAATCCCCAGTGGAGAGAAAAGCTGTGGGAAAACACGAATATGCTGCGTGGCGGACTTCGGGATATGGGTTACAATGTATTGCCTGCTGAATGCCCGGTAACGCCTGTATTGACAAAAGGAAGTACTGATCTTTGTCAGCTTATAATGCGTAAAATGCGTGAAGAACACGGTATTTTTGTAAGCGGTGTTGCCTATCCGGTAGTACCCAAAGGAACGGTATTGATTCGCCTGATACCGACTGCTGCTCATACGAAGGAGCATATCGAAAAAACGCTCAATGGATTTGAGGCAATTAAAGATATGGTATTTGCTGAGGCGAAAAAACAGAAAAAAAAGATGACTGCTTAATTTTTTAGTAGCATCAATATATTTAGAAGCCTCGCTGACTATCAGCGGGGCTTTTTTAATTTTGAATAGCTGAATAATAAAGCAGAGGAGAAACTCCCTTATAACTATTTATAAGTACGGCCAATAAACTCACTATAAAAATCCTGATGATATTACCGAAAAATTCTTGTTAGATATACTCAAGGACGGCTATTTCTAATTTGATCGCACGCTGTCAATTTGATGAAATATACATTGCAAGGCATCACTTTTAAACATCCCGGATACTGATATTTCTTGAAATCCATTTGTGAGAGTCAGGTGTGTCATTCTTCCTTGTTCATGTTCGATCACTTCGTAAAACCCTTTGAATTTTCCGGTACGATAGTATTCGTCAAGCTTTTCTTCAAAAAGAACCGTCATCATTACTCCAGTCTTTAAGGTTGTAGAGAATTAACGCGATAATGATAATGACTGAATTTTAACTATGTATTAAGTGGTCGTAAAGCAATGGTAATCTTATGTGTTTTCCGTGGTTTTGACACCAGAGCAGCTTGGACTATCCAATCCAAAAGATCTGTATTAGAGTAATATGGTAGGTGATTTTGATCGCTCATTGGGATTATAAACACATGCAGATAGCTACATGTATAAATAACAGTCTATTAATTAAACAGGTAATAAATTCGTTACATAATGTCTTTACATTTTTATTGCTCAAGAAGAATTTATTCATCAAGTGAGGGGTCAGGTAAATGCCCTACTGCCTGACCCTTTATTTTATGTGGGTCTTTTTATTTGTGAATATCTAATACATGTTCACAAATAAATTATTCAAACAAAAAGGATGGGTATAAGCTACCCATCCTTTAAATAGAACATATATTTTACCTTAAGAAAAGAGCTTCTTAATCAAGCCGATAACGCCGGATTTTTGATCTTTCGGGGCATCACCCTTCTTTCCGCCGCTGAGCTTGTCATAGCTTGGGCGTGGTAATTGAAGTCCGTCATCCTTCTTTTCCTTTTTACCACGACCATTGTTGCTGCCTCGTTTGGATTGGTTATTACGCTTACCGCCTCGAGACTTTTTCTTTTTCTGTTTCTTTCGTTCTTCAAGCTTTTGCTTCACCTTGTCTGGAAGTGGTAATTCTTTGGGCGCTTGTCCCAGGCTATTTTCCAGTTCATTAATATCACTGCGATCCTGCTTGGAAACGAGCGACACAATGCGCGAAGCTGTCCCAGATCCAACTAAGCTGGCGCGATAGCGATACTCATTCGGATCGTTAGGCACATCATAGTTGATGACCTGTGTAACTCGGTCTAATCCGAGTTCAGCGGCCGGAATATCGGCAACCAAGAGATATTGTACGTCACCGTTGGTAAAGTTGGCAAAGCGCTGCGATTGTTTTTCCTCTGAAAGCTTGCCGTGCAGGCTTGTCGCCTTCATATCGTTTTTGCGTAGTGTTCGATAGAGGCGATCCGTTCCGCGCTTAGAAGCTGTGAAAATTACGCAGTTATCATGGGGGGTATTCTCAAGGTGTGCCATCAGGGTGGTAATCTTCATGCGATTAGGCACATAGATGTAGCCCTGTGTCAGATTTTGATCAACCTTTGGAGGTTCTGTCAACATACCCGGCTTATCTTCAAAGCCGATAGCAATGGGGTCTTCAGTATGCTGCTTGGTAAGTTCTTTGACATCATCATTAACCTCATTTGAATAGATGAGTGTTTGATGATCACTGAGCACACGCTTTAAAATATTCTGGATTTTGTCCTGCAGATTTAGGGCCACCATTTCATCAGCGGCATCGATAACCACTAACTCAACATGGCGGAATATAAATCTTAGATCCTGGCACACATCCAGCAGAGGGCCGGGATTGCCAACAATCACTTCCACCTCACTTTGAATAGCCTCCTTTTGTTCTTCGATATTAGTATCCATATCGATGGAAGCACACTCAATTTGAGCATGATAACCCATAGCCCAAACTAATTCGTCAATTTCTTGAGACTCTTCAGGATTGGGTGTTATTACCAGTACCGAGGTACCGTCTTTATCCTCTCTTTTATTAACTTGCTCAAGTGCAGGTATTACAAAAGAAGCGATTTTGCTGCTTCCCGGTTCGGCTTTTATAAGTGCATCATTGCCTTCCAGTACAGCTGGGATTACTTTTTCTTGCAGTTCAGTAAGTTCAGTGTAATTAATGTCTTTAAGCCCGCTCATGATATTGGGGCTAAGCGTCATTTCTTCAAACTTCAACGTTCTAACCTTTCATTTTATTAATGTTTGTTCATCATGCATTCGCTTCAAAACCAAGCGATGCGTATCAATAGCGGAATATACAAAACTTATGCCGTTTGCTCATCTGATTTCGCGGTTTGTTGATAGTCTTTTGTAAACAGCGGATCAACATGAAGTTCGTGACGGCTCTGCTTTACATAAACGAGTGATCCCCCTAACATTATTGTCATCCCAAACAATCCAAGAATGCCCGCTTCGGGACCAAAAGCGCCACCGGTAAAAAGGGTGGGACCGGATTGTTGAATCTGGAGAATGGAAAATTCGATATTAATGCCGCTTACGGGAAAGCCAAAAATGCCCCCCATGACAAAATTCCAGCTAAAATGAAGTCCGACCGACAAGCCCAAACTACCGGTAAGAACATAGGGAATGGCAAGGACAATGCCGGCTAACATAATATTGAATGTTGAGATAAGTGAAGCATTAGAGTTAAAGAAGTGCATAAATCCAAAAAGTGATGATGTAAGTAATATAGCTGTGATAAGGGCACCATGTATTCCAACCGCGGGATATTTTAATCCTTCAGTAAAATTGAGAAGTTGATAGCCACGCGAGAACAACTCCTCATGAAATCCAACTATTATCATTGCTACAAAAAAGCTGATTATACCTGTAAAAAAGGGCGTTTCCGTTTCTGTATTCCAGCCGTACTCCACGAAGGTTATCCATCCTAATGACCATTGAATAAGAAAAATGGAGCTAATGGAGATGGCAGCAATTAAGCATCCCGTACAAAAATCTTTTGCCCATTGCTTGTTGAAATTGATTCCGTAATCAAAGAAAGAGCGTTTATCTAATAGCTTTGCGGCAAGCCATACGCTTAGAGTAATTCCCAAAAGTTGAGGAATGGTTGTGTAGACCATCAGCGGGTCAGCCAGTGTTTGTTGTACGGCCATTATGCCGAAGCCAACAAAGAGAAACATAAAGATGAATTGGATTAACAGTCGCCAGCCGGCTCTAAGGCGCTGCTCGTCGTCATTGATGAAGATATCCATATAAAAAGAAACATTAGCAGTTTTAACTCGGTTCCCTTAGTATAAAGGCAACATAATCTACGTGAAAAGCTGAAGGAAATCATACATATATGAGTGATCGTTTTGTTTTAGAGGCATCCAAAAAAGAGGTTGAACAACTATTTGATGTATCAACAGCCCGGGATGATTTTTTTAAGCCCGATTATAATATCACGCCTGGCTCTCTGATTCCGGTGGTTTATAAAGAGGATGGAAAACGCAAAATCTATACTTTTCGTTGGGGATTGATTCCGCCCGATGCCGAAGAAGAAATTGAGGGCAACGACAATTTTGTTGTTCCGATTGAGGATCTCGAAGAAGACGAATGGCTAACCGAATGTATTGAGCAACGGCGATGCCTGATTCCTGCTAATGGATTCTACAAATGGAAGTTTTCGGAAAAGAAAAGCACGCCTTTTTATATCCGGTTGCTTTCTAATCAGCTAACGGCTATTGCCGGTATTTACTCAGTCTGGGAATCATCGGCAGGCCGGGATGTCTATTCCTGCGCAATGCTTACGACTGAGGCGAACACCCTTGTTCAGCCGGTAGATAATCGCATGCCTATTTTTGTGCATCCCGATGATTATGGCCAATGGCTGGGGAATGAGCAATTAAGTGAGTCCGATTTGGAGAAAGTTATTAATGGCTACGCCATGACCGAATTGACTGTAAATCGTGTGTCAGAAGATGTCAATGATCCCGAAAATAACGGTCCGGGGCTTATTCAGCCAATTCCGAAATAGGAACGTGGTTTAATTTAGGTGAACTGCCCAATTAGTGTTCGCCTTCTTTATAGATCCGCATGGTGGGATAAGCCAGGTCGATATCGTCGTGTTCGTCAAACCTATCCAATACATCCTCCCAGATATCCTGCCCTAACTTTCGTCTTTTACGGGGATTAGAAAGATGGCGAATTGTCAGGCAAATACCGCTGTCATGTACATCTGTATAAACAGTAGGGGTTAGATAACGGTAATGAATGAGATACGATTTCTTAGCATGACTTACTTGGTTTTGGGCCTCATTTACATAATCTTTTAGGTGCTTATTGGCAATTTCTTGAAGTATTTGTTTCGCTTTCTTCCAGTCGCTTTCAAACGTGACGAGCACCTGCAGTTCGTTCCAGATAAACTCAAAATCACTGGTGTAATTGGCCAGTGAATCATCAAAAACTAAATGATTGGGTACATGGATAACGCGACCGGTGCTTTGGTCGGCATGAACCCAGTTGCCAATTTCTAAAAGGGTAAACTTAAAAACACGGATATCTATCACATCCCCTTTAACATCACCAACCTGGATGCGGTCTCCAACGTCAAAAGGTTTACGCCAAATCAGAAAGATCCATCCGGCAAAATCTGTGACGGGACCTCTGAGCGCAATAGCTAAACCGGCAGAAAGTAATCCCAAAAAGGTAGCCAGCGATTGCAGACCTTCAAACCAGATGCGCCCAACAATTAAAAATCCAAGGAAAACAGCAATATAGGTCAGATTTTTACGCCATTTATATTGGGCTTTTGCCTCCGGTAATTTTTTATTAATGATGCGTAGGGTGATAAGGCGAACCAACCAAATCACAAAAATGGCAATGATCGAAAGGGTAACCTGATAGGTAATCCCCGGCGAATTTTGAATAAACTCTTGAACTCTATTTGGAAAATCTGGCACGGCTAATTATTTAGTGAATGAAATATTTAATAATTCAATTAGTTATTATAGGTGCATTAGAACTAAATTTCTATTATATCTTCATTGGAAAGAAAAGGAATTTTGAATAACTTTACGGGTCTGAAAATCACCGTTACATAGTTTATACTCATGCTTTATACAATTATACTTTCGATAATTACTCTTGTTAGTGTTCTTTTGGTAATTGTAATTCTCTTGCAGCCGGGCCAGGGACAAGGAATTTCCGGCGGTTTGGCAGGGGGGCAAGCAGGCGGACAGGGGCTTGGTGCTCGTCGCACAGCTGATCTTTTATCAAAATCAACTACGGTACTTGGCACGGCTTTATTGGTGCTTAGCGTATTTGCGAACTTTGCTATTGAGCGCGGTGGCACTACCGAAAGTGCAGTGCAACAAAGTGGTGTTCAAGCACCGACCGAACAAACTGATGGCATGGATGCTTCGCAAAGTCCATCTGCCGTACCTGAATTACCACAGAATCAAGGTGGTAATAATGGTGATGGAGATAACGGAGGAAGCTCGGGAGATAATAATTAATTCCCGAACAGATTAAAGATTTCACAGCCCGATTTCTGAATAGGAGATCGGGCTTTATTATTGGCCGTTTATAATTTCAGATAGAAGCCGGTGTGATTTTAGCCGTTGATTATGATCATAAATATAAGTGGCAGTCATAATTTCATCGGCACCTGTTTTTTCTACGAAATCGGAAAGTTGCTCTCTTACCGTTTCTTTACTTCCTACAAAGGTATATTTGAGCATCTGCTCTACCGCCATTTTCTCTCGAAAATTCCAAACCGTATTCATGTTGTCAACGGGCGGCGGCATGGGATCACGGTTACCGGTAACAACGCCCATAAACATCTGTTTTAGTGATGTTGACAGATATTCAGCTTGTTCATCAGTGTCTGCCACAACAGTATTAACGCAGGGCAGTACGTAGGGTTTATCCAGCTGTTCGGAAGGCTCAAACTTTTCGCGATACACCTGCAGAGCTGCATGCAGTTGCTGGGGCGAAAAGTGGCTGGCAAATACATACGGTAATCCCAATGCGGCTGCCAGATGGGCACTGTCGGTACTGGAGCCCAAAATCCACAACGGTACTTCGGTTCCTTCCCCGGGAATAGCACGGACATCGGCCGAACTGTTGTCGGAAGAAAAGTACTGCTGCAGTTGTTGCACGTTCTTGGGAAATTGTTGCACTTGTTGCATGCGATCAGGACGAATGGCCTGTGCAGTTTTTTGGTCAGTGCCCGGTGCGCGACCCAGCCCCAGATCAATGCGATCAGGATAAAGCGTAGCCAGCGTGCCGTAGTGTTCAGCAATAACAAGCGGGGAATGGTTCGGCAGCATTACACCGCCGGAACCGATACGCAGCGATTCGGTGGCTTCGGCTACATGTCCCAGTAGTACCGACGTAGCGGAGCTGGCGATATTTTCCATGTTGTGGTGTTCGGCCATCCAGAATCGGGTATAGCCCCAATCCTCGACATGTTGAGCTAAATCGCGACTGTTACGGATGGCATCGGCGGGTGATTGCCCCTCGGTAATGACCGCCAGATCAAGGACCGAATATTTGATATTATTCAAGGCTTGAGAATCCATTAAGTAAAAAAATTATGAGATATTGATAATTTGTCCGGTGATGAGCGTCTTGAGACTTTTCTCGTAGCCGTCGACGACGTGCTCCATTTGGGCGGGTGTATGGCCCGGAAAGAAATCGCCGAGTGCATCAGCCGAATCTTCGACCAGCGCCGGACTTACGGCATTAATGCGAAAGCCTTTTTGCAGAAATTCCCCGTAGGCACCCGTTACAAACCCATTAACGGCACCATTGATCGTGCTCAAAATGGTTCCCTGTGGGATGGGATCGTCAGAAAGGATTCCAGAGGTCAGTGTAACACTGCCGCCCTCGTTCAGGTAATCCAGGGCGGTGAGAGCTACGTTGATCTGCCCCATCATCTTGCTTTTAATACCCTGTATAAAATCCTCATTTGTAGAGTCGGCCAAAGGTTTTACAGGCGCCGATCCCGCAGTAACAATAACGGCATCGATGTTGCCGGTTTCTTCAAAGAGTTTTTGAATGGAATCCGGTTTCGTAATATCTACTTGTACGTCGCCTGAACTTCTTCCCGCAATGATTAGCTGGTGATCAGCATCAAGTCGCTCTGCCACCTTTGAGCCAATAGTTCCGGTTCCGCCTATCAGTAAAATTTTCATAATAACATGTGTTGTAATTTAAATGTTTTAGAATTTCTATCCTCAGGATGGATATTTTTGATTCCAAAGGAAAATATATTCTTCAAATAGGTGGGATAGGAAGAGTTTATCTAATGAGTGAAAACCAGTTCCTTTTTTTATGGTATTTAATTCCCAAGATCCAAAGTGGGGTAGTATCTATAAGTTTATTTAAAACATATTCTTATAGAAAGGCACTGAGTAGAAAATGCAAAGTTCTTTATATATCTAATTATCGTAATGGCAGCTTTTTGTTTTTTGTAAATCAAAGTTCAAAAAGAGCCCATAGTTTTTCTTATTTCCACCACCACGAACAGTAGCATAGCATTCAGCATCTCTTTTACTTAGTCCTATACGTTGCATCATGTTTCTGTAACTCTTGGCTTTAGGCCTTGACAAATGACCTGCTTTTTTATTTTCAATATAAACTGCAACAGCTTTCTCATCATGTTTATTATGATCTTCATATTCTAACCGTACCAAAAAGCTCTTGCTGAATTTTTTGCCATTTAAATCGAGTGCCTTTTTAATATTTCGCTGATAATTTGATTCACCTACAACTTCATAATCAAAGGAGCCATTGCCTTTGAGTACGATAGGTGGTTTGCTTTCACCTAACCAAATAAAAAAGATAACGACCGATATAATTATAGCAATCCAGACCATATGGGATGAATTATATTAAAGCTAAAACCTAAATCCCTCACAAACGTCCTCTTCAAATAGTTAGAAAAGGTATTTTCTCTCTGAGATTAACGTTCACATTGTCACAATTTAATTCTAATAACAATATAACAACAAAGAATTGAAAATATAGTACGCTGTTATTACCTAAGTGAATGGATATAAAGATTTCAGGCAACTAAGAGAAAGTAGCTTCACTTTCCGATACAAAACCGTGAAAAAATGGAGTCTAAAATATCTTCGGTGGTAATTTCACCGGTGATAGTTCCGAGATCTTTGAGAGCCGACCGTAAATCAATTGAGAGAAAATCGCCGGTCATGCCTTGATCGAGAGCTTGTAGGGCACTGCGGACATTTTTTTGGGCATTTTGTAGGGCATCTCGGTGTCGGCTGGAAGTGACCAACAGGCTTGACGAGTCATACTCTTTATTTTCGAGTGCCCGTTGTTTCATTAGTTTTTTGAGCTCGTCGATTTTTTCGCCCTCGAGCGCCGATATTTTCAGATCGTAGTCCATTCGCTCGTCCTCAATATCCAAGGCGATATCATTTTTGGTGCCGATAAGCACGAAGGGGGTTTCACCAGCAGCCTTTTGAAATTTAGCAATATCTTCGCGCTCTTCTTGCGTTAGTTCTTTTGACAGATCTTTTAGGTAAACCGCCAGGTCGGCTTTTTCGAAGGCTTCCTGTGATCGTTTAACGCCCTCGGCCTCAATTACGTCCTCAGTGTCGCGAAGGCCGGCGGTATCGGTGAGCTTAAACCGAAGCCCGTCATAGCTCCAGTCCACATCAATAGTATCGCGGGTAGTGCCGGCAATATCCGTAACAATAGCTCGATCTTTTCCGACGAGAGTATTCAACAGAGTGGATTTTCCTGCGTTAGGCAGTCCGATAAATACTGTTTTGACGCCGTGTTTTACCAGTCGTCCTGTTTCGTAAGTGGCCAGTAGTTTATCAATTTCTTCATCGAGTTCTTTCAGGAGTCGCTCCAGCTCTTCTTTGTCGGCAAACTCTACGTCTTCTTCTACGAAGTCGAGCTCGAGTTCCACCATGGCAGTAGCGTCGATAATCTGCTGCCGAAATTGCTTGATGTGTTTGCCAAGCTGACCTTCGAGCTGTTGATGGGCTGCATCCATTGCCTTTTGGCTTTTGGCATGGATAAGATCAGCAACTGCCTCGGCCTGACTGAGCTCCATCTTGCCATTTAGAAAAGCACGCTGGGTGAATTCGCCGGGTTCGGCAGAGCGGATGCCAAGATCGAGCATAGTTTCTAATACGGCCTGGGTGACAAGTACACCGCCGTGACAGGAAATCTCCACAGTTTCTTCACCGGTATACGATTTTGGAGAGTGAAACAGTGTAGTTAACACTTCATCTACTACGTTGTCGTCCTGATCCACAATATTACCAAAGTGGACGGTATGAGAATCCTGTTTGGTGAGGTCTTTGCCACGAAATGCTTCGTTAACTTTACCGACAGCATTTTTACCCGATACGCGAATGACAGCAATACCCCCTTCACCTACAGGCGTAGCAATGGCAGCAATGGGTTCTTTCTGATTTATTTTTTGCTGTTTTGTCTTGGGAGTGGCTTCTTCTTTTGTCATAGAGATAAATATAAGGGGTTTTGTGCCTTATATCATTCAAATAAAAAACCCTGTCAGAGGTTGAGACTCTGGCAGGGTTAATATTTTATATTTTTAGAAAGATTATTCTACATCGCCCATTAGCTTTTGTACGAATGGACTTGCAATTAAGGCAATGACTCCGCCACCGCCTACAATCATGGCTACCCACCAAAAGAGGCTTGCCTCAGAAAGAACTTCAAGTTGACCAGCCATAAGGCCTGCAAACAGATTTCCAACGGCAGCAGCCACAAACCAGATACCCATCATTTGGCTGACGCGTGATTTCGGTGCCAGCTTTGTCATCGATGAAAGTCCAACGGGGGACAAACAGAGTTCACCGGCTGTATGTAAAAAATAGGTAACAACGAGCCAGGCAGGGCTTACCGGATTTGCTTCGGTTGCATTGGCAGCACCCCAGGAGAGAACAAAGAATCCGGCCGCGAGACCAAATAATCCCAAACCAAATTTAACGGGAATAGATGGATTGGCATTACGAGCCGCCAACCACGTCCACATAAACCCAAAAATGGGTGCAAATACAACAATGAAAAATGGATTAATAAGCTGCAGCGTACTGGCAGGGGTTTCCCATCCGATGCCAATGCGCTGTATGAGCCACCACAGGAAGATGAGAACGCCAACCGAAGAAACAGCAACGACGCCTTTTGCAAAGTCCCATAAGTCATCACGTTTGTATACGCGGTAAACCACATAGAAGACGGGAATAGCTATCAGCAAAGTAATGAGTCCAGCAGTGGTAGTTCCAAGCCAGGCAACGTCTCCGATAGCACGATCGGTAAGATCTTTTGCAAATAGGTTAAGGGAGGAACCAGCCTGTTCAAATCCGCTCCAAAAGAGGGCGGCTAAAAAAAACAGCCAGAAAATGACACCCAGTTTCTTCTGTTCTTCCCTGTTGTGCCCGCCAAAGAAAATAATGTAGGCAAAAAAGGTAATGGTAATTGCAACAGCCGCACCGCCAAGATATTCAGCCAAGGTTTGCAGGGTAATATTGATAACTCCGGAGCTCATCAGAAATCCAAAGACCACAATTGCACCTGCTACTACTGATAAAATGGTGTAGAACCTTCGGCTCCGTGCATTGAGCACTTCTTGGCTTTCACCGGTTTTTAGATTTCCGGCGTTACCCAGAAATTTATATCCGTATTTGTAAGAGATAAGTCCAAGCACCATTCCGAATCCGGCCAGGGAGAACCCCCAGTGCCAGTTGTAGCCTTCACCCAAAACACCGCAAAGTAAAGGACCTAAAATGGCACCGAAGTTAATTCCCATGTAAAAAATAGAGAAGCCGGCATCGCGACGGGCACCGCCTTCGGGGTACAAGTCGCCAACCATCGAACTTACGTTTGGTTTTAAAAGTCCGGTACCGATGACGATAAGCGCCAAGCCAAGGTAGAAAAATTCAATCCATGGAACAGCCATGCTAAAGTGACCGGCAGCAATGATACAACCACCTACAAAAACCGCTTTTCTTTGTCCCCAAAGCTTATCGGCGACCCATCCACCCGGTAGTGAAAGTACGTAGACGAAAAAAGTATAAAGGCCATATATAGCGGTAGCTTTACCGACGCTGAATCCCAGGCCGGGATTACTACTCATGGTTTCAGCTGTCATGTATAGAACGAGCAGTGCGCGCATCCCATAGTAACTGAAACGTTCCCAAAGCTCAGTAAAGAAAAGTGTTGATAGCCCCCGCGGATGACCAAAAAAGTCATTTTGCTGGGCGGCGTCTACCGTCCCTGATTGTTCGTTTGCCATTGAAACTGGTATTTATTTAGAATTGCAATTCCCAATAATACATTTGATTTACGCCGTGCATGATAATTAAACCGACAAAGTGAAGCAACTTTAAAGTGTGTGTACTATATAACAAAAGATATTGAAGTGTTTTAGCTGGTTTAAATGGTACGCAATACCCATTAAATTTATTACATTGCCCAAAAATCCGAAGTAAAAACAGTGGTGATGAGTACAGAAAGAGGCGTTGAAAAAAATATTAAGGCACCAACCGGAACCGACTTGCAGTGTAAGGGGTGGCACCAAGAAGCCGCCCTACGAATGCTGATGAATAACCTTGATCCGGATGTAGCTGAGAAACCAGACGAATTGATCGTTTATGGTGGAAGCGGTAAAGCGGCGCGTAACTGGGAGTGCTATCACAAAATTGTTGAAACGCTGAAACGACTTGAGAATGACGAAACGCTTTTAGTACAAAGCGGAAAACCGGTTGGCGTATTTCAGACACACGAAGAGGCCCCGCGTGTACTTATCGCCAATTCACACTTAGTGCCAAACTGGGCCAATTGGGATGAATTTCGCCGCCTCGATAAAATGGGGCTTACCATGTATGGGCAGATGACCGCTGGTTCGTGGATTTATATTGGCACCCAGGGTATTTTGCAGGGCACATATGAAACCTTTGCGGAGTGTGCCCGCCAGAAGTTTGACGGTACGCTGGAAGGTCAGCTGTTAGTTACGGCTGGGCTCGGCGGCATGGGCGGTGCGCAGCCGTTGGCGGCCACGATGAACGGCGCGGCTTGTATTGCCATCGAAGTAGATGAAAGCCATATCGACCGGCGTATCGAAACCGGGTATTGTGATATAAAATGCACGAATCTGGATGAGGCACTCGAAAAAGCATTGGACGCAAAAGAAAAAGGCGAAGCGCTCTCGATTGGATTACTTGGAAATGTAGCAGAAGTGCTCCCCAAAATGTTGGAGAAAGATGTGATACCTGATGTGTTGACGGATCAGACTGCAGCTCACGACCTGCAGGTTGGATACATTCCCGCTGGCATGTCGATCGAGGAAGCGGCCGAAGAGCGGGAGCTGAATCCCGAGATGTACCAAGATGCCGTGCTCGATTCGATGGTTACTCATGTGGAGACCATGCTGAAAATGCAGGAAAAAGGGGCCATTACTTTTGATTACGGTAATAATTTGCGGGGACAAGTGGCTGATCATCGTGGTATGGAGGAGGCCTTTAACTTCCCGGGATTTGTACCCGCTTTTGTTCGCCCGCTGTTTTGTAAAGGATCGGGTCCGTTTCGCTGGGCTGCGCTGTCTGGCAATCCAGAAGATATTTACACCACTGATCAAGCGGTGCTGGATACCTTTCCCGAGAAAGAATCATTGAACCGGTGGATTCACAAGGCACAGGACCAGGTGCATTTCCAGGGATTACCTTCGCGTATTTGTTGGCTGGAATACGGTGAACGCGCCGAGATGGGTGCTAAGTTCAACTGGCTCGTTAAAAAGGGCAAAGTGGATGCTCCGCTTGTTATTGGACGTGATCACTTGGATGCTGGCTCGGTTGCTTCACCGAATCGCGAAACAGAAGGCATGAAAGACGGCTCGGATGCTATTGCCGACTGGCCGCTGTTGAATGCTATGTTAAATACTGCAAGTGGAGCGAGTTGGGTGTCGCTGCATCACGGTGGAGGCGTAGGAATTGGATACTCCATTCACGCAGGAATGGTCTGTGTAGCCGATGGTACGGAATCGGCCGATGAGCGCCTCGAAAGGGTGCTTACTAACGATCCGGGCAGTGGCGTTATGCGTCATGCTGATGCTGGCTACGATGAGGCTATTAAAACAGCTAAAGAACGCCGCGTGGATCTGCCGATGATAGATTGATATACAAGAGTTTTAACTCATATAAATTTTATGGTTTTAAGAATGATTTACAGAATAGCGATCCTTCTAAGCGTATTATTTTTTACAATTTCGTGTACTTCCCAAAATATGGCTGATGTAATAATTGCCGATACAAATATTGTTGATGTAGAAACAGGTGAAATAGCCGAGGGCCAGACGATCGAAATTCGGGATGGAAAAATTGCTGAAATTCATAATAGCGAAGTTGAAATCAATGCGGAGAATAGAATCGATGGATCCGGAAAATATGTGATTCCGGGATTGTGGGATATGCACGTGCATTTTCGGGGCGGAGATACATTGGTTGCCGAAAATAAAGATTTGCTTGATCTCTTTATTGCCAATGGGGTAACGACTGTCCGGGATGCCGGGGGAGATATTACTCCAGCTATTTTAGAGTGGAAGCAACAAATTGAAAAGGGTGAACTTCTGGGACCTAAAATTTTCACCTCCGGTCCCAAGCTTGATGGCCCTGATCCTTCCTGGGCAGGTTCAATTGAATTAAGTTCCGTGGATCAGATACCTGCTGCTTTTGATTCGTTGGAGTCGTTAAATGTTGACTATGTGAAACTATATGATAGTTCGATTCCTGCGGATGTTTACCTGGCAGCCGTCAAAGAAGCTGAGAAACGGGGCCTGAAGGTTACCGGACACATGCCGTTTACCGTTGATTTTAATGAAGCCGTGGAAGCGGGACTTGATGCTACGGAACACATGTATTATGTGCTCAAGGGCTCTTCATCCCAAGAAGAAAAGATAACTGAGGCCGTTCGTCAGGGTGAGTATAGTTTTTGGGCTGCTCTGACGGAAGTCATTGAAACATATGATGAACAAACGGCACAGAAAACGTATGAGCAAATGGCTAAATCCGGTACTGCAATAGTGCCTACGTTACATATCGGAAAAGTGCTGGCAGATCTTAATGAAGAGGATCACAGCGAAGATAAATATTTGAACTATATAGGGGAAGGGATACAGGAAACTTATCAAGGGCGATTGCAGGCTGCTAAAAGTAGGAGTGAAGAAGCAACACAACGGCGCCACAATTTAAGAAAACTATTTCTGGAGATGATTCCCGAAATGCATAATGCCGGTGTTAATATTTTGGCGGGATCTGACAGTGGGCCTTATAACTCGTTTGTGTATCCCGGAAAGTCTCTTCACAAAGAGTTGCAGGAATTAGTGGCCGCGGGACTAACCCCCTTGGAAGCTCTACAAACTTCTATAATTAATGGCCCTGAATTTTTCGGAGTTTCTGATGATTATGGCAAAGTCCAAAAAAACTATATGGCCGATCTACTTTTGCTTAACAGCAATCCACTCGATGACATCGAAAACACAGAAGATATTCATGCGGTTATTGTTGAGGGAGAACAGGTAGGCTTATCATATTAGGAGGTATGCTTGTAACAATTGAGCCCAAATTTCGTTTTGTAGCATCTAACGTTTTAGTAAATAAATGCCATGGAAACGATTCTGATCATCTTTGCTGCTCTTTTTATTGTTGCCGGATTTATCGGCTCATTTCTGCCCGTAGTTCCGGGAACCCCGGTAACTTATTGCGGATTACTGATTTTACAACTGGCCACGCAACCATTTTCAGCGACATTCTTAATTGTTTGGGCACTAATTGTAGCCACAATAATGGTTTTGGATAATGTAATCCCCGCGTACGGAACCAAAAAGTTTGGCGGATCAGCTTACGGTATCTCGGGTAGTATCGTGGGTATGCTTATTGGGATATTTTTCTTCCCACCCATTGGGATGATTGTCGGTCCGCTTGCCGGTGCTTTTGTAGGTGAAATCGTAGGCGGAAAAACCTCGGATCGGGCACTGAAGTCGGCGGTCGGCTCTTTTGCCGGGTTATTGGTAAATACGCTGATGAAAGTTATTGCCAGCGGAGTAATGGGATATTATTTTGTAGTAAATGTGTTTTAACGATTTGGCTTCTGGAAGATAATGACTCGGTCAGCAGGAAAAGAGAGGTGAGCATTCCAATGATCGGCAAGCCAACGAAAAGTATCTTCGGTATAAAAAGTAACGTGGGTTAGGTCCAGCCGGTAATGCCAGTCGGCGAAGAAGTCCTTATCATCTTCGGCGATCTTGGTCATGATGCCCAGATATCCACCGGGACGCAGGCAGTTCCACAGTCGTTCTAATTCTTTTCCGGGATGAAAGAGGTGCTCCACCACTTCGGTAGCCGTGATGAAATCGTAGGTTTCTTCTAAGACCGAAGGGTCATCATCATAAAAAGAATCGTAAATGCGCATCGTGTGCCCTGCTTCTTCAAACATCAGGCTGAGCGTTGGTCCCGGACCTGATCCGAAATCGAGCCCCATAGATTCGGTTTCCAATCGCTTGTTTAGCGGATCAAAAAGCTGACTTAAAAAATTGCGGTAACCTTCGTCCTCGGGATCGTTTTCGTGGGTTTCATAACGGGCAAATTCCTCGTTGCGGTCGGGACGATCTTTGGATGGTGCAAATATTAATCGGCAGCTTTGACACTGAAAATAATCCGAAGAATAGTGTTCGGAGGTATCTTTATAAAACAGCTGAACGTCTTGGTTGCTGCACAAAATGCAGGAAGGCACATTCATATTTAACAAGAAAAAGTGACTTAAATTAATTGACTCAAAGTTGAAACAAAAAGATAAGGGATCAAAAAAAATAATTTTAATGAATGAACGTTCATTCATTATTGTTGAAGGTTGTATAATGGCAAGAAAACCAAATAATCCTTAATAAGAGCATACAGAAGTTATGGCAGGGAAGGAAAGTAACAAGCGAACGGCCTTGTTGGAAGCTACGCTCAGATTGGTGAGTAATCACGGATTTCATAATGCGCCTATGTCGGAGATTGCTCAGCTGGCGGACGTATCGGCCGGTACCATTTATCTCTATTTCGATAACAAGCAGGATCTTGTTGATAGTTTATATCTGGAGACTAAGGCGGCGTTTACGGATGCGGCTTTTCAGGATTATTCTAAAGATATGCCTGTGAAAGAGGGCTTCAAGCATGTTTGGCACAACATGGTTGAATATAAGATGAACAACCGAATGGAAGCCAATGTTCTTTCTCGCTGTGATAACTCCCCTATTATTTCAGAGGAGGTCAGGGAGAAAGCCTTAAAGCACCTGCAACCGTTGCTTGATCTCTGGAAGCGTGGACAGCAACAGGGGATGATTCGTCAGGTTTCGCCCTACCTGCTATATGCCAATACGGTGTACCCGCTTTCTTTTTTTGTAGCTGTTGAAGAGCGTGACGAACATCATTTATCCAAAGAGTTGCGACAAGAAGCATTTGAGATGGCTTGGAATGCTATCAAAGTCTAAAAAGAAATTGATATCACAAAGTGTATAACATTGAATAAGATCAGAAAAATATTATGAATACTGTAATTACCTTAGCAAATCGACCGGAAGGAAGACCAGAGATTTCAGATTTTAATTTTGAAACTGAAGAAAAGCCAATTCCCGATGATGGAGAAGTGCTGCTCGAGACAAAATACGTATCGGTAGATCCCTATATGCGGGGACGTATGAGTGATGCAGAATCCTATGTTGCTCCCTTTGAGTTGGGGGAACCTATTGAGGGTGGTATTGTGGCCAAGGTCGTTGAATCCGAGAAGGAGGACCTTATAGAAGGAGATTATGTATCGGGACGGCTGGATTGGAAAGAGTACCAGGTATCTGATGGAGAAGAATTGAGGAAAGTTGATCCGGAGGTGGCACCACTTTCAGCTTATCTTGGCATTCTGGGTATGACCGGGCTTACTGCTTATATAGGATTGACAGAAATTGGCAAGTCCGAGGAGGGTGAAACGCTGGTAGTTTCCGGAGCAGCGGGAGCTGTAGGAAGTGTTGTTGGACAGATTGGTAAAATACAAGGCTGTAGGGTTATAGGCATTGCAGGATCTGATGAAAAGGTAGAGTTGTTAAAGTCGAAGTTCGGCTTTGATGACGGCATCAATTACAAAACTACCGATGATATGGGCGCTGCCATTGCAGAGGTTTGTCCCGATGGAGTAGATATTTATTTCGATAACGTAGCCGGAGAAATTTCGGACGGTGTACATCAACATATAAACCGATTTGGACGCATTATTAACTGTGGCGCTATTGCGCATTACAATGCCACTTCGGTTCCAACGGGTCCACGTGTAGAGCCAATGTTGATTAAAAAGAGCGCATTAATGAAGGGATTCATTGTAGGAAACTATGAAGAGAAGTTTCGGGAGGCCGTCAAACAGCTGGCTCAATGGTTGGGGGAAGGCAAGCTGGAATATTCCGAAACCATTGTGGAAGGTTTTGATAACATTCCACAGACCTTCCTGGACCTTTTTGATGGTAAGAATAAAGGAAAGATGCTTGTAAAAGTTTAAATAAGGTGTGGTTATAAACAGTAAATAACATTAATTAATAAAGAGTATATAGTATTATGAACATCCTTTTTGTATTAACATCGCACGACGAACTGGGAAATACCGGAAAGAAAACCGGTTTCTGGATCGAAGAATTTGCCAGTCCCTATTACGCCTTTCAGGATGAAGGAGCGGACATCACACTTGCATCTCCAAAAGGAGGTCAACCGCCTATCGATCCCAGCAGTGATACTCCGGATGCTCAAACAGAAGCAACCGAGCGGTTTAAAGATGATGAAGACCTCCAGCAAAAATTGGCGAAGACAAAAAAGCTGTCGGACGTCAATGAAGCGGATTTTGATGCCGTATTTTATCCCGGCGGGCATGGACCGCTTTGGGATCTGGCCGATGATGAGGATTCCATTAACCTGATTGAATCGTTCAACAAGTCAAACAAACCGGTTGGTTTTGTTTGCCATGCACCCGCGGCTTTGAAAGGGGTTAAGGGAACGGATGATGAGCCTTTAGTGAATGGGAAAAAAGTTACCGGCTTTTCAAACGAAGAGGAAGAAGCTGTCGGTCTTACCGATGTAGTACCTTTCAAAGTAGAAGATATGCTTATTGAGAATGGCGGTAAATATAGCAAGGCCGATTCTTGGGAGGCGTATGCCGTGGAAGACGGTAACCTGATTACTGGCCAGAATCCCGCTTCATCGGAATTAGTTGCCCAAAAGATGTTGAGCCATCTTAAATAGTAGTTCTAATTCAGAATTAATTATTAAAGGGATTGGCGGGAAACGCGCTGATCCCTTTTTAAAATGCTGGGTGAGATATCGGATTGATCGATTGGCTTTAGATTTTCTCAATACAAGGGTATTAATAGAAGGATTTTTTGTTTATGGAATGATAACAAGTTGGGCAACTGTCGCTATTCTCCTATCTTCTGGAAAACGAAAACAAACTGTTTAGAAGTTCGATGATAAAATTAGATCAGTTGTACTCCGACCTTGCAGATAGCATTGAAAGTCTGAAAGAAGACCCCTCTTCCGTGAAAGAGTCCCGGCAAGTTGTAGAAGATGCCCTTGATCTCGACGAGCCGATGTATGGCATTAACACCGGCTTTGGGGCACTGGCTAATAAAAGGGTGGGGAAGGAGGAGCTAAAGCAGCTGCAGCGCAATTTAGTTTTGTCGCATTCAGTAGGAGTAGGGGAACTCATCCCCAAAGATATTTCTCGGCTGATGTTACAACTCAAAATTCACGCGTTGGGATTGGGTAATTCGGGGATATCTGAGAAGACCTTCGACCGGCTGATCTATTTTTCTGATCATGATCTAATTCCCGCCATGCCTGAAAAGGGAAGTGTAGGAGCATCAGGTGATCTGGCGCCGCTGGCACATATGTCACTTCCCCTGTTGGGCTATGGGCTGTTCTGGAATGAGGATGGTACCGATACCATCCCAGCCGAAAAAGTATTGAATGAACATGAATTGGAGCCCATTAATTTGCAGCCTAAGGATGGACTGTCACTAATCAATGGTACTCAGCAGATGGGGGCGTATGGAGCGTACGTACTGGAAAAATCACTAAGTATGCTGAAAGCTGCCGACCTAATTGCCGCGATGAGTTTAGAGGCGTTGCAGGGAAGCATTAAGCCGTTTGATGAGCGTATCCACGAAATTCGTCCACACGAGGGACAGCAGCAAGTAGCCCGAAATGTACGCAATCTTTTGGTAGAAAGTGAGATTTTGGAGTCGCACCGTGATTGTGGGAAAGTGCAGGATCCCTATTGCTTGCGGTGCGTGCCGCAGGTGCATGGTGCCAGTCGTGATGGGTTGCGATATAGCAGTCAGGCGATAGAAACGGAGCTCAATTCGGTAACCGATAATCCATTGGTATTTGAGAATGGCGATATCATCAGTGGCGGTAATTTTCACGGACAGCCGTTGGCGTTAGCCCTTGATCACGCTAAAATCGCATTGGCAGAGCTGGCAAGTATTTCGGAGCGACGAACGTACTTGCTGCTGAAAGGCCATGATGGCTTGCCCGAACTACTGATGGAGGAAACGGGTATTAACTCCGGATTTATGATTCCGCAGTACACTTCGGCTTCCTTAGTATCAGAAAACAAAGTGCTGTGTCATCCTTCTTCGGTGGACTCCATTCCCACCAGCTTGGGTCAGGAAGATCACGTGAGCATGGGAAGTATCAGTGCGTTAAAACTGCTGGAAGTGTATCAGAATGTGGAGCAGGTACTGGCTATTGAGCTGTTTACTGCTGCCCAGGCACTGGACTTCCGCAAGCCGCTAAAGCCGGGCAAAGGCGTAGAAATTGCACACAAATTTATTCGCGATGCCATTCCTCACGCTGATGAGGATCACTATTTTAAGGATGATATCAGCAAGGCGGTAGAACTGCTGCAGAACCGGAATATGGTCGAAGAAGTGGAAAAAAAGCTTACGAAACTGGTATAAATGATAAGTAAGGACACGGCGCGTCGTGTCCTTACAATTCAGTCTGTCTACTGCATGATTTTTGACTCGTTGTACAATCAGTAAGTGATAGTGATAATAACTTAAGAGGATTAATTATTATCGTAGGGTGTTCGTTAGAAAAGGAATTCAGCGTTAATTGATTTATTATCTATGGCAATACTTAAAAATATCGGGTTTTTAGCGACTTGCAGAGATAAAGGTGGGCAGGGAGAGATCCATCCCATAAAAAATGCGGCAGTTGTCTGGGAGGATGACACTATTTCGTGGGTAGGATCGGAATCTGATTTGCCTTCGAAATATAAGAATGAAAAAGCATTTGATGCCGATGGAAAAATAGTAATCCCGGGCCTCATAGATTCTCATACGCATCTGGCATTTGGGGGTTGGCGTCCCGATGAGTTCGCGATGCGGGTGCAGGGCAAAAGCTATCTTGAAATTGCTAAATCGGGGGGTGGAATTCTGTCGACGGTAAAAGAGACCCGGCGGGCCAGCGAAGATGAACTTTATGAAAAGGCATCTGGATTTTTAAAAGAGATGGCTAAGCTGGGCGTGACCACTGTTGAGTGTAAGAGCGGCTATGGGTTATCGGTAGAGGATGAGCTGAAAACGCTGCGAGTGTATCAGCGATTGGATGAAGATCAACCGATGCAAATTGTTCCCACCTTTTTGGGTGCACATACCATTCCGCCTGAATATAAAGAGAACCGGGAGAGATATATTGAGCTGGTGATTAAGGAGATGATTCCAGCCGTTGCAGAGCAAAAGTTGGCTGAATTTTGTGATATTTTTGCTGAAGAGTCGGCTTTTTCAATTGAGGAATCGCGCAGAATTTTGCTGGCAGCGAAGGGAGAAGGATTAATACCCAAGGTGCACGCTGATCAGCTTACCTCTTGCGGAGGGGCTGAACTGGCGGCGGAGGTGGGAGCGGTCAGCGCGGATCATCTCGAAAAGATTTCGAACGAAGGAATTAAGGCAATGGCAAAAGCTGGTGTGGTGGGCGTGACGCTTCCGCTGGCTTCTTTGTATACACAGGAAAAATCGCTCAACTGCCGCAGGTTGGTTGATGGGGGTGTGGAAGTAGCAGTGGCTACGGATTTTAATCCGGGTTCAGCCCCCAGTTTCGATCTGCCGCTGGCGATGATGTTATCCTGTAATCAAGGCCGATTAAGCCCCGCCGAAGCGTTGAAGGGCGCCACAATTTATGCAGCCAAGACGATTAACCGAGATGAAAAACTGGGTTCTATCGAAAAAGGAAAATCTGCTGATTTCGCTATTATTGATGCTCCCAATCCCAATTTCTGGATGTATCATTATAAAGGAGCACAGTGCTTAGGAAGTTTCAAAAAGGGACGAAAACTTCTTAAGGGGTTTGAACAAATTCATCGATGATAATGCAACGAAATTATAATGTGGAAAGGGAAAAACGGAACGATTCTATTTCGAAGGTTATGAAAATAATGTTAGTGTTAAATAATTCTTAGCTAAAAGTAAGTTTCTTTTATAGATATTCTTGAATAACTAATTATTGAATATTGGGTACGACATTCATTTTCTTTGTTGCGGGACTTTTGCTGTTAATTTCTGGAGCTGAGCTATTGGTTAGGGGAGCATCGAAGCTGGCTGCCCGTTTGGGAATGAGCTCATTAATGATTGGCCTCACCGTGGTGGCTTTTGGGACGAGCGCACCGGAGCTTGCTATAAGCATGCAATCAGGATTCGCAGGGGAATCTGATTTACTGCTCGGCAATGTTATTGGAAGCAATATTTTTAACGTGCTTTTTATACTGGGGCTTTCTGCAATCATTACCCCTCTTACAGTATCAAAAAAGCTTATTAAGCTGGATGTTCCTTTCATGATTGTTGTTTCATTTGTGCTTTATCTCTTTGCCTTAGGTGGATCTATAGGCAGGATTGAAGGGGTTATTCTTTTTGTAATGTTGTTAATTTATCTGGGATATCTTGTCTATGATTCCAAGCAAAAGAATCTCATAGAGCAGGAGCCGTCGAAGGCAGACAATTCTCTACAGGCAGAGAGCCATTGGTTGTGGCATATAATTTTTGTTGTAGCAGGGCTCGGGCTACTTGTTTTGGGTGCTCACTGGTTGGTAGACAGTGCCGTAATATTTGCTGAGTACTTGGGATTAAGTAGTCTTATTATTGGACTTACTATTGTTGCTGCAGGCACCTCACTTCCCGAAGTGGCTACATCTATAATGGCAAGTATAAAGGGAGAGCGTGATATGGCAGTGGGTAATATTATAGGCAGCAACCTGTTTAATATGATGTGTATCGTTGGGTTAACAGCTACTATTTTACCGGAGGATATTTCTGTTGCAGATGGTGTACTCGCATTTGACCTGCCTGTTATGATAGCCGTTTCCATTGCATGTCTACCTATCTTTTTTACAGGAAATGTGATTACTCGATGGGAGGGATTACTGTTTTTGATCTATTATTTGGTTTTTGCAGCTTATCTGATTTTAACAGCAAGTCAACATAATGTGCTACCCCTTTTTAATACAGCAATGATATGGTTTATATTGCCTATAACAGTCATAACGATAATTGTAATTTTGGTTAGAGAATTTAGAACATAACGCATACTGTAATGGAGAATTTGAATAAGACGACAGTAGCAGTTCCGAATACTTTAGAAGATGATCCCCGAATTGGTCATTTCTTGGAAAAAAAGTTGGCTGAGGATGATTTACCGGAAGCAGTAATAATTGGATTTCCCTCGGATAAAGGTGTAACCAGAAATGGAGGGCGTGCCGGTGCTGCAGATGCCCCCCATGCTATTCGGGAGCAGTTATATAAGCTTACCCCCAATCCTGAAAACTATACTGCTTTTGTTGATCTGATTAGCCGATCTACAGATCTTGGTAATATTAATATCCGTTACGAAGTAGAGGAAGATCAACACCGGTTAGGAGAGATTGTTGCCAAATGTTTAGAGCAGGGAGTAGTGCCGATAACTTTGGGTGGCGGACACGAAACAGCATTCGGGCATTTTCTGGGCTATGCTAAAGCGGGATTGCAAACCTCCATTTTTAACTTGGATGCCCATACCGATGTACGTCCGCTAAAAGAGGGGCAAGCCCATTCCGGGTCACCCTTTCGTCAGGCTATTGAGCATGAAAGCGAATGCAGTGAAATGTACTTGGTAGCAGGATTGCAGCCGAATTCTGTAGCACAATCACACCTGAAGTATATAAAAGAGAGCGGGGGTGAATATATGTTGAGGGATGAAACCAATATTACCTCAATTTCGGGATTATTTCATCAGCACGAGAGTGACCGTCTTATGGTAACGTTTGATATGGATGCCGTTGACCAATCGCAGGCACCGGGTGTAAGTGCGCCTTGTGCAAATGGATTGCCTTCCGATTTGTGGTTGACGTCAGCATATTTAGCCGGGCGAAATGAGCAGGTTACGTCCTTTGACTTGTCAGAAGTAAATCCACGTCACGACCGGGATAATCAGACGGCAAAACTGGCCGCACTCACAATCTGGAATTTTCTGCTGGGATTAAGTGAGCGGGAATAGAACACAGGTAAACAGATAGCGCCGATTGATCTGGTTGGCACAGATTGGAAATATATTTTCGGCGGATACCTATTTAATCCGTTTTATGCACGTGCCCCTCGAATAAGATTAGCAAGATGGAACCTTTGTTTAGGGATTTTCGGTTTGTACTGCATTGTAAGAAATTTACAAATCGATAAAGGTTTCCCATGTACAAACTACAGCAAGAGCAGGTATTAGATACTTCAGCAGATCAGCTTTGGGAATTTATATCCCACCCGGCAAATCTTAACAAAATTACGCCTCCGGAACTTGAATTCACTATTATTAGTGATATTCCCGAGAAAATGTACAATGGGCTGCTTATTGAATATGATGTAAAGCTTCCTTTGTTAGGGAAATCGAAATGGATTACAGAAATCAAGCATATTGTCCCCGGAAAAGAGTTTGTCGATGAGCAGCGGATAGGTCCGTACCGATTTTGGTATCACCATCATAAAATAGAAGAGGCGGAATCGGGTGTGAGAATGATTGATGAAGTGAATTACGTGCCTCCCTATGGAATCTTGGGGAGAATCGTAAATATTTTGCTGATCAGGAATAAACTGCGCGATATTTTTGACTATCGAAAACAGTTGCTCCATCAGCGGTATAACAATTGAACCCCAAACTATGAAAGAAGTAAGTGTCATCCCGAACTTGTTTCGGGATCTGTAAGATAGATGATGAAACAAGCTCAGCATGACCTTGTTGCCTAAGGTCGAATTTTAATATC
Source organism: Fodinibius sp. AD559 (assembly GCF_052712805.1). Classification (NCBI taxonomy): domain Bacteria; kingdom Pseudomonadati; phylum Balneolota; class Balneolia; order Balneolales; family Balneolaceae; genus Fodinibius; species Fodinibius sp. AD559. Next base: position 210,315 of record NZ_JBQPVW010000001.1, read on the forward strand.
GATTTTTTCCGTAGGATCCTGCTCTTGATTTCGGATCGCCAGTTGCTGAATCACATTATTTGATAGCTCTACAAATTTTTGTGCCGACTTTGTTTCCATATCGCCCAGTACGATAGGTTTACCCTCGTCGCTGCTCTCGCGCACTTTTTGCTCTAACGGAATTTCTCCCAAGAAGTTCGTACCCATGCGATCGGCAAGGTTGCGAACACCATGCTTGCCAAAGATGTAGTATTTTTTATCCGGCATATCCTCTGGGATGAAATAGGCCATATTTTCAACCATGCCCAGAACTGGCACATTAACTTTCTTAAACATGGCCACTCCTTTACGGGCATCATCGAGAGCTACGTCCTGCGGGGTAGAAACGATAACAGCTCCCGTTAGTGGAACGGTTTGTACCAGCGTCAGCTGGATATCGCCCGTTCCGGGAGGAAGATCCAATACCATATAATCGAGTTCGCCCCACTCTACTTCATTCATAAACTGCTTGACGGCACTGGTTACCATCGGTCCGCGCCAGATCATGGCTTGGTCCGGATCAACAAGCATACCCATAGATAGAAAGCGGACGCCGTATTTTTCTTTTGGGATAAGCTTCTTTTGGGTTGTAATGTTGGGTCGTCCGTGGGCATCCATCATCGTAGGAATACTGGGCCCGTAAATGTCAGTATCTAACAGTCCAACTTTTGCCCCGGTGCGTGCTAATCCACAGGCCAAGTTAACAGCTACTGTAGATTTTCCAACGCCTCCTTTGCCCGAGGCTACAGCAATAATATTTTTCACGCCCGAAAGTACTTCCTCATCTTGATCTTGCTGCTGGTCTTTTTTCTTTCGATGACCCTGTCCCGGGAATTCCCCTTTGTCCTCGTTATCACGAAATTTTGAGATATTGACGGCCGTCGTTATATCAAGAACGGCATTCTCATCCACGAATTTGCGAATCGCATCTTCGCACTTCTCCTTAAGCTTGGATTCAAGTTTGGGATCTTTTTCGGGGAGATCAATCGTGAAGGTGATGAATGAATCCTGGACAATAAGATCTTCGATCATATCGAGGGTCACCAGATCTTTTTCCATCTCAGGATGCATCACATGGGTAAGTGCCGTACGTACTTGCTGCTTGTTAATGGCCATTGGGTAAAAAGGGTTCTGTTGTGGCTAAATTTTTTAGTCTTGAAAGATAACGATTTCTTTCCAGATGCTAAACGGTTATTGGGGATAAAGAATTCGGTTAAAAGGAATGCGAATGAGACGGATTGGCCGGATAGTCGCGAAACGAGAGTAAAAGAGTCTGGAGATAAATTGTCAGGTTAAATAACCCATGATGAGGTTCACTTCAAGCGAACTTATTTATAAAATTAGTCCACGGATGAATCTGTGGGATTAGGTGGCGATGTAGGACATCCCTAACAGAGGATTTTTAAAGCAGATCTACGTTTAATTATGATTCTCTATTCTATTGCGAAATCCGTATTTTAGTCGACTGGAAATTGATAAAAAGTCAAGTGGTCCTAACGAAGTTTAGAATCATACAAAAATAAAAGTAATCGATGTTAAAACGAACGCCCTTTTACGATCTTCATGAACAAGCCGGAGCAAAGCTTATAGATTTTGGCGGATTTGAGATGCCCGTGCAGTACGACAGTATCCGTAAAGAACACAACGCCGTGCGCGAAAAAGTGGGTATGTTTGACGTATCGCACATGGGTGAATTTTATGTGACGGGCGATGAGGCCTTGGATTTAATTCAGCATGTAACGATTAATGATGTCTCTAAGCTGATCCCGGGCAAGGCACAGTATTCGGCCATGTGTTATGAAGACGGTGGCATCGTTGATGACCTTCTGATTTATATGCTCGGAGAGAATGAATATATGTTAGTGGTGAATGCCTCCAATATTGAGAAAGATTTTGAGTGGATTGCTGAGAATAATTCCTTTGATGCGGAGCTTACTAATATTTCTGATGACACTTGCCTTTTAGCTGTGCAGGGACCAAAGTCTGTAGAAATGCTGCAAAAACTTACAGGCACCGATCTTTCGTCCATAAAATTCTATACCTTCGAGCTGGGTACGCTGGCCGGCTATGATGATGTAACGCTTTCGGCCACTGGTTATACAGGCGAAAAAGGCTTCGAGCTTTATTTCAATAAAGATCACGTTGACCCCGAAGCGATCTGGAAAGCGATTATGGAAGCAGGCGAAGAATTCGGTATCGAACCCTGCGGACTCGGCGCGCGGGATACACTTCGACTGGAAAAAGGATTTGCGCTCTATGGTAATGATATCACCAAAGATACGCACCCGCTCGAAGCCCGTATGGGTTGGCTCACTAAGTTGGACAAGGGAGAATTTGTGGGTCGTGATGCGCTACTTAAAGTCAAAGAGGAAGGGCTTTCACGAAAATTGGTTGGTCTTACAATTGATGATAAGCGTTCTATACCGCGAAAGGGCTATACCATTTTTGATGAGGAGGACAACGAGATCGGATTTGTAACAAGCGGCTCTCGTTCTATTACACTGGGTAATAACATCGCTATGGGATATGTGGATATTAATTACACTGATGAGGGGACATCCGTTTTTGTAGAGATCCGAAACAAAAAAGCCGAGGCTGAAGTAACAAAACCACCGTTTGTAAAATAAAAAGTGGTTGCAGAAAGTAATAGTTACTAATATATCAACTGAGACAAACAGAGATTAGGACATTATTTATTACATATGATAAATCAAATTGATGTATTTTCATCGGCCCACTCTTTTAAGGAAGAGGATATCCGCGACAAAACAGTGGTGATGATTGATGTACTGCGGGCCAGCTCAACAATGGTTACAGCATTGCAAAATGGTGCGAAGGGCGTTATTGCCGTTGAGGATATGGGGGATGCCAGCAAGATTTCGCATAACCTGGATGCGGAAAGCTTTTTGATGAGTGGGGAAAAAAATGGAATAACAATTGAAGGTTATGATCTGGGGAATTCGCCCTTGGAACATACCCAAGAGGTTGTAAATGGCAAGACGATCATTCTAAATACTACGAATGGTACAAAAGCAATTCGGCGCTGCAGTTTGGCGGATCAAATTATTGTGGGTTCGTTTCTTAATCTAAATACCATCGTTGAATACTTACAGAATCTTGATGAAGAAGTACTGTTGGTGTGTGCCGGATGGCGTGGTAGACTTTCACTGGAGGATATTCTTTGTGCCGGGAATATTATTTACGAACTTTATAGAGGAGATTTACCTAATGGGGCCAGAGATGGAGCAAAAGTTGCTTTTGGTCTTTATGAAAAATTTGGTGATGATATAGAAAATAGTATCAAATCGTCGAATTATGCAGAACGGCTTAAGGATATTGTAAGCGAAGAGGACCTTGAGTATTGTTGTCAACGCAGTATTACGGATATTTTACCTGCACTTAATGAAGGAATTATTACAGATATAAATGGCAAAGCAAAGTAGTTCAGATAGTTTTTTGGGAGGCCTTTCGGAATCCCGAAAAATGGAAATACTGGGGATTTTGGTGATGGCTGTCGGCGGCCTGCTTGGGTTCAGTATTGCTACGTATAATCCGGCAGACTATACGCTAATCCAATCGCTGTCGACCGATAGTTTATTTGCGCTGGATCAAGGTCCGGCCCTGCGTATCCAAAACGGATTAGGTGTTGTTGGAGCTTACCTGGCACACTTTTTTGTCCACCTGCTGTTTGGATATATGAGTATTGTTATACCGCTTATTATCGTGGGATACGGCTGGTTTATCTTCAGGAATCGGGATATAAGCCTAATGCTGTGGCCTACCGCTTATGGTATCTGGAGTATGGTGTTGTTATCAACGATTTTGGGATGGCTTAATACCAATTATGAGTGGGTTGAGTCGGTGTGGAATGGCTCGGCCGGGTTTTATATAGCTCGTGTGCTGCAAAATATTACGGGGATCGGTTCTATCATTATCTTGGCGGTATTGCTGTTAACTACCTTACTGGCACTGCTGGATCGTGATCTTCAGCACACTATAGAGCGGGTGAAGGATTGGATTGCGAATGTCAAGGAATCATATGCGGATTGGAAAGAACGCTGGCGCCAGGAAAAAGAGGAGAAAAGAAAACGCAAGCAACAGGAAGCCGAGCAAAGAGAGATTGAAAAGCAGCGACAAGCTGAACAGCAGATGCGTAAAAAGTCTCAAAAATCAGAGAAAAAGCAGGCTCAATCCCAGGCAGAAACGAAGGTCGAACCTGAAGAGGATGAGCCCGAATCCCGCTCTATTGATGATATTGTAGAAGAGTCACAGAAGCGCGATCGTGAGCGGATGCGCCAGGAAAAAGAAGAAGTGCAGTCACTCGATCAGCGTCCGCGGGCAGATATCGAAAAAAAGAAAATTGCCGAGGATGAAGAAGACGATGTCGATATTTCGGTGTACGTGGGAGAAGGTGATGAGCAGGCTGATGAAAAAGAGCTGGATAAGCAAAATAAGGATAAGGCGAAGGATGTTCCTAAGGTTCGCTATAAGTTTCCGACGATTGATCTGCTGGATTCTCCTCCAAATGAAGGTAACGACGTTGATCTTGAGGAGATCAAGGAGAATAAGCGCATTATCCTTGATAAGCTAAAGCGTCATAATATTGAAATCCGCAGTATTAATGCGATTGTCGGTCCCACGGTTACGCTTTATGAGCTTGATCCCGCACCGGATGTTAAAATCAGTAAGATCGAGAGTTATGCCAATGACTTGAAGATGGCTACGGCGGCGAAGGGATTGCGTATTATGGCGCCTATTCCAGGCAGATCGGCGGTAGGAATTGAGGTTCCCAATGGATCACGGGAAACAGTTTTTATTAAGTCGGTTATCAATACGAAGAAATTTGTAGAAAGTGATTATGAGCTGCCGCTGGCATTTGGTAAGACCATCGAGAACGAAGTATTTATGGTTGATCTGACCAAGATGCCGCACTTACTTATTGCCGGTGCTACAGGTTCAGGTAAAACAGTGGGAATAAATACGATTATTACATGTCTGTTGTACAAGTGCCATCCCGATGATCTGAAATTTGTGATGATTGATCCCAAGAAGATTGAGCTCTCACTGTTTCAGAAAATTGAGGAACACTTTTTGGCTACGCTGCCCGGCGCAGAAGAACCTATTATTACAGATACCTCAGCAGCCAAAGAAACGCTCGAAAGCCTGACCAAAGAGATGGACGAGCGCTACGATTTGCTGAAGGATGGGATGGTGCGTGATATTCGGGCTTATAACGAGAAATTTGATAATGGGGAGCTTGACGAGGATGAAGGACACCGCCATCTGCCGTATATTGTAGTGCTTATTGATGAGCTGGCTGATTTGATGATGACGGCCGGAAAGGATATTGAGGAACCGATTGCCCGATTGGCTCAGCTGGCCCGTGCGGTAGGGATTCATTTGGTAGTTGCAACACAGCGTCCGTCAGTGAATGTGGTTACCGGAACGATAAAAGCTAATTTCCCCGCACGTATTGCTTACCAGGTGGCCTCAAAAGTAGACTCGCGTACGATCCTTGATACCGGCGGTGCAGATCAGCTCATTGGAAGCGGTGATATGTTGTTTACCAACGGTGGCGGCATGACGAGAATCCAGAATGCGTTTGTATCTACAGAAGAGGTTGAAAGTATTACCGATTTTATTGGTAATCAGCGAGGATACAATAATAAGTACGAGTTACCTGTTTTAGAAGATGAGACCTCATCAAGTGGTGACATCCCTGATCCACTCGATGATATTGATGAACTTTTTGAGGCGGCTGCCAAAGTTATTGTGCTGCATCAACAGGGATCGGTGTCGCTGCTGCAGCGAAAACTTAAGATTGGTTATAATCGTGCCGGAAGAATTGTTGATCAGCTGTATAATGCCGGTATTGTTGGTCCTTACCAGGGCAGTACGGCGCGTGATGTGTTAGTTGACGATGAAGAAGAATTAGAGGAAATATTAGATGATCTGGAAGAATTTGAGCGATAAATTAAACATATTTTTTGTTGTAATAATTATTGGTGTGGGGTTGCCTTCGTTGGCTTTGGGACAGCAATCCTATTTTTCAGACTTAAAACAGACATTTGAAGAGGGATCTGTATTTAAGGCTGATTTCCATCATCAAACCGTAGATTCCTATACCCAGGATACTGTTGCAAGCAGTGGACGTATTTGGGTTGGAGGTCAGCAGTACAGAGTTGAGGCCGATAATAAGTCTGTTGTTGTGGATGGGGAAACCTCGACGGTTTATGATGAGGACAGAAATCGGGTTATCATTAGCAAATATGAACCGGAAGATGATGACTTTGCCCCCTCGCGAATTCTGAATGGAGTTGATTCTACGTTTACGGTACAGGCTCAAGAAAAGCGAGATGATGATATATATATATTATTGTCTTCGGATGATCCTTTTGCGATATACCAGAAGGTCGAAATATTTCTTTCAAAAAGTCTGGTACCGAAAAAGATTGAAGCTGTAGATCCGGCCGATAATGTAATTACTACAACCTTTTCTGAGGGTGAATTCATGGATCCGGAAAAAGGAATGTTTAAGCTTAGCTATCCCGAGAGTGCCGAAAAAGTTGACATGCGAAACTAACATACTGTTAGAGATTAATGTATAAAAAAGTAATTAAGATCGGGCTCGCACTATCGCTGGGAGTCCTTTTTCTGTGGTTGGCTTTTCGTAATGTGCAGTTGCAAGAAGTGTGGGAATATTCGAAGAACATCCAGTTTGGATGGTTACTTCCTTTCGCAATTACGGCCCTGTTCAGCCATATTTTTAGAGCCGAACGCTGGCGTCTGTTTATTGAGCAGGACAAGGAAGAGCTTGACCGCATAACCTTAATTTCTGGGGTGCTGGTTGGATACATGATGAATTTGGTAGGCCCGCGTTTTGGAGAGGTTTCCCGACCGGTATATGTGGGCAAAAAGGAGGGACTGAGCAGTTCTAAATTAATGGGGACCATTGTATTGGAGCGCGTAATTGATATTGCCGTAATGGCGTTTCTAATGGTTGTGGTGTCGGTGTATGTTATTGCTGATATGAATCTGTTGCGGCAAATTTTTGGAAATGAAACTATTAACTTTCTTACCAATGAATCGAGTTTGCTAACCTATTTATGGGTAGCTTTTTTGCTGGCAGCAGTTTTTGGCATTGGTTTCTTGTTGATCAGATTTGTAGTCTATCTTGGCTCCAGGTTTGAGGTTCTACGAAGGTGGATTTTTAAGGCAAAAAGGGCCTTTATTATGTTTCGTAATGGACTGCTGGCAGCACGGGATGTAGAACGGTGGTGGTTGTTTATTCTTTACACCGTTTTAATCTGGTTCTGTTATACTTTAATGACCTATATTCCATTTTGGATGTTCGACATGCAAGAGGTATATAATCTGGATTTGCTGGATGCACTCGTGATTACGGTTATTTCTGCCATCGGTATTGCTATTCCGTCGCCCGGTGGTTTGGGCACCTACCACTATTTTGTAAAACAGTCGCTATTGGTATTATTTGCCGTGCCCGCAGTTACCGGTATCGCATATGCAACGGTTACTCACGGAGTGATGGTGTTATTTGTTTCAAGTATAACCCCAGTATTTTTGTTCATTGATAAGCTCCGATCGACCAGGGCGGGAGAGTCGGTTATATAAATGTATCGGAAGAATGCTATAAAGATTTTCTCCTACAAGTTAGGTCTTGTTGCAATTCACTCATTCTTTTTTCGTTATTCGAAACAGAGGGACAGGAATCTGGTATAAATTGGTCTTAATTGATACATTAATCGTTGCAAAAAAATTAGTACCTTTAACACTGATTTTTGAGCACTACAGCAGTAAAATTTATATGAAAGGGATATCAGCAATAGCACTTATTATCGTAACGGTTTTGGCAGCTAATCCCATAGCTGCACAACAGCAACAGGATTCCGAATCGTCGATGCTGCCGGAGATCGATCCGCAGGACATTGAAATTCGCAGCCAGTTCCAGGCCCGATTTCCCGGGTTACGCCGACAGCCCATATTGGGGTTTGATCCGAACCCACGAGTATATCAGATTGATCCGAACCGGACGCCCTTTATGGAAACGCATGAGCAGGTCGTAGCAAACTTGCCGGTAAGTCAGTTGTCCCGTCCTGCCCCGCCACGTTATATGGCTTTCCCTTATTCTTCTCCACAGAAGGTATTTGGCCGCTTAGGTTTTGGTAGTTATATAAGCCCCGAGGCTCAATTTTGGGGCGTAAAGCAACTGAACAATAAAAGTTATATCGGGGGAGATTTTGACTACTCCTCTTCTGATGGGCATTTGGATAATCAAAACAGTAGCTTTCGATTTTTTGATGCTAATGCAAAATATGCTACAAAGCTGAGTAAAAAAAGCCAGCTTTCAGTAAATGGGGGGCTAAAAACGAGTTTTAATAATATGCTTGATCTGCCCGCTACTACCATACCGGCTGATGCTCGTAAAAAGTATAGCGGCATTAATTTAGGAACCGAATTTCGACATTTTAAAAATAGCATTACCGGCTGGAAAGCAAGCGCCGGTATCCGCTATTACAATATTGATCTAAAAAATGCGGATGGGTTAACCGGACAGAGTGAAGAACGGGTATATAACGTTTCGGTAGCTAAACGATGGGCCGGTGGAAATACAGATGAAACTTTTACTGCCAAGATTGGTGCCAAGGGTGGAAATTATGAAAATGCCATAGCACAAGATTCGTGGCTTACCGCTCAGGGTGGTTTGGTGTATGAACGACTGTTTAATTATGCAACTAATGTGGAGGTAGATGCCAGTGTCTATTATGCACAAGATGGGATTGATAGTAAGGTATATCTGGGACCAGAGGTGACAGTAGAACATCCACTGTTGGATATATTGACGTTAAAAGTTACTGCTGGAGCCCAGCCCTATATGAAAACATTAGAGCAGCAACACTCAAAGAACCGTTTTTTAGCGGTGCAAAATAGACTCCAACACACCTATCGCCTGTATGGAAAAGGAGAGGCCAGTATAGAATATGCCGATCAGGGTGAGTTTAATTTTGGATTCCAGTATGAGGACTTTTCCAACTATCCTATTTTTCTACGCTCCGATAACGGACAGTTCGGAAATCCTGTGTATGAATTTTATGAGATGCGGTATAGAGATGCTTATAAAGTATCAGCCTATGCCAGTGTGGTACATCAAATTATTCCTGAGAAATTACGGGTGAATGGGAAGATCTATTTGCGTTCTCCCAAACTTAAAGGTGGCGGACGTATTCCGTTTGAGGAAAAAATCGGTATTAACTCCGGCATAACAGTACAGCCCTTTGATGGAATTACTTTCGAAGCGTGGGCTGATTATGTAGGTTCACGAAGAACCTTTCAAACAAATGAAAAACTGGATAGCTTTATATTGTTTGGAGGACAGGTCGATGTGCAAATTACCGAACGGTTTGGAGCCTATATAAAGTTAGTCAATATATTAAATCAGGATTATGAAGTTTGGCAAGGGTACAATGAGCGACCCTTTCAGGCGTATGGCGGGGTAACAGTAAAATTATAATGGCAATGGATAAAGAGTTTTTAAAAGCTTTTTCTGAGGTTATCCGTGAAGAGGTGGCCCGAAAAAATGATGTATATCTTAAAGGCGTTGGCCGATTCGAATTTAAACATCAGAAACAATTTCAAAAACAGTATGACAGCGGCCGGGTTGTGATGATGCCGCCAAAGGATACCATCACTTTTATTCCGGAAAACTAACTGGGGATATGACTATCGACAAGGAACAACTGATATCACTTCTTGAAGAAAAAACAGGCTTGGAGCGCGAACAGGTTGAGACGCAGCTCTCAGAGTTGATAAACCGAATACAAAAGGCGGCTGAAGAGGATAAAACTTTTGAAGTGGAAGGATTCGGTACGTTTAGCATGGAAGAGGGAAGTTTGCAGTTTGAGCCCGGGGATACCCTTGAGACCGAGATCAATAATAAGTATGCAGGGATGAAGCCCATAGAGCTTATAGGGGCCTTTAAAGAGCCCGAAAGTGATGAGGAAGTCCCCGAAGTGGATATGGCAGATGTGCAGCCTGGCGATATAGATACGGAGGATAAATGGGCTTTTGATTCCGGCGCAGTAGAAGGTGAGAAGGATAAAAAACAAGAAGCAGAACCAATTGAGTCTGAACCAGAGCTGGATGATGAAAGACCTGAAACGGAGAAGGATACTGGATCAGAAGAAATAGAAGAAGATCAGCAAGAAGCAGAAGAAGTTTTTGATACCGTTTTCGGAACAACAAGTGAAGGATCTTCTGCACCAGAGACTTTGGAGACTGAAACGGCAGAAGTCGAAGCTCAAGAGGATGAGTTTGGTGAAGACAATTCTGAAGAAAAAGCTGAAGTCCCGGCAGAAGATGAAAAGGAAAAACCAAGCGATCCTATTGGAACTATTATAGTTGCTGTGGTAGTGGTGTTGGTTATAGGAGTTGGCGGATGGCTGACTTATGATTTTGGTTTATTCGGAACGAGTAATACTGAAATTTCAACGACATCACCTCAGCCTACCGAAACAGTAGAACCTACTGATGACAATACGCAATCAGAAGAACAATCTTCTGATCAAGATGAAGAGGATGTGGAACCTGAACAGCCGTCAGCAGTATCAACAGGGGAAGAAGATGTTGGTAGGCAATCAACTCCTCAGCAGCAAGATCGGTATGGGTTGCATGGAGAACCCAATCAGGCTATTGCCAATGGTTATACTATTGTTGTACATTCGCTGCGAAACCAACAGCAAGCTGAGCAAAATCGTCAGCAACTACAGGAGGCTGGTTATCGTGCATTAATAAATCAGGCTCAAGTAGAAGGGGCTACCTATTACCGGGTGGGTATTGGTCAGTTTGAAACGATCAGCGATGCCCAGCAGGCGATAGGTGATATCCCCAAACGATACCGCGACAACAATTTCATAAAAAGAATTTAATAATAGAATCGTAACTATATAAAATTATGCAAGCGTTATTCTTTTTGATCATACAAGCACAGACTGATACTACAGCCGCTGATACATTAAGTATGGCTGCAGAACAAGAACAAATGTCGATGTTAGAACTGCTGGCAGAAGGCGGCGTGCTTATGATACCGTTGTTTATCCTGTCGGTTGTAGCCGTATATGTTATTGCCGAGCGCTGGCGTTCATTAAATAATGCACGCATTGAAATCGATGGTTTCTTGCGAACTGTGGAGAGTATGTTAAAAGATGGTGATCGTGAGCGTGCGTTAACCTATTGCGATGGCATTGATAAACCGTTGGCGCGTATCCTTAAGGCGGGTATTCGTAGATTGGGACGACCCATTAGAGATATTGAGGATGCCATTAGTAATGCCGGCAAAAAGGAAATTTATCATCTGGAAAAACGGATGAATTGGCTGGCTACGATTGCCGGTGTTGCTCCGTTGATAGGGTTCACGGGAACGGTTACCGGCATGATTGAAGCCTTTATGGACATACAGTCGCTACAGGGAAATGTAAATCCAAGCGTGCTGGCCGGCGGTATTTGGGAGGCATTAATCACAACGGCAACAGGATTGATTGTGGGTATTATTGCGTATGGATTTTACAACTTCTTGCTGGGCAAAATTAATCGCATGGTGCATGAACTGGAAAACGCCTCGGCAGATTTTATAGATCTGCTTCAGGCACCATCAAACAAGAAAGAAAAAGAACGTGAGAAGGTAGGATAATGGACTTTAGAAAAGATGACGACCGAATGGAGCCCCTGACACTGTTTTCGCAGTCGTCACTGACAGATATTGTATTGTTGCTCCTGATTTTCTTCCTGTTGACCTCGTCGTTTGTCACCAACTTTGGGATTAAGGTAGACATTCCCAAAGCAGAAACCGGTGCACAGACCGAGGCCCAGTTTATTACGGTTGCCGTAACCAAAGACGGACAATTTTATGTTGATGGAGAGCCTACCAGTAGCGGCATGTTGGCATCGGCACTGCGCGAAGCCAGAGGAAACAAATCGCAGGCTACACTTGTTTTAAGAGCGGATAAAGATGCTATTATAGATAATGCGGTGCGTGTGATGAATATTGCGAAAGCGCTGGACTTAAGAATTGTGATGGCAACAGAACAGGCATCCCGGTAGGATAGAAATACGTTTATGGAGCAACCTGTATTCAATAACGAAGAAGATCGTTTTGCCCTTGCCGTAACGGGCGGGATACACGTGGCTATGGTTGTCGTTTTTTTGCTGTATACCTTTTCTATTGAGTCGAATGTGCGCCCCTCTTTTATTGAAGTAGAATTTGGAGAATTTAAAACGGGAACGCCTGCAGAATATGCCGAGCAGCAGGCCGAACAGGTGGCTACACGGCCCAATCCGTCAGAGACTGAACCTGAAAATCCGGAGCCTGAAGAACCTGAACCGGTTGAAGAGCAGCAGGAATCCACAGAAGAAACCACGAAACCGGTAGACGCGCCTGATCAAACCGAAGAGGTCGAGGAAGAACCGATTGAAACACCGGAAACAGATAAGGTAGATCCACAGGAAGAGACTGAAACAGATGAGCCTAAAGAAGTAACCGTTCCCCCTAAAACAGAGGAGGACGAAGTACAGCAAGAGGGTGCTGAAACCAGCGGCGATGAGCAAGGGAATACCGGAGAACTTAATGCCGATCAGGGAACCGGCAACGAGCAGGAAAAATCAGCACCCTATGAGCTTAACTGGGAGGGTGATATCGAGCGCAACCCCATGGTGCAGCCGTTGCCGGATAATATTACCGATGCCGAAGCAACAATTACTATTCGATTTGAGGTAAAGCCGGACGGATCTATCGGTCGCATTGTGCCGCTCAAAAAAATGAATCCGGAGTTGGAACGAGAAGTAATGCGAACCCTTCGCAGTTGGCGTTTTTCTCAACTTCCATCAGGCGTTCCTCAGCAGTCGCAATGGGGTACCATTACCTTCCGCTTTGTGTTAGAATAAGGGATTTTTGTTGTGCTGTGACATTGCAGTATTGAGCTAAATAATGGGATCCCTTTTAGCATCAAAATAAATTATTAGATTGAACGGGTGCAGTTTAGTTTCATTCAGTTCGGACTATCAGATAGATTATGAAATTTTTTACTTCCCAAATTAGCTACTTCCTCTCCAACCGGAATACCAAAGTAAACATAAAGCGACTTCTTCGATTTTTAGCGGCGCTTTCGGCACTGATTGTTGCGTATAGCATTATTTTTCACTTCATCATGCTGTATGAAGGACAGGAGCACAGTTGGGTGACCGGATTTTATTGGACGCTCACGGTTATGTCTACACTTGGGTTCGGTGATATTACCTTTACCAGTGATTTGGGCAGAGTGTTTTCAGTTATTGTTCTTATGTCTGGCATGTTATCTTTGTTGATATTATTACCCTTTACCTTTATTGAATTTTTCTATGCTCCCTGGCTCGAAGCACAATCCAAAGCGCGGGCGCCCCGAAAATTGCCCGAGGATACCCAAAACCATGTAATCATCACGCACCTTGATCCCATTTCAAAATCGCTGATCGAGAAATTGGATCAGTACAATTATGAGTATGTCCTGTTGATTACTGATTTGTCCAAGGCTTTGGAGTTATACGATGAAGGATACCGGGTTGTGTTTGGGGAATTAGATGATCCCGACACCTATAAGCGCCTCCGTGTAGAAAATGCTGCAATGGTGGTTTCTCTTGGCTCTGATATGGTTAATTCTAATATCAGTAATACGGTTCGAGAACTGGATGAGGATGTGACGATCGTTACCACGGCAAATTCCTCCGACTCTGTAGACCTCTTGAAAATGGCCGGTGCAGATCATGTTATTCGGCTGGGAGAAATGATGGGAAAATCTCTCTCCCGGAGAACCATAAGTCAGGATTCCCGCGTGCACGTTATAGGACGTTTTGAAGAGTTAGTGATAGCGGAAGCTACCGCGGATGGTACTCCCTTGGTTGGGAAAACGATAGCCGAAAGCAATCTTCGCGAAGAGCTAAACATCAATATTGTGGGCATATGGGAGCGTGGCAAATTCATCAAGCCAACACCGGATACGTTAATCCATAAAGAAAGTGTATTGCTTTTGGCTGGATCGGTGGAACAATTGCGAAGTTATGATGAGCATATGGCAATCTATGGATCCAATGATAAACCCGTTATAATTGTAGGGGCCGGCCGGGTGGGACGTGGAACGGCCTCAGCATTTGAAGAGCGGGGAATGGATTACCGGGTTATAGAAAAAGATCCCGAACGTATTCGTGATAACGAGAAATATGTTTTGGGAGGCGGCGAAGATATTGAGGTTCTGAAAAAAGCAGGAATTGAGGAGGCTCCCTGTATTATTATGACAACACATGATGATGACATGAATGTTTATCTGACGATTTATGCTCGTCGCCTTCGCCCCGATATCCAAATTATCAGTCGGGCTACGCTACAGCGTAATGTTTCGACACTGCACAGGGCCGGAGCTGATTTTGTGATGTCTTACGCCACCATGGGAGCGAATGCAGTATTTAATATCCTTGAGCGTAATGATGTTGTTATGATTGCAGAGGGACTTAACGTATTTAATTTAGAAATACCACAGTCACTGGTTGGCAAAACGTTGGTAGAGTCCAATATTAGAAAAGATACCGGATGCAGTGTATTATCTATTAAGCAGAATGGAAAACAGAAAATTAATCCTCATCCAGAGACAATACTTACTCCCGATAGTGAGTTAGTGCTGATAGGAAATGTAGAGCAGGAAAGCCAGTTTATGAGTCTGTATTACGAAGAAGGATAATAGATAAGCCAAGTAATTTTACCCATGTAATAAGATCATGGATTTTGATTCAAGACTATATGTGTCATTCCTAAACTGGTATTTCTCCTATAAGATTAAACCTTTTATCGAAATGAAAGGGTTTAAGTTTCTCAATCCTTTTTTAAAGTAAATCCCTGAACTAAATTTGCTCCCAGTCCTTTTTTGCTTACGAGCGTTTTTCTTGTAATTCCTCAATGGCTTTGATAAGGGGATCGACACTGCCTCTTTTAAGGCGATTGTTTACAGCTTGAGGGGTAATATCAAGATGCTCGGCAATCATTTTTTGAGTAATATCAGCATCGATCATCATTTTCATGACCTCTTTCTCAGCCTCATTGCGTTTTCTGTTTTGCATTTGTTTTCGTTTTAAGTTGTTTATTTATAAATTGGAAAATCTTTATTCACATAATGTGAATTTATAAAATGTAGAGAGTAAAAAAAAGTGAATGCAATATTAGAACGTATCAAAGAGGCGTATCATTTAGAGACGGATGCAGAAGTTGCAGATTTTTTAAATATCAAGCCGAGTACCCTGAGTATGCAAAAGAACAGGGGACGGTTAGATCTTAAAAGAATAATCGAGAGATGTAGTGACCTGAATAAGAATTGGTTGCTGGATGGGAAAGGCGAAAAAAGAGCTGTAGATGGAGTTAATACTCAAACGTCTATTCCTGTTTATACATCTTTGGATATAAAAGATCTGAAGCCGGATTTTAATAACAGTGAAAAAGTAGGGAGTATCCATACGGATATTTCCAATGGATTTGATGGAATTTCGGGCTCTAATAATTTGATAGGCTATGTTAACTCCGGAAATGGTATGGCACCAACAGTAAAGGAGAATGATATTGCAGTTATTAATCTTGATGAGGAGCCTGCCCCGGGTGCAATATTTCTTATCGCTTCATCTCAGGAAGCTTCATTGCGGCGCCTGCAAAAGGAACAGAATAAGTTGATTGCGGAATCCCATAATGGAAAAGAAAATCCCATCGAAATTGGCTTTGGCGATCTTAACCGCTGTATTGGGAAATTGGTTTGGGTATTGCGAAGAGTTGGATGATATTAAAATTCAATTCAAGTAACTGAAAATAGTACTTTCTGCATAAGTAATATTCTCGGATTATCGATGATAATGCATTTCCATTTATCTCGGTTCTTGTTGTAATGTTCGTCGTTGGTAGAAGTAAGGGAAAGGTACGTGTATTATTATTAGTAATGTTACAAATGGTTTGTTTATACTTCATCCCACGTTATAACTGATCAATAATAAAAAGCATCATATTGTGAAGAGTACTACAACTTTGATTCTCATCATTACAAGTATATTTCTGTTTGGTACTTCAGTTGGTTATACACAGCCTGATACACTGAGTAAAGAAGATCAGATAAAAGCCGCTGTTAGTCCTGCACCAGATGGCATGAAAGAGGGAGCCAAGGTTTTGGGATACGATGACTCCGGAAAGCTTACTACCTTGCGAGAGGGATCAAACCAGTTGATTTGTATTGCAGATGATCCCGGGCAGGCTAATTTTCACGTTGCATGCTATCATAAGGCCTTAGAGCCATTTATGAAAAGAGGTCGAGAACTCAAAGCTAAAGGATTGTCTCGAGAAAAGGTTGATAGCATCCGCTATAAGGAAATTGAAGAGGGTAAAATTGAGTTGCCTAAAAAGCCGATGGCGCTGTATTCGCTTACGGGATCTGCACAAAGTTTTGATAATAAAACGGGAATGGTAAAAAATGCCAAGCCCCTATATGTGATATATATTCCCTACGCCACCGAAAAGTCCACCGGATTATCTAAAAAACCTGCCAGTAAAGGTGCCCCGTGGATTATGGAGCCGGGTACACCGTGGGCACATATTATGGTTATGACCGGAAGAGATGTTTATAAATAGTTTACTCTTAAAAAGAAGGTCCAATCTTTTAAAAGGCTAAACTTATTTAGTCCTTTATTAAAACCATTAGATATTTTTAAAGTGGTTGATTTTTTAAACTCAGATCATGAGTATTAGGATGTATTAGAAGCAGTCAAGAAAGAGAGACAAAGAAAAGTTTAGTTTTAGGTAAGTAGACTAATATGGGTCAGTGGTTCACAAGGTGTGCTACTTGTATTGTATTTATACTTTCGTGCTTTTTTCTTCTCGGAAATACAGAATATGATCCGGACCCATTGACGTATGAGGTAAAGCCGGGTGATACGTTGTACGGAATTGCTGCTGAATTTGGCAATTTTACTTGGTGGAGTGATATCTATAAAGCGAATGCTGACAAGATTGAAAATCCACGATTTATCTATCCCGGCCAAACGTTGGAGATTCCCACCTATATAGTTCAAGATTTCCGGCTTACTGTAACAACGGATGACGTTGACAGAGTTTTAGCGATGAGCAAAAAATTTGAGCGTGAGGAGAAGGAAAAGAAGCTTAAGAAATTCCGGAAAGCCTTTAATGAATTAGTTGAAAAAGGAGAGGAAAAAAAGAAGAATGAATCTGAGGTAGATGATTATGAGGGGCTGGGGCTTGGGGGAATGATTTTAGATGAAACACGCAGTAAAATGGGGAGTAATTTCTATTCGGTGTTCTACAAGCACTGGGAGGATCCCAAGGACGTGCAAAATTTTACGATTACGGTTTCGGAACAGCCCATGCCCTCTCGAGGAACGATGGTACAGGTTGAAATTGATAATCAGCTTGTTTTCAAGAATCGCCTAGAGCCGCGCTATTATAAAACCCAGCAGGCGGCAAAGCAGGCGGTGAAGATATGCCAGCGCAGGCTACAGCGAATCGCAACAACCCAAAATGAATTTGCAGGCTATTAACCATGAAGAGATTAGTCACAACATTTTTTACAATAGGTGTTCTGGCCGGTTTGATGTTGGCACCAGGTCAGGCTGAAGCGCAGGATTTTGTGTACCAACCGAAAAACCCCGCATTTGGGGGTTCGTACGCAAACTACAGCTGGATGATGAACTCGGCAAATAAGCAGAATAAGTTTCAGGAGAGCGGCGGAGGATTCAGCAGAGATCCGTTGGCTAACTTTGAAGAGTCTTTGCAACGACAGGTATTATCACAATTGACTAGACAAATTATTGGAGATCGTTTTGGTGAAGGAGGTATTGATTTGAGTGAGCGGAGTAACTTTGAATTTGGAGAGTTCAATATCAGTGTCAATCCCGGACCGGACGGTGTAAGTATTCAGATTCAGAATATTTTGTCCGGGGAGTCGACGACTGTAACCATACCATCCGGTTTTAGCGGTGGTAATTTTGGAGGAAATTAAGGTAAAATTATTAACACTAAAGGAATTAGAAATGGAATTGTACAAAGAATTTAGGAGCTGAATCAAATAAGGAGGGCAGCACCAGGGATCTTCTCCAACCGAAAGGTTGTGAGAAGGGAGAACCTCTGATGCCGCCCATTGTAGAATGTTAAAACATCTTAATATAACAAGATGTGATCCCTTCTTCAATGGGCTTTTGCCTTCCGTACTGTTCGCTCCTATGTGATCCGGACATAAGCTCCCGGATCCTATTCCGATAAACGGAATACTAATTAGTTGGCTTGTTAAATCTTCAATTAATGTGAATAAAAACAACATAGGGGTAACCTATTATGAAAAAGCTAACAACACTACTTTTCGTTCTTGTGTTTGCCAGCTCTATGGCATTTGCGCAGAACAATTCGTCTGATGTGGATCAAGTAGGCACTGATAATAGTGCTGATATTAACCAAGTATATGATGCTGGCCAATCTGCAGCTATGAACCAAGCTGTAGTTAACCAAGATGGTGTTTCGAATGAAGTTCGAGGCCTGAACCAGAAGGGTGCCGGTAACTACTACGGTATAATCCAGAGTGGTGAGGGTAACATTGTACAATCGCATCCTGAGCAAGGTGGACAGGGTGGAGTCAACAGTTATGATGGCTTCATCCATATTGCACAATTTGCTCCTGGTGAAGCTGCTGGAAATAAAGTTTGGGACGCTGATCAAGCCGGTGAGGGTAACCTTTTGACAATAAACCAAACAGGTGGAGACATTGCTAATGTCGAAGCCCAAGTTTCAACAGGTTCAGGTGAAGCAACTAATCAAATCTACATTAATCAAGGCTTAGGAGAAAACAGTGTAGGTGAATACAGTCATAACGGTCCCGGTGCTTACCAAGAGGGTACTGATAACATTATGACTATTACCCAGAGCGGTGATGCTTCTGCCGGAACAGAGAGTAAACTGGTAAGTGGAGCTGATGATACCTTTTTCCGAGGTAATGCTGAAGGTGGTCAAGCTCTTGTTCAGCTAGGTGAGATGAACAATTTGAATATTCTCCAGAATGGTGCCAGCGAAGTTGAGTATGCCATTCAAACAGATAATAGTGATGCATCTGGTTGGAATATGGCAACTATTTCACAAACTGGTGACGATCATATTGTTGATCTTGAACAACATGGTGCTAACACAGCAACAGTTACACAAACCGGTGGTAACCATTCGGCCTCTGTTTGGCAATCTGGTAGTAATACTGCAACCATCACTCAGAACTAATAAAATCTCTTAGTGTCTTTAAAGGGAAGGGGGCCTTTCCTGTCAAGCACTATGATAAATAAAATTATCGACCGGAGAGGATGGAAGATTCCTCTCCCGGTTTTCTTTTAGCAGCAAAATATTTTTAACAGAACAAATAGCAATTTTACCTAATCAGATTTGATGCATAGTAAAGCAGTTACGATCTGCGGCATATTTTTAGCGGCATTCATGCTTGGCTCCTGTACGTCGGCCTTGCACCCGTTGGAAACCGAGCGTGTAAAGCCGGGTATTCAAAGCAAGGTGCATGATGAATTAACTAAAATGCCCGATCCGCAGAATAAAGTAGTGGCAGCTGTTTATCGGTTTCGCGACCAGACGGGGCAGTACAAACCGTCTGAACGCGGGGCAAGCTGGTCGACAGCTGTAACGCAGGGTGCAACGTCCATTTTAATTAAGTCGCTGGAAGATTCTGGTTGGTTTACGCCCATTGAGCGGGCGGGCGTTTCGAATCTATTGAATGAGCGACAGATTATCCAAAAAACACGCCAGCAAAATAACCAAAGCGGGCAGCTGCCGCCCATGTTATTTGCCGGCGTATTGCTCGAAGGCGGCATTATTGGTTACGATACGAATGTTATTACCGGTGGCGGAGGCGCGCGACTGCTTGGTACCGGCGCTTCGGGTCAATATCGCAAAGATCAGGTAACTATTTATCTACGGGCTGTTTCCACTAAAACAGGAAAAGTGCTCGAAACTGTGCACACAACCAAATCTATTATATCACAAGAGCTGCAGAGCGGGGCGTTTCGCTACATCGATACCAATCGTTTGCTCGAAGCTGAAGCGGGATTTACCTATAACGAACCGCCGGTGATGGCCGTAACCGAAGCCATTGATGAAGCGGTGAAATTGCTGGTTATTAACGGTGAAAAACAGGGAATTTGGAGTGCCCGGGATACGACCGCATTCAAGCAGTATGTTGATAAATTTGAGCAGAAAAAAGAGTGGGAGCAGCGGGCACAGACCAATTATTTTGGGTTGAACAGTAATGAAAAATTTCGAACGGGTTTAAATGTCTCTGGAAATCTTTTGTTTGGCAGTCATATAGGTAGTTATCCTACAGCTAACAATGAGATAGGGGCTTCTCTGAAGGCCGAATACTTTTTTAGTCCGCAACTTTCGCTAAAAGGAAATGTGGAACGGTCGAATGTGGGAGCACAAAAGGTGTTTTCAAGACCTTATACGGCCTTTGATGTAACAGTTAATAAATACTTTACACCTAATTTAAAGCTTTCGCCCTTTGTTGGGATAGGTGCCGGAAATATTACCTATGACAGTAAGCCCACATTTTCGAATAGGGGATACTTTCCAACGGTATCGGCCGAAGCGGGCTTGGATTACCGGATATCAGAACGAATCGGAGTGCATGTAGGATTTAACTATCGTTATTTGATAAGGGATGGGCTTGATGGAATAAGCAAGGGAACAATACATGATCAGATGTGGAACATAAGTACCGGCGTTAGTTATTCGCCAAAGTTTTTGCAATAAATTATCAGAAAATATAATACTCATTTTGAGTAAAAAATATTCATAAAACACAAGGAGGCTCGCTATGAAGTTACGCAAATTACTAATTACGGTTTTTGTGGTGCTGTTCGTTGGATTTGGATCAGCTTTTGCCCAGGAAGAGAATATAGATGGTCCTTTTTCTGAAAATAAGGTAGAGGAAATTAATAATCCTGGTATTGAGTACAATGAAGCCCAGAAAGAATTTGGAATCAGACATTTTCTGACTTCAAGTATTGAAAGAGAGGATACTCCTGGCGATGGAGGTAATGTTGCAATTATCGAACAGGTTGGAGATAACAACGTGGCAAATTTAACACAGACGGGCGAAAATATTTACGGTGCCATTATTCAACATGGATCAAACCATAAGGCATTTTTAAATCAGGATGGAAATAATTTAAGGTCTGTTATCAATATGCAGGGCAGCAGTCATTATCTCGATTTTGATCAAAAGGTAAATAATCGAGATACCTTCTTTGACTTTAAGGGAAGTGGTTTGGAATATACTGCTACGCAAATACCGATGGGTGGAAATGAAACCCAGTTTACTTTGACTCCCAAAAATGCGGGTAGTCCTGCTATTCAGATCACAACAGACAAGATGAGAGTTCCAGTAATTATCAGCAACAACTAAATAGCTAAGGTTTATTTTAGATAGTATCTTTATGAATATTAAGAATTCGATTGTCGCTGTACTTTGTATAACCGCTCTATGGGGCTGTTCCAAAGAAACGATAACCCCCGAAACCTTTGGTAATATCGATGGACAGGTCTTGAATAGTGAAACAGAAGAGGGGATTGCCGCGGTAAATATTACTACTTCTCCGGCCACAAACTCTATAGTTACTAATCAGGACGGGAGTTTTAGTCTTAATGAAGTTACAACCGGGAACTATAATATAACAGCCAGTAAGTCCGACTTTGAGTCAACAACAGTGAGTGTCAATGTGCGTGAAGGTAAAACGGCAACGGCACAGATTTATCTCGATCCCGAAAGTGGAAGCGGGGAGAAAAGTTTAACAGCTAAAGTTACCGCCTGGAATGAGAGAAGGGTTAATATTGACAGCACGGGCGCCGACAGCACATTTGCGGATGTGGAGTACGAGGTAGCGAACAGCAGTGATGATATCGATATTGACAGGTACGAAGTTTACTTTGATATCTATACCTCTGGGGAAACGTATTCCAGGGAAGAAGCGGATACGGCTCTTTCTGCCGGCGAAAAAAATATAGATGAGTTTTCAAAATATGTTCATCATACTACAATAGATTCTATAGTGGTAAGCGGCACATATGCAGACTAAGTAGACTGGATAATTTCTATTTCGTGTGAATAGGGGTGGCTATGTTATTTTTCAGATATGGAAAATTCACGTCAAAAATATTGGTTCTATAGAATTGTTTCTGTTGCTGTACTGGTAGCATTGGCGTTTTTGCTAAAGCATGATTTGCAACGATTTATTAATCCTGCTCCTCCTGCTTCTCCGGAATCTCAACAGGTAGTCCCCCCGGATATATATTTCCTTTCTTTGGATAGTACCCTGCTGGGGGATGGTACATTAAGCGATTTAGATTCTAGCGTTAAACCGAAGGTACCATTATATCGTCCCCCTAAAATTATTAAGCCGAATATTCAAAAAAATCTTAATACCTCGGGAATAAAGGTTGAAAAGATTAAGCTTAAAAAGCCTGAGAAAAGTGTTAAGGAATCCGAGCTGGTTCAACAAGAGCAATCAGATAGGAATTTACTTTTTGATCTCCCTGAATTCGCTAATAATATTGGTTTCAGCTGGATAGTCAATAATCAAGGAGGGGCAATAGATTTTAATTTAAAACGGCAGAGTAATCGGCAGTCATCACCGAGAATTGCTCAAGTAAATAATAACCTAAGCTATTACGAGCTTGGACAGAATAATGAGCTTGATGACGAAATTGTAGGAAGTTTTGGGAACAGGCGGATGATTACCCAGATAGGGATTGGTAATTATTTGAGTCAGACATTATATAATACCTACTATTCTGATTTTATAGTCACATCAATTGGAAACTACAACACGACCATTCAGAATGTGTTTAATGCATATAACGCCCGGTTGTCGGTAACACAAAACGGATCATATAACAGGGTAAGACAAGATATTTATTCAGAAGACGTTTTTGGTACTTTTAACCGAACCGAAAACGAAGTCCGGCAGATTGGAAGCTACAATTTGTTCAGGTCGCAACAGATAGGTGTATCAAATACGATCAGGACAGTACAGCAAGGTAGTTTGAACAATGTTGATATTTCTCAGCAAGGGAGTAATAATTCCGCGCAAGTTCGTCAGTCTGGTCAGGGAAATACAGTGAGTATTGAGCAGAACTAAGTAAATTTGTCTTGTTAGTTTTCTCAAATTTCTGATCATTCTGGTTAATTAAAAGAAAGCGAAACAGTTCCGCCAGAAGTTCGTGCAGACACTTTCGCTCCACCGCCATTTAGTTTGCCATCAACCTCATTATTCTCCATCTCTCCTGAAAAATTATTGAACGTTCCTTGAACGAAAGAACCCTTTAATTGTAGGTCAACACCAATGTTTTTGGGAATGGTGATATTTACATTTCCACCACTGGTTTTAAGATCAACAAATTGATCCACCGTATTAAGATTGGCTGTTATGTTTCCCCCGCTTGTTGCTGCTTTAATGCTTCCGCTAATATCTGAAAGTTTTATATGTCCCCCGCTGGTTTTAGCTTGTAGTGTTCCGGCCACGTTGTTAGCACTAATGTGTCCCCCACTCGTTCGAACATTTAAATCACCTTCAATATCAGCCAGGTCAATATGTCCGCCTGAGGTTTTGGCTTGAATTACACCTTTTAGATTTGCCAAGTTTAAATGCCCGCCGCTTGTGGTAATGGTTTGATCTCCTTCAAGGTTCTTGGAATCAATATGACCGCCGCTTGTTTTGAGGTCAGTACTCATCTCCTTTGGGACAAATACCACAAATGAAATAGACGGGCGTTCATTATTCCATGAAGACCAGCTGTTGCTTTTTTTATACTTAGCAATGGCCTTAACAGAATTTCCGGATTGTGAAATATCAATCTCCCATTGATCAAGGCTGATATCGTCTGGGCTAAGATTTTTGCCATCCTTGCGGACGTACATCTCAACATGAACTGAGTTAGATTTTGAGCCCTCGACGGTTATATGTCCGCCCGAAGTACGAACTTGAAGCTCTCCGGGAGCATTAACGTTAAATTCTTCTGTACGGTAAGGATCATCTTGATCGAGTGACCCAAGGTTAGCTGAAGCAACTGAGGCACTCACTAAAAGAAGGCTAAGAATAAGTGAAAAGGTTAGTGCAAGTAAAACCTTGGTTATGTATATATTTCGGGCAGTCATAAGTCCTCCTCGTTAAATTTTATTTTATAGAATCACAGTTTTGTGATACGATATTAATTCACAAAGAGTTTCAGAAATTATAGAATTGGCAGCAAAGGGTTTGGAGGTAGGAGAGCTGCTATCAATTCATTATTTTCAGACAGCTTAGAAATAGGATAAAATGAAAGTTATTTATGAAATTACCATTTGTGCTTGCCAAGCGATTTGTGGCGGGAGAATCTTTTGATCAGGCTAAACCGAAAGTTAAAGCGCTGAATGAAAAAGGGATAAAGATAACCCTCGATTTGCTGGGCGAAAACGTAGAAGATCGGCAAACTGCGGATGAGACCGTCGAAAACTATATACAGCTTCTGAATGATATTGATGAGTCGGAATTGGACAGCACGATATCAATCAAACTTACCATGATGGGATTGGATATAGACCGCAATTACTGCAAAGATAACCTGTTTAGATTGCTCGATGTTGCCCGCGAGAACGATCAGTTTGTCCGCATTGATATGGAAGGTTCCGATTATACCCAGATGACCATCGATATTTTTAAGGAAGCCTTTCAAGAATATGGCAAGCACGTAGGTATTGTAATTCAGGCCTATCTGCATCGTACTAAAGAAGACATCGAGGAGTTGGCCGAAATGGGTGCCGATGTGCGGCTTTGCAAGGGGGCTTATAAAGAGCCCAAAGATATCGCCCTACAAAATATGGATGACATCCGCGAGGCGTTCAAAGAATACGCGAAAGTGTTATTGGGAAAAACCCCTTATCCGCGCATTGCCACGCATGATGATGAGTTGATAAATTGGACTAAAGAGTATACTGAGGAAAACGATATTGGAGAATCCCGATTTGAATTTCAGATGCTCTATGGACTGCGCCAGGGAACGATGGAAGAATTTGTTTCCGATGGATACAATGCGCGAATTTATGTGCCTTTTGGTACGATGTGGTTCCCTTATTTTAAGCGCCGTCTGATGGAGCGAAAAGAAAATATATGGTTTGTGCTTTCCACATTATTCCAGAAATAATATGGGGATATCACCAGAAGTTCATCGTTATATACTTGCTGCGCTGTTTTTACTAACAGGAATACTCCATTTTGTAAAGCCGAAGGTTTTTGCCAGTATCATGCCGGATTACATTCCCTATCATCTTTCGATGGTGTATATTAGTGGAGCAGCAGAGATACTCGGTGGATTGGCAATCCTCTTTGAAAAGACACAATTATGGGCGGGCTGGGGACTCATTTTGCTGCTGATTGCCGTATTCCCTGCCAATATCAACATGACAGTCGAATCCGTTCAGAAATCAGGATACACTTCATTATACAGCATGGTAACTGTTGCCCGGCTTCCGTTACAATTTCTGTTGATCTACTGGGTATATTGGGCGTGCTTGCGTTGAGTGAAATAGCAAGCATGAAAAGTGAAACGACTGTTCTGTTTCACTTTTGCCATTTCACTTCTGCCCCTTACATTAAGTTTTATGAATAGCTGGACAACACATAAGTGGCAGACACTTTATATACCCGTCATTGCTGGGATTGCCCTACTTTTTATCCCACTGGTTGGTGATTTTCACATCGAGTCAGCTATACTTGTTTCTTTAGTGGGATGTTTTTGGGCCGGAATCTATGCAAGCAGCCAATCAACAGAAAGAGATTTTTATGCTGCCCTTAGAATTACCGGCTACCTGTTTTTGGTTGGTTTGCCATTACTTGTAAATGCTTTATTTACGGGCTGTTTCAGTATTCACGGACTGGCATTCTGGTTACTATTTCCCCTGCCCAGCGTGTTCTTCGGATATGCTATCGGTCGACTAACCCGCAGTTTAAAAATACCATATGCGAAGGTGGTAACGGTTGGCATTCTATTATTTGTTGGCGTTGGTATTCTGTTGATTGAATTGTTGACTTATCCTCAGGTGTATTTTTTTAATCACGTGTGGGGTGGCTGGCCGGGACCGATTTATGATGAGGTCGTGAAAGTAAATGGAGTAACCGTCTTTTTTCGCATGCTGACGTTGTTGTGGGCTATCCTTCTCTGGCACATTCCGGTTTTGGATAAAGAGCGATATACAAGATGGATTGTGGGGTTTTCGATGGTCGCGATTTTGATTAGTTATACGCAATTAACCGAGTTTGGTGTTAACTCTCCGCGATCTCATCTTCAAAAGGTTTTGGGTGGGCATCAGTCCACCGAGCATTTTGAACTGTATTACGATCAGCGTCTTTACAGTGATTACGAAATCGATTTACTGGCGAAAGAGCACGAGTTCTATTTTGATCAGATTTCCAGTCAGCTTGTACTGCCTGAGAGAGATACAACTAATAAAATCGAAAGCTATTTATACGGACATCCCTGGCAGAAAAAGCAGTTGGTAGGTGCCAAGTTTACCAGCTATGTGCCGGTATGGCTGGAGCAGGATCAACTGCATATTGCCAAGGAGCAAATTGCTAACAGCTTAAAACACGAGCTGGTGCATGTGATGGCCAAACAGTTTGGCAACTGGTTTAACGCCAGCTGGAGTATCGGTTTGATTGAGGGCATTGCCGTAGCTATTGACGGAGGTTCCTCATCGACTTCAACGATACATCAAATGGTGGTATCCGAAAAGCCGTATCCTACTGCAGAAGAATTGCAAAAGGCGTTTTCGTTTTGGGGCTTTTACGGCGGGCGTTCGGGCGTGAACTATACCACAAGCGGATCGTTTGTATGGTTTCTGATGCAGAATTATCCTATAGAATATTTAAAGAAAGCATATGGGACTGGAAATTTACAAGACTCGTATCAAACGGACTGGCAGACATTGGCAAATGAATGGCATGCTGTGTTGGACACCGTTGAAGCGGATTCTATCGATCAACAGGTTGCGCGGCGTATTTTTGGGATGCGATCGCTGTTTGAAAAAGAATGTCCGCATGTAGTGTCTGATTTTGCTACTGCGTATGATAACTATCGCTTCTCACTGGCGAACAGAGATACAGCACGGGCGTTGCAATTTTTAGACCAGGCCTTAGTTGAAGCGGATAGCGCAGAGCCGATAAAGACCGAGTGGAGCTATCAAAATTTGATAAGTGGTCAACCTCAAAAAGTTCAAGAAGAGGCTTCCCTTCGCGATACAACCGTAGATTTGCAGTTGCTGTATGCAGATGCTTTTGCCATGACCGGAAATTGGGAGGAGGCGGATAAATATTTATTAAAAGGACAGAAGTTGTTTGAAGAAAATCCTGATTCTCTCCTAAAAGCTGCTCTGGTAACGCGAAAAGATCGCCGTCAATGGCAGATTTATCGACAGATGACGTATAACAATAATTTGCCTGATTCTGCTTCGTTTGATGAAGCCCTTCACCGGACAAAGGTTCGAAGTATACGCAGGGCAATCGAACAGGAACAGTGGCAGAAGATGGGACAGTACGCTAATCAATTATTGAAGGAATCGCTGGATCCAAAATACTTTGATGATTATCAGCAACTAATTCATCACTTGGCATATCGAAATAAAGTGGATCTGGCTGAGCAGTTTATAGAGCAGTTAAAGGAGTTGCAACTGCGTAACCGTTATCAGGAGCGACTGCAAAGGGAGGTGAAGTGGATGCAATTCTTGGAAACTGAAAAAGGTGTTGGAAACTATGATTAAAACTTTACTAATTTGGCGTTAACTAAAACATCCTAAAAAGAACAAAGTAATAAGAACCGTATTGGCGATAAGTTTTCTGTGTATGGTTTTTTAATATTGGACAGCAAACGAGTCAACACTGAAGTAGTAAAAGCATATGAAAAAATATACGCTATCTTTTTTAGAGGCGAACATGTATTCATTGCTGGTCTATATCCCCATTATTGTCGGATATTATGTACCCTATGGATTACTTTACGGGTGGTCGTCTTTTGGATTAGATATCATTCAGGGACTTGGCAATCCATTGTTCTTTTTGATTATAATTTTTATAGGGATTACGGTACATGAATTTATTCATGCAGTAAGCTGGTGGTGGCTCGATGATATTCCCTGGAAAAAGATTCATTTTGGTTTTAAATGGAAAGTACTAACGCCTTATGTACACTGTCCCGAGCCGGTGGAAGTAAGTAATTATCGCTGGGGCGTGGCTATGCCGGGTATTGTGTTAGGTATTGTTCCCTATCTGCTTGCGCTTATCTTTCGAAATGGATGGCTGCTGGGGTTTGGCTTCTTTTTTACTCTTGCTGCCAGTGGTGATATATTAATTTTATGGTTGTTGCGGAATGTTAAGTCGGGCAAGAAGGTGCAGGACCATTCTGATCTTGTTGGTTGTAAGGTTCTCGAATGAAAGTTTGAACATCATGAGTGAAAATAAATTTATTGAACATTCGGATTACAAAGAGTATCCCGTTGAAGAGATGCGTGAGCGTGCTCGATCTTTTTATGGGGATATGAAACGACGAAGGACGGTGCGGGACTTTTCGAACCGAGAAGTGCCGAAAGAAATAATTAAAGATTGTATTCGAGCAGCCGGAACAGCGCCGAATGGAGCGAATAAACAACCGTGGCATTTTGCGGTTGTCAGTAATCCCGAAGTTAAAAAGGAAATTCGTGAGGCTGCGGAAGAGGAGGAGCGAGAATTTTACGAGAACAGAGCTACAGATGAATGGCTGGAGGCGTTGGCTCCGCTTGGTACTGATGCTGATAAACCCTTTCTGGAAGAGGCACCCTATCTTATTGCTATATTTTCACAGCGTTATGGTATCAAAGAGAACGGTGAAAAGGAAAAGCATTACTATGTTAAAGAATCGGTTGGAATTGCAACGGGGATATTAATAACAGCTATTCACAAAGCGGGTCTGGCATCCCTTACCCATACACCCAGCCCTATGGGTTTCCTGAATGATATTTTAGATCGGCCCGAGAATGAGCGACCGTTTTTGTTGTTGGTAGTCGGATATCCTAAAGAGGATGTGAAAGTACCGGATATTTCAAAGAAGTCACTCGAAGAAATTGCCAGTTTTCTTTAAATAGAAAACGTTATGGTTTCTAAAAAAAGCCCCTCAGCTATAATGAAATGCCATATAAAGTTGCCCGCACCTAAAATAATGTTAGAAATTTTTAATATATTGTTTATTAGGTAAATTTGGTTCAAAATGTATTTGTATGAAATGGGAAGAAGATTTAGATACTGACTTAGTACATTTTTTATCTAAAAAAGGGGCCCCCCTCGACTATATTTTGGATTCCTTTCCTGATATTGTTGTTGTAGAAGATCTTGATTTTAATATCGTGGGCGTAAATAAGGTAGCGGAAAGGATACTGGGATATAAGGCGTCGGAATTAATAGGGGAATCGGTAAAGCACTTCCATGTAAATCCAGCGGATTTTGAAAAGAGAGATGATAAATCTTTTTTCGATAATTCAAATAATGGTTCTGTAACCTTCGAAACCCGCTATAAAAAGAAAGATGGAGGTATTCTTGATGCCGAAACCGTTTTGAAGAAAATAAAAAATGACAGCGGAAAAGTGGTCGGTTATCTGGGAGTGGTTAGAGATATAGCTGAACGCAAGGAGTCTGACCGGGAAATCCAGAAATTTTATTCCCTGCCCCTTAATCTAATGTGTACGGCTACTCCCGATGGTTATTTTAAAGAGATCAATTCCCATTTTGAAGAAGTGTTGGGATATTCCGAAGAGAAACTGTTGAGCGATCCGTTCACCGAATTAATTCATCCTGATGATGTCGAGCCGACGATGAAGGAGATCGAAAAGTTAGCTACCGGTGAACAGGAGGTGGTAGTAGATTTTGAAAACCGTTTACGACGCAAAGACGGCACTCTTTGCTGGGTGGCTTGGACCGCAACCTTTGATGAAGAATCCGGTCTGCTGTATATCATTGGCAGGGATATTAATGAGCGCAAAGAGTTAGAACGGGAGCTTACTGATGCAAAAGAAAAAGCAGAAGAAGCGAATAGGGCTAAGAGCCAGTTTATCGCGAATATGAGTCATGAAATCCGAACTCCGATGAATTCCATTCTGGGATTTGCTGATATGATGAAGGAATTGGTGGACAGCGATCTTGAGAAAGAATATGTCGAAAATATTCGCAAGAGCGGGCAAAATCTGCTGAAGCTGATCAATGATGTATTGGATCTTTCGAAAATAGAAGCGGGCAAAAAGGGTGTTGATATCCGGCCGATTGATGTTGAGCGTGTCCTGGATGAGATTCAAAGTATGTTTTCGCTAAAGGCTGGAGACAAGGGATTGCAAATGCGCCTGAATATTGATGATGATTTACCCGCTTCTTTGCTGATGGATGAGACGAAACTTCGCCAGATATTACTTAATCTTGTTGGGAATGCGGTAAAATTTACTCAGCAGGGATTTGTTGAAATTGGAGTGCGATCAGAAGAGCTTAATGAAATTGAAAGCCGGATAAACTTGGAAGTATATATTAAAGATACGGGCAAGGGTATATCTGAAGACAAGCAGGAAGCGATATTCCGTGAATTCGAACAGGAAGATTATTCCATATCAGACGAATTTGGTGGTACCGGTTTGGGGCTGGCAATCTCCAGTCGACTTGCGAAGCTTATGAACGGTTCTATTGAGGTAGAGAGCGAAAAGGATGGAGGCAGCACTTTCACTGTTTTTATTCCTGATGTTTCCATTGCCACCATGCTGGAGGAGGAACAGGAGGATACAGATAAAGATTATGATATATCCCTGAAAAAAGGAAGAATTCTTATTGTCGATGATATACAGCTGAATCGCAGACTGGTTACTGAGTTTTTGAAAGAATATCCTATAGAGGTTTTGGAAGCCCAAAATGGAGTTGAAGCTGTGGATATAGCCTCTAAAGAAAATCTGGATCTTATTTTCATGGATATCAAAATGGCTCAGATGGATGGGATCGAAGCGATGAGCCAGATAAAACAACAGAGGAAATCACTGCCTATCGTTGCGCTGACTGCTTCTGCCTTTGATTTTCATAATGAGGCAAAGGGGGAGGATTGGTTTGACGGATATCTTAGGAAACCAGTTAACCGCTCTCAGATTTTACAGGAGCTGGCAAAATATGTCGGTTTACAGGAGGGGGGAGATAAAAAACTGAACTTGAAAAAAGATGGGGAAAAGATGAAAAAATCCTCCGGTCAAGCCATCAGTAAAGAGAAAAAAGAGAAACTGCTTAAAAAATTGAAAGGTGATATTTCCGGTATTGTTGCAGCATTGGATACGGATTCGATAATGATGGATCAATACAGGGAATTACTCAAAAAAATGAGAACTATCGAAGAAAGATTTGCGGCGGAGCAACTCGTTCAATTTAATAATAATCTTGAATCGGCAATTGATTTATTTGATATCGAGCAAATACGGAATTTGGCAACTAATAAATATCCTCAGCTGATTGAAGATCTTAAAAAGTAGTTTGAAGTTCATATGGATTGTATTATCCATTTCTAATTTAGGGAGTGGCTTATGAAAAATACTGACAACAAAAAAAATGGCGATTCTTTAATTCTGATTGTTGATGATGTTCCAAAGAATATCCAGTTGCTTGGTAAAATTTTGGATAATAAGGGGTATCAGGTTGTCGCGGTTACCAAGGGCGACCAAGTAGTAAGAGCAGCGAAAAAGCATATGCCGGATTTGATCTTATTGGATATAATGATGCCTGAAAAATCGGGATATGAGGTATGCCAAGAGCTGAAAGCGGATAATAAACTTGAAGAAATTCCGGTGATCTTTTTAACGGCCCGATCCGAAGAGGAGGATATAATTAAGGGATTAAATCTCGGTGGGGCCGATTATGTAACAAAGCCGTTTAATAGTGGAGAATTGCTGGCGCGCATCGATACGCACCTAAGCTTAAAGAAAGCCCGGGATCAAATTGTTCAGCAGCAGCAAGAGCTTCAGCAACTGTCAGAAACGAAAGATAAGCTCTACTCAATTATTGCCCACGATTTGAAGGGTGCACTGTTTGGAATTTCGGGTATCGCGGATATCCTGCAAGAGGACATTGCCCGGCATGAGGTAGATAAAGATATAAAGGAAAATATTTCTCTGATTTATCAATCTTCACATGCAGCAAATCAAATACTGGAAAATCTTCTGATGTGGACTCGCATGCAGACAGATCTTTTAGATTTAGATTCCACAAAATTTTCGCTTTCAGAATGTATTGAGGAAAGCATTGGGCTCTATGAAGTAAAGGCAAGAAAAAAGCAGGTTGATATTGAATTTGAATCGGAGAATACAATGATAGAAGCTGATAGACAGATGATTTCTACAGTTTTTAGGAACCTAATATCTAATGCTATTAAATTTTCTGATTCTGAAGGCCGCATATTCATTCAGGTCGATTCTACGGATGACATAAGAAGCGTCACCGTCAGGGATGAAGGAATGGGAATGCCTGAAGAAGTACGGCAGAATATTTTTAATCCTGAAAAACGTCCCAAAAGGGAAGGAACTGATAATGAAAAAGGGACTGGCTTGGGATTACTACTTTGCAAGGAGTTTGTGAAGATGCATAATGGAGAACTAACTGTTGAAAGCGAGCCGGGTAAGGGATCTGAATTCAGGGTTACTATACCTAAAAAAAGTACTAAGCAAAACGATCTGCCAGTCGATTGATAAGGTATCCGCTTTCCTTTAGCGCTTGTGAGGCAAATTTGCCAAAGAAATCAGTTACTGACTCAAACTCTTTAATAAATCCTTTCTTGTCATCATTTTTGACCATCTGGGCCAGCTTTTCGTTGTGTTCAATAAAGTTAAGCAGTAGCTCCCGACGCTCTTCGTTGGCAAAAACGATATCAGCATACAGTTCGGCACTCTGGGCAAAAATACGTCCCGTCATCATCAACTCGGCGCGGTAGATAGGCGAAGAATAATCCAGAATATCCTGCGGTTTCAGGTCGTAGGTTTTCATGAAAGATCCGTGTGTGAGCGCTACAAAGTGCCGCAGACCCTGTACCATGTGCATCACGTGATCATGCTTTTCGGCGTCGGCTTCAACTACGCGCATGCCCCATAATTTGGATTGTTCAATAACCCACTGCGAAGCCTCGGCATTTCGTACCGGACAAGCAACCATCAGCTGTTTGGAGAGGTTATCAACGTCGGGCCCGTGCATGGGGTGTAATCCCAAAACAGGTCCGTCATGCGCCTGCTTCATAGCCTCTATAGGATCAGTTTTATTGCTGGTAAAGTCAGCGAGGATGGTATTATTATTAAGTTTGGGCGCTAATCGCTCAATGACATCCACGGTTACATTAATAGGAACAGAAACGATAGCCAGATCAAGCTTAGGTACAATTTCTTCGAGTTCGTGCCAGTTGTGTTTATCGATCTTATAAACGTTATGACCGGTTTGCTCGATAATGCGTGCATATAAACTTCCCATGCCCCCCTTGGCTCCGACAATAAGTATGTGTTTTGGGTCTTCGGTAGCTCGTGGAAACTCGTTCGAAGATTGACTGGCACGCGAAGAAGCCATAATCATTCGCAAAAAATCCTCGGCCCAGTCGGGGTCGAGATCATGATCGGCGGCCATTTTGCGAAATTTTTCCGTTTTTTCGTCTTCCCGTTTGGGAGCGAAAATTGGCAACTGATTTTTTATTTTTTTGTCGATAACTTCGTGCACAATCCCTCGCCGCTCGGCCAGAAGCTCCAAGAGCTTAGAATCTATTTCATCAATACGATTACGTTGTGGACCAAGTTTCTTTTCTTTTGGAGTCATAAACTATTGATCTGTAAACTACAATATGGTACTGAACTTATTTCAGCAGCTGGAGCGGGCTAAAATACAAATTTATTGAGCATGAAATAAATTTATCGATAGATTTAACAACGAGTTGGCGGTTGGAAATTAAATAGAAGCTTTACTGTTAATTCCCCGAAAAATATGGGATTTTAACAGAATGATTTAGCGCTGTTTTCGTTTTATAAAAATGTGAATAGAAATCAAGTAAACCCCTTGGGGTTTGACAGAAGTTATTCATGTGTAATTTTTTGGCCCTTTTTGAAACCTCGAGGGTTTAAATCTAAGAATTAAGTAAAATACATGTCCCATTTTGATTTACAATCTCCCTGGCCACCGGCCGGAGACCAACCCGAAGCTATTGAACAGTTGGTGGAAGGTGTTGAAAACGGTGATAAATACCAGACCCTGCTTGGTATTACGGGCTCGGGAAAAACCCGAACGGTATCTGGCGTGATTGACGAGGTTGAAAAGCCAACGCTGGTGATGAGTCACAATAAAACACTGGCCGCACAGCTGTATCGCGAGCTCAGTGATTTTTTCCCGGATAACCGTGTTGAGTTTTTCATCTCCTATTATGATTACTATCAGCCGGAAGCTTATCTTTCCTCGCAGGATAAATACATCGAAAAGGATCTGTCAATTAACGATGAAATCCAGCGACTTCGGCTCCGGGCCACCAGCTCATTGCTTTCCGGGCGCCGCGATGTAATTATTGTTTCATCAGTGAGTTGTATTTACGGTATTGGATCACCGTCTGAGTATGAAAAACTGATTATTAACTTGGAAACGGGCACGGAAGTCCCGAGAAACAAATTGCTTTACGATCTTGTAGATCTGCACTATACGCGGAATGATCGCGAATTTGAGCGCGGGACGTTTCGGGTGCGCGGGGATGTTGTAGATCTCTATCCGGCCTATGCCGAACATGGACTCCGTATTCACTTTTGGGGCGATGAAATCGAAAAGATGGAGATCGTTGAGCCGGAAAGTGGAGATGTGCTGGATACGGTAGATGAGTTTCGAATTTTTCCCGCATCACACTATGTAACCACCGAAGATCGACTTCAGGAAGCGATTGAGCAAATTCGGGATGAGTTGCACTGGCGCATAGGGACTCTTAACGATGAGGGAAAACATCTGGAGGCCAAACGACTGGAGCAGCGAACACTCTTCGATATTGAGATGATGCAGGAGATTGGATACTGTTCTGGTATTGAAAATTATTCCCGTTACCTAAGTAACCGAAAGCCGGGGGAACGTCCGTATTGCTTGTTCGATTATTTCCCGGATGACTTTTTGCTCGTTGTGGATGAGAGTCATCAGACCGTACCTCAGATTTCGGCGATGTACGGTGGAGACCGATCCCGTAAGATTGAGTTGGTAGAGAATGGCTTTAGACTGCCATCAGCTATGGACAACCGTCCACTTACTTTTGAGGAATGGGAAGAGGTTACGAACCAGGCTATTTTTGTGAGTGCTACCCCAAGTGACTATGAGCTTGAAAAAAGCGGAGGCGTATTTGTTGAACAGATTGTGCGTCCGACCGGACTTATGGAGCCCGAAATTGAAGTACGTCCCGTGGATAATCAGATTGACGATCTGCTGGAGCAAATTCAGGAGCGCGTTGCCAAAGGAGACCGTGTGCTATGCATTACGCTAACTAAGCGATTGAGTGAAGAGCTCAGCGAATATCTCAAAAGCGTTGGTATTTCAGCTGCTTATATGCACAGCGAGCTTAATGCCATGGAGCGGGTAGAAGTGCTCTTTAAATTCCGTCGTGGCGACTTCGACGTGCTTGTAGGTATTAACCTGCTGCGGGAGGGGATCGATATTCCCGAGCTCAGTTTGGTAGCCATTTTGGATGCCGACAAAGAAGGATTTCTACGATCAGAAACATCCCTATTTCAGATAATTGGTCGTGCGGCGCGAAACGTCGATGGGAAAGCGATCATGTACGCTGATAAGATTACAGACAGCATGCAGACGGTAATCGACGAAACTGAGCGTCGTCGTAAGATTCAGAAAGAATTTAACGAAGAGCACGGCATCACGCCTAAAACGATTGAAAAAGAACTCAAGCCACTGGTCGATCCAGCGCTTATTTCTAACAAAGACTTTGATCTGGATGATCGGGATGGGGACGAAGAGGATCCGCTTGAAGTGGTGAAAGTGGCTGACGATGGTATTAAGTACAAGGCCAATCCTGCGATGAACGAAGTTACTTTCGATGACAAAGAAGAGTTTTTGGAATATCTTCGTGACTCAATGTACACGGCCGCGCAGAATATGGAGTTCGAGGAAGCGGCTCGTATTCGGGATCAAATAGAACAATTAGAAAATGAATTAGATTAATTTATCAGTTATTGGTTCTTAGTTGATTGGAAGTTCTAATAACCAATAACAATTAACCAATACCCAAATATGAGTACGTTAGCATACCTCAAAAGTTTTTTTAAAGACAAAGATGTTGCTTCGGTGACGCCCACTTCACGCTTTTGCGTGCGTACGGTCTGTCGGCCCATCGACTTTTCGCAAGATATCACCATAGTAGAATATGGTGCCGGTGCGGGCGTATTTGCCCATTATTTGCTTGATCATATGACCCCCAATTCTCAACTGCATCTCTTTGAAACCAACGAGAACTTGTTTGAGAAACTGCAACAGATCGATGATCCTCGGACCATGTTCTACAATCAGAGCGTAGAATATGTAACCGAATTATTGCCCGAGAATATTAATGGGCAAGTAGATTTTATTATTTCAGGTATCCCTTTTTCTTTTTTGGATACAGAAGTCAAATCGTCTATACTCGACCAAAGTTATAAGCTCTTGCGCGATGGCGGAGAGTTCTTGGCCTACCAAACATCAGGGCATCTCGAAGATCCCCTTCGGGATACCTTTGGCGACGTAAAAACCTCTTGGGAGTGGCGAAATATTCCACCTATGACCGTTTATGAGGCTATGAAGGAATAGATTTGCGAAGAGCGATTTGCTAACCCCTTCATTTAATTCGTATTAAATATAGGTTTCTCTCGCAGATTGAAATGACGATTACTTAATATTAAAATCATGTGTCATCTCGAACGTAGTGAGAGATCTTTGTTTACAGATAGTAGAAGCTATTTGGCAAGAAGCTCTATTGGGAAACAAATAAAAAAGCCATTCCATCCCACTACAGGAATAGAATGACTTCCTAATTTCAATCTGTTTATCTGTAGATCAGACTAATAAAAATAAACACCAAGACGAAGAAAGCTTACTCTTCTTCGTCAGCGTTTTGTGCTTTTTTGGCAGCAGCTTTTGCTTCTGCCTCACGGTTCAGTTCACGAACCTCATCTCGGTTCTGATCTTTCTCTTTAATACGGGCAGATTTTCCTTGTCTGTCGCGCAGATAATAGAGCTTGGAGCGTTTAATATCACCTTGTCGCTTCAGCTCAATTTTGGCTACAAAAGGAGAGTGGAGCGGAAAAATACGCTCAACACCGATATTCCCTGCGGAAATTTTACGAACCATAAATGTCTGGTTGGCACCGGTTCCGCGGCGAGAAATCACGAGTCCTTCAAACTTCTGGATTCGCTCCTTGTCGCCTTCGCGAACGCGATAGTGAACAATAACAGTATCACCGGTTTTAAACTCGGGATACTCATCGTCAATTAATGTCTGTTCTGCTAATTTTAACTTATCCATAATGTTACCTTACTACTGTTCGTTTCGAAATTTCTTGTAAATATCCGGACGTACTTCCTTCGTACGCTCAAGCGACTGTTGATGTCGCCATTCCTTCACTTTTTGATGATCACCTGATCGCAGCACTTTTGGCACTTCCAGCCCCTTAAATTCAGCGGGACGCGTATAAACAGGTCCTTCCAGCAAGTTCTCATTTTGGAAAGAGTCCGTTAGCGCACTTTCAGAGTCGCCTAAAACACCGGGCAAAACCCGTACAATGGAATCAACCATCACAAGAGCCGGCAGTTCACCGCCCGAAAGTACATAATCGCCAATGCTGTATGTCTTGGTGATTAATGAATCTATTACACGCTGATCGACACCTTTGTAGTGACCGCATAGAAAAATGAGGTTTTTATCGGTCGACAGCCTGTTGGCGTCTTCCTGTTTAAACGGCTTGCCGTTTGGAGCCGTAAAAATAATTTCATCATAATCCCGCTGGCTTTGTAGGTGTTCAATGCAAGAAAAAATCGGCTGTGGTGTTAACACCATGCCGGCACCGCCGCCATAGGGATAATCGTCGACCTTGTTATGCTTGTCCTCGGTATAGTCACGCAGATCATGGCTATGGATTTCAACCAATCCTTCATCCTGAGCGTTGCCCACAATACTATGCTTCAGCGGGCTCTCCAAGAGCTGCGGAACGGCCGATATAATATCAATGCGCATCATGCTATATACCTTTCAGTTGTTCCAGATTTTTGCATTGAATTTGCTTTGATTCCTCATCAATATCGGCAATATACTCATCTACAAGTGGGATGAGCAACTGCTCTTGTTTGTCTGTGACTACTTGAAGTATCGGATGTGCCGGGTTCTCCAGCATTTCTTCTACTTCACCAATGGATTGTTCATCGCTTATTATTGCAAAGGATGTCAGATCCAGTGGCCGTGCATCCGTATCAAGCAGTGATTCAACGATTTCGCGATCGGCAAAGACCGAAGAGTTTTTGAGGTTCTCGGCCTGCGTGCGATCCGTTACGTGTTCAAATTTTACAAAGAACGAAAGCCGGTTGTGTTTTTCTTGCACCCGAACCGACTCAATACGAGCGGGGACTAAATCCCCTCTGGCCGTTTCAATACGTACCAGGTCAAGAGCATCAAAAAGTGTTGGCGCGTAAACGTCGGGAATGATTAATACTTCTCCCTGTACGCCGTGCGATCGGGAAATATACCCGATCTTTTTGTACTGGTTTTCAATTGGTTCCAGCATCTGTTCTGCTGATAGACTCCATCTTAAAGATGGTATCTATCTTTATTTAATTATCTTCTTTCTTGTCGTCCAAAGCACGCTGAACGGTTACCCGATCTTCGTCTTCAGGGACAAAACCTTCAAGCTCATCAAGAGGTGTATTTTCGATATGTTCGATAGCCTCTTTGGCTAACATATCAGTAGATACTTGTCCTTCTGCTTTTGATTCTTCTTCATCCTCATCGGCAGCGTCTTCAGTATCTTCGTCTTCCTCTTCTCCGTCATCAGATGCTTCAACCTCTTCTTCAGGGGTGTCTTCTTCCTTGACTTCAACTTGCTCTTCATCAGATTCGTCCTCGTCAGACTCTTCTTCCTGAGCTTCAGCTTTTTCTTCAGAATCGTCTTGATCAGACTCATCCTCTTCAGCTTCGACGTCTTTAGTCTCTTCTTTGTCAGCGGCTTCTTCTTTAACTTCCTCATCGGCCGTTTCTTCTTGTGCCTCAGCTTCTTGCTGATCGTCCTCTTCAGCTGCTGCTTCTTCATCAGCCTCGGCTTTTGCTTCCTCTTCTTCATCATCTTCGTCAGAAGCAAGCGCTTCTTGCTTGGCTTTTTCTTTAGCCGCTTCTTCAGCTTTCTTCTTAAGCTGCTTTTGGAATTCTTTCTCCTCGGCTTCCAAGAGTGCCTGCTGACGTTCTTTGCGCGTAGGAACTTCTTTTTCCTTTTCCTCACGACGCTCACGCCATTCAGTAAGAGCTTCTTCAATTTCTTCTTCCGACTTACCCCAGCGAATCAGGTGCATTTCGTACATGATCCCTTCGTCCTTGAAAATAGAACGAACGGTATCGGTGGGCTGAGCTCCTTGTTTTAACCAATGGAGCGCACGCTCACGATTTAAATCGAGCTGATTTTTAGGGGTTACGTTATCAAAACGACCTAAGTCTTCAATAATACGACCATCTCTGGGTTTACGGTTATCCGCAACGACAATGTGATGGATCGGTCGCTTTTTTCGACCTCTACGTTGTAATCTTATTCTTAACAATGGATTATCTCCTTAGTTATAATTTTAAATTTGCGTTGATTTCTGATAGAGGATATTGTCGGAATCTTGCGCAATATATTTTTTATATAAAAGATGCCGGACTGGGCTAAACAGTCGGCATCAATGGTGTTAACCAAATGGTAAATTTCCTTTCATTCCTTTCATGCCTTGCATTAATTTGCCCATTTTACCCATGCCGGAGAACGACTTCATCATCTTCTTCATCTGTTCAAACTGTTTCAACAGGTCGTTGATATCCGAAACGCGAGTCCCGGAACCCTTGGCGATGCGTCGTTTTCGAGTGGCATTTAGAATATCTGGATTATGTTTCTCTTCCGGAGTCATTGAGCAAATAATTGCTTCAATTGGCTTGAAGGAATCTTCATCAATTTCTGTATCAGATTCTTGCAGGGCTTTTCCAGCACCGGGTATCATTCCGACCAGATCCTGGATATTGCCCATGCCTTTTACTTGTTGCAGCTGCTGATAGAAGTCGTCGAGATCAAACTCATCGGACTTAATCTTTTTCTGCAGCTTTTGTGCTTCTTCTTCATCAAATTCTTTCTGTGCTTTCTCCACGAGTGATACAACATCACCCATACCGAGAATGCGCTTCGACATCCGCTCAGGATAGAATGGAGAGAGAGCATCCAGCTTTTCGCCGGTACTTACAAACTTAATCGGTTTTTGGACCACCTTCTTAATCGAAAGGGCCGCCCCGCCGCGGGTATCACCGTCAAGTTTGGTTAATACTACACCATCATAATTGATGACTTCGTTAAATTCTTTTGCTGTATTTACAGCATCTTGTCCCGTCATAGAGTCAACAATGAACAGTGTTTCGTGTGGCTCAACAGCTTCTTTTATTTCAGCCACTTCGTCCATCATCTTCTCATCTACGTGCATGCGCCCGGCCGTATCAATAATAACAGTATCGAGCGCCAGGCTTTTGGCCATCGAAACGGCCTCTTTTGCAGCACGAACTGCATCTTTCTGATCAATAGAATAGACGGGAACATCGATCTGATTAGCCAGCGTTTTAAGCTGGTCAATTGCTGCCGGACGATAAACGTCGGCGGCTGCTAAAATAGGATTGCGATTGTTTTCTTGTTTCAAGTACCGAGCCAGCTTGGCACTAAAGGTTGTCTTACCGGAACCTTGCAGCCCGGCAATCAAGATAACCGTGGGCGGCGTGTGTGCAACAGAGATATCTACACGCTCTTGACCTAAAATGTCAGTCAGCTCATCATGTACAATCTTGGTAAACTGCTGACCGGGATTAACGGCCTTAAGCACGTCTTCGCCCATTGCACGTTCTTTAACTTTGTTCGTGAACTCTTTTGCAACTTCGTAGTTCACATCGGCATCGAGCAGGGCTCGACGTATTTCTCTCACCGTCTCCGCAATGTTGACGTCGGTAATCTTAGCTTCGCCTTTCAGCTTTTGAAAGGCGCTATCTAATTTTGATGAGAGATCTTGAAACATATGTTACTAACTATCTAAGCTTTAAAACAATTAATGTATTCCCGAATACGGCATGGGAATAAGAGTCACGCAAAATAAGGACATTTTATTGGGTTATCAACAGAATTATTTGTTAAAATAATGGCAGGAGTTTAGGTAAAATATGTAATGACAGTTTTTATGTTTCTTTTATTATCTTCCCACAGAAATCTATTGAATTCAAAGAAATTGAGGATATCATTTTATGGCTGACCAACAAGGATATGGACTGCTTAAGGGAAAGAAAGGGTTGATCTTTGGCGCACTGGATGAGCGCAGCATAGCTTGGAGAATCGCATTGGCGTGTAAACGAGAGGGCGCAGAGTTTTCATTATCCAATGCCCCGGTGGCTCTTCGATTTGGAGATCTTGATGAGCTATCCGATGAAACGGGCGCTAAAGTTTTTCCCTGCGATGTAACGAATGAAGATGAAATTGAGGAGTTGATGCAGAATGTAAAAGAGGAGCACGGCAAGATCGATTTTATGCTCCACGCCATTGGGATGTCTCCTAATGTGCGCAAAAAGCAAGATTATAAAGAACTGAATTACCAGTGGATGCAACAGACGATGGATATTTCAGCAATTTCGCTGCATAAAGTTATTCGCTATGCGGATGAAGCTGATATCTTGGCTGAAGGCGGAAGCATTATAGCACTTTCTTATATCGGTGCGCATCGCATTTTCTCAAAATATAGTGATATGAATGATGCTAAAGCACTGCTCGAAAGTATTGCCCGCAATTATGGAAGCCGCCTGGCCGACCGCGGAATCCGTGTGAATACTGTTTCGCAGGCTCCGACCAGAACCTCGGCAGGCAAAGGGATTAAAGGATTTGACGGCATGTATACTTTCGCCGATAAAATTGCTCCAATGGGGAACCCAACCGCTGACGAATGTGCGGACTATTGCGTGACGCTGTTTTCAGATCTTACGCGCAAAGTTACCATGCAGAACCTCTATCATGATGGGGGGTTTGTTACGTCTGGTATCGACGAAGAGATGATTAACGATCTGGCTAAAG
Source organism: Fodinibius sp. AD559 (assembly GCF_052712805.1). Lineage (NCBI taxonomy): Bacteria > Pseudomonadati > Balneolota > Balneolia > Balneolales > Balneolaceae > Fodinibius > Fodinibius sp. AD559. The sequence continues at coordinate 252,824 of NZ_JBQPVW010000001.1, forward strand.
TATATGCCGATGATGAAGGTGAAGTGTAATAATTAATTGCTTTAATACCTTTTTGTTAAATGCCCGGCACTTTTAAAGTGCCGGGCATTTTTTATTGCCTTTGGTAATTGGTTATGATAAAAAGCTATCATCCCCCCTGTCCCCCTTCGAAGGGGGAAACGCACGGTTTTTGTGAGGGCGATGACAAAGAATTAAATTATACAGGTGCCTTAGTATTTTCAGTTTTTAATCATCTCAAGGAAAAGTTGTTATCTTGCTGTTTTGATGTTAGAAAGTTCAGTTGTGTGGTTATAGGATTTTCTTAAAAGATGTATTGAGTTTTAATCTTTCTACGAAAACCAGTTACTTACCAACGGTTTTAACTCCCAACAAAAATAGTGCACCGATGAAGCAACTATCTGTTATACTTTTTTCATTTCTATTTATTACGGCAACTGGATTTTCCCAAGATCTTTCTTCGATTAGCGAAAAAACTCAGGGACTCGAAAAAGAGGAGGGATACTTTACCTATTACTGGGATGATACTGCCGGTAAAATATGGCTGGAGATCGACAAGTTTGATACGGAGTTTTTGTATGTCAATTCGCTTACGGCTGGAGTCGGGTCTAATGATATCGGGCTCGATCGCAATCAGCTGGGTGATGATCGTATCGTAAAATTTGAGCGGCGCGGCCCCAAAGTGCTGATGGTACAGCCCAACTATTCCTACCGGGCGATAACTGATAATCCCAAAGAAAAGCAGTCGGTGCGCGATGCGTTTGCGCAATCGGTGTTGTGGGGATTTGAAATTGTTGCTCAGAACGAGATCGCGGTACTTGTTGATGCAACGGATTTTCTGATGCGCGATGCTCACGGGGTGAGTCAGCGATTAAAACAGAGCGATGAAGGTAATTTTAGCATAGACAAAGATCGTTCAGCTCTATATCGTGAGGCCACAATGAACTTTCCCCAAAATACGGAATTTGAGGCGACTCTTACCTTTACGGGTAATAATCCCGGCGGACAGGTTCGCTCGGTGACGCCCACATCAAATGCGATTACCGTTCGTCAGCATCACTCTTTTGTAGCCCTCCCGGATGATAATTTTGAGCCGCGAACCTTTGACCCCCGGGCCGGATATTTTGGCATCAGCTACCAGGATTACAGCACTTCTATTGGGAAACCTATCACGAAACGATTTATTACAAAACATCGACTCAAAAAGAAAAATCCTGATGCGGAGATGAGTGAGCCGGTAGAGCCGATCGTTTATTATCTGGATCCGGGAACGCCGGAGCCGGTACGTGGAGCATTGTTGGACGGAGCTCGCTGGTGGAATGAGGCTTTTGAGGCGGCAGGATATAAGAATGCCTTTCGTGTAGAAGTGTTGCCGGACAGTGCGCATCCCATGGATGTGCGTTATAATATGATCAACTGGGTGCATCGCTCAACGCGCGGATGGTCGTATGGCTCGTCGGTTGTGGATCCCCGTACGGGAGAAATTATTAAGGGGCATGTATTGCTGGGATCGCTTCGGGTACGACAAGATTATCTGATTGCCGAAGGATTGTTATCTCCATACAAAGAGGGAAAAACATTTGATGAAAATAATCCCATGTTAGAGATGGCACTGGCACGTATACGTCAGTTATCGGCGCACGAAGTAGGTCATACGATAGGATTAGCCCATAATTTTGCAGCAAGTACAAACGACCGTGCATCGGTCATGGATTATCCCGCTCCCAAAGTAAATATCACCCAAGACAGTACACTTGATTTATCTGAGGCTTACGACATAGGTATAGGTGAATGGGATAAGGTTGCGGTAAAATACGGATATAAAGATGTATCTGGTTTGCCGAATGAAGAAGTTGCATTGAATAACGTGATTGAAGATGCAATTGACGAGGGATTACTGTTTATCTCGGATCGGGATGCACGTCCGGAAGGCGGAGCGCATCCGAAAGCCCATTTGTGGGATAACGGCGAAGATGCGGTGGATCAGCTCCATCATATTATGGATGTACGTGAAATTGCGTTGGAGAACTTTTCTGAGTCGAATATTCCACAAGGTACACCAATGGCAGAACTTGAAGATGCGCTGGTACCGATTTATTTGTATCATCGTTATCAGATTGAAGGCACGGTAAAACTTATTGGCGGACTGGATTATACCTATAATTTGCGTGGGGATAATCAGCATGGACCTGAGCCCGTGGCTGACTCAACACAGCGCGAGGCCCTGGACGCTATGTTACAAACACTAAGTGTGGATGCTTTAAAAATGCCCCAGCGGATTGTGGAACTCATTCCACCGCGTCCCATCGGCTATTATGATTCGCGAGAGCTATTTAATAGTCACACTGATCCTGCTTTTGATCCGTTAGGAGCTGCTGAAACCGCTGCTGCAATGTCAGCTGAATTATTATTTAATACCAATAGAGCAGCACGACTTGTAGCGTCTGAGGCACAAAATATTGATAATCTGGGACTGGGTGATTTATTGGATGAAGTCATTGAAAATACGTGGAAAAAATCGATTACTGATAGCTACCAGGGAGCTGTACAAAATACTATCAATCACGTAGTTCTTTACCAGATGATGACTTTGGCGGCGGATGAGAACGCCTCTTCGCAAGTGCGTGCCGTGACTAACTTTAAGCTTGAGGCTTTGCGTGAATGGATGCGTGAGGAGGCAGAGAACAGGGCCGAAAAGGAACAGCGCATTGCTTCTTTGCTGTACGGTTACCGAACGCTCCAGCAATTTAAGGATAAGGGTGAGATGTTTATGCCGACAGAACCATTAAGTCCTCCGCCGGGCTCTCCCATCGGCAGTGATGATTCTACTTTTTTGCAGTGTAGTTTCTATTAGATGTTCAAAATTCTTGTCCTCCCTGCTTTCGCCGAAGCTAAGCCACGGCTTCGCGCAGGTAGGCTTTTCCAAGAAAAAAACTTCTTTGTTAAGGCAGAAAATTATTAGAAATAATTAGTCTGGAAAGTCCCACTTGCCTGTCCCGAGTATTCGGCGGGAGAAGAGGGATTTAGGTTGCTCTACAGAGTCTTGTGCGTAGTAAAAGGATATTGATTAAAAGCTTTAACTTTGTCATTTGATTGTGTAGTTCAGTTGCGCAACTAATAGTGTCATCCCTGAACTTGTTTCAGGATCTTGTAATAAAATGAAAATATAAATGATCGATCCCCAAGAATTACTCAATGCCTATGCCAACGGGATTTTTCCGATGGCGGATTCCCGGGATGATGAGGAGGCCAAGTGGTATACTTCAAGCCGACGCGGGGTAATACCAATAGATAATTTTTATGTCTCATCCAACGTGCGGCGGATCGTCCGCAATCACCACTACCACATCAAGTTTGACTCCAATTTTCGTCAGGTGATGGAGGCGTGCGCCGATCGCGATTCGACGTGGATATCTCATGAGATTATTGAATCGTACTGTCGTTTGCATGAGTTGGGACATGCGCATTCAGTAAGCGTTTATAACAAGAAGTGGGAGCTTGTTGGCGGTCAATATGGCGTGTCATTAGGAGCGGTCTTTTTCGGAGAATCACTTTTTGGCTGGGCTAAAGAAGCCTCAAAAGTGGCACTGTATTGGACGCATCAGGCCCTAAAACAAGGGGGCTTTGAGCTTTGGGATACGCAATTCTGGACGGAGCATTTGGCACAGTTCGGCTGCATTGAAATACCAGCCGAAGAGTATGAACGAAGATTAAAGTCTGCGCTTGAAAAAGAGGCAGAGTTTGAGGCCATTGACACAAAAAATTAAAAGTCCTTCAGGATATCTAATAACCTGAGGATCAAAAAATTCTGTTGTGGTAAGCAGTTAGGCTTTTAACGAAGCAGATTCATGAACTTCGCGCGCTTTCTTTTTGATGCCTTCGGGGTCGAGTTCAACTTCGGCGTGAAGTTCTTCCTGTGTACCGTGCTCAACAATGCGGTCGGGAACGCCCATGATAGTTGTAGGAATATGATGCGGTTTGTCAGCAAGATACTCGACTACCGCACTTCCGAAACCACCTAACTTGGTACCATCTTCGATTGTGATAATGCGCTCGTAGGTGTGACAGATTTCGTCGATCAAATCCGTATCCAGCGGTTTGGCGAAACGCATGTTGAAATGTCCAACGTTAATACCTTCTTCGGATAGATCATCAGCAGCTTCCATTACGTAGTTGCCAAAGGGGCCAAAACTTAGAATGGCAATTTCGTCACCGTCACGCAATTTCTGGCCTTTGCCAATTTCCATATTCTTAAATCCTTCGGGATAGTCCATGCCGGTTGCGCGTCCACGGGGGTAGCGAATAGCCCAGGCACATTCATCATATTTTGAGGCAGTGTACATCATGTCGCGCAACTCTTCCTCATTCATTGGAGAAGAAACGATCATATTCGGCACATTGCGGAGATAGGAGATGTCATACAAACCGTGATGGGTTGGTCCATCAGCGCCCACCAAGCCGGCACGATCAATACAGAACACAACCGGCAGCTTTTGAATGGCTACATCGTGAATTACCTGGTCATAGGCCCGCTGCAGAAAGGTAGAATAAATAGCCGCAAAAGCTTTTTTACCTTCCGCCGCCAATCCCGCTGCAAATGTGATAGAGTGTTGTTCTGCAATGCCGACATCAAAAGCGCGATCGGGATATTTATTCATCAGTGGCCATAAGCTCGATCCACTGGGCATGGCCGGAGTAATCCCTACGATATCCTCGTTTTTATCGGCAAGTTCTACAACCGCCTCACCGAAAACGTGTTGGTATTTCGGTGGTTTTGGAGAGGTGTCAGGGTCGATCTGTTTACCGGTAATTTTATCAAACGGACTGCTTTGCGCGTGCCATTTGGTCTGTTCGCGTTCGGCGGGAGCAAACCCTTTTCCTTTAACGGTAACAGCGTGCAAGAGTTTGGGGCCAGGAATATCTTTAAGATCTTCTAAATGGCGACGCATGGCATCCACATTGTGTCCGTCTACGGGGCCATAGTACTTAAAACCTAATGCCTGAAATAATCCACCCGGAGTAATAGCGGAGGAAATAGCTTTTTCGAGACGTGATGCAACGGTTCTCATTTTTTCGCCAGCCGATTTAAAGTGACCCAGCATATCATAAATTTCGTCACGCAGTTTGTTGAACGTCTTGCTGGTCGTAATCTCGGTTAGATATTCTTTCATTGCTCCCACATTGGGATCAATGGACATGTTATTGTCGTTGAGAATGACCAGGATGTCAGAATTCATAACCCCGGCATTATTCATGGCTTCGTAAGCAAGTCCGCCCGTCATGGCTCCGTCGCCAATAACCGAGACAACTTTTTTATCACTCTGATCAAGGTCACGGGCAACAGCCATACCGAGTCCCGCAGAAATAGAGGTGCTGGAATGTCCTACGCCAAAAGTATCGTATTCGCTTTCACTTCGTTTGGGAAATCCTGAAAGTCCGCCATATTTTCGATTGGTGTGAAAATTATCACGTCGACCGGTTAAAATTTTATGGCCGTATGCTTGGTGACCGACATCCCAAAGCAACAGATCTTTGGGTGTATCATATACATAATGTAGCGCTACCGTCATTTCTACTACGCCCAGGCTGGCTCCAAAATGTCCGCCGTGAATGGAGACGGTATCGATAATGAAATCCCGAAGCTCATCACATACGTCCACAAGCTGTTCGGGATCTAATTTTTTTAGGTCATCAGGCGAATCAATTTCTGCTAAAAGGGGACCTGGAGTTACTTCTTCAAATTCCATAATGGGTTATTCATTTTTGTTGTCATCGTCATGTTGATCCGCTACTTTCTTGATGCGAAGCTCTGCTTCTTCAAGGGTTTCTGTGCAAATTTTAGATAGCTTAATTCCTTCTTCGTAGAGATCAATAGATTTTTCCAGTGAAATAGACTCGTCTTCAAGTTGATTAACGATGTCTTCCAGTCTTTGTAAAGCCTGTTCGAAGCTTGGTCGTTCCTTTTCGGACATAAAAATTGCTTATAATCGATATATGTTTTCTTAAACCATATAAATAAAAAGTTTTAGTAGTCAGATTCCAACTCTTTTTCTGTATAGCAAAAGCATGAGTTGAGTGTTAGAAAGTTTGAGAGGGATTATTGTTTATAGATATTTTTGCCATTGGAATAAAATTGCACTGCTCCTTCGAGGCTGGTAAAGTAAAGAGAGGGAATATGCTCATGTAATCGTCTGGATGCCTGTTGATGGGGATGTCCGAATCGGTTGCTTTTCGCCAGTGAGACAACCGCTATCTGAGGGGTTGTCGATTGTAAGAGCAAAGAACCCGAACTGGTTTTACTGCCGTGATGACCCACTTTAAGGAAGTCAGTGTCAATCAATTTAGGGTAGCGCTTCAGGAGATTTTCTTCTTGTCTGTGTTCTGCATCCCCCATGAATAGAAATTCTGTATCTCCATAAATTAGTTCTAAAACCAGTGATCGGTTGTTGACATTTGATTGAGAGACAGATTTCTGTGGACCATAAACAAACAGTCGCATCGCGGGATCGATATAAATTTCATCACCGGCGTGCAGGGATTTAATGGGGATATCATGCTCAAAAGCTTTTTGGTTGTATGTTTTATAAAGCTGCGAATTATAGTTTGTGCCAGAATTATAAATCGTATCCACTGGAATAGAATCAATGATTTCCAGAATGCCCCCAATATGATCTGCATGCGGATGGGAGAGAAAAACAGCATCCAGTTTATTGATGCCTTGCTTTTTTAAATGAGGGATGATGATATATTTTGCACTGTTATAGTTGGGTTGCCAGCGGCCTGCATCAATTAAAAAGTGTTTATTATTAGGAGTGGTGACGAGTGCCGCATCACCTTGTCCCACATCAAAAAATGTAAGGTTCAGTGTAGCAGGAGAAAATTTTTGAATAATCCTGTTTCCCTGATGAAGACAGCCAACCAGTAAAAGCAGGATTAAAAACTTCCACCGAAGTTTGGGGATGGGAAGAGAGGCAATTAAAAAGATGATGGAAGTCCAGATCCCGAAAAATAGCAGGCTATCAATGTGGACCTGAACCCAGCTCCAGGGTAGACTGGCTGCAAAATCAACAAAGCTATACAACCATTGCAGGAAAATATCGACGGGATAGTTCAGGGTTTGGGCAATGTCTGATGCAAAAGGTGTTATTAAAAGTACGACCAGTGCAAAAGGCACGGCGATCCCCAGAAAAGGGATGACTAAGGCATTCGCCAGAGGTCCCACGAGAGAAAATTCGCCAAAGTAATAGGCAAGCAGTGGAAAGAGGCCTACTTGAACAATAAATGAAATAATGATGATCATGATGGGCTTGCCGTACCAGCGGAATCGAATCCAGGGAGGCAGCCAGCGCTGAATAACGGGAGCGGTAAGTAGAATAATGTAAACGGCTCCGAATGAGAGCTGAAACCCAATAGAAAACAGATCGGAAGGATTGATCAACAGAATGATAAGTGCTGCTACGGCGGTAAGATTTTTGGAGTCGCGAACTTTATGGAATAGCTTGCCATAAGCCAGCAGTATTCCCACTAAGGAAGCCCGTGTTACGGAGGGAGAAAAATCTGTAAGCCCGGCATATATAAATAGCGTGATAATAAGCAGGGTAATCCCGATCTGTTTTCCATACTTGAGGGTCCAGAAGAATGGGATTACCAGCCAGAACGGAAACAGTAAAAATCCAACATGCAATCCTGATACTGCCATAATATGGGAAAGTCCGGCTCGCGAAAACGAAATTTTATCTTCCCGGGCCAACTCGTTTTTATAACCGATCAAAAGTGCTTTAGCCAGCGAGGCGCTTTCGTTACTGAAGTTGGTATCGATGGCATTGAGTACGTGTTTTCTGAAATAGCTCCACCGCCAGATGTTGTGGACGGGGATAATTGAGATTATTTGTTGTATGCCCACTTGGCTGTAGATGTCTTGTGAGGCAAGATACTGGTTATAGTTAAATTGGGAGGGATTCCTTTTTTCTTCGAGTGGATATACGGTGGCCTCAAAGGTGATCTTATTCCCCAGCTCAAAGTTGGCAGGTACGTTGTGATCGGCGGGATCGAGTACAGCGCGTAATTTATGGGACTTATTCCAAATAAGGTCATTGGGAAAAATGGTAGTATCTACATTGACATCAACTTGAAATTTTCCGGTGCTCGTTTGTTTAATCTGCTGGATACTACCGTTAAACGTAAGTTCTTGCCAGGTGTAAGTATTAATAACTTGGGCCTCTTGCGGAAGGTCGCGATAATCCCAAAAAGAATGCCAAGTGCCGCCAAAGCTGAAGATGATTCCTAAATATGATAGGATAGCAATATTGTAGACTCGGCTATTTAAGGATTTGCGATAGATAATTTCTGTTACCAGGTACAAAATAGTCGCGCATCCGAAAATGAATGCCCATATTGATAGTGTGGGATCAATCTGGTAATCCAGAATAATACCCCCGGCCAGCAATAATACTATTCTGATGGCAGGATAGGATGCGAAGGGAAATTGATATGTTTGACGAATACTCACATTAGTATGACCGATGAGCTGGCTAAACCTTACAGCTATTAAATGATGTTATAACTGGTTTAGTAACTTTGAAATGAGGTCTGCGGTGCTTATAATTTTACAACCGCTAACTAATAACTAAAGGATATATTGATATGGGATTAGGGAAAAAACTTATTGGCCTTTTGGCAGTGTTAATTGTAGTTGGATGCACACAATCTGATGCACAGCAAGAAAACAAACAAAAAGAGTGGGCGCTGGCATTGCATGGAGGGGCAGGTGCTATTTCTGAAGATCGCCCCGATTCGGTAAAACAGGCTTATTTTGATGATTTGGATGAAGCACTGACTATTGGAGAGGATATTTTGTCCAGTGGCGGCTCTGCAGAAGATGCAGTGGAAAAGGTAATTAACTATCTGGAGGATAACCCACGGTTTAATGCCGGGAAAGGTGCTGTATTTACACATGATGGAGAACACGAGTTGGATGCCGCATTTATGGTTGGCAATACGCGTGAGGCGGGTACGGTGACGGGCGTTAAAACTGTGAAAAATCCTATTACGCTTGCTCGAAAAGTAATGGAGACCTCCGAACACGTGATGTTTGCCACGGAAGGAGCCGAAAGATATGCTGATAAGGTAGGTGTTGAACGGGTAGATCAAGATTATTTTTATACGGAATCTCGGTACAAAGCTTTGCAGCGGGCTTTAGAACAAGAGGAGGAAGAAGATGGCAAGCAGTCGAGCCTTATTCCGGATGAAGATAAAACAGCACTATATGCCGATGGTGAAAAGTTTGGAACGGTCGGTGCTGTAGCTGTTGATAAGGATGGGCAAATTGTTGCCGGGACATCTACGGGTGGTATGACAAATAAGAAGTTTGGTCGCGTTGGCGATGTGCCTATTATTGGGAGCGGTACCTACGCCAGTGATGTGGTGGCAGTATCAATGACCGGCTGGGGCGAAAAAATTATGCGTGCTGTATCTGGACATACAGTAAGTGCATATATGAAATATAAGCCGGCAACATTGAAGGAGGCCGGTGACTATTTGCTACAAGATGTGTTGAATCCGGGTGAGGCTGGAATGATTGCTGTGGATAAATATGGCAATATCTACATGGATATGAATACCAACGGAATGTTCCGCGGCAGTTCGGATTCCGAAGGGAATAGAGAGGTAGCTATTTGGGATTAGATTGACAATGTTTGAGTACTGTGGTGTTGAAGTAGTGTAACTTTAAGACTCCAACACTTCAGTACTTTTTATATTCCATTGTAGAACTCTTCGCGTAACTCTTGGATATAAATGCCAATATCATTGCGTAGAGTAAAGAGTTGTTCGTGGAAATAATAATATTGTTTTTTGGTGATGTAAGAGCTTCCTTTCAGATCACGCTGTAAAATTATGAGAGCATCGTTAGAGCAGTATAGAGCTTTTTTGGTGTAGGCAATATTACCGCCCAGGAAATCGCGATCAAATCCAAAGCTATACCCGCCGGCAATTTTAGCACCAATTTTCAATATATTACCAATAAATTCATTGAAATCACGGCTGATATTCTTGGGGTTTATAGTTTCGGCCCATTGTAATACGGCGGCTGCTAAGGTGCGGGAAGTGTTGTATATGTAAAGGGTATCTATTGAACCCATATTTGACATTGCAAAGTCATCGCTGAGTTCTTTCCACTCTTCGCCAGCATCGAAGTCATCATATTCATCATTGAAGAGAAAATCATCTTCGAAATCGTCGAATGAAAGGTCTTCCCACTCTTCTTCTCCATCGTCATCATCGTCGATCTCTTCGTCGTCTTCGTCGGGGAAATAGGCTTCGTCAATGAGCAGTTCTTCCTCAATAAAGGCGTCCACAGCGTCAAACTCGTCTGAGCTTTCCTGCAGAAGCTTAAGCCATCGGGGAATGTTGCCGGAGTGTTCGGAAATAATGAACTTTCTCAGACGGGAACTTTTTCGTTCAATTTCATTCAGGTGAGATTCCCATTGATGTTCATCCCAAATGTGATCATTAAAATTGCCGTTGGACATATGATTAAGATCGGGTGATATGGTTTATTACTTATATCCTCTTAGAAGTATAAAAGCTTCTGTAAATTAACGCTTTTTAAATTAAAATTGATATAATTTTTATTCCTGACACTAAACTTTTCGTGGGAAAAATCCAGTTCCGTTGTTTTATCGGGCGTTGAACTGAATTGGAATAGTTATAAACATATCAACGGCTTCACCATTGCGTTTACCCGGCACAAACCTAACTGCATGTATTGCTTCGCGGGCCGCTTTTTTATATTTGGGATATTGATCTTTATCGAACGAAATTTGTTTTACCTCTCCATTACTACTAACGAGAATATTGGCTTCTAAGGTAATATTTGATGTCTGTTGCGAGCTATTAGAGGGATAGATCAACTTTTGGTAAAGAGCTTGTAATCCACCAATAATAACAGGGGTGGTTTCGGTAACCACTTTAACATTTTCTTTGGTTACTTCCGGTGCTGACTTTGTTTTATCAGTGGTCCTACAGCTTAATAGAAGAGTTGTAAAACAAATCAGAAAAATATAGCTGTAGCGATATGGCATCGGAGCTGAAATTATTAAAGTTCTTGCAGCACACCGGTAATTACTTCGGTCATGTCTGGTTCTGCTTCGCCGGCAGCTTCCAAAACCTTTTCAATGTCGACTGGTTCAAGAGCGTCGGGGAAACATTCGTCCGTAATTACCGAAACACCAAGCACATCCATTCCCATATGGACGGCAGCAATTACTTCTGGGACCGTACTCATTCCGACTACATCAGCGCCAATATTCCGAAGAAACCGATATTCGGCCTTTGTTTCCATTGTTGGGCCGCTGAGAGCTAAATACACTCCTTCGTGCATTTTGATACCCTTTTCTAAGGCTACTTTTTCAGCTACTTCCCGCAGGCCTTCAGTATAGGGATCGCTCATATCAGGAAAGCGAGGACCGAGCTCATCATCATTGGGGCCGATCAACGGATTGTCGCCGAACATATTAATATGATCGTTAATCAGCATGATGTCGCCGCGAGAATAATTGGGATTCATGCCGCCGCTGGCATTACTGACAATGAGCGTTTCGGCCCCCATAGCATTGAGCACGCGAGGGGGAAAAGCAATTTCCTGCATAGAGTAGCCTTCGTAATAGTGAAAACGTCCCTGCATGGCTACGACACTTTTTTCGCTAAGAGATCCAAAAAGAAGTTTACCGGCATGGCCTTCCACTGTTGAATCAGGAAAGTGTGGGATGTCGGAATAGGAAATGCTGTCAATAACATCGATATCATCAGCCAGGCGACCAAGGCCGGTTCCGAGAATAATTAAATAATCCGGTTGTTCATCAGTTTGTTTTTTAAGAAAGGAAAGGGCTTCTTCACGCTTTTTCCGGAATTCTTCAACAGTATCTCTTTGCATAAATACAGTAAGCTTAGTGGTTCAAATAGATTACAGAAAATATAAAAAGCCTGTGTAGATAGGAAATTACAATCGCCGAAAGATATTATTAGACTCGATATGACAAATGCTCAAAAGGTTAGTCAAGCTCGTCAATTAAATCATCGATATTTTCACTGCCGGGGGGCATGTTCTGGCTTTCGTCCTCGAGCTGGTTGTCATCTTCATCAAAGAGAGCCTTGCTGCGGCGGTTGACCTGTTCGCTCAATTTTTCAGAGAACTCATTCTCCTCGGCAGGCAGATCAAAAAGGGCAGCCTCATCTTTGGAAAATTGTTCCAGTGATTCCTGAGCCATTTCCAAGTAGGACCGAATACCGCTGATAATCTCTTTGCGTCGATCAAGCAGTCGGATAATACTTTGGCGTACCTGTTGTCGCTGCTGGGTGGCTTCGCGAACGATAGACTCAGCCTCCATTTCGGCTTTTTCAATTTTGTTACGGGCATCTTTACGGGCTCCTGTAAGTTTTTGCTCCGCCGACTCTTTAGCTGTTTGTAGCGTTTCGTGAAGGGCCTCTTCAACGCGTTCGTAATGCTTAAGCTTTTCCTCCAGTTCGTCGATACGTTTTTCAAGCTCACGGTTTTTTGCCACCATGTGCTCCCACTCATTCGACATCAGGTTTAGAAATGCTTGTACTTCGTCTTTGTCGTAGCCACGCAGCGACTTATCAAATTCCTGCTGTTTTATTTCAAGAGCTGTTAATTTCATGATATTTATGAGCTGTCTGTCAAATAAAGTGGTTAGTTTAACATGCTATTCCCGCAGCATGTTCCGCAAATTGTTTTTATTTCCGTTAGATTCCGACTCTTCCGATACATTCTCGGCATCATCAAATTCTATACTTTCCTTTGGTGCCTCAATTTGGTTGGACGTTTCTTTGTTTGGAGAACCTTCAACGGAGTCATCGTCAGCGATAATTGCTTCCAGGTTTTGAATTCGACGCTGCGTATCCTTTTTATGCTCCATAAACGCTCGAGCCAACCGGTTAAATTGCTCTTCGGGAATGGAACTGTTGTTTCGGTCGATCCACTTCTTAGCTAGGTTAATAAGCATGGGAATGGCAATCATGCCAAGAATTGATCCAAAAACAATTGCTACAATTATAATATCTTCATTCATGATCGAACCCGGTCTTTTTGTTTAAGATCATTATTAAGGCTGCTGCCCGATGATGATGTTTCAATTTGACGATATTCCGGCTCTATATTTTCATTGTCATCTTCATCAGCAACAATGGCCTCAAGATTTTGAACGCGTTTCTGCATCTTATTCTTGTGCTGGTCAAATGTTTGCTGAAGCTCTTCCAGTTCATCTTTACTTATTGCTTCAGTTCCACTGTACCGATTGTCCATCCACTTTTTTATTAGTCCTGTAATACAACCAATTGCAACAATAGCTACAATAAATTCAGGTCCACTCATGATTTATTACGCTCTTTATCTGCAAGATTAGAAACTTCCTTCTTATTTTCCTCAACGCTTGAGGCTTCATCAATTTCAATTTCTTCCATACCTCGTCCCGCTCCTGTAGAAAAATCATCAGGTTCACCGGCAGCAATAGCTTCGAGGTTTTCGATCCGACCCTTTAAGGAATTAATCAACTTTCGGAGATCTTCGACTTCCTCTTCATTCTGTCGGCTGCGATCCTTCATCGACATTTTATTCTTCTGATACTCGATGATAAAGGCTCCAATAATTGCTACCAGCGGTATAAGTACCCAAATCCATGCTGCCATAATAAGCGTTATTTTAGTTAACCTTTTGTAATGTACTAAATCTCAATAAGATTGAAAGGTTTTATAACGATATTTTTGCTTAGTAGTTACGTTCGCCAAATATAGCCCGGCCCACTCTCAGCATGGTAGAACCTTCCTGAATGGCAATTTCCATATCATTTGTCATTCCCATGGAAAGTTCATCGAGCTGTATATTTTCTGTTTCAAAGCTGCGATGTTCATCGCGTATTTCTTTGAGCATTTTAAACTCGGGACGTACTTTCTCTACTTCTTCGGGATCTACAAATGTTGCCATTCCCATGAGTCCGCGTACTCGTACGTGGTCAAGGCCTTGTGCATATTCGAGGATTTCTTTCAAGTCCTCGGGGTTGCAGCCGCTTTTCTGTTCCTCACCGCTGATGTTAATCTGTATCAAGGTATTGATGACGCGATCAATACGGGAGGCCCGTTTTTCTATTTCACGAAGGTATTTGCTCTTTTCGATGGAGTGGATCCAGTTTACACGCTCAACCATATATTTAATTTTGTTAGTTTGCAGGTTGCCAACCATGTGCCACTGGATGTCCTCGTTCTCATAATCATCCATCTTATCCTGCAACTCTTTTGCCCGATTTTCACCAAAATGGATTTGTCCACAGCTATAAGCTGTTTTTATATCATCAAGTGGCTTCGTTTTGCTGACAGCAACGAGCGTAATTTCACTGGAATCGCGTTCGGCGCTTTCACAAGCTTGGGTTATTCTGTTTTGCAGTTCTTTAATATTGTTACAAATGTCTTCGGGCATAGAAAACCTGTTTTTAAATCTGTTTGGGTTATACTAAATGTTGATATTGAATAACGAACAACTAAGTGACACTTTAAAAATAAGCTTTTAAGAAAGCTATTAAAATGGTATTTTAGGAGTCTGAATTAAAGAATCAAAGGTAAATTGATAGTTCACACACTGAGTATTTTTTATTTCGACTCTGATATATTTTTACATCGCCTCAGGTGCTGTAGAACCGCAACTTTAAAGCACGGAGGCCGATAACCCAAATGAATATTCAGGTTCGGCATATATCCACCTTCCTAAATCAATGGGCTCCGCCCAGCACAAAACTCGACTACGATAATGTGGGTCTGCTCGTCGGCGATCCGCACCAGCAAGTGTCACGAGTTCTCACCTGTTTAGATATTACGCTGGATGTTGTTGATGAAGCGATTGCAAATAATTGTGATCTCATTGTCGCACATCATCCTCTCATTTTCAAAAGTATTGACAGCATCAACCCTACTAATGAACAGGGTAAGATCATTTTTAAGCTCATTAAAAATGATATAGGATTAATTGCCGCCCATACCAATCTTGATGCGGCTCTTGATGGAGTTTCTTTTGTGCTGGCAAAAGAGTTGGGACTCGAAAACTTGAAGTTCCTTGATAACAGCTACAACATCAGCCGAAAAATTGTATTGACAACCGGTCACTCCGAGAGTGACTCGGTACTAAAGCTATTGAACTACTATTCGGCTGAAGAAGCTCATTACTATAAGGTAGAGGGGAAGAAAGATCATCAGTTTACATACGAAGCTATTATTGATGAACACCATGTGGCTGATTTAGAGAAAGAGCTTGAAAAGAACGGACTGTTGCATCATGGTAATTTTCAGGTGATGGATGTTGCCAGCCCGTCGAAAAATGTAGGTATGGGGGTCGTTGGTTTTTATCGCGACAAGGGATTGACACAGCAACAATTTTTAGACACGGTAGCTGAGGCGCTTGATGTAAAAGCCGTTCGTTTTTCAGGATCCGCTGACCGCATTAAAAAAGTAGCTGTTTGTGGCGGTGCGGGGGTTTCACTTGCTGGAAATGCTATCGGCGAAGGTGCTCAGGCGTTTGTTACCGCCGATATTAAGTATCATGATTATTTTACTGATACAGAGAATTTTTTACTGGTCGATGTAGGCCATTACGAAAGCGAAGTGCCGGTGGTGTCGGCTCTTCAGCAAGAACTTACTGAAGCGTTTGAAGATTTGGAAGTTCTTGAAACCGAAGTAATCACCAATCCAATGCAGGTGTATTTGCCTGATGCTAAACAAAATCCGCAGGAATAAACGACGTAATCTAATCTATGGAAGAAGTACTACAACAATTAGCGAATCTTCAATATATCGACAGCAGAATAGACGAGCTTAAACAGCTGCGTGGCGATTTGCCGGAAGAAATTCTGGATATTGAAACTGACATCAATCGGCTGGAAGCTAAAATCAGTCGTCTTGAGGAAGAGAAGAAAGAGCTGAAGGTTGAAAGAGATAACCTCGAGCTGGAGATCAAGGATGCTGAAAACAAGATGGAAAAGTATGAAGAACAGCAGATGTCGGTGCGTAATAATCGTGAATATGATGCGCTCACAAAAGAGATTGAATCTCAAAAGCAGGTGATCGAAAACTCAGAATCTCGATTAGAAGAGATAGAAAAACGTCTTCAAGAAGTTGATCCTGAGATGGAAGAGCTTCAAGAAAAGCTTGATGATATTGAAGAGTTGCACGAAGAGAAGAAAGAAAACCTTAAGGAGGTAAAGAAAGATACGCAGAAAGAGGAAGACATGCTTTTAGAGAAGCGTGAAGAAGTCGAGGAAAATATTGACGAACGCTATCTGAAAAGTTATAAACGTCTTCGAAACGGTCTCTCAAACGGGCTTGCCGTGGTACCTATGGAACGTGGGGCTGCACTTGGTATGGCATTACCGCCACAGACGCAGGTTGAAGTGCGTAAAAAGAATAAAATCATTATTGATGAAAACAGTGGGCGTATTGTTGTGCATCCTTCATTTTTTGAGAATGCTAAAGAAGAGCTCACGCTGTAGAACGTTTTTTGTTAACTAACTGTTTTTAAGATGTACGACATGTATTATAATGTTGTGCATCTTTTTCGTTTATAATGGTATTATAGTCCTTTAAAGTAATGAAATTAGAGGGATGATCGGGCAATCGCCTCGACGTAAGTGTCGGGGAGGAAAGTCCGAACACCAACGAGCACCGTGCTTCCTAACAGGAAGATCCCGATTTTTTTTCGGGATAGCCAGTGCCACAGAAAATAGACTACCCCCGAGCAATCGGGGGGAAAGGTGAAAAGGTGAGGTAAGAGCTCACCGCTCCGGTGGTAACATTCGGAGGCAGGGTAAACCTCACGGGGTGCAAGCTCATGCAGGCTGTGCGCCGCTCGTCGCAATACAGCCGGGTAGAGTGCTCGAGCCCCGAAGTAATTTGGGGACCAGATAAATGATTGCCATCCCGACACAGTCGGGATACAGAATTCGGCTTATAGATCATCCCGAGAAACTATATCAAAAGGCCGTCCGAGCAGGACGGTCTTTTGTCTTTTAGGCTGTAATTAATGCTTTTGATCAGATGTGTATATTAGGATTAAAGTTTTCGAAAACCTCATATTCAACAGATTCCTTTCATAGAAGATGGACAAGTGTGTTTTAGGATTTTAAAACCAGTAAAAAAGTTTTGGTTCTGGACGAATATCTGTTGTCCCAAAAATATAAAGCTGTTTTTCTATTTCTTGGGAAGCTCAAATACCAAGCTGTTGCTTAAATTAATTGAAGATAGCTGGGAACTGGGTTGTCTAAAGCTTATTTTCTCACCGAACGTTTATGTGTAACCAAAAAATTTTATTGTAGATGGAGAAGTCAGAACTGCGCACTCGGCAGACCCCGCTAAAAAAGAAATATAAGACCAATCCCAAAGAAGGTGAAAGGACGCTCCATGTCGAAGGCAGGCTGGGGGAGGATATAGCATGTTTTGTGCCAACTAATGCCGGTGAAATAGAGGCAGGATTGCATCCGGCTACAGGAGGGGATGGTTCACAGGCCTGCTCTGGCGATATGTTGCTGGAAGCTTTGGTAGCTTGTGCAGGAGTAACGCTAAAGTCAGTAGCTACGGCAATGGAAATTGAGATTGAAGAGGGTACGGTTAAAGCGGAGGGCGTGCTTGATTTTCGCGGCACGCTGGCCGTGTCACAAGAAGCACCGGTGGGATTTAAAAGTATCGATATGCATTTCGATTTGAAGACCGACGCAGTAGAGAAAAAGATTAAAAAACTTATTGAGCTCACCGAACGGTACTGCGTAATCTATCAAACGCTGAAAAACAGTCCGAAACTCAAGACTAACGTCAAGATTTGAGATAAGCCGCAGGATCTTGCTGATAAAATTCTGTGAACTGATGGTATAGTTTGGGATGCTTACGTTTTAGCTCCTTTGGTTTTTCAAAAAAAAGCTCTGTGACTACGGCAAAAAACTCTGCCGGGTTGGTGGCACCATAGTCATCGATAAGCGTTTGCTGGTTTTGTTCGATGGATTTCAAAAATTGTTCATATTCGCTACCTATGATCCGGGCCCAGGATATAAAATGGGAGTTGTTATGGTCTTGTTTTATCTGGTCGGTTGCTCCATATTCGTAGTCCAGCTGGTGGGCAAATTCGTGGAATACGAGATTTTGTCCGTCACGAATATCGGAGACGCCTTGCTGAACTTCATTCCAGGCTAAAACAACATAGCCATGCGACCATGCTTCTCCGTGACGTTGTTCAAACCCCTCCTCGACAAAAATACCGTTATTCCGGTGTTTAACTTTAGCCACATATTTTTTGGGATATACAAGCACCGAGCGCAAATCCTCATAAAAGTAGGAGAGGTCTTCGCTACCCAGTAGAAGTATGGAGGCCTGGGCAGCAATAGAAATTCGAATCTCATCTGTAATTTCAAGGTCGGCACATCCTTCAAAACGCTTTTCGTTCAGAAATATTTGTGTTAATCCGACCAGCTTTTCTTGCAAGTGGGATGGCAAATGATGGTAGTAGGGGACATTCTTTTTTAGGATGGCAAGCTGGTTCTCCGGAAAACTTTTCTTCAGTAGACGTTTTCGCCACCATTTTTTAAACCCGAACATGGCATAGTCGGTTACATATTAACTTTGTAGGTACCTTTATACTTGCGTTCCAGCTCGCGTCTGGTATCGCGTTCTTTAATATCTTCTCGCTTGTCATGTTTTTGTTTACCACGTGCCAGTCCCAGTAAAATTTTGGCGTATCCTTTTTTAAAATAAAGCTTGAGGGGTACAAGCGTGTATCCCTTTTGGGATACAGCTTTATCAAGCTCACCAATTTCTCTTTTGTTTAGCAGCAGCTTGCGTTCACGTCGCTCATCGTGGTTGGTGTACGAAGCCTCCTTATACGGTTTAATATACATGTCCCGCAGAAATACTTCCCCATCTTGCAGGTATGCAAAAGACTCGCTGAGGCTGGCATTACCATCGCGGAGTGATTTCACCTCACTTCCCCGTAAAACGATACCGGCTTCGTAGGTTTCTTCAACATGATAATCGTGCCGTGCTTTACGATTTTTTATAGTTGGATTGGAGTTGTTGGACATGTTTGGGGTTGACTGATATGTTTTATTGAAAATATCTCATATAATTCAATATAAGCTTTAACTGGGTCGTGTAAAAAGGCAGAAGGTAAAAGTGAGACGAAAGGTTATCTCCGTTCACTTTTGCCGTTTCAAGTCTGCCTTCTCCTAATAATCAAACCCCAGTTTATTTAGCTCTGCGACAATATCTTCACCGGGCGATTTGTCGGGCATGGTTTGGTAAATACCCATAATTTGCTGGATCTCTTTTCGTGCTTTCTGGTTATCAGGATTTAATTTGAGCACCTCAATATATTGTTCGAGTGCAGAGGTCATTCGATCGCGCATGGTGCTGTCTTCAGGGCCTCGATACTCCAGGTACAGTCCATAATTGAGATATGTCTTTTCTTTAAGCTTGGGGATATCCGCATCCGATTGTTGAGGATCTGTATTTGTTAAGATATCCAAAGCCTGAGTATAGTTATCCTCGGCGATGAGCTGATTTACCCGTTCAGATACATTCTCAGGGGTTTTGTTTGAGCATGAAATAAAAAACAGGGCAACAATTGATAGAAATAGGTAACGCATCAAAATAGAGGGATTAGGTTTTGCGGTTAAATCGAGTAAAGATAGCGATTTTTAAATTAAATATAGTGGGTTAGGACTGATGCAGAGAACAAAGATAGCCATACTGAGCCATCCAAGAAATTTGCGGGTGGGATCAAGCTCACGTTCGCGCAGTGCCGGGGGATGTTCAATCCCTACAAAATAAGCGATAAAAAATGACCAGACGACCCAGATCAGTGATCCCGCGGTTGTAAGGTTACCAACAACGAAAAATAAATATAAAGCTGTTACTCCAAGTGAGGCTGTAAAGACTGGTATTATCCACTCGAAATCGTTTCGGAATGCTTTGCGCAGCAGCATCATCAATACACCGCCCCAAATGACCCAGCTTAGTAGCCCATAGGGATAAGCAAATTCGCCAAGTGATAAATGGATAAAGGGTACTGCTTCGGTTCCTCCCAGCGTAATGAGCACAGCAAAGAAGATTCGTGCAACAATTTTGTGTTTTTTAAATCCGATTAGTGAGTACAGAATATGTCCGCCGTCGAGCTGACCAATAGGTGTAAGGTTGAGGGCCGTAAAAAAGAGTCCCAGCCATCCTGCGAATAAAAAGGGATAGTGATACATCTCCCACATAGGCGGGACATTCTCAAAAAAAGAAGCCAAAAGTCCATAGAGCAGCGTATCACCGACAATCAAGACATTGCCATTGGTTTCTTGCAGAGGATTATCGGGAAAGACGCCGTATTGGGCGACGTATTCTTTGACGGCTTCGTGACCTGCGAAATTTTGTATAAATGAGGGATCGGGCAGGGTAGAAAATCCATAGAGTAAAACGCCAAGGGAGACAGCAAAACCAGCCAATGGCCCAGCAGCTCCCACATCGAACATTTTATAAGTATCGTTAATTTTTTGTTTAATGCGGATGACGGCTCCCACCGTGCCAATACCCAGCGGGATTGGAATAAAGTAGGGCAGTGTTACTTTAATATGATGGTAAAGTGCGGCAAAATAATGGCCGAATTCGTGCACGCCCAAAAACCCTAAAAGGAGTCCGGAGAAAAGAAGTCCGCGATAAAAGTCGGATAGAGAAGGAAGTGCCAAGGGAAATGGTACGGGATTAAAACCTACAAAGCCGGCTCCGGCCAGCGAAACCGTAAGAACGGTGATCAAAAATAAAGATAGATGTTTGGTTACCGTTTTGGGATCAAGATCGCGCTGCATGGTTTCCCAAATGGTAGGCTCGGGGGTAAAGTCGCTGATTTTAAATTTAGTTGTCTCGGTGGTGGGTTTGTTATCCAAAGGTGCTGCAGTGTTTTAAGATTCTCTTGCTATGGGCATGGTCATACAACGAGCGCCGCCGCGACCCCGACAGAGTTCGTGCCCTAAAAAGCTAATGGCAATTTTTTTGTCTGTAGGATCAAAGGGGATATCGCCGTATTCCTCAATAAATTCGTATTGATTCATTAGTTGATAACCATGTTCCTTCAACTCGTTAAAAGTATTTGTGTTTCGTTCGTAGCCTACAATAACACCGGGCGCTATTGCAAAAACGTTAGCACCGTCGGTCCATTGCTCACGAAATTGATTGGTGCGCTGGGATCCTCCGCAATTGATAAACGTTAAGTCACGATCCAACAGTTCCTCAAGGGCTTTTCTTAATGAAGGCTTGGATTCCGAAATGATGGACCCATTTTGGGATCGCAGAGCAACCACGTTATTGCTGCGTTCGGTAATAGCCGGCGGAAAAACCACACATTCGGTTTCGCTGGCAAAGGTAAAAATGGTATCCAGATGCATGGAAGAACGCTGCTTAGGGATATCTACGGCAAGCACATGTTCAATGCCTTGCTCCAGTAATCCTTCGGTAGCATTCATTAATCCGCTGAATGAGGTCCGTTGACTCATGCCTATAAGCACGACTTTATCTGAGGCAACAAGCACATCGCCACCCTCGATAGATTCCTGATCGGAAATTTTTATTGTTTTTTCTTTAATCCCCTCAAATAGCGGGTGAAACTTAATTAGTGTTTCCATGAGTACCGCTTCCCGAACGCGGGCTTTTTTTGCGGGACGTGATAAGAGAATGCTCTCGTTTACAACGGCTGCCAGATCACGGGTAAACAAGAGGTTAGGGGTGGGATGCATGTTAAAGTCAGGAATGGAAGGTGTTGCCCCGTCAATCACAAAGCGCAGTAGTTCATCGCCTGAGAGAATAAGTAAACTTTGTTCAATGGCTTTAAGGTTTTCTTCCGGCAGGCGGTTAATCAGTTTCTCAATAAAATATGCTCGAGCATCCTCAGTATTCAGGGCCTGGCCAAATAGATCTGTAATTTCATGGATTTCTCCGTCTTTGGGCATGGCTGTTTTAAAAACTTTGAGCATGTCCAAGTGTTCCTGGCGGGCGTCATTTTCAAAAATAATATCATCAAAAAGGAGCTCGTCTTTGAGCTCGGGATTAACCAGTGAAACCTCTTTGCCGGGAGTGTGGACAATAACGCTTTTTAATAATCCGGTTTCGGACGTTACAGATAGCTTCATGTATATTTTTTATTAAGTAGATTAAAAAAATGGCCGATAAGGATATAACACATGGCCAAATATACGTTTTGAACGGGCAATATTTAAATTGAGATTTAGGTAGATAATTCGAAAACTTTTTCTCTATTTTAATCGCACGATTTAATGGTCAAAGCTGTTTAAAAATAGTAATCAGATGGCGTAAGAATTTATCCCCAAAATAATGTCAGCAAAAAAGTCAGAAATTGAATCGCTTGTTTATTTATTGGATGACCCCGATCCCTTCGTAAAATCACAAGTTCGCAATCGTTTGTTTGAGCTTGGTGAAACGGCAGTGCCACTGCTCGATCAACAGAAAAGTGAAACCAGTGATGTAGAAGCGCGGGAGCTCATCAATGAGATAATCCAGCATATAACCTTTGGGAGTGTGGAGCAGGATTTTATGGATGTGCTCGAAGGCGGGCTTTCGAGTATGAAACAGCTGGAAAATGCCGTGTTTATTTTATCGCGATTTGATAACCCCACGCTGCGCGAAAGTGAATACAAGAAAAAGCTCGATCGTTTTGCGGATATGATTGCTGATGACGTCCGTTATTCGCTCAGTGAGACTCAGAAAATGCGTAAGGTTCTCAACTTTGTATTTGAGGATCTGGAATTCAGTGGAAGTACGAATGACTATTATAACCCGCATAATTCATATTTGAATCGCGTAATTGATCGGCGGGAGGGTTTACCTATTTCGCTGGCTCTAATCGTGTTGTTTCTTGGACGCCGATTGGATCTTCCCTTTTATGGAATCAATATGCCAATTCATTTTATGATGAAGTACAAAACGGCAAATGAAGAAATTTTGATTGATCCCTTTGATCATGGAAAAGTAGTTACCTACGATCAATGTTATTATTTTTTGAAGCAGAATGGGGTAGAGCCCAAGACCGAGCATTTTATGAGCAGCAGCGAAGAGGATATTCTTGCTCGCTGCATCCGGAATATCATCAACAGTTATGAAAAGCAGGGTAAGCTGGATACGGTAGAGAGCCTGAAAAAACTATTGAATACCGTTGAGATTATGGTTCGCTGACAACGTTTTTACGAAATTTAATCGTGATTAAATTTTGAACTCTGTATATAATTAATGATCTTACAAAGCGCCTTTTTAGGCGTCTCTCTTGATGAATAGTGGAGGCCCTACCTTGATCGGTGGGGTCTTTCTTTTTGAGCCCTTTCTTTTGTGGAGAAGCAATTGTTTTAGAGTTTAAACCCAAACGCATCTTTCTCTTCGTTGGCAAACTCAAAAGGATTGATTTGTTCTGCCAGATCATAAAATGAGATCGCCTCTTCTTTATTACCACTAAATTTGTGGATATCGCCGGCCAGTTTATAGAGCATCGGATTTGCAGGTGCGTGATCCATCAGCTCTTTTAGCATAGGTATAGCCTCGTCAAGGTCTTTGTTTTCAACAAGGATAGCCAAACGGTATAAATCGGCGCGCAGCGATTCGTTTTGTGGTTTAAGTTGATTGAGGTAGTGTGTGCAGCGCGAGTAAATGTTGCGGTTGAAATAAAAGCGCACCAGTTGATAAATGAGTGATGTAGGAATATTAATATTTTTGAGTTTGTCTTCGAGGCGACGCATAATTTCCCGCTCTTCCATTACCATAAACAGGTGCACAAGCTTGCAGAGTGTTTCATCGTCGTGCTGGGTGTTCAGGATTTCAGTTTTTAGCTCATCGGTAAAAAGCCGCTCAAACTGCTGCTGAATTTTGGGTTCTGGGAATAATGGATTTACAAGATCATCGAGCGCTAACAGCTGGTCGAACGTACTGAGCGACTTGAGTTCATCTTCGGAAAAGACTTCGATATTCCATTTTTCATTAAAATAGGACACATTTCTCCAATATTGTTCGCTTTCGGTATCCAGATCCAGTGAAAATGTGGTAGTGCCGAAATGATGCTTGACCTGAACATGTGGAGCAATTCCGACTTTAAAATCCTTAGCACGCGCCTGGAAGCAGAGATCGATATCTTCAAAAAACGCCAGCTGGTAGGCCTTATCCATCTTTAAATTAGCATCTGTGCGCAGCATCATGCAAAAACTGTCAAGATATTCTGTGCGAAGAAAATCGGGATCCTCTTCTTGAACATTTTGGGTTGATTGATCGGGATTGAGGGTTTTGTCTGTTGTTGGACCGATGACAGCATATTTGGGATGAGACTCCATCAAGTCCCGAAGCTGAGCTATGGCGTCATCAACGAATTCAATGTCGTTGTGGATAATACAGGCATAATCCCCATTTACCTTTTCCATCGCTTGATTTACAGAGGCGGCAAAGCCCGCATTCTTTTTATTAGTGATGACCCGGCAGTTTAGAAAGTTTCGTTCTTTGAGCTCATCCAAGTAATCGTGGGTATTATCCAAACTGGCGTTGTCAACGACAATGAGCTCGAGTTGAGAGGTATCGCAATGCTCTGAAACCGAAAGTAGGCAGTGTTCAAGGGCGGGTTTACCGTAGGTGGTTGTTGGTATTATCAGACTTGTGGTAACATCTTCGGGATCAGCAGGTTGATGCGGTTCAGTAGCGGATTGTTTCTTTGGCTCTTGTTTTTCCTCTTCTTTTTCCTGCTTTTCTGATTTTGAAACCTGGTGCTTGAGTTCCGATGCCTCTACATATCGACGCTTTTTTTCGAGGATCTTAATTTTGAGATTACGTGCCCCACTATGACTCGGATTATTTTCCAGCACTTCCCCGATAAGTTCCAGTGCCGAATTAAACCGACCATCCTGCTTCATCTGAACTGCTTCATTAAGCAGGTCGTTATCATAGGATTCCTTAGATTTAGCAGAGAGATTTTGAAGGGGTTGAAGGATTGTTTCTCGCATTTGTCCGCCGTAATCGGCTCGACGAAGCAAGGTCAGCAGTAGTTCTTGTCGAAGATTAAAGTCCGGTTCCGGAGCTTCAAAAAGGCTGCTTGGGGTAAACCAGCTTTTGGGACTTTTGATCGAGGAAATGTCATCGAGCCGGGCTGCCAGTTCAAGCCCGTGGAATTCCTTTAGATAGGGATTAAAGAACCGGTTACCGGGTGACAGGGCTGATAAATCCCAGATAAAAGAGCCGTTTTGTGGCAAGTTCTTTTGTGAAATAAGATTGATCCACTCTTCATAACCGGTTGGAAGCGTATGGTTTTGAAGCGCCAACACACTATCGGTTGATTCGGTGAGCTGCTCCAGCCGGAGACTTAACTGTTCAGTATTAATTTCAGAAATAGTCTGCGGTGCCCAGAAAAGTCGCCCGTTCCGTTGGGATAAGATTTCATTCAATGAGTTGCCCAATCCCGCTGGCTTTTCGTGGGTAAAATAGAAAGTTTGTTCATGTTGATAGTAGTCCAGAACCGATTGAATAACTTCATCACTGTTGTCGGTAGATCCGTCATCAACAATAAAAAGTTCAAAGGGGATACCCGAAATTTCGTAGAGTGATGTCAGTGTAGATTCGATAACATCCCGATGATTTTGCACGATGATAGATACCGTAAGCAGCGGCTTATTTGGCATAAGTATGCAACCCGAGTGTGAGTGTTAATTTGCTGAAATATACGAGGTGAGAGATAAAAGGCGAAAAGTATTCATTAGTGTAAGAACCTTCGTAATACTAAAGTTTTAGAAGCGGCTAAATTTATTGGATATATTTTTTTATACTGATTTTTTACAAAAATAAAGGAGAACCCAACGACAATTTTTATGAATACTATTAAAAAGAGAGTGCTGGTTTTATTCACTATTTCAGTGATAGTTTTTTTACAGGGATGCGGACCGCTGGAATCGGTATCAGGAGATCGATCGATGACATACGAGGAGGATTTTGATACGATGGTAGAAACGGTGGAGCAGGCCATTCGAGGTCGATCATTAGAGGTAAACTACAGTCGAAAGTCAGATGATGGAAATCGATATTTTGTGACATTTCATGCTACTTCATATGTCAATACTCAGACCCAGGCTAGTGATGAAGGTGAGATTATTATAGAACGCTTGGAAGATAATAAGACGAAGATAACAATAAATAATCCAGAATATGAACCTACGGTTCCCAGTCATCATCGAAAAAAATACGATAAAGAGTTAAAAGAAAAGATCGAAAAAATACTGGGACAGTCATGATATCTGTTTAAATATAATTTTTTGTCAGATATGTTTTGTAACAAATAGGTTCTGAAAAACTCCTGTTTAACTCGATTGACCGTGGGAAAAGTATGTTCTGATAATACGGGATCAATAAATACAGAAAGTAAAAATAATTTTAGGGCTTAATAATGGCCACGGAGAAGGGTTCGCGCATTTCCAGTGAGGGAATGGACAAAAAAATTAAAAAAAGCAGCTGGGACAAGAAACAACTGGGGATGCTTTTCGGAGGGCTGGCTATTCTTGCAGTTTTTGTATACAGCTTTGTTTTTATGGATACACGGTCCACCTTAAATGTGGATCGGGAAATCATAAATATTAGTACGGTTCAGCAAGAATCCTTTCAAGAGTTTATTCAGGTTACGGGCACAGTGCAGCCTATTCAAACCATGTACCTGGATGCGGTAGAGGGTGGAGTGGTCGATGAGATTTATAGAGAGTCTGGAGCGATGGTAGAGCGGGGGGATACGATTATTGTTCTTTCCAACTCTGATTTACGTCTCAACGTTTTACAACAGACCTCCGCTATTTATGACCAAATTAACCAAACACGAAATTCTCGTCTCAATATTGAGCAAAATACATTGAGTCTGAAAGAGCGGTTAGCTCAGGCAAAAAAACAGCTGGAAATTACGAAATCTAATTATGAGCGCGAGAAGAAGTTATACGAGCAAAATCTTATCGCCGAGCAGCAGTTCTTGGAGACACAAGAAAATTATGACTATCAGCAAAAGCGATACGACTTGATTTATGAATCCTTCAAACAGGATTCTATCAAATCGAGCCAGCAGATTCGCCAGATCGATCAATCGTTGGAACGAATGTGGACGAGCTTAGAAGCAGTACAGAACATTTTAGATCGACTGGTAGTGACGGCTCCCATATCGGGACAACTATCTACCATTGAGCTAAATCCCGGGCAATCTATTTCATCCAGCGAGCGGATTGGGCAAGTCGATATTTTGGATAACTACAAAGTTCGTGTACAAATAGATGAGTATCATCTTTCCAGAGTTACGACGGGCCTGAAAGGCACATTTGATTATAACGGTAATACCCACCAGCTGGAGATTGCCAAGGTATATCCGGTTGTGGAAAACGGACAGTTTAAGGTAGATATGGAATTTACCGAACAGGTTCCCGGTGATCTTACTCGTGGACAGACGCTCCGCATTCAACTTATGCTCGGGGAATCGGGATCTACATTAGTATTGGATAGAGGCGGATTTTATCAAAAGACTGGTGGGAACTGGATCTATAAAATTACAGAGGATGGTGATAAAGCGGTGAGGCATGACATCCGATTGGGCAGGCAGAACCCAAATTATTTTGAAGTGCTATCCGGCCTGGACGAGGGAGATCGAGTGATAACCTCTAATTACAGTTCTTTTGGCGAAAATGAGGTATTAAACATAGAGGAATGATGCTAATACTTGAAACCTTAATACATTAGACTATGATCAAGACAAATAATTTTAAAAAGGTATATACCACTGATGAAGTTGAAACAACAGCTCTTAATGGCATAGATTTGGAAATAAGTGAAGGAGAGTTTTGTGCTGTTATGGGTCCATCGGGATGTGGGAAGTCGACGCTGCTAAATATTTTGGGGCTGCTTGATAATCCCACAGAAGGCACCTATGAGTTTCTGGATTATGAAGTGTCTGATAAGTCAGAACGCGAGCGAGCCCGACTCCGCAAAGGGAATATCGGGTTTGTATTTCAGAGTTTTAACCTAATTGACGAGCTTACCGTTTTTGAAAATGTAGAGCTTCCGTTGCTGTATCTGGGGATGCCTGAAGATGAGCGCAAAGAAAAAGCAGAAGCTGCTATCGATCGTATGAATATGGTGCATCGACAGAATCACTTTCCACAGCAGCTTTCCGGTGGTCAGCAGCAGCGCGTAGCTATTGCTCGTGCAGTTGTGGCAAATGCCAAATTAATTCTTGCCGATGAACCTACCGGCAATCTGGATTCCGACCACGGAGATGAAGTGATGAAGCTTTTGGCAGAGCTTAACGACCAGGGCACGACTATTGTGATGGTGACCCACTCACCACACGACGCCGGTTATGCTGAGCGAACGATAAACCTCTTTGATGGACAAATAGTACAAGAAGAAGTGGAAGAAGGATTTCACGTGTAGGACAAACTCATTTAGTATTTGTATTTATCTCACAATCGGAACCTTATGAGCGCATTTATCCTTCAATAAACTGATACATCACAAGTTTAGCAGGACAAAATAAATTATTGAGATTGTGAGAATATTCGTCAGTCCTATCAAATGGGCAGGATATAGCATACTATTAACTTTTTTGATTGGTATTCATGGTGTTGATGCCCGGTCGGTATCTCCGGCAGATTCTGTATCCCTTCAGCAAATCCAGCATAGTGCTACTTCCATTCACTCCGTTACCAGCTTATTGATTCAGCAAGACGGTGAGCAGTTGGCCAAATTCTATTTTAGGGGGATGGAAGAAGGTGAAACCACGAATATTAAATCCGCATCGAAAAGTATCATCTCTTTGCTTGTTGGAATTGCTGTAGATGAAGGATATATCGAGTCAATAGAACAACCTATTCGGTCCTATTTTGAGAATTATTTTAACGCCAACCCCGATTCTGTAAAGGAAATGATCACGATTGAAAATTTGCTGACGATGCGATCAGGGCTGGAAACCACCAGCTTTCATAACTACGGGCGCTGGGTAATAAGTGATAACTGGGTCGAATTCGCTTTGGATCAGCCGCTGGAAAAACAACCCGGCGGTGATATGGCCTACAGTACCGGCACCTCACATTTGTTATCCGTAATTATAAGTAAGGCCACAGGAATGACTACCAAGTCGTTTGCAGAAAAACAGCTTTTCGGGCCGATGGGTATAAAGGTGGGCGGCTGGGATCGCGACCCGCAGGGGTATTATATGGGTGGAAATAATATGGCGTTAGCACCTGAGGATATGGTCAAAATTGGCCAAATGATGTTGAATGATGGCGTTTATAATGACAAAAGAATTATATCCAGGGATTGGATTGTCGATTCATTCAAAACCTATACCCGCAGTAATTTTAACCCCTATAACTATGGATATATGTGGTGGAATAAACCGGTTGGTGATTACAAGGTTTATTTTGCCTGGGGATATGGCGGACAGTATATCTTTATAATTCCCAACCTCAATGCAACAGTAGTGTTAACCGGTGCGCTCGATAATGCAACACAGTCTCGAAGCTATAAAGAGCCGGTTTTTGATCTGCTTCGCGAACAGATTATTCCCTACCTGAGATCTTTAAAATAACAGCTCATTAAATTGTCTTAATATAGAGGTTAATTTTGTAACAAATTGGGGTGGTGTAGCTCTTTATATTACATCTTCGGCAATATTCTTGAGAGATAATTGAGTTTTAGAAGTTTAGAAGGCTATGATTAAAAATTATTTGAAAATTGCTTTTCGTAATTTGGGCAAGCGAAAGGGGTTTGCATTCATTAATGTATTGGGATTGGCAATAGGCATTGCCAGTTGTCTGCTTATTGCAGCTTATGTGTTGCATGAGCTCAGTTATGATCAGTTTCATAAAAAATCTGATCGCATATTCCGAGTAACACAAACAACGGAAACCTCCTCCAAGAACGAATCTGGTGCTACTACGCCTTTCCCCGTAGGTCCGACATTACAAAATGATTTTTCGGGTCAGATAGAAAAAACGGTTCGTTTTTTTGATATGCAGGAAGAAGTACGAACTATTCTGAATGCCCAGACCGAAGAATCATTCCGTGTAGACCATTTCTATGTGGTTGATTCTACTTTTTTTGATGTCTTTACTGCCGATCTTGTCCGTGGAAATCCACAAACGGTACTCGATGAGCCGATGTCGGCGGTAATTACCGAAGAGCAGGCGCGCCGCTTTTTTGGGAATCAGAATCCCATCGGTAAACAGCTGACCTTTAAAGGGGTCGAAGATTTTACGGTAACAGGCATGATGAAAGCCTTACCCGAAACGTCACACTTCCAGGTTGATATGTTAGTGTCATTTAACAGCTTGCCTAAGTTATATGGAACCCGTGATTTTTTGGAGCGCTGGTTCTGGAATCCCTGCTGGACATACGTGCTGCTTAAAGAAGGTGTTGCTCCACAAGCATTGGAGTCGCAACTTTCTGGTTTTGTAGATAAAAACTATGCTGATCGCGAAGAGGGAGAAACAATTACGTTGAGTCTGCAATCGCTCACCGATATTCACCTTTATTCCAATCTGGATCAGGAGATGGAAGCTAATGGCTCCATTTTTTATGTGTATCTGTTTACCGCAGTGGCTATACTGATCTTGGTTATTGCAGCCATCAACTTTATGAATCTGAGTACTGCTCGTTCCACCGAAAGAGCTCGGGAGGTTGGGATGCGAAAGGTGCTGGGAGCCCAACGAAAGCAGCTTTTTGCGCAATTTTTGGGAGAGTCGATGCTGATAACAGGATTAGGATTTTTGACGGCACTTTTTTTGGTCTATCTGTCATTACCTTGGTTTAATCAATTTTTAGGTATGTCACTGGGAGCTGAAGTCATAACGAACGGGAAGGTGATTGGCGGCTTATTGGTTTTATTTATTGTAGTGGCGTTACTCGCTGGCTTATATCCGGCGTTATACTTATCAGGGTTTAAGCCTACATCTATAATGCACGGGTCTAAAGGAACGCAAAGTGGTGCGGGAGAAAAGCTGCTGCGCAAGGGATTAGTGGTATTACAGTTTACCCTTTCGGTGACTTTAATTATTGGTACTATTATCGTCTATTTACAGTTGCAACATCTGCAGAATAAAAAAATGGGTTTTGCTCAGGAGCAGGTTGTGGTGATGCCGATTACACAAACGCTTATTGCATGGGAGTTTGATCAGTTTAAAGAAAAAGCGCTTAAAAGTTCTCATATTAAAGGTATTACCGGAGTGAGCAAGATTTTGGGATCTGACAGCCAGTTCTTTTCAAAATATTCGCCTGCAAACCAGCCCGATGCGCCGCCAACAAATATGACGCTCCACGTAAAGCACGATTTTCTTGATACCTATAATATCAAATTGCTGGCCGGGCGTGACTTTTCCCGCGATTATTCCGCGGATGCAGAGAATTCCATTTTGATTAACAAGGCAATGTTGAATCAAATTGATGCCGAAACTCCGCGCGATGCGTTGGGAACACGATTTTATTATACTACTGCTGAGAGTGAGCGCAAGGCTTTTGAAGTGATTGGTGTCGTTGATGACTTTAATTATACCTCCATCAAGAAAGAGATCTCTCCATTGGTGATTAACTTGGTGAAGGAAGGACGTCCAACGGTTAGAAATATCGAATACGCTACAGCAAAACTGGCAGTGGGAAGTACTCAAAATGGGATTGAGGATCTCAGAACGGTCTGGAAAGAGGTCAACCATATAGATCCGTTCACATACTTTTTTCAGGATGAAAGACTGCAAGAAATATATAAGTCCGAAGCACAAATGAGCAGCGTTTCTGGCTTTTTTACCCTGTTATGTATTTTGGTGGCGTGCCTGGGACTTTTTGGACTCGCTTCTTATACGGCCTCTCGAAGAACGAAAGAGATTGGAATCCGAAAAACGCTGGGAGCTACCGTTCCTAATATTGTAGCACTTTTGTCAAAGGATTATCTGAAGCTAATCGTGATTTCAAACATTATAGCTTGGCCGGTTATTTATTATCTGGCAGTGCAGTGGTTGCAGGAGTTTCCCAACCGGATAGAACTGGGATGGAATCTTGCAGCGATCTTTGTGATGGTAGGAGTTGCTACGATTGTAATTGGACTGCTGACCGTAAGTTATCAATCCCTTCGTGCAGCTCTTATTAATCCTGTTGATAGCATTCAGCAAGAGTAGTTTTATTATGCTTACCTTTTATCTTGGATAAGGCTTGTGCTGTTTCTACCACGCTATGGGATCGTATTTTTGGAACCATGCTGCCGGAAAAGTAAATTCCACAGAACGGTTTTTGATGCTGTTTCGTTAAAATAATAAACGGTGCTAATGTAATATCTAACTTTTTCGCATGGGAATCCGAAAATATCATATTGGATGTACCGGTTGGAGCTTAAAAGATTGGATCGGTAACTTTTTTGCCGATGATGCCAAGCCGGATGATTTTCTAAAGCAATATTCTTCGGTTTTTAATGCGGTAGAAGGGAACACTACGTTTTACAATATTCCTTCGAGAGAGACTTTGATAAAATGGAGAAAAGCTACACCGGACGGATTCAAATTCTGTTTTAAGTTTCACCGGTCAATTACTCATGAAAAACGTCTGGATGATGTTGAGGATGAGATTCTAAACTTTATTGAGACTTTTGATCCCATTGCCGATCGGTTAGGCCCATTTCATATTCAGTTACCACCCAATTTTTCCCCGGATGAATTCTTGCGGTTGGAAAACCTTGTTAGCCTTTTGCCCAGTTCCTATCATTATGCAGTAGAAGTTCGCCATCCCGATTTTTTTAATCACGGTCGCCAAGAGCACCGCTTAAATCGGTTGCTCAAAAGCTACAGCATTGACCGTGTCATTTTTGATACGCGGAAACTACATGCTATGAAATCAGAGGAGTCTTCGGTGCTGGAGGCGAAAAAGAAGAAGCCGAAAGTGCCGGTTCGTTTTGATAATACGGCGGCTCGTCCCTTTGTGCGTTTCGTGGGATCCAACGATCCCGTTGGAAACGAGCCTTATTTAAAAGAGTGGGCGATTGTGGTGGCCGACTGGATTAAAGAAGGGCTGCATCCCTATGTATTTATCCATACACCGGATAAAGTGAGTCAGCCCAAGAATGCCCGGCGATTTCATCAATTACTGTCTGATTTAGTTGAAATGGATCCAATGCCAGCTTGGCCTATCGATCGACAAAGTAAACAGATGAATCTGTTTTGATTGACCTTTTATCAGAGGATTTAACTTGTCATCTGGTGAATAACAAAAGTTATAAATACATAGTGATGTTTTCTTTTAATAGATGGGAAGTTGTATTGTAGGGTGATATATGCTCGAAATTTCCTTATCTTTACAGGCTTTTTGAATATCCAACTCTGAGATCATTTCATGTCCAAGACTGATACCAAAACAAACCAGCAGCAAGAAATTATAGAAGAGGCTAAGCGCCGGCGTACTTTTGCCATTATTTCGCATCCCGATGCGGGTAAAACAACGCTCACCGAGAAGTTGCTTCTGTATGGTGGGGCGATACACGAAGCGGGATCAATCCGTCAGCGTAAGGCCAACCGCTATGCGGCCTCCGACTGGATGGCTATCGAGAAGGAGCGAGGTATTTCGGTAACATCATCGGTACTACGATTCGAAAAAGATGGCATTAAATTCAACCTGCTGGATACACCGGGCCACAAAGACTTTTCCGAGGATACCCTGCGGACACTGGTTGCCGCCGATACGGCGCTGATGGTTATTGATGTCGCCAAAGGCGTTGAGGAGCAGACCGAGAAGCTCTTTGAAGTTTGTAAGATGCGCGAAATTCCCATTATCACTTTTGTAAACAAATGCGACCGCCCGGGACTGGAGCCGCTGGAAGTAATCAGTAATATTGAAAACCAGTTGGGTATTGAACCTGTTCCCGCTTCCTGGCCGTTGGGCTACGGACGTGATTTCCAAGGTATTTATGATCTGATTGGCAAGAAACTGCATCTTCAGAAAAAGGAAGAGCACGGGGCTAAAAAGGCCGAGACTGAATTGTATGATTTAGAAGAGGGAATCGAGGAAGCACGACTTTCTGATTTTGACAAGGAGAAGTTTCGCGAAGAGGTAATGCTGACCGAGGATATGATGGATATGATGGATGATGAAGCTTTTGCCAACGGTAAGGCAACGCCCGTATTTTTCGGTTCGGCGCTTAATAATTTTGGACTGGATGTGTTTTTGGATTATTTCTCAGAGCTGGCGAATCCTCCGCAGCCTTATCAGGATGAAAGCGGTGAAGACCGTGATCTGGATCGCGGATTTTCAGGTTTTGTTTTTAAGATGCAGGCCAACATGAATCCCGATCACCGCGATTGTGCGGCCTTTTTTCGGATTACATCCGGAAAGTTTGAGCGCGGACTCCAGGTTACCGAAAGCAATACAGGTAACAAAGTAAAGATGTCTACCCCGCATACATTGATGGGCGATGAGCGTAATATTCTGGAAGAAGCTTATCCCGGTGATGTAGTGTCGTTATTTAATCCCGGTTCGTTTCGTATTGGTACAACGATTTACAGCGACGATCCTGTAAAGTTTGATGTAATTCCACTCTTTACTCCGGAACACTTTATGAAAGTTTCCACCAAGGATCCCTTTAAGCGAAAACAGTTGCGCGAGGGACTCAAGCAGCTGGCTGAAGAGGGGGTTGTGCATGTTTTTGAAGTTCCCGATGGCGTTGGGAATGAGTTGTTGCTTGGAACGGTGGGCGCCCTTCAGTTTGATGTGGTAAAACATCGTATGTCAACGGAGTATAATACCGAGCTGCATATGAATTCGGTTTCCTATCACGCGGCGCGCTGGCTGAGTGATGATCAAGAGGTTAGCGATAAGCTGGAGAACAGCTACTCGACCCACGTGACCACGGATATGGAGGGGAATCCCATCGTACTTTTTGATAGTGGTTATGCTCTTAACCAGGCAGAAGAAAAAGTAGGTGCTGAGAACCTCTTCAAGTTTAAGCAAGGCTGATTATAGTCGTGAGATATGAGATTCTCACTACTCAAATCTCACGACTAATAATTTACTAGATTACTTTCCTCCGTTTGCCTGCAGATCTTGAATACAAGCTTCATCAAGAGAAGGAACATCTCCACTTATATTCTGGAAAATATCACCGGTTCGTACCGAAGGTGCCATCAAGCATTCATCGTTTGTACAATGGGCGCTGCCCTCCGTTTTATGATCGGATTGTGTAGGCGTACCGTTACCGACTAATCCCATGTTGTGTCCAACTTCATGACGTAATGCCGTACTTTCAACCTGTTGTTCGTTGGGGCTTATAGGACCAGAACTACTTATATTGTCAATTGCTTCCCCAAATAGAGCCATTGAGGTATTCCAATAAGCGATCCCTAATACATTGGAGTTCTGGGTATATTCTCCATCAACAATTACAATGTAAGCATGAAGGGTATTGCTACCGGCTTCGGTATAATTATCACGCTCATCTTCTTCTATGGTGGTAATCATATCTGTAGAATAGGGGCCGTCACCGCGAGCAGGAATTTCACTGGTATTAATAGTAATATTGTTTTTATTGAGTCGGTCACTCAAGAAGGATTCTAAGCTATTAACTGCTTCTGTTGTTGGTTTATGTCCCTCCATATAATCCATTTCGATTTCGATATTGCCATAGGAGTCACTTTGTAAGAAATATTCGGCCGACTCTCCAGGTGCAGCTTTGCTGTTAAACTCTTCTCGTGCCGGATCCCCTGGATCAGTACTGGAATCAGAACAACTATTGATGAAAACGGCCAGCGAAAAACAAAGAATAAAAAGTGATAATCGTCTAAATAATTTCATAACAAGAATATCTGTATAAAATTCAGTTTAAGTTAATGCAAGTTAGTTTCGATGAATTTCAATACTCATTACTCAAAACTATCTTCCCCCGTTACCTCTTAAATCAGCAATACAATTTTCATCAAGAGGCGTAATTTCTTCATCTCCTACCGTATTGCCAATTAAGTCGGTAGTTTGTGTAGCATAATACATCAGGCATTGGTCGTTATCACAGTGATTGCCCTGATCTTGATCTCGGTGCGGTTTCTGCATATCGGTGCCCGAATTAGGGATATCAACAAGTCCAAAAAGATGTCCAAATTCATGTCGGAATGAGATGGCTCATAGCCCGGCATGTAATCCACTTCTACAACCAGATGTGTAAAGTTCGAATCAGCCAGAAAATCATTAGCAGAAGTTCCCGGATTTTGCACATGCGAATAGGATTGTCCGGATTTTTCATTAGCAGGTCCTGTTGAATCTACGCAGGACTGAAAAATAAATACAAGAAAAATTGCTATAATTATTGTTGGTGAGTATGACCCGCTTCGCTCCATAAAAACAGCTTAACACATTAACAATTCGTGAACTTTAATTAAATGGACCCTAAATAAAAAAGTTTCATCTATAAGTATGGATGATGTTGAACAAATAATTGATAGGTTGAATTTATATCCCCACCCGGAAAGAGGATACTACAGGGAGACCTATAAAAGTGGTCAACAAGTGAGGATGTCGGATGGTGTACAGCGATCCGCAGGAACGGGGATTTATTTTTTGCTAACAAAAGGAGTTTTATCTGATTGGCACCGTGTGCGATGGGACGAGCTGTGGCATTTTTATGACGGCGATATGCTGATTCTGGAAGTAATTGACCAAGATGGAGAGTTAAATAAGCTAAAACTTGGTGATACGTTTGCCCAAGGAGTTGAATTTCAGCAGTTGGTATCTCAAAATAACTGGCAACGTGCCTACAGCACTGGTAATTATTCGTTAGTGGGGTGTACGGTAAATCCCGGATTTGAGTTTGAGGATTTTGAGATGATAGAGCCCGAAAAACTGGCTAAGGAATACCCCGATTTATCGGATGAGATTTTAAGTAGCCCTATATAAAACCTTGTTTAGCAATAGATTTTTGTATCCCAAAGAATCGTAGAGTAAAACCTTATATCTCTCGTCTATAATTCTTAAATTAGAGCGCTTTTGGAAAATGGCCGAATGATTGATTTATCAAATTGCTGTTTTTAACGATTTAAGGTTTAAAATCAATCATTCAACCATTTTTATTCAATAAATAAATCAAGTAATCCCATGGCAAAAGAATTTGATGTTTGCGTAATTGGATCGGGTCCCGGTGGATATGTGGCCGCGATTCGCGCTTCACAATTAGGTTTTAATACAGCAATAATTGAAAAGCGTCATCTCGGCGGTGTTTGTTTAAATATCGGATGTATTCCGACTAAAGCGCTCCTGCGCTCGGCAGAAGTGTATGAAAGTATAGAGCATGCCAGTGATTATGGCGTGAATGTAGATGGCTTCTCTGCCGATTTTGGCGGTATGATTGATCGCAGCCGAAATGTGGCTAACAAGATGAGCAAGGGCGTTCAGTTTTTGATGAAAGCCAACAAGATTGATGTTTTTGAAGGCAAGGGTGTTTTTGCATCCAAAGAGCAAGTAAATGTGCTGGATGATGACGAAGAAGTTGTCGAAGAAATTAAGGCCGATAACTTTATTATTGCTACGGGTGCCAGCCCGCGAGAGTTACCGAATCTGCCGATCGACGGTGAAATGATTATTGACTCGGAACGCGCCATGCAGCTCGAAGAGCAGCCCGAGAAAATGGTGATTATTGGAGCGGGGGCCATCGGAGTTGAGTTCGCTTATTTCTACAATACTATTGGAACGGATGTAACGATTGTCGAGCTTCAGGATTCGCTGGTGCCGGTCGAAGATAAAGATATCGGAAAAGAGCTTGGTAAGATTTACAAGAAGAAAGGCATGGATATCCGCACCGGAAGTACTGTCGAAAAAGTCGAGAAAGATGGTGATGGTGTAAAGGTTACGGTTAAGTCTGATGACGATGAAGAAATTATTGAAGCCGATGTAGTGCTTTCTGCTGTTGGCGTTGTTGGAAATGTAGAAGGCATTGGCCTTGACGATATCGGCGTTGAATATGAAAAAGGGGCCATCCAGATTGATAAAGAGACCTATCAAACATCAGTAGAAAATATTTACGCTATTGGTGATGTTGCCGGCGGTCCTTGGTTGGCGCATAAGGCAAGTCATGAGGGAATTATTTGTGTAGAAAATCTGGCCGGTGAAGATCCGCAACCGATGAATTACAACAACATTCCCGGATGTACTTATTGCGAGCCGCAGATTGCTTCGGTAGGATATACGGAAGAGCAGGCCAAAGAGGAAGGATACGACATCAAGGTCGGCAAATTCCCATTCTCTGCCAGTGGTAAGGCGGCGGGACTTGGTCACGAAGAAGGTTTTGTGAAAGTTATTTTTGATGAAAAATATGGCGAATGGCTGGGTTGCCACATGATTGGATCACACGTTACTGAGCTGATTGCAGAAGTGGTAGTGGCTCGTGATCTGGAAACGACGGGACACGAAATTATTAGTGCCGTCCATCCGCATCCAACGATGTCAGAAGCGGTGATGGAGGCTGCCGCCGAAGCATACGGTGAAGGCGTGCATTTAGGAAGCTAACTGCTTTTTTGGGGAATCTTTCTGAAGATAGGAGGGTTGTAATTAAAAATTAGGAATGCAGAATTAGGAATTGAGAGTATATCACTCTTATTCCTAATTCTAAATTTTTAATTCCTAATTCGACGGTGCTATGAATACAGTTAACTTTTATGATTTAGGTCACGCTCCCTACCAACCCGTATGGGATTTGCAAACTGTCATTCAGCAGCGCCTAGTGGATGAGAAGCTCCGGCGTCGAAAAAAGCAGAAACTCTACAAGCCGGGTAACGAAAGTAATGATGTGCTCCTGTTTGTAGAACATCCCCATGTGTATACACTGGGCAAAAGTGGGGATAAGAATCACCTTCTTAAAGGAATGGCAGAACTGTCCAATATTGATGCTGAATTTATCGAAATTGATCGAGGTGGCGATATTACCTACCACGGGCCCGGACAAATTGTGGGTTATCCCATCTTGGATCTCGATCGTTATTTCACTGATATCCACAAGTATTTGCGATATCTCGAAGAAGTTATTATTCGAACGTGTTCAGAATATGATATAGAAGCCGGGCGCATCGAAGGATTGACCGGTGTTTGGGTGGGAGATCAAAAGATATGTGCTATGGGCATTCGTTGTAGTCGGTGGGTAACCATGCACGGTTTTGCCTTTAACGTAAACGCAGATCTTAGCTATTTTGATCATATTGTTCCCTGTGGTATTACGGATAAAGAAGTGACGAGCCTTGAAGATTTACTGGGTCATCGAGTTGATGAATCCCAGGTAAAAGAACATCTTCTCACCCATTTTGAAGAAGTGTTTGATGTATCTATAACAAAAGTAAATTCGCTCCCTGAACTGGACGATCAATTTTCGTATCTTAAGCCATCTGAACAAAAGGCAGCATCGCAATAATTTTTTTATTTTAGTTCCATGATTAAAGAACTCAATGTCGTAGATCGCAACGAAACTACCCAGCGCCGTCCGGATTGGTTGCGCGTTAAATTGCCTTCCGGTGAAAAATTTAAAGAAGTATCGGAGACGGTAAGTAACAACTCCCTCAATACGGTTTGCTCTGAGGCTCGTTGTCCAAATATGGGAGAATGCTGGGGGCGAGGTACGGCTACCTTTATGATTTTAGGGGATGTGTGTACGCGTTCTTGTTCGTTCTGTGCGGTAAAAACCGGTCGCCCCGTACAAGGGTTAGATTGGGATGAGCCGCGACGTGTTACCGAAGCCGCCAAAGAGATGGGGCTAAAACACGTAGTGCTCACGTCAGTAAATCGTGATGAACGGGAAGATGGTGGTGCGCCTATTTTTGCAGAATGTCACCGCCAATTGCGTGAAGCTATTGATGGTGTAACGATCGAATCCCTGATTCCCGATTTTCGAGGTGTCTGGGAAGCACTGCAAATTGTGATTGATACGCCGCCCGATGTATTGAGTCACAATCTTGAAACGGTTCCGGACCTATATCGCACTATTCGTCCGCAGGCAAAATATGAGCGTTCGCTCGAACTGCTTCAGCGCGTGAAAGATCAGGGCATTCGTTCAAAAACTGGCATCATGGTTGGGTTTGGCGAAAAGCGTGAACAGGTTATTGAGCTGATGAAAGACTGCGTCGATCATGATGTTGATGTACTGACCATTGGACAGTATATGCAACCTACCAAGATGCATCAGCCAGTTGAGGAGTGGGTGCATCCCGATCAATTTGCAGAGTATAAAGAGATTGGGGAAAAACTTGGTATTGAACATGTTGAAAGTGGACCGCTGGTTCGATCATCATACCACGCTGAAGAACACGTATAAGAATTTGTATCTACTCGAGAAATTTTCCTCGAGATTATCATACGATCTTTTATATTTCAACCGGTTGGCATTTCTCACTTAATCAGAAAATATGATTGCACTTGGAGTTGTTTTACTATTGAGTTATTTGGTGGGATCAATCCCATCATCAATATGGGTAGGCAAGCTTGTCAAGGGAGTTGATATTCGTAATCACGGCAGTGGAAATGCCGGGGCTACCAATACCTTTCGATTATTGGGATGGCAACCGGGCGTTGCTGTATTGGCGATTGATTTTTTTAAAGGATTTGCCAGTTCGTATTGGATTAGCCAGTTGGCTTATTTTATCGGATCCGGTCCGGTGAGCCTGTTCGAATTCTGGAGTCTGGATCCCTTTCTGAGTATTACCTGTGGTATTGCAGCCGTAGTGGGACACATGTTTCCGCTCTATGCCAATTTCGAAGGTGGAAAAGGTATGGCAACGGCTGCCGGTATGCTCTGCGGTATCGAGCCGGTATCGGTAGGGATTACAGCCGCTGTATTTCTTGTAGTACTGCTTACCAGTAGATATGTATCACTGGCCTCTTTGATTGCTGCATTTGTATATCCGCTGGTGCTTGTGGCTCTTCGATACGGTTATGGATGGGATATTGACGGAAGTATTTTGATTTTTGCCGGATTTATTGGATTGGCAATAATCATTAAGCATAAAGGAAATATTAAACGGCTTTTGAATGGAACTGAAAACAAGATTAGTTCTTTTAAACCCGCCGTTGGATGGCTTAATAAAGAAGAAAAACCGCAATCGGGTAATTAACTGTTGTGAAGAAAATAACTATTATTGGCGCCGGTAGTTTTGGAACGGCGTTATCCATTGTATTAGCACGTGCCGGAAATAAAGTACAGCTATGGGCGCGCGAAAAAGAGATTGCCTATAGCATTAATAAAAGACATCGTAATCCTGCCTATATTTCTGACGTAACCCTCCCAGATTCTATAGAATCTTCAACCGATCCGGAAGAGTGTTTTGATGATCCGGAGATGGTGGTTTTTGCCACTCCATCACATGCCACGCGCGAAGTGGCTGGGAATATAAAACCACATCTTAATGGGGATGAGATGGTGGTAAGCGTTGCTAAGGGTATCGAAAATGATACCTTTATGACAATGTCTCAAGTACTTAGTGAGGTGCTCGAAGGGACTATTGTAGATGATCATATCGGTGTGCTGTCGGGGCCCAGCCATGCCGAGGAGGTTAGTAAGTTTAAGCCTACTACGGTGGTAGCGAGTGCTAATTCTAAGCGTACCACACAGATTATACAAGAGACTTTTTTAACTCCTATGTTCCGGGTATATCTTAACTACGATATCATCGGCGTTGAGATCGGAGGAGCGGTAAAAAATATTATGGCTATTGCCGCCGGTATAGTTGATGGAGCTGAGCTTGGAGATAATGCGAAGGCAGCGCTCATGACGCGTGGACTGCACGAAATGAAACGCCTGGGGATGCAGCTAGGAGCATCGCAGGATACGTTTTCCGGATTAGCCGGTATGGGCGACCTGATCGTAACTTGTACCAGTGAACATAGCCGCAATCGTTTTGTAGGATATAATATCAGTCAGGGAAAGAGCCTTGATGAGGTTATATCAAAAATGAATATGGTGGCTGAAGGAGTAAAGACCACACGCTCAGTTTTTGATTGGAGCAACAAGCTTAATATCGAAATGCCCATTACGGGGGCGGTATATCGTGTGCTTTTTGAACAAGAAGATCCCAAAGATATGTTGTATGATCTGATGACCCGGAATCCCAAAGAGGAAATTGTGATTTAAAGGGGGGAAAGGATAGAATACCTTAAGTTCGGGAAGTTCATTTGAACTTAATATTTTGTTCTTATCTTCGTTTGTACTAAAAAAGATCGAGTGGCTATGTATTCTCAAAATCACAGTGCGGCCTCGCTTTCTGAGATGGATTACCTGGATGTGAAGAATCTGGCTCAGACAGGTGAAGGAATGTACCTGGAATTTAAGCGCACCATCCCATCAGCCTATAAAATTGCACGAGAAATTGCCGCTTTTGCCAACACCAAAGGGGGGACTCTGCTTATTGGTGTGGATGATGATAAGTCGCTCGTAGGAGTAATGGGATACCAGGAAGAAGAGTTTTTGCTTGATAAGGCTGCAAAAAAGTTCTGTGAACCTGCGGTGGATATCAAGATTGAGATCGTGCACTTTGGAGATCGCGATCTTCTGGTGATAAAAGTACCTGAAGTGATTGAAAAACCCGTGTATGTGAAGGGGGATGATGAACAGATGGTGTTTATGCGTGAGAACGATCAGAATAAGGTAGCCAGCAAAGAACTTATTGAGATTATTAAGAAACGAAATTCGGATGAAGGAGTAACTTTTGAATATGGTCCGGATGAACAAAAATTATTTCGATACTTGAATGAATATGGCGAAATAACCGTTAAGAAATTTGCGCAAATCGTGGATATTCCTCGGGATAAAGCTTCGGCAACCTTGGTGAACTTGGTAGCAGCCGAAATATTAAACTTGACCCGGAAGGATAACACAGATTATTTTACATATTCGCAGAAAAATGAACGTTAATTTTTAAGTATTACTACAATGCCTGCAGAGCCGGAAGATAATTTAGATAGTGTCATTGCTGATCTCGTTGATGATGATGGAGATGAGAATACAGAGCGGGATGGCTCTCCATTGGAAGAAATGCAGGCGTCAGCTGAGGTAGAGTTCAGTGGACCTGCTGTCCAGCTTACAGAACGTGCAGCTGACCAAATACGTCGTATTCGGGAAGATGAAGGTCTGGATGAGGATCTCTGTTTGCGCGTTGCCGTAGAAGGCGGTGGTTGTTCGGGCTTGAGCTACAAGCTTGGTTTCGATTATGAATCTGAAGAGGATGAAGTAATCATGAGTCAGGGTATTAAGATTATCGTTGATCCCAAGCACATGATGTACCTGAAGGGAATTTCTGTAGACTATCCCGATGGCTTAGATGCCCGGGGCTTTACCTTTGATAATCCAAATGCGAGCGAAACCTGTGGGTGTGGTAGTTCGTTTGCGACCTGATTTTTGAATTGTTCAGGCGTTCCGAGATAATTTCTGTGTCATCCTGAACTTAATTCAGGATCTATTTCCCCTTTCTCTCATACTTTTCCATAATTTTTAACACTTTATTTACCGGGAGTTCTTCAATAGTATGTCCATCTCTGCCTGTCATTGTTTCTGCATGGAAAAGGGAATTAATAATGGCTTCATCGGTAGCTTCATTGACCGCCATAAAAAGCGGTGACATTGCACTATTGCGAAGAACATTTTGCTTTCTAAGTTCTTGATCTGAAGTATAGGGGATACGTACTGATTCTGTTGTTGAAAAGGCGATTACATAATCCCCGCTTCCGTTAGATACAATACCGCCCGTTTTCCCTAATCCCAGCATCGCACGTTTGGCCAGACGTTTTAAATTGCGCGCATCAAGCGGAGCGTCGGTGGCGACTACAATCATGCAGGAGCCGTCGGGGGTTTCATTCAGCTCGTCGCTCAGATAGTATTTGTTGAGTT
Source organism: Fodinibius sp. AD559 (assembly GCF_052712805.1). Classification (NCBI taxonomy): domain Bacteria; kingdom Pseudomonadati; phylum Balneolota; class Balneolia; order Balneolales; family Balneolaceae; genus Fodinibius; species Fodinibius sp. AD559. Next base: position 296,772 of record NZ_JBQPVW010000001.1, read on the forward strand.
CTTTTCCAACGGGAACGCCCGCAATTTGCAGCACACCTCCAAAATTGGATTGTACTAAAACACCCACCGAGTATCCTCCCAGATTGTTCGGGAGCTGTCGGGAAGACGTGCCGATTCCGCCTTTAAATCCGAATGCAATGGTTCCGGTCCCTGCTCCTACGCTGCCTTGCTCAATCTTTTTAGATTTTGCATTTTCAATTGCAGTGAGTACATCCTGTTTGGATACATGTCGTCCGCGGATATCATTTAGATAGCCGTCATTGGTTTCTCCGACAACAGGATTTACGGAATGGACATTGTCGTTTTCTGAAAAACTAAATGTATAGTCGATGAGTGCATCGGCGGCCGTTGGAACACTTAGTGTATTAGTTAAAATTATAGGTGTTTCCAGGTTACCGAGTTCCTCAATTTGGGTCGAGCCGGCAAGCTTTCCGAATCCGTTCCCGACGTAGACAGCAGCCGGCACTTTCTGCTGAAAAATGTTTCCGTCGTGAGGCAGAATGGCTGTCACCCCGGTACGGATACTGTCACCTTCAACGATTGTTTGATGTCCTACTTTTACCCCTCGTACATCAGTGATCGCATTTTGTTCGCCCGGTTGTAAAACTCCAATTTCAATACCAAAATCCCTAAGGTTTTGATCTTGAGCTAAAATATTGAGTGGAACTAAAATAAAGAGTAAAAAGAGCAGGTTCAGAAATTTCATAAGGGTAAAACAATTTGTTTTTGGTTGTACTTAAATTGGAGATACGAGAGGGGAGTTGCAACGGTCAATTAACTAAGGAGTCCTAACAAATTTCGAACTTTTGGATAAGGCTTTTTCTATGAGTTATTCCTGTCCTCATTTTCACTAAAGCGATCGGTAATAAGACGAACGCCACGCTTAAAGGTAAAATAGTGCCACATCCACTCAACAAAAACGCGAAAGCGATTACGGAAGCCAATCAAAAAGAAAATGTGCACGACCGACCACAATATCCAGGCAAAAAAGCCGCTGAATTTAAATCCCCGAATATCGGCAACAGCTTTGGCACGCCCGATTGTTGCCATGGTGCCTTTGTCAACATAGCTGAAAGATTCTCGTTCTTTTTTGTTGATCTCACTTCGGATCAATGTGCCGAGAAATTCACCCTGTTGGATGGCAACAGGAGCCAGGGCGGGTAACGGATTCCCATCTTCATCTTTTTTATGGGCGGCATCGCCAATCACAAAAATATTTGGATGATCGGGAATGGAAAGATCATTATTGACAAATACGCGTCCGGTGCGATCTTGCCCAGTTTCAAGGGATGATAGCAAGGGTGATGCCGCAACCCCGGCTGCCCAGATAATATTTGGGGTATCGATGGCTCCCTCTGAAAACGAAACTTTCTGATGGCTGATATCAGTAACCGGGGTATTTAATAAAACGCGTACGCCCATATCCTCCAGCGTTTCACGGGCACGTTCGGATAGCGAATCGGGATAACCATTTAAAATTTTGGGCGCCGCTTCGACCAGAAAAATGCGAGTCTCATTTTTGCTGAAGGTATTATAGTCGCGCATCATGTTGCGCTTGGCAATTTCACCAATAGCGCCGGCCATTTCGACGCCGGTAGGCCCACCGCCAATAACTACGAAAGTCAGATAAGGTTCGCGCAGTTTGGGATCTTCCAGCTGTTCGGCCTTTTCGAGAGAGAGCAAAATGCGCTCACGAATTTGCAGGGCATCACCTACTGATTTAAGTCCGGGAGCATGTCGCTTCCAGTTATCATTGCCGAAGTAATCGTATTGTGCTCCGGGAGACAATACCAAGTAATCAAAATCGACCTTTTGATCACTTTCTAAAGAGACAAACTTTTCTTTTTGATTAACGCCGGTAACTTTGCCAAGCAGTACTTTTAATCCTTTGCGTTGTCCCAAAATAGCTCGTATGGGAACAGCAATATCTCCCGGTGAAAGAGCGGCTGTAGCAACCTGATAAAGCAGCGGCTGGAACAGGTGGTGGTTATTTTTATCGATAATGGTAATATCGACATCAGCTTTTTTAAGTTTTTTTGCAACGGAAATACCGCCAAATCCACCACCGACAATTACAACATGTTTACGATCTGACATCCATACCTCTGATATCTTCTCAGTTCATTTTTGCCTTGGTCTCTCTCAATAATTCTTCAATTTCATCTTTTTTGATATTATAGTGCTCGTTACAAAAATGGCATACGAGCTCTTGTCCTTCGTCGCTAATTTCTTTCAGGTCTTGGTAGCCAAGCATAGCGAGGGCATTCTTAAAGCGTTTTCGTGTACAGCGGCAGAAAAAGTCGACCGGCTGGCGATCAAGCTCTTTTACTTCGATGGGATCCATTGCCTTTTCCATGATGTCATCAATATAGAGGTCATCGGTAAGCATCTGGCTGATAGAATCAAATTGTAACATTTTTTGCTGTAGCTGATCGATGACTCCCTCCGGAGCATCCGGCATGCGCTGGATCATCAATCCGCCTGCTTCAGTAATTTCGCCATTCTCGTCAATTCCCACGTTCAGCAAAATGGCCGAGGGTATTTGTTCCGACTGTACCATGTAGTAGGCCAGATCATCCGTAATATTGCCGTTGATGAGTTCAATACTGCTGTTTCGGGGTTCTGCCTCGTTGTAGAGCGTCTTGCTAATTGTCATAATCCCTATCCCCAAGCCATCACTGATGTCGGTATCTCCACCATTATAATTGAGACCTGCTTTGGGGTTTTGAACGTAACCACGGATTTCGCCTACGCGATTGGCTTCGGAAACAAGCAGTCCTACAGGCCCTTGTCCCTCAACACGCATTTTAAGTCGTTCTTCGCCCTTAAGTTCTGATGCCATGAGCATAGTACCGGTAAGGGCACGCCCTAAAAGTACGGTATTTAATAGTGATAAGCCGTGCTTTTTACGGGCTGTTTTAACTACATCGGTAGTTTTAACAACAGATATTTTAAGGGTTCCATCTTTTGCAATTCCTTTTATTAGACGATCTTTTTGTAAAAAATCTTCTTTTGATATCATAAACAGTCACTTTCTTCTACATTTCCAAACGCTCAACAAAAAAGGCGGCCCGAACATTTTGTTGAGCCGCCGTATATATGAAATTAGAATTCCATTTACAGATTTGCGTGTTTATAAAGATCACCGATATGCCCGGTAAAGCTACTTTGTGAGGTGTAAATCTGATGGATTTCGCCGACATCGCTCATTCTCTTTTCGGCAAGAATATTTGAAGCGGTAAAGGTCGGGGTATTATTTTCTTCCGAATAGTTGAGGATATCCAAGATGGTATTATAGATTTTGTCGGCTTGGTCATGGGCGCGGTCTTCATTGTAGCCTTCCAGCTCACTGGCAACGTTGATAAGTCCGCCAGCATTAATAACATAGTCGGGTGCATATATAATGCCTTTATCTAACAACATTTGGCCATGTTTCTCTTCCTCGTCGAGTACGTTATTTGCGGCACCGGCTATGATGTCGCAATTGAATTGATCCATGGTATCATCATTAATAATTCCGCCGAGGGCACAGGGGCTAAAAATATCGACGTCCAGTCCATAAATGTCGTCGGGATCTACAACTTTGGCACCAACTTTATCGGCAAGAGCATTTACTTTGTCCTCATAAATATCACTGATAAATAGTTCGGCCCCTTCTTTTTCCAGGAATTCAGCAAGGTACGAGCTAACGTGTCCGGCTCCCTGAATTGAAATGCGTTTTCCTTCCAGTGAATCAGAACCGTATGCTTTTTGGGCACAGGCTTTCATCCCTTTATATACGCCATAAGCGGTAACCGGAGATGGGTCGCCACTGCCGCCGATTGCTTTTGGTAAACCGGTTACATACTTGGTTTCCATGCGAACCCATTCCATTGCTTGGACATCAGTACCCACATCTTCGGCAGTGATGTATCGACCGCCGAGGCTGTCAACATACCGACCAAAAGCACGAAATAGAGCCTCATCTTTTTCTTTGCGCGGATCACCAATAATAACAGCTTTTCCGCCGCCGAGATTAAGTCCGGAAATGGCTGCTTTGTAGGTCATCCCGCGAGAAAGACGAAGAACATCGCGAATAGCTTCCTGCTCATTATTATAGGGCCACATACGAACGCCGCCCAGGGCAGGTCCCAATGTTGTATCATGAACAGCGATAATTGCCTTAAGCCCCATCGAGGGTTCCGAGCAAACAACAACTTGTTCATGTTCGTAATTTTTCAGCTTGTCGAACAGTGGAAAGTCTTCACTTAGGTCGGCAGCTGTTTCTTTTTCTAAAGTAGTTGATTCCATGGTTATATGGTTTAAATCACATTGACACGTTCGATAAAATTGTTACTTCTTAATGATTCATCAGCATAAAATTCTTTTATCCCAAAAAATATTACAAGGTTGTGCTGGTTGTATTTGCAATGTTATATCTGAATGGTCAGTTATAAACAAAGTATGGAAAGGTAAAAAAAATGGCGCAAATTTAGTAGTATTTTGAAACTGATTATCGTATCCGATGATTAAAGTTAAGTTGTAATGTGCTTAGTTTTGATGATGAATTTTACTGCGGATATTGTATTTTAATTAATAATCTCATTGAGGATTCCTGCTATGTGTTCATATTTATGGCAGGGCAGTATGGCTATTCGGTTTGATCGCCGGTATGCTATTTATGACAAAAAAGAAAAAAACAGATAACTATGTCTTTTCGCTGGGTCTTTACTACGCCAGAGAACGAAGAAGCTGTATCCGATTTACAAGATCAGCTGGGAGTTCCCCCCAAAATAGCCCGCCTCCTTGTACTGCGAGGTGTTGATACTTATGATAAAGCTGAAGCTTTTTTTCGTTCCGATCTGAGTCAGCTCCATGATCCTTTTTTAATGAAGGATATGGATAAAGGGACTACACGATTGGCAGAAGCAATCCGTAATGGAGAGCGAATCCTTATTTATGGGGATTACGATGTGGACGGGACTACTTCTGCGGCCATCTTATATATCTTCCTTAAGGAATTTGGGGTTGATGTGGATTTCTATATTCCTCATCGGTTTAAAGAGGGATATGGTATCAATCAGGAGGGAATACAACATGCAATTGATACCAATACTGATCTAATTGTTTCAGTGGATTGTGGGATTACGGCCGTAGAAGAAACGGAACAGGCCAAAGAACAAGGCATTGATGTTATTATTTGTGATCATCATAATGTAGGTGATACCATACCTGATGCGGTGGCTGTGCTCGATCCTAAGCGCAGCGACTGTAACTATCCCTTTAAAGAGCTTTCGGGGGCGGGGGTAGGTTTTAAGCTAATTCAGGGTACGATAAAAAAACTTGGGTTGGCAGACCGCATCGCCTTTAAATTATTGGATTTGGTGGCTATTTCTATTGCCTCGGATATTGTGCCAATTGAGGATGAAAATCGAATCTTAATGCGTGAAGGACTTAAGCGCATTAACACGGAGCCCCGGATAGGTATTAAGGCATTATTGGATCTTATAAACTTAAGTATCGGGGCAATAACAACGTCTAATATTGTATTTTCTATTGGTCCGCGAATTAATGCTGCCGGACGCATGGGAGATGCGACAAAAGCTGTGCAGCTTCTTATTTCTGACACGCCGGCCGAAGCGAAATCCAGGGCTCATGAGCTGGAAAGTATTAATGTAGCGCGGCGCGATAAAGATTCAGAAACTATGGAGGAGGCCAAGGCCATGGTTGATAAAAATTATAACCTGGATAAAATTTCATCAATGGTTTTGCACCAGCCCGACTGGCACCTTGGGGTGATCGGAATTGTGGCTTCTCGGTTGGTAGATACGTATGGCCGTCCCGCCGTAATGCTGAGTACAGTAGATGGAAAAATTAAGGGTTCGGCACGAAGTATTGATGGGTTTAATATTTACGAGGCGTTTAAGGAATGTGAGGATTTGCTCGAGCAGTTTGGGGGACATGAATATGCTGCGGGATTGACGATTGCCAAAGAAAATCTGGAGGAGTTTCGGCAACGCATCAATGATATTGCCGCAGAACGATTGTCTAATGAAGACTTTAAGTCCGAATTAAAAATCGATTGTGAACTTGATCTCAGCAACGTAAATATGCGCTTTTGGAAGCTATTGAGCCAGTTCGAACCCTTTGGCCCTGGGAATCTCCGCCCCATTTTTGTCAGCCGTGATGTTGAAGTGGTGGGGGTACCCACAATTGTGGGCAAAGGACATCTCAAGATGAAGGTTAAGCAAAATGGTTCCGGTGCTTTTGATGTAATCGGATTTAACATGCACGAGTATCTCCCTGTGATCCGAAACGGTGATGACAATCAGCTAAATATTGCTTATTCGCTGGAGGAAAATGAATGGAATGGCCGCCGTACATTGCAGATACGTTTACGGGATGTAGAAGTAGAGTAATATTGGTTAGAAAATCTCGGAGATCCTCTTTGTATAAAGTTTAAAAGATTTTATATTTGGCAACTCTTATTCGAGTTGGGACTGTAGCTCAGTAGGTAGAGCACGCGACTGAAAATCGCGGTGTCGGCGGTTCGATTCCGCCCGGTCCCACGCAAAGCCCTGTAACTCCTTGAGTTGCAGGGCTTTAGTATTTTATACTAAAACAATGCTAAAACAAATATATAGATAGTATTGGTTTTTCATGTCTCTTATTTAGTCAAAATTCACCCACTTGGGACACTCTTTCCTCAAATTTTTTCCCAATTCTGATAAATCTGTGCGATCTTTCAATTAAGCAGGATTAAAGAAGCTTGCTATCTCTCGTCTCTTTTCCGTATATAACACCTCTTTAATTATCCATTCAAATCTAACCAAGAGAACTACGGGATCACATGTCAACCAACCTCAAGGAATTAGAAAAACGGCTCTGGCAGGCGGCCGATAACCTGCGTGCCAACTCAACGCTCAGCTCATTTGAATACCCCCCCGTACTGGGATTCATCTTTCTGCGCTACACCTGGAACTGCTTTAAGCCATTGCACGAACTGATGACAGCTCGTTAAGAATTATGGCAGGACCCAAAATTTAAAAGACGAATTGCATCAACTTGGGAATAAGGACGATGTTGATTACTCTTCCATGGAAAGAAAAATTCCTGAGTCGGTTTTATGAGTGTATTGTTGGTTCAAACAGAATCACGATTAACGTGACGTCACTAAAAATCAAATAAACAAAACATAACTATGGATAAAAGCACAGTTAGTCTCTTCAATCAAATGAAAGAAGAGTGGGAAAAGTTAGAAGAAAACCACGAAGACTTCGATCAAAAGGATAATAAAGCTGCTGGTCGTAGAGCCAGAAAAGCTGCCAATAACTTGAAAAAGTTGTTGACTCCCTACAAGAAAGCTTCTGTAGACGAAGCCAAAGAAATTTAGGGAGAAGATCGAGTAAGAATTTGGAAAGGGATGCGGATTCTTCCGTATCCCTTTTTCATTAGTTTTTAAAGTGAACTGCCGTCAAACGAAAATGAAGCCTTATGTCTAAACAAAATAATATTCGAAATATTATTGAGTCCGATTCCTCCCCAGAAGATGTAGAATGAGTTGAACAAATACGATCACTCTGTCGGGACGTACATATTGAGATGAATAGAAATTGAGATGCAATCAAGAAAGAAGAAATGCCGCGAAGAAATTTGCCCAATAGAAAATCGATCCGGCTGAAGGGCTGGGATTATCGGAATCCCGGGCTGTATTTCATTACCATCTGCACCAAAGATCAGCAGCATCATTTTGGGGGATCAGGGATGGGATTATGAGCCTGTCGGTGCCGGGGTGCATTGCCTGGCATTATTGGTGGCAGATTCCTAATCATCAATCCGATGTGGTATTGGATGAATTTGTGGTAATGCCCAATCATATCCATGGGATTGTGGGGATAGAATCATCAAAAAATGGATCTGCTGGGATGTTGCATGCAACGTCCGTGCAAAATGAGAATCTGCCACAGGATGAAATGTCGAATATATCCCCTGATTCAGGCTCCTCTCCACTATTATCAGATCTTATAAATCGGCCATCACCCGATGGTGCAATCGCAATGGGCATGGATATTTTGCATGCTAATCACGATTTTATGGTCATTTCATTCGAAATGACCAATCATTGAACCGTATCCTATATTACCAATAATCCATTGCGTTGGCAGATAGATCGGGAAAATCCAAACAGCAATGAAATTCATGAGCGGGCTGTGGAATATATGGCAGAATCATAAAGAAATTGTTGAATTTTCGTGCGGACGCGATTAATCGCGTCCTGACAGAAAGAAATTCGAATTTTATTAAATGAGCAAATACTCCGAAGATATCCAAGTAGAGCAGCCAGCCATTGATCTTTTTGATCAGTTGGGATGGGAGACGATCAATGCCTTTGAGGAAGTATTAGCTACTGATGAAGATAAAGGCACGCTCGGGCGGGAAACACGTGACGAAGTAGTGCTGAGGTCCAGGCTCCGGAGCAAGCGGGAAGAGTTTAATCCCGACGTGCCCGAAGAACAGATCGAAAAGGCTATTAGACAGTTGTGCTGCGACCGCTCCTCTACTCATTGAGTCCACGCCAACAAGTAGATTTACGACCTGATACGTGATGGTGGGGTAGACGTGGAGTACCGCGATGAGAACGGCTCGATGATTCCAAACCCTACAGGTCATTGAGTGGCAGGGCTTTTTTTATCCCGCCTAATTTTGAAGGGCAGATCTACTTGGTAGAGCGAATTGCGACTAAAGGGAAATTCATCAAATAAGTTTGAATTATATTACTTGGAACATTAAAAAAAATTAATTAAATTCATTAAAGAAATTTAATGTTGGTTAGAGTATTTTAAGCTCTAAGGAGAAATCGGAGATTGGTATGAAGGACGGTCAAAAGGGTAGAGTACTTATTGTGGAGGATGATATGCTGCTTTCAATGGTAGAAGAGCGGCTTATCAAACGTCTGGGTTTTGAAGTGATTGGAAAAGTTACAAAAGGAGCTGATGCAATTGAAAAGGAAGAAGAGCTTAATCCCGATATTATTGTGATGGATATTTCTCTGAAAGGGGATATGGATGGCATTGAAGCGATGGAAGCTATTCGTGAAAAGTCGGATGTATCAGTCATCTATTTATCCGGAAGCGGAGATCGCTATTCGTTGGAACGAGCAAAGAAAACAGGGTTTACCGATTTCTTGACAAAGCCCGTTACCGCCGGTGATTTGAAAGAGCCCCTCTACTCAGCAATGAATGGCGGCAAAGAAAAGCCTGATAGTGATGGCCAGGTATTGAAATCTGCTTAATCAGATAGGTTAACGAGGACTCTGCCCACTTGTTGTCCGTTTAAAATCCGATCGATTTCATTATCCAATTCTTCTAAAGAGCATTCTCTGCTTAATTGCTCTACGTTTTCTGGCTTCCATTCTGAGGCTAATTTCTGCCACAATTTTTTTCGCAATTTCATTTCGCAATTTCCGCTGTCCATTCCAGCCAAATGAACACCTCTTAAAATAAAGGGATAGACGTTGGTATGAAGTTCGTGTCCTAATACGTTTCCGCAGCAGGCCACGGTGCCGTTATGTTGTGTTTGACGTAGCGTGGTGTCTAACATAATGCCACCCACGGTATCGATAGCTCCGGCCCACTTGCTGCTCAACAGTGGACGTGAGGATTCATCTTGTACTTCATCCCGATGGATGACTTTTGTGGCACCTACATTTAGAAGAAAGTTTTTTTGATCTATTTTTCCTGTTGCAGCCGTTACGTTATATCGCAGTTTAGACAGGATGGAAACAGCCATAATGCCTACGCCTCCGGTGGCGCCGGTCACTAAAATATTACCGCTATCCGGTTTCACATTGTTATGTTGTAGATGATGTACGCCAATAGCAGCAGTAAATCCGGCGGTACCGATGATCATACTTTCCCGTAGCGATATTTTTTTTGGAAGAGGGACAATCCAATCTGCGGGTACCCTAATATACCGGCCGAAGCCACCCGAAGTATTTTGTCCCAGATCGTAACTGGTTACAATGACTTTGTCGCCGGATGAAAACTCAGGGTTGCTGCTTTCTGCGACAATACCCGCGGCATCAATTCCCGGGATATGAGGATAGTTTTTAGTGACTCCCTTATTGCCGGTTGCAGAAAGGGCATCCTTGTAATTTAGGGATGAATATTGGACTTCAACTAATACTTCGTGGTCAGGTAGTTTGTCAATAGGCCATTGCTTGATCGAGCGTACAAAAGATCCATCAGATTGTTCTTCAACGACCAGCGCTTTGAAAGTACTCATAAGAATTTAGTAAGCTTTTTTAGCCACTTTAGTTTTCCATCATAAGGAGGATATCGCAATGAAATATCCAGCCAGTTACTTTTCTTCATGATGCTTTTAGGATGGGTAAAGGTATTAAAACTTGTTTTACCATGATATGTGCCAAAGCCACTATTGCCAATTCCACCAAATGGAAGCTCGATATTTCCAAGGTGGGCAACAGTGTCATTTATACATCCTCCGCCAAATTGAAGGTTGCGCGTAACTTTTTTCTGATTTTTGTTATTAGTTGAGAAAAGGTAAAGGGCCAGTGGTTTCGATTTGTTTTGCAGGGTTGCAATGATTTTATCCAAATCATCAAAAGACAATATGGGAAGAATTGGTCCAAATATTTCTTCCTGCATGACAGCGTCATCCCAGGTAACCTGGGTCATAATCGTAGGTTCAATATACCGGGTATTGGGATCGGTATTGCCGCCGTGAAAAACATTCTCGGGTTCAATGATATTAGTAAGCCGATTAAAATGCTTGTCATTGATGATTCGTGCATAATCATCACTCTGGCTGGGATCATCGCCATAAAAAGAGCGAATTTCTTGCTGAATGAGACGGCAGAGTTGCGTATGCACAGAGGTATGAACATACACATAGTCGGGACTTACACAGGTTTGACCGGCATTGATAAATTTGCCCCAGGCAATCCGTTTTGCTGCCAAAGTTAAATTAGCAGATTGATCAATGATAGCAGGTGATTTCCCTCCTAGTTCAAGGGTCAGCGGTGTAAGCTGATTGGCAGCTGATTGCATAATGATTTTACCCACGTGCGTACTCCCGGTAAAAAAGATGTAGCCCAACGGCTCAGAAAGGAGCGATTGTGTTGTTTCTGCATCTCCCTCTACCACACGTAAAAAACCGGGATCAAAGTTGTTGTTGATCAATTTTGCAAGAAGTCCGGATGTATGTGGTGCGTGCTCGGAGGGTTTGAGGATGACAGTGTTCCCGGCTGCAATAGCACCTAAAGCGGGGTTAAGTGCTAGCTGAACCGGATAATTCCATGGAGCAATGACAAGTACAACACCATAGGGCTGGGGCTTAATATAGCTTTTTGAGGGAAAGTTAATTATAGAACTTTTAACCTTTTTGGTCTTTGCCCAGCGATCGATATTCGTAAGAAGATGATCAATTTCTTGATAAAGGACGAGAAGTTCAGTTGCATAAGATTCAAACATTGGTTTTCGGAAGTCCTTATCCAGTGCTTCATAAATTTTAGCCTCATTGTCTTTTAAGATGTTTTTCAATTTCCGTAGCTGTTTCTTACGGAAAGAGATATCAAGTGTTTTTCCTGTATTGAAAAATTGCTGTTGCTTTTTGACTACTGGTTCCATTTTGGGCAATACGATATTTATGTTCGTCCTTTAAATGTATCCATGGAGTGATAAACCTGGAATAGGCGTCCGGCTACAAAATCAAAAACTCTGGTAGGCAGTATTCCTTTTAAAAAGGGAAGAATTTTTACCATAAAGGGTTCCCGAAGATGAATTTTATCTTTCTGTATAGCGGAGATGATTTTTTTTGCAATGTCTTCTGCATCTAATAATGGAGTAAGTAAGGGCGGGCTCACGCCTTTAAAAAGTCCGGTATTTATATAGCTGGGTTCTACGGTAGTAACATTAATATTGGGATGTGATTCGAGCTCTAATCGCAGCGATTCCGACCATCCGATAACGCCCCATTTACTGCCGGTGTATACCGACATTTTGGGATTGGCCATGCGTCCGGCTGCGGAAGCTATATTGACAATGTGCCCTTGCTCTCGACTAATTATCGTATCCAAAAAAGATCGCGTAGTATGCATAGTGCCCAGGAGGTTAATTCGGATAAGGCGTTCGATGTCACTGCGAGGGTGATCACTAAAATCGCCGCCTACTACCGTACCGGCATTGTTAATCAATATGTCGATATGATGGTGTTCGGCTAAAACCTGTTCGGCTGTTTGATAAACTTGATCAGGATCAGAAATGTCTACTTTATGAGTAAACACGCGGTCGGAATAATCAGAAAGTGAGTGCAGACTCTTAGAAATGTTACCTTCGTCAATATCCCAGATAATCAGTTTCTTCGCGTTATGCTCCAAGGATTCTTTACCCATGAGAAAACCAATCCCGCCGGCTCCGCCCGTTATTAAAATGTGTTTGTTTTTAAAAGTACTCATAGACAAATTGCGTTATCGATAGAAGTATAGTTATAAATGTATGAGAAGGATATAAAAATATTTTCGCTTGCAAACTAATCTATTGAATTAAGACACTTATGCCTGACCAAACGTACGACAAGTTGCAAAATTCGGATTGAGCGGTTAGAAAGCCGGGTGAGGGAATTGGAGCATGAGCTAAAACAAAGGGGACAAGGCAAAAGATCATCAAAACAGAAGCAGCAGCAAACCATCTGGAATATTCTGTTGTTTATGGGATTTGGTTCGGTTTTATTGCTTGTAGGATATCTGATCGAATCAAAGTTTTTAGATAAAAGCAGCTGATTACAGCTTAGCAATGATGAAAAAAAATATTACTTTCTAACTAAAGAATTTTGGAGTCATATTTTAATCAAACTGGTAAAAAATGAAGAAATTATTAATAACAGCGTTGCTTTTAGGAGCTTTTGTTGGATGTATGAATTCGCCTGTGGATCAGGTGGGTGAAACTATTACGGAGAAAAGTTTGATGAAGCCAATCACGAAACTTTCTTCGGATAAGTTTATAGGGCGGGCAACAGGAACAATTGGTGAGTTGAAAACAGTTGACTATTTGGTTAGTCAATTAGAAGAGTACGGTTTGCAAGGCGGAGCAGAAGATGGCGGATTTATTCAGGATGTTCCGCTTGTGGGTCAAAAGACTGGTCAGGATACCCAGGTGGAGATTCGTAAAAACGGAAATGTGGTACATCAGTTTGATTACTATTCCGATTTTATGGCATGGCCTTCTAACCTGGAAAAAGAAGTGTCTATCGATGAGGCCGACCTTGTTTATGTGGGATATGGAATTCAGGCTCCGGAGGAAAATTGGGATGACTTTAAAGATACTGACGTAGAAGGTAAAATACTGGTTGTAAAAAATAATGATCCCAGTGACAATCCTGATTTGTTTGGGGGAGAAACGCGACTGTATTATGGTCGTTATGATTATAAATATGAGAAGGCCAGAGAGTTGGGAGCAGCCGGAGTGTTGATTGTTCATACTACTCCATCAGCCGGATACGGCTGGGATGTAGTTGCCAATAGCTGGAGTCGTGAGCGGTTTTATCTCCGCAATAATGAGGCTATGGAGAATTCTCCTACTAAATTTAATGGGTGGCTGACAAAGGAGGCCAGTACCAATTTATTTGAAAGCGCCGGATTGAACCTTGAGGATCAGCTTGAAGCAGCCGAAGACCGGGATTTTGAACCGGTGCCGATGGAGGGGTTATCACTAAGTTTGGATCTGGAAGCACAGTATCGTCAGCAGGATGCCAAAAATGTGCTTGGTGTTATCGAAGGCAGCAGTGATCGATTGAAAGATGAATACTTGGTATTTACTGCCCACCATGATCATCTTGGAGTAACAAGTCCGGTAGAGGGTGACTCAATTAACAATGGAGCCCTTGATAATGCGGCGGGGGTAAGTGCAGTTTTGAATATGGCCAGAGCTTATAAAGAAATTCAGCCGCAGCTAAAACGTAGTATACTCTTTTTGTTTGTGGGAGCTGAGGAAGTAGGACTACTTGGTTCACAGTACTGGGCCGAAAATCCTACAGTACATCCCGGAAAAGTTACAGCAAATATTAACCTGGACGGGATGAATGTCTACGGTAAGACAAAAGATTTAGTGTTGATTGGATACGATCGAAATAGTGTAAGTGATGTAATTGAAAGGGTCGCCGAAGAGCGGGGAAGAGTTGTGAAGCCTGATCCCCATCCCGACCGCGGATATTTTTATCGTTCAGATCACTTTTCACTTGCCAAAAAAGGAATACCGGCTATATTTCCCAATGCGGGAAACGAATTTGTTGATAAGCCGGAAGGATATGCTGCAATGGTTGACAGCCTACAGGATGCCAATTACCATAACGTAAACGATGAGATAAATAAGCATTGGGATCTTTCAGGAATGAAAGCTGATGTACGCCTGTTTTTTGATGCGGGTTATCGCATTGCCAATACTGATGAAATGCAGACCTGGCGCAAGGGCAACGAGTTCAAGAAAACTCGGCTGGATATGATTGAAGATGCATCATCCAATTAAAGCCGATAGTTTGTCGTTTGTCTCACAATAATATTTAGTGTAGAAATTAATTTTTAATGTATACCCCTAATCAAATGAAGAAAGTAGCTATTACCTGTGTTCTAATTGCCGGATTAATTTTTGGGATGGGAACATGGAATCAGACAACTGCACAAGAAAATTCGAGTGATCAGCCGATAACTATTGTCGAGTACAGTGATTATCAATGCCCGGCTTGTGCCTATTTTCATCCAATCGTTGAAAAGCTGAAAGATACATATGGTGATCAGATTAAGTTTGAGATGAAGTACTTTCCGCTGAATTCACATCAGTATGCGGCACTGGCGGCGCGGGCGGCACAAGCGGCTAAAAATCAGGGCAAGTTCCAGCAGATGCACAACATGCTTTTTGAAAATCAGAAGCGGTGGTCTGGTTCGGGAAGTCCCACTTCTATTTTTGTGAACTATGCCGAGGAGCTGGAATTAGATATTGATCAGTTTAAGAATGATCTCAATGCTTCCGAGACCCAAAAAATTGTGATGGAGCAGCGACAAGAAGGCCGTAATGCGGGAGTCAATGCGACGCCCACCTTCTTTATTGAGGGTGATAAAGTTGATCCGCTTCCGCGCAATTTTCAGGAGTTCGATCAGCTGGTGCAACAGTATATTAGTGAGTGAAAAGTTAAAATGCTGATACTATGATTTATGAATTTATTGATAAAAAGCCCGATTATCCCGATTCAGTATTTGTGGCTCCCAGCGCTGATATTATTGGCGATGTTTCGATAGGGGAAGAGAGCAGTATCTGGTTCAATGTTACCATCCGCGGCGATGTCAATTGGATTGAGATTGGGGAACGGTCAAACATTCAGGACAATGTTTGTATCCATGTAATGAATCAGACGGGGCCTACCGAAATTGGTGATGACGTTACCATTGGCCATAATGCAATGATTCACGGCTGTACTATCTACGATAGGGCACTTATTGGAATTCACGCGACCGTGCTTGATGAAGCAATCATTGAATCCGACGTAATTATTGCAGCGGGGAGTCTGGTTCCGCCGGGTAAACGGTTGGAATCAGGTTATATGTATATGGGAACGCCTGTTGAAAAGAAGCGTGAATTGACGGACGATGAGATTAAATCTATTGAAGAACACTCCGATAATTACGTAAACTATGCCCGTGCTTACATGCAGAAAGATACGTATGAATCGAATCCGTTTTATGAGGCTAAAGATTAAATTAGGAATGAGCAATTAGGGATGGTTCTGCTTACTACTAATTTTTAATTCTTAATTCCTAATTTCCAATTACCTTGTCCGGAATTTATCTTCATATCCCCTTTTGTAAGCAGGCTTGCTCGTACTGTGATTTCTATTTTGTGACGCGAACATCGGAGCGGGAGCATTTTGTGCAGCGGTTGGTTCAGGATATAAAAAGCTATCGTGATTCAAAATTCACCGAAGAAACGGTGGAGACGATCTATTTTGGGGGAGGAACCCCTTCGCTGTTGGAACCGGCACAG
This sequence comes from Fodinibius sp. AD559, assembly GCF_052712805.1. Lineage (NCBI taxonomy): Bacteria > Pseudomonadati > Balneolota > Balneolia > Balneolales > Balneolaceae > Fodinibius > Fodinibius sp. AD559. The sequence goes on from NZ_JBQPVW010000001.1 coordinate 312,800, forward strand.
TTAGAGGAGATCATAGATACGCTGTATGATGTTTTTGATATCGATGAGCGCGAAATTACGCTGGAGATGAATCCCGATGATGTGTCGGCCCAATTTCTGGCGGATTTAAAATCGATGGGCATAAATCGAGCGAGTATGGGTGTGCAAAGTTTTGAGCCGGAGTTGCTGGAGTTTATGCATCGTGCCCATTCCAGGGAGGAAGCGCTGCGGTGCTTGGAACTACTTGGTGCATCCAATTTTAACTCGTTTACCGTCGACCTTATTTATGGTAATCCCGGACAGTCTGTGGAGCAACTCAAAAGCGATGTAAAAAAACTTCTTGAGTTTGATCCCCCGCATATCTCTGCCTACTCTCTCACAATAGAACCTAAAACACGTTTAGGCAAACAGGTTGAGCTTGGACGTATTGCTCCCCCTGAAGATGACAAGGTTGCTAAACACTTTGATACTATTAACAAACTGTTTAGTAGTCACGGAATAGAGCGTTATGAAGTAAGTAACTACAGTTTGCCGGGGAAGGAGGCGATCCATAATAGCAATTACTGGGAACACGAAAACTATTTAGGGTTAGGACCGGGAGCCCATTCGTTTTGGTGGGATGATAGTGCCAAACGTTGGGAAAATGAGCAGGATCTGCGAAAATATTTGCGTAGCGAAGATCATCCGGAAAAAGAAAAATTGTCGCTGAAACAGTTAGCGGAGGAACGATTAATGATGGGGCTGCGCACGAGAAAGGGAGTGAGAGTAGCAGAACTTTCTGAGCAATATGGTTATACGTTAAATGATCGGCAGCTGGAATATCTCCAAAACCGTGAACAGGAGGATAAGGTTAAAGTTGATGATAGAATTACTTTAACTGACGGAGGAATAAAAATTGCTGATGCGATAATTTTGGATTTAGTAACGTTGCATTAGATTGCTTATCTATAACAAGTGAACAAATGATTACCAATCGAATAACAGGCTGATGAAAGCAAGTTTTAAAGCATTTATGCGGGAGATTATTGATTATGCCGGGCTATTTCCGCCGGCCGACCTTTCGCTTGATACGTCTCTCCAAAGGTATAGTAACTATCGGGAAGATGAAGATGCTTGGATGCTCTCGAGATATATTATTCCCGTGGGTCGACTGACAGAGCTAAAGCCATATACCGAGACCCTTTTTGCTGAAGGGAACCCTTTTAGATTTTCGATTCTTGGAAAGAGAACTGAAACCATTTCGGATTATAGAGAACATCTTCAGGATATTGCAGTGGCTTTGAGACAGTTTCAGAAAGATCATGGAAGCCATGTTCAAACGGATGTGTTAGAAATTAAGCTCCCGCGAGAAGCTGTCTTTGCCAATGATGCTGACCTCCTTGCTGATATTTATGAAGAGACGGGTCGGCAATTTGGAGATGCATCTGAATTCCCGAACGATATTTTCTTTGAGGGGATCTTTGATAAAAACTGGGAAAAGGAGATTGGATCAATTCTGGAATCCATGAACCGTTATAATGAGAGTCCTGTATCGGATGGTGAAATTAAAGCGGGTTTTAAATTGCGATGCGGTGGAGTAGAGGCTTCAATGTTCCCGTCGATAGAGCAGGTTGCCTTTACATTGCATAAGGTTCGCAAGGAGAATTTGGCGTTAAAATGTACGGCAGGATTGCATCATCCCATTCGCCACTACGATCATTCGGTAAAAACGAAAATGCACGGATTTATTAATGTATTCGGTGGAGCAATGTTGGGATATGCTCATGATTTTTCGACCGATCAGATGGCCGAAGTTGTAAAAGAAGAAGATTCCGAACACTTTTCCTTTACTGATGCTGGTTTCCGATGGAAAGAATATGAGGTATCAACAGAAGATATTGAAGAACTGCGCGAAGTAGCACTTATTTCGTTTGGCAGCTGTAGTTTTGACGAACCACGTGAGGACTTACAAAAGCTTGAGCTGTTATAATTTGTTTAAATTAACCAATTCCCAATTCTTAATTCCTAATTATTAGTATGCATCCAACAAATGATCCCAATTTAGAATCGTTTATCGAGGTAGATTCTGATTCGCACTTTCCCATCCAAAATTTACCCTATGGAGTCGCCCGGTCAAAAGATGATGGCGAAGTATTTATTTGTACCGCCATCGGCGACTATGTCGTAAATCTTGCAGAACTTGACGCTGCCGGTGTTTTTGATGGTCCGGAGCTGGATGGAAAGCCGGTATTTCGTGAGCGGACACTGAATAGTTTTATGGAACTTGGTCGACCGGCTTGGGCTGAGGCACGGTCGTATATCAGTACGTTGTTGAGTGCCGATGAACCGGCGCTCCGTGATAACCAACCACTCCAGGAAAGAGTGCTCACACCCATGAATGAGGTCGAGATGCTACTGCCTGTGGATATTGGGGATTATACCGATTTTTATTCCTCCGAGCAGCACGCCACGAATGTGGGCAGCATGTTTCGCGATCCCGAAAATGCGCTGAAACCCAACTGGAAACATCTTCCGGTGGGGTATCACGGTCGAGCGAGTTCGGTGGTCATAAGCGGAACGGAGCTGCATCGTCCAAAGGGACAGATTTTGCCGCCTGACAGTGATGATACGCCCATTTTTAGTGCATGTAAGCTGTGTGATTTTGAGCTTGAGATGGGATTTCTTACCGGACCCGGAAATGAACTCGGCAGTCCTATTTCGGTAAAAGATGCCGAAGATCATATTTTTGGACTCATGCTGGTAAATGATTGGAGTGCACGCGATATCCAAAAGTGGGAGTACCAGCCGCTGGGACCGTTTTTGGCAAAGAACTGGGCGACTTCAGTTTCACCGTGGATTGTGACGCTGGATGCGCTTGAGCCATTTCGTATGGAAGGGCCGCAGCAAGATCCCGAGCCGCTACCGTATTTGAAATCTGAGGGGAAGTGGACATTTGATATTAATCTGGATGTTTTTTTACAGAGTGAGGGAATGGATCAGCCGCATAAAATATGTGTTTCTAACGCACAGAACTTGTACTGGAATATCGCACAGCAGTTGGCCCATCATACCATCAGCGGTTGTAACGTGCGTCCCGGCGACTTATATGCTTCGGGAACCATCAGTGGAGAAGAAAAATCTTCGTATGGAAGTATGCTGGAGTTGAGCTGGAAGGGAACAGACCCCATCGAATTGCCAAATGGTGAAACACGAACTTTCTTAGAAGATGGCGATGAGGTGACCATGACCGGCTATGCTGATACTGACGAGTATAGAATTGGATTCGGTGAAGTGAAGGGAAAAATTCTGCCGGCTAAAGAGTTATAATAGGGCAAAAGTAAGAAGCAAGAAGATCTAAGAATTCATCTGACTTCTTGCTTTTCATTACTCACTTAATGAGCGTCATCTTTTTGACTATTTGCTGCTGGTTAGTGATAAGTTGGTAAATGTACACTCCTGATGCAAGATTACTGCCATCAAAAGTGGGCTCATATAATCCCGCAGTCAACTCTTCATTAATCAGCGTTTTTATAAGGCGTCCAGATGTGTTATAAACCTTAAGCTGTACGTCCGTTTTTTTATCGAGTGTAAACCGGATTTTAGTGCTCTGTTTAAATGGATTTGGATAGTTGTGACTTAACATATTTTCAAAGTTGTTGCCACCCAGAGCTAAATAGATAGTATTCTCGTCACTCGATGATGTTGATGAATTTGTTAACACAAGTCCAAGTTTGCTGATATTTTGCCAGCTAAAAGAAGTGGTTTTAACAGAAGCTTGTTGGTCGGCAAGGGGATAAAGCAGTGGAGCCGCCGTTCCGTTATTGAAGTAAGCGATTAAGCCGACACCGCTATTTTGAACGTTAGATGTTGTTTCCAGACTGATGTTCCCAGCAAGATCGCTTTGAAGAGGGACCTCAAAATAGTTTGCGGCAAATGCCCCCGGGAGTGAAAGTGAAGATGGTTCACGCGGAATAGAAAAGTCTTGGGTGAAAATATTACCACTGGTAGAGGTTGGAGGAGTGGGATAGTGTTGCCTTTCTTCAAAGCCAAAGCCCTGAGCTGAATTGTCGCCAGAGGCATAGTGCCAAAGCTGTGATTCAATATAGTTCTCATCAAAAGATTTTGCCCCCCCAAGCTGTTGAGTCATAGCATCTACCATTGTAATAAAGGGGTTGTCTTTAATGACTTTCCATACGTCTACCCAGAATTGAGAACCGTATTTTTCTTCGAAGAAAAGGGCCCAGGTAATATGTTCGTATGAACCGGGGTAAAATCCACCACTGGGACTATTAAATATTGAACTTTCCCATATTATGTAGTTGTAATAGTCGTTCACATTGTCATAGACCACTTCTTCCATGAGGGTGGCATCCATTTCAAGCCAACTCTCCGTTTCGCCTTGCCAATCGTTGGCTTCGTATTGGACGGCATGCTTAAACTCGTGGGCAACTGTTACTTTTATTGCTCCAATTTGATCACCCTCGGGATCATCATTGGGCGGGAAGTTTTCAAAATCGTTGTGTATTGCTATAAAGGTATCACTGTTTAAATTTCGTCGAGAACCTATATCTGTAAAGCCATAATACGGGTTAGTGTTTTCAATAAAAATCGGATATGGGTCAGAGTTATCGACTACTGGATCTGTGTAGTTCAATCGTTGAACTTCGTGACGATAGGATGAGTCGGCGGCAGTGGCCACTCCTTCCACGTAATCAGGAACGCCGTCGTTGTCAGAATCTTCGGATGGAACAGCATGAGGGCCGGATGTTTCGTAGTGAATGGTAAAATACCCGTCCGGCGATTGATAGGTTTCGGAAGCTTGTAATGTAGGATTACTGAGAAGTGATTCTATTTGATTAACGGTTGACGAAGAAAGCTCTGATTTATGGCGATGAAAATCGGATGTGGCCGGTGTTCCACATTTGAGGGGCTGATCGTAATTTACGTTTTCAGCATCAGGCAGTTTGCCTTTAGCCTCAGTGGGAAAGAATTTGTAAAGAACTTTCTGATCGAGGGATAAGTCACCCTGTAGATAAGCACGTTCAATTTTTTGGTGCAGATCAGTTTTGCCTTGCACCCGATCTTGTGATTGAGCGGTCCCGACCGATACAAGGAAGACAATGATACAAAGAAAAAATGGGCGGAATATAAGCTTCATCGACGAATTAATATTTATAAGCAAATGAGGTTCATTTCTTGGAAAATTACCCTTATTTTTGGCATCTGCAAATTGTTCATCACTTAGGCCCTGAGAACAATGAGGATTTACGTTAGAAAGATGAATATATTTTTCTTAGTGTCTTAGTGTAAAGAAATTGAAATTTATATTATGTACGAAGTAATACTCTATTACAAATTTACCCCCATTGAAGATCCCAAAACATTTTGCGAAGAGCATAAACAGTTCTGTAAGGATCTTGGAATTAAAGGACGCATTTATATTAATGAAGAAGGCATCAATGGAACTGTTGGAGGTACGCCCGAACAGGTGTCGAAGTATAAAGAACATCTGACGAGCATTCCTGGCTTTGACGGCATCGATTTTAAGACTGATACCAGTGAGTATGTTCCTTTCCCGAAGCTGAAATGCAAGACCCGGGATGAGTTGGTTTCTATCCACAAAGAGGAGGTTGATCCTGATGAGGGTGGAAAATACCTGGAGCCACACGAGTGGAAAGAAGTGCTCGAGAATGAAGATGATTATGTCCTGATTGACGTGCGCAATGATTACGAATCTAAAATTGGTCATTTTGAGGGAGCACTGACGCCGCAGGTAGAAAACTTTTATGAGTTTCCTGAGTGGCTTGAAAAGGTCGAAGATGAAATTAGCAAAGATAAAAAAGTGCTGATGTACTGTACCGGGGGCATCCGCTGTGAGAAATTTTCCGTACTGATGAAAGAGAAGGGTTGGGATGATGTAAATCAGCTGCACGGGGGAATTTTACGCTACGCCAATGAAGAAGGCGGTGAACATTATAAAGGCAAATGCTTTGTATTTGACGATCGCCTGGTGGTGCCTGTGAACGAGGACAATCTGGAGCCCATTGCACGCTGCGAAATTACGGGCAAACCGGCCGATACCTATATCAATTGTGCGAATATGGAGTGCAATAAGCTTTTTGTATGCTCTGAAGAGGGGGCGCGCATGATGGAGGGTTGCTGTAGTGAGGAGTGTCGACAGAGCGAATACAAGCGTCCCTTCGATCCCGAAAATGCATTTCGTCCATTTCGCAAGTGGTACAATTATTTTGACAAGGATTTTAAGGAGCGCCAGTTAGAAGAAGAGAAGTAGGTAATTTGAGTTATTATTCGAAAGACTCGCAAAGGTTCCAAGACTTTGCGAGTCTAAATATTATCCCTTAAAAAATGCCTTGGCAATAGATGCAAAATGAGAGGGGCGATCCAGGAAGGCATAGTGTCCGGCGTGATCGATGATGACCAGTTCCGCATGTTCTATACCCTCTTCCATTCGCTTAGCCTGATATAACGGCGCGGCTTCGTCATTTTCTCCCCATAGCAACAATACTTCTTGCGGAATGTTCGGCAGACAAGGTTCCAGGTATTCGGTCACGGTTTTTACGAAGGTTTCGCGCATTACCCCATCGAGTTTACTGTAGTCGCTGGAACCCAATGCTCCCCATAGAGAGGTTGTTCGTAACCATCCAAGTGCTTTTTCTCTCAGGGAAGAAGGTAGTATCATAAAAGGAGCTTTAAGCATCTTGGCGGTATATTTTCTTAAATAATACTTCCATCCTCGTTTGGGTTTCATGCCCGCTCCGCCGGTGATGAGAACTTTTTCAATAAGTTGTTTGGCATCGGGATGTGCACAAAGCTTCAGGGCAATGCGTCCCCCAAAAGAGTGGACAAGCAGATCAACGGAGTTAAAATCCTGATCTTCAATGAACTGCTGGATCAGATCAGCATAGTTATCTACGCTCCACGGCTCATTAGGTATTGACGAGTTGCCGAAGCCGGGCAGATCAAAGACATAGCAATCGCGTATATCCGAAAGCTGTTTGGCCAGTGGCATCATCACCTGTTTGCTGCTGCCCCAGCCGTGAAGAATAAGCAGTGGTTGTTTATCCTGAACGCCAACCCGATTGTAGGAGACCGAAAGATTGTCATAGTGAAATATTTTTGTTGTTTCCATCATCAGAAGCCAAACATCGAATTATTTTAGACTTCAAACAAGAGCGATTTTTGTAAGGATTACTTGTTCGAAGGGTCTTACTTGTACGTGCTAATGATTAAGGGAGATAAATCATGAAGAGACGATTATTTTTCTGGTTGGAAAAATTGAAAATTGCACCCGGCGAACGAAAAGTGATATCAGGATTACTGGTTTTGCTCGTTTTGCTGGGTGGCTTAAATCTGGCGTTGTCGCCATCGGTTCCGTTTGAGGATGGAGGCTATCTCGAACTTGAGCAGCAGTTTGCCGAACGCACAGCTATGCTCAAGGCTGAGGAAGAAAAACTAATGGGGCAGTATTATCCGCCTTTAGAAAAGCAAATTGCTGAGGCGAAGATCGATACAATAACGGAGGATTCTACGTCAAATGAAGAAGCCGATAATACCGAAAAAGAGATCGAAGAAACCAATCAGAATGTAGCTAATGAGCGAGTAAACGTTAATAAAGCCAATATTGAAGCTCTGAAAGCGTTGCCGGGGATTGGTCCGACCTATGCGAAACGGATCATCAGATACCGGAATGAAAACGGGGAGTTTGATTCGTTTGAGGAGCTTAAAAAAATTAAGGGCATTGCTCAAAAACGATTGGACAAATTGATGCCATTTATCAAACTTAAGGATTCAGAATAATGCAATAGAATCCTGATGGCTACACGTATTTTATGGGCGGATGATGAGATTGATCAGCTGAAGCCGCACATCATTTTTTTAGAGAATAAAGATTTTGAAGTCACGCCGGTAACTAACGGCGAAGATGCTATTACACTGATCCAGGAACAGCCTTTTGATATTGTCTTTCTGGATGAGCAGATGCCGGGCATGGATGGGTTGGCTACGCTAAATCGGATCAAAACCATTCAGGCGGGTTTGCCGGTGGTAATGATTACGAAAAGTGAGGAAGAGTCGATTATGGAGGATGCGATCGGCGGCAAAATTTCGGATTATCTGATCAAACCGGTGAATCCAAGCCAGATCGTGCTTACGGTCAAGCGTATCCTGGAGCGTCATCGTATTCGCAATGAAAAGTTTGCCCAGTCGTATCTGCGAAATTTTAATGAAATATCGGGGCGCATTCATGAGGATACCGGGTGGGAAGAATGGATTGAAATTTATAAGCAGCTTACGCAGTGGGATATCGATTTGGAATCGGGCGATGAATCATTGCGTCAGGTTCTTGCCGACCAGTATCAGGAAGCTAATAAAATGTTTGGGCGTTTTGTGGCGCAGAATTACAAGTCGTGGCTCAATCAATCCACGCCGCAACGTCCGGCTCTTTCCACGGATATTGTGCGCGAATATGTTTTGCCTCATGTTAAAAATGGACAGACTACGCTTTTTTTAGTAATTGATTGCATGCGGTATGATCAGTGGCTGGTTTTTCAGAGCCTGTTGAATGAAGATTATGCCATCGATACTGATTTCTATTATTCCATCCTGCCAACGGCGACTCCTTATTCCCGGAATGCTATTTTTTCCGGACTATTTCCGCTCGAAATCGAGGATATTTATCCCCGTTTGTGGAGCCAGGGCGAAGATGAAAGTTCGTTAAATCAGTTTGAGGAGGAGCTGCTGAAAAAGCAGTTGAGCCGAAAAGGTATCGACAAAAAAGTGAAATATGAAAAAGTCTTACGATCGGATGAGGGGAGGAGTGTTGCTGATAATATCCATAATTATTTACAGGTACCGCTGAGCACTTTTGTGTATAATTTTGTGGATACGCTGGTGCACTCCCGTTCCGATTCTGATGTATTAAAAGAAATAGCCCCCGATGTTCCTGCTTTCCGATCGTTGACTAAAACCTGGTTTCAGCACTCCACGTTGTATGAAATATTTAAGCTGCTGGCCGAGGAGGAAGTGGTTATTGTGGTGACGAGTGATCACGGTGCAGTACGTGCCCTTAGAGACACAAAAGTGTATGGTGATCGGGAGACATCCACAAGTCTGCGGTATAAATACGGACGAAACTTATCCGCCAATGACGATGCAGTAATGATTATTGAAGATCCCGCCGAATATAAATTACCAACGCCGGGGCATTCCAACAATTATATTATTGCCAAAGAGGATTATTACTTTGTCTATCCTACCAACTATCATCGTTATCAGAATCGCTATAAGGATACCTTTTTGCATGGGGGGACCAGTATGGAAGAGATGATATTGCCTATTTCTACATTGCGTCCCAAGTCAATGTTGTAATAGATTTCTCACCCAAGAGCTTGTATCTTTTTAGTCTTTTTGATTAACACGTATTTTATGGAAAAGGAATTTACAACTGCGTCTCCTAACGAAACTATTGCCAGGGGAAAAGAATTTGTTGCTTCTTTGGATGCTGGAGCTATTGTTTGTCTTGAGGGTGATCTCGGAGCAGGCAAAACGCACTTTGTGAAGGGCATGGCAGAAGGATTGGGGATTGAAAGTAGTGAGGTTAGTTCGCCCACCTTTACCCTTATTAATGAATATGATGGTGATAAGTTACTCTATCATTTTGATTGCTATCGCATGGAATCTTCTCGCGAAGCTCTCGAAATAGGTGCCGAAGAATATTTTTATGGTGATGGAGTTACGGTTATCGAATGGCCGGAGCGGATTGCGTCGCTCATTCCACCGGAAGCTATCTGGATTTCCATCGAAGCGCCTGACAAGAATACCCGAAAATTTGTCATTAGAAAAAGGGAGTCGTAATCCCGTATATTATGCGACCATGGCAACGAAAAAAAGACTTCCATATCGATTAGATCGACTGCCGGTTATATATCCCTATAACCGACGAGCGGATAATAATATCCAGCTTGGAGATCTGGTTTACTACGGGCCGTGTCCCGAGTATTACGGGATTGGTGAAGTGGTGCGTTCGTTTGATGATTATTGTATTGTTGATTTTCGGCGTACCGGTGAACTTAATATCGAGAAAGATGCCATGGCCATGAAGTACTTGATTCCCATCCATAAATTGAATCTGGGACATATTTTGAAAAGTACCTAACAAGTGGGTCGGGGTTCTGCAGTTATAAAGCCAGATTCATTTAGCTTATTCAAGCATTTCGTCTTTGGCAAAATCCGTTTCTTCAAGAAGATTCCCATCTTTTTTCTTGCCAAAAATCCACAGTATGATGCTTGTCGCCAGCCCGGGATAGAATGGTTCGATTCCCAGGTAGGTGTAATTGTACATCCCTTCGCTGGTGATGGTACCGAGAATAAGCCAAAGTAAGGATACCCCAATACTGCCAATCATGGTGGGGAGTACCCATTGTTTTTTGAGGGTAAAAAATCGTAAGTAAACACCCATCACAGGGATTAACAGGCCGGGAATCATTACAGAACCGATAACATACCACAAGTCAATAACACTGGGATAAATGATGATCAACAAGATTCCTAATAGTGCGGCGACCAGCGTACTGATCCGGGTAAGGGTGTTATTTTTCATATTGGGAAAGATTTTTACAAGCAGGTCGCGACCGAGGGTTTGTCCGGATAAAAAGAGATAGCTGTCGAGTGTTGACATGATGGTGGCTAACAGTGCTACAAAGAACAATCCCTTTAATCCAATAGGTAAAATCTCGTTGGCCAGATAGGGGTAAACCATGATGGGTTCTGCTAAGGAATCTCCGAGAATAGCAAAGCCGTATATGCCGCTGAAAATTGTTAAGAAATCAAAAATCGACCATAACAAGATTGAAATAAAAATCCCTTTTTTAGCGGTTTCGGGCGATTCTGCTGCCGCGGCGCGCTGATGAAAGCTGGGATCTACAAAAGTCCATAGTGCAATAAAAAACCACACAAGAATATATTGGATATCTTCGCCGCCGGTGATATCTGTAAAGTCAGGTGGTATAAAAGACCATAGCTTTCCCAAACCTCCGAACTCCATCCCGGCAAAGATGATTAAGCAGGTGAAGCCGCCGAACATCAGGGCGATTTGAAGCATGTCGGTATGCACGACGGCATTAAACCCTCCGAAAATAACGTAAGCTACAGAAAACAGTGCTACGGCACTGGCATACCATAGAAAGTGCCCAGTGCCGCCGGTGAGATATTGAAAAATTAAACCAAGCATAAGAATGTAGGGGGCCGGGCTCACGAGAATAAAAATGGGGATGGCAGAGAAACGGCCGGCAGTATTCCCATAAAAATTACCAACAGCTTCGGGTAGTGAAAGGGCTTTGTTCATGCGGATCTTCCCGGCCAGCAGCCAGGCAAATAGAGCCGAAAAAACATAGAACGGAAATCCCAATATAAGCCAGGTGGAGATCCCATTTTGATAACTGTATTCTCCAATACCCAGGATACCTCCATACCATGTTGAGACAAGGGTGGCTACAAAAGCGGCCAGACTCATTTTCCGTCCCGACAGTAGGAAGGATTCTTCGTCGATTTCTTCCCAGTCACGCTGCCAGGTTAGGTACACAAGCAACACAAAGTAACATACAATGAGGCTCCAATCGATCAGGGTAAATTGTAGTTCAGTCAACGGACAATAGTTGGTTTAAAAATGGGTGAAAGATATCTGAATAAGGGTAGGGGGTCAATCGTTATTATGTTTTACAAACATCAACAGATCTCCTTCTTTGTGAGTTATTTGAACCGGATTTTTAATTACTTCATTGGATGATCCGTCCCGAACGCCATTTTTAATAAACTCATTTTTGAGTGGATACTTTAACCCTTGGGTAGTAATGCCGGTAACTTTGCCGGAAAGGGGAAATAATGAGATTTGTGTTCCTATTGCAAAATCATCTGCGAAGGAAGGAGGAAGTAATCTCATTTCACCAAAATTGTCGGCTATTCGAATTCGCTGAAATTTAGGAGAAAATTGTTTGAGGACGGATAAGTTTTTAAGTGTTTGATCCAACCGATGTCCGGTAGCCCCCAATATATATATGTGTGTACCCTTTTCTTTTTGGGCTTGTTGAAGGGCTTTTTCCAGATCATTTAGTTCTTGGCTTGGCCGAAAGATAATTTCGGATGATTCCTTGTTGGATCCGTCATAGCTGTCCAGGTCACCGATAATTACATCGGGTGTGGTACCCAGCTTTAGGGCAATATTGGCACCGCCATCAGCTGCAATAAAGTAAGCCGTTTTCGCTCGATATTTGCTAAATAATTGCTCTGATGGCGGACTGCCATTACAGAGAATCAAAATTGATTTCATAAAAAACGCCCTTAGATGGTTTTAAAACTAATTTAAACGTTATGATACAGTAAAAAGAAGTAATATTTTACCGATAAAAAAATATTGCTTTCTTCAAAGCTATCTACCATTTTATTAAGCTTATTTTTCGCGCTATAAATAGCCATTATGTTTGAAAAACTCATCCAAAAACTGCAAGAATTTGACACCGTGGGTGTTTTTTCGCACATCCGTCCCGACGGTGATTGCATTGGTGCCCAAGTGGCAGCCTGTCTCTGGCTGGAAAAGAATGGGGTAAACGCTATTGGGTTTAATGATGATGAAGTGCCGTTAAATTTGCAGTGGCTTGCTGAATTTTATCCTATCCAAAAGCCGGATGAAAAATCCCTGAACAAATGTGATGCGTTCTTGGTGTTGGATGGGAATTCCCCAAAGCGTTTTGGTAGCTATTCTGATTACATTCAGGATTATCCGAAACCGTCGTTCATGGTTGACCACCATCCCGATCCACATGATGGTTTCGATTTAAGTATCTCAGTTGAGGAGGCGTCTTCAACTTGCGAGCTTATCTTTCATCTCTTTTTGCAAAATGATATCTCGCAGGTAGATGAGAAAGTGGCGAAGGCTCTGTACACCGGAATTTTAACGGATACCGGATCGCTGCAATATGATAGCGTTACGCCCGAAACGATGAACATCGCTTCGGAATTACTGCGACTTGGAGAATTTCGTCCTAATGAAGTAGCTGAAAAAGTATTTTCCAACAAGAGCTTAAACCAGCTGCATTTGCTTAGTAAGGCGATGAGTACGATCGAGCTATTTGAGGACAATCAGATAGCCATTATGTACGTTACTAAAGAAATGCTGGAAGAAACCAATACTACAAATGACGATTGCGAAGGATTTGTGGCCTATCCGCTTAGCGTTACCGGCATAAAAGCCGCGATTTTGTTTAAGGCGCTGGGTGATGGAGTCAAGATGAGTCTTCGCTCCAAAAGCAATGATGTCGACGTTAATAAGTGGGCACGCAAAGTAGGAGGCGGAGGCCACAAAAAGGCGTCGGGTGCATGGCATCCTGGGCCGCTCGAAAAAGCGATTGAAGATTTGGTAGAGATTGGTTCCGAACAGCTTGTTAGCGTAGATAAGTCGTAATAAATTTGGGTTTAAATGGTTAAGCAATCCGTTTTAAGTGTAGCGGTTGTTCTGTCTGTTGTAGTGGCGGGGTGTTTGGATAAACAACGTCAGTCTCAGTCTAGTAGCAATTCTCAAGTGACAGAAGCATTGGGAGCAAGCATTTCTACTATTATAGGAGATTCCATGCCTGCTTCTGATTCGTCAGTTCCTGGGCAGGATGAAAGTGGATACCGGCAGTCGGTCGAAAATACTCAGAATCCCGATGAGCAAATTAACACTAGTCGCCAAACAGCCATTACCAGAGCGGTGAAGAAGGTAAGTCCGGCTGTAGTAAGTATTACGGTGACAGAAATGGTACAGGGTGGACGCCGATTGGAGTTCAGTGAGTATTATAATCGATTTGTACCGGTGCCCATTGAGCGTGAGGTTAGCAGTATGGGATCCGGATTTATTATTAGCTCGGATGGGCTGGTGGTTACGAATCAACATGTAGCTAACCGACAGGCCAAACGGGTCGTCGTTTCATTGCCGGATGGTTCACAATATGAGGCGGAGGTTTTAGGTGAAGATGAACTTGCGGATCTGTCACTATTGCAAATAAATGCAGATAAAACGTTCCCTTCGATAGAGTTTGGAAACTCTGACAGCGTGTTGGTCGGCGAATGGTCGCTGGCAGTAGGAAATCCGTTTGGATTGTTTGAATCTGCAAAGCCGTCGGTTACAGTGGGCGTTGTGAGTGCGGTAAATCGTGATTTTCGTCCCAATCCCAACGAGCCCCGCGTGTATATGGATATGATTCAGACGGATGCCGCTATCAACCGAGGGAATTCCGGAGGACCGCTGGTCGACAGTGAGGGAAAAGTAATTGGTGTGAACACTTTTATTTTTACCGGCGGTACCAGTGGTGGTAATGTGGGGCTCGGTTTCGCCATTCCGAGTAACCGGGTTCAAAAAATTATTAAGCAGCTGTCGACTAAGGGAGAAGTTACGTTGCCATATGATCCCGGTTTTAATACGGTTGAAATGACCCGTCAACTGGTATTAAAATATAATCTTCCGGCTATGCGGGGGCTACTGGTGAATGAGGTGAATAAAGATGGTCCGGCATTTGAAGCGGGAATTGTACCGGGCGATATTATTTTAAAAATCGGAAAAGAGCGTATTCAAAGTAAGATGCACGCGCAGGCTCTTTTCCGGGAGTATCAGGAGGGCGATTCGATGCGGGTAGAACTATTTCGTAAGGGGAATCGCTATGAAACCAAAATGTATCTGCGCAAAAAAGTTAAAGAATAGCATTTTGTTTTGATATTACTTCTGATTTAAAAACTTTTCCACCCGCTCTTCATGCAGATCGCTTTCCCAAAATTGAGCAAATGAATCGAGTTCAGATTCGATTGCTTTCCAGCGTGCCTGGGTGATACGCATGGCTCCCTTTTTTAAATTCTTGATAAATGGACGATTATTTTTTGTAAGATTTTGAGCCCGCTCCCAAATGTCGTCTTGCCAATCGCTACTTTCTGTTATATGGTCAATAAGATTATGGCGGAGAGCTGTTTGGGAGTCTATGACTTTTGCCTCGGCCAACCAAAGTAGCGCTGTAGACCGGCCAACCTTTTCGACAAGTCGCGTTAAGCCGCCCCACCCGGGTGGTAAATAGAATTTACCTTGTGTAAATCCAAAAGTAGCATGCGGAGCCGCCATCCGAAAGTCAAAAGCAAGCATCATTTCACAGCCACCCCCGTAAGCTGCTCCGTTAATAGCGGCTATTGTCCAACAGGGCAGTTGTTCGATGCGTTTTAAGATAGCGAGCATGCGCCGAGCCATCGGTTTTGCTTCTTCCGCTGTCTTAATGGTATGGAACTCCCGCAGGTCGCCACCGGAGATAAAGGTTTTTTGGCCCGATCCCGTTAATATAAAACAGCGAGTTGTAGAATCTTGTTCGAGTTCGTCGAGCTGGGTTTCAAGTTTATCCATTACCGCAAAGTTAATGGCATTGTGTGATTTGGGGCGATCTATGGTGGCCCGGCAAATATGATTTTTTCGTTCGATTTTTACAATACTCACTGTTAGATTAAGGTTTGTTTGAATTAGATATTAAAACGAAATCTATATGTATCTTGTCAATAAAGAAAAGATAAATCGGTCGCTTTCAGCAAAAATCGTTGATGCGCGTTTAGCCCAAGTATTTAATACGTTTAAGGATGTACTGGTAACGTCGTCATTTGGTACTACATCGGCCGTGCTGCTGCATCTGGTAAGTAGAATAAAGCCCGGTTGTCCGATCTATTTTATTGATACCGGATACCATTTCGAGGAGACTATTGCTTATAAGGAGCGATTATCGCGCTTGCTGGATTTAAATGTGATTGATCTTCGTCCCGATCCGGCACAACATGCTCATACATTTAAAGAGGAGCTTTGGGAAGATGATCCCGACAAGTGTTGCGATATTAACAAGGTTGAACCCTTAGATCGGATTAAGGATGAATACAAGATCTGGATGTCCGGGCTTATTGGTTTCCAGAATCGTCATCGCAATAGCTTGCCTATTATGGATGATGATAACGAACTCATAAAATTCTATCCGCTTATCGACTGGAACTCATCACTGGTGGAAGAATATATTGAAAGCCATGGCTTGCCGGAGCATCCCCTGAAAGAAAAGGGATTTCACTCGGTTGGATGTACGCACTGTACTTCCAAAGGCGAAGATCGCAAAGGCCGCTGGAGTGATCTCTCAAAAACTGAGTGTGGATTACATCGGTAATAGATTTAAAACCCGATTACAGATCTTCCACTTCATAGTCAATTTCTTGTTTTTGGGAGTTTTTAAGTAGCCACTTTTGATATTCTTCGTTGCCTTCCTGCTCGGAAAGCTGTAGTGAAATAACGCAGGGACATTCGTAGCTGTGCAGATCTTTTACGCGGTTGGTGAGATCTCTTACGTTATGATAGGGAGTTTTAGCAATCAGAATGGCTTCAGTATCTTCAATAATTTCGCCTTCCCAGCGGTAGATAGTTTCCATTCCGTCAATAATATTGACACAAGCTGCCAAGTTCTCTTTTACGAGCTTTTTGCCAATGGATTTAGCTTCTTTTTTATCTTTTGTGGTGATATAGACCAGCCGAAGGTTGTAAAACATGGTTCAGATCGTAAGGATTGGTGTTTAAATGCACAATTTAAAAGTACAAAATTGAAGCTATGACTCATAGTATCAACACGAACAAATTTGAGTATTATTAATGTTGATATCAGAAGAAAAAAGCCATATTTTTCGAGACTCTCAAAATCTGGCAAATATAAATATTTGCTGATTAATTGAGCACTTGCGAGAGTGGCGGAATTGGTAGACGCGCTAGATTTAGGATCTAGTGCCTTTAGGGCGTGGGGGTTCGAGTCCCCCCTCTCGTACATACATCTTTTATCACTTTTACCGTTTTAATAAAATACTATTTGGAGTAGTCCTGTGGAAATAACAGTCAATGATATCACCTCTGTAGATAAAGAGTTAATTATTTCGGCCGATCGCGAAGACTTAGAGCCGAAGTTTAAAGAGGCGTATAAAAAGTATAAAGGGCAGATTAATATGCCGGGATTTCGTCCTGGAAAAGTTCCTACAAAGATTATTCGCAAGCGTTTTGGAGACGAGATAGAGCAGGAAGAGGTCAGTAAATATGTTCAGGAGGTTTTTGAGAATGAGGTAGTTCCTGAATACGATCCTGTTGGCGAAAGCCAGATGCTGGAGCTAAACTGGGAAAATGACGAGCTCGAGGCAAAGTTTAAGATAGGAGCCCGTCCGGAATTTGAACTGACTGATCTCAGCGAAATTGAAGTAGATCGTCTTGTCCATGACGTTACTGATGAAGAAGTGGAAGAAGAGCTCAATCGCCAGCTTAAGCAGCAGGGTAACTGGGAGGTTGTTGAAGAAGAGATTACGGAAGACAATCGCGTTACCGTTGATGCTATTCCGTTGGATGATGATGGAGAGCCCGACGAAGAGAATAAAACCGAAGAAACCATTGATCTGACGAAAGAAGAATCAGAGCAGTTTCGCGATGATCTTCTCGGTCATGAAGCGGGCGATGAGGTTGATGTTGAGATCGGACACGATGATCATACACACAGCTTTAAACTGAATGTTAAAAAGGTTGAGAAGCTGCACAAAGCTGATCTTACGGATGAGTTTGCCAAACAGGCTTCAGACGGCGAAGCTAAGAACGTGGATGAGTTTAGGAGCCTGATTAAAAGTAAGATTCAGGATTATTACGATCAGTCGGCGGATGATCTGTTTAAGAACGATATCATTGATTCGCTTGTTGATAAACATGACTTTGAGGTTCCTGAAGTGTTTAAGAAACAGGTGCAAAACCAATATGTTGAGCGCGTAAAGCAGCAATCGCAGGGACAATTACCTCCTGATTTTGATGAAGAGGAGTACAAGGAAAATATGGAAGATCGCGCGATCCGCGATGCCAAATGGTTCTTCCTCAATGAGAAGCTGCAAGAAAAATTTGACGATATCGAGATAAAACCCGAAGATATAGATCAGCACTTAGAGGCTGAGGCTTCGCGTTATGGCATCAGTGTTGATCAGATGCAGAATATGTTTGCACAAAATCCGCAGCAGCTCGAGAGTTTGAGAAACAGCATTCGCGAAGACAAGGTGTTTGATAGGTTGAAAGATGAGGTTAAAATCAAAGAAATTGATAAAGAAACCTATCAGGAAAAACACGACGAAGATATTGAGGCATAGTGCCTAAAACATTAGTTATTGAATAAAACTATTAGTTCTGATTCACTTATGGAAAAGCAACCATTATACGAAATGCCAAGCGACGCAGGTAATACAGACCGTATCCAGAATAATAATCTGGTACCGATGGTCGTCGAAAAGACCGAACGCGGTGAGCGGGCCTTTGATATTTATTCGCGCCTGCTTAAAGATCGTATTATCTTTTTGGGGACTCCTGTTAATGATACGGTAGCGAGTTCTATTGTAGCTCAGATGTTGTTCCTTGAATCAGAAGATCCTGAGAAGGATATCAACTTGTATATTAACAGCCCGGGTGGCGTAGTATCTTCAGGTTTTGCAATCTATGATACTATGCAGTACGTTAAATGTGATGTTGCTACTACCTGTGTAGGGATGGCGGCATCGATGGGTGCGCTGTTATTAGCAGGTGGAGCGTCAGGTAAACGCAATTTATTACCGAATGCTCGTGTTATGATTCACCAGCCGTTGGGCGGTGTTCGCGGTCAAGCCAGTGATATTGAGATTGAGGCTCAAGAGATTTTGCGCATCAAGAAACTGATTAGCGAAGTTCTTGCTGAACACAGCGGGAAATCAGTAGATGAGGTGATGGAAGATACTGATCGTAATAAATGGATGGCAGCTGAGGAAGCCCAAGAGTACGGTTTGGTTGATAATATTATGAAGCGCAACGAAGAAGAAGAGTAATTTTTAAGACTTCAGTCAGAGGACAATGAGCGACCAAGAAAATAACAACGAGAAAACAATTCACTGTTCGTTTTGTGGACGATCAAGCCATGAAGTAAACAGCATGGTCGCCGGCCCTAACGACGTGTATATCTGCGATCGGTGCGTGGCGGACGCCTCCGGAATTGTAAAAAGTGATTTGGCTTCGATGTCAGAAAAGCGGGAAAAGAACTATAAGCCCCTGATGAAGCCAGCCGAGATAAAATCCCGACTCGATGAGTATGTTATTGGTCAGGAAGGAGCTAAGAAAACTCTTTCGGTAGCAGTCTATAATCATTATAAGCGTATCAGTACGGAGCTTGGGGATGAGTTTGATGATACCGAAGTGGAAAAAAGCAATATCATGCTGCTTGGTCCTACGGGTTGTGGTAAAACGCTATTAGCCCGAACGATGGCTGATGTTATTGATGTGCCTTTTACTATAGCCGATGCAACGGTACTTACCGAAGCCGGATACGTGGGAGAAGATGTGGAAAGCATCCTCTCAAGTCTGTTGCAAGCATCAGATTATGATGTGGAGCAGGCCAAGCGCGGCATTGTCTATATTGATGAAGTCGACAAAGTGGCCCGTAAAAGTGATAATCCCTCAATAACCCGTGATGTTTCCGGCGAAGGAGTGCAGCAGGCCCTGCTTAAGATTTTGGAGGGAACGGTAGCAAATATTCCGCCTAAAGGTGGACGTAAGCATCCCGAACAGAGTTTTATCCAAGTTGATACCTCAAACATTCTGTTTATTTGCGGTGGAGCTTTTAGTGGTTTAGAAGAGATTATTGCCAAGCGCCTGTCGGTAAGTTCGCTTGGATTCCATTCTGAAGAGCAGGTTACATATGACAAGGATGATCCCGATATTTTTACGCATGTTGAAGCGCAAGATTTACAGCGTTATGGTTTGATTCCCGAGTTAATTGGTCGTTTACCCGTAATTTCAGGCTTGCATCAGCTGGATGAAGATGC
This sequence comes from Fodinibius sp. AD559, assembly GCF_052712805.1. Classification (NCBI taxonomy): domain Bacteria; kingdom Pseudomonadati; phylum Balneolota; class Balneolia; order Balneolales; family Balneolaceae; genus Fodinibius; species Fodinibius sp. AD559. The sequence continues at coordinate 332,666 of NZ_JBQPVW010000001.1, forward strand.
GATGATTAAAATCCTGGTACAGCCCAAAAATGCGCTTGTAAAACAGTATAAAAAGCTTTTCCAGATGGAAGGCGTCGAGCTTGTATTTGAAGAAGAAGCGCTCGAGATCATTGTTGAAAAGGCTCTTGAGCGAGGTACAGGTGCGCGTGGACTACGATCCATTATGGAAAAATCTATGCTGGATATTATGTATACCTTGCCATCTATGGATAATATTGAACGATGTGTAATTACACGTGAGACAGTCCTGGATGAAGCACCACCCGTTTACGAAAAGCGAAAAGCTTCTGCTTAGAAAAAGATAAAAAAATGTTCTTGAAGGCATCATCGATTCGGTGATGCCTTTTTTATTTTGTAAAATATACCAGTATATATTGTAAGAGGTTATATATTCTATCTGCATTGGTATGAGAATTCAACTTACATCCAACAGGATAAATATTGTCTTAGTGGGATTTCTTATTCTGCTTGGAATCGGTTCATTTGCTTATAATCAGTATTTGGTTAATAGAATTCTTACTCAGGAACGGTCGGGGATAGAGTTGTGGGCAAAAGCCATAGAATATACGGGGAATCCCACCCAGGAAGAGATTAGCCAAAATTTGTTGGCAGCCTCCAATTATTTGCGTAATAATACCTCGGTTCCGGATCGCATTATATCAATGATAGAAGAGGCAGAGGCCGACCGGGCATCTCAAACCTTTGTTACACAAGAAATTGTGTTGAGCGAGGCTCGGTTTCAGGTTCCCCGTATTATTGTTGATGAGCGAGGGGAGATTATTTTTTCCAACCATGTTGATGCACCGCTAAATCAGGATCTTATCGATCGTTTTGCGGAAATTAACGATCCCATCGAAATTAACTTAGGCAATGAAGGTTATTCTCAAACACAGTATGTGTATTATGGTGAAAGTCCAACCGTGCGCTATCTACGGTATTTTCCTTATATACAGTTGAGTTTATTAGCGGTATTGCTGGGTATTGGCTATGTCAGCTATCGGGCGATCGCAAGGTCGGAACAGTCGAATCTTTGGGTGGGGATGACCAAAGAGGCGGCCCACCAGCTGGGTACGCCCTTGTCCAGTTTGTATGGATGGGTAGAGCTACTTCGGGAGGAAAAGGATGATGATTTTACCCAGCGAATATGCAATGAGCTTGAAAGTGACATCAGCCGGTTGCGCGGCGTGGCCGAACGGTTTAATAAAATAGGATCGAAGCCGGAGTTAAACATCCAAAGGCTGAAGCCTATTTTAGAAGAGGTTATGGATTATATGGATCAGCGGTTACCCCAGCTGGGCAAAAATGTTGATGTAATGCGCCAAATTGATTCCAGTGTATGTGCTAAGGTTAACCCGGATCTTTTCCAGTGGGCATTGGAAAACCTGATTAAAAATGCGATGGATGCGATCAAGACCAGTACAACAAAGTCATACGTATCTGTTAAGTTAGAGCGGGTAGAGAACGAGGTGTTTATTGATATCAGTGATTCGGGAGTAGGTATCGAAAAAAAATACCAAAGCGAGGTATTTAAACCCGGATACAGTACTAAAAAGCGGGGTTGGGGATTGGGGTTAAGCCTGACAAAACGAATTATCGAGGAATATCACAAAGGGAGGCTGATTATCCATAAATCGGAACTGGGTGAGGGAACAACTATGCGCATCATATTAAAGGCTGTTGAGAAGCCTAAACCATCAGAAGATGAAGCAAAAGCGGCAAGAGCATAGATAGGGACCCATTACAGTACCTAACTTAATCTTCTTTATAGCCCCGTTTTTCGGCATATTCTTTGAGCTGAGCCTTCAAAAGATTTCGACCGCGATGCAGCCGCGATCGGATGGTGCCAATGGGAACATCCAGCATATTGGCAATTTCTTCGTATGTAAAGCCTTCCACATCACAAAGTAGTACTACAGTACGGAAATCTTCCGGTAATTCCTCGAGCGCTTGAGAGATGTCATCATCAACAAGCTCACGAAACATTTTGTCCTCAAGATCAGAAGTATCCGTTCGGTCGGCCCGGATTGTTTCGTAAAACTCCGAAACTTCATCATAATCAACTTGGTTGGGTTGCTTAGACTGTTTTCTGTAATTGTTGATGTAGGAGTTTTTGAGGATACGGAAAAGCCAAGCCTTTGCATTTGTCCCTTTTTCATAACTGCTGAAAAAGCGAAACGCCTTTACGATAGTATCTTGTACAAGATCCTCGGCATCACTTGGGTCAGAGGTAAGACGAAGGGCAAAGTTGTACATAGCATCGAGGTGAGGAATAATTTCTTCCTCGAAGTCTTCCTGTTTTTGAATTTCCTCTTTTGTTAGTTCGGCCATCCCGATAGCTTAACTGTTGATGGTTAAGTCAGTAATATTCAAATGATGAGTCAAGTCAGTATTACTTAAAAGTAATAGACACACATCAATAGCACTTTCCCTTTAATTGAAATATAACAAATCTTATGATATCAATTATGGGTTTAAAAAGTTAATTGTTTTAACTGATATACCTTATAGTTAGTATAAATGTTCTATTTGATCACCGGTTAAACAAAGATGGGTTTACCTTGTATTTCCTTACGGGATTAACTCATTAATAGACGATAACCATAAGATCATAAATGGCGTGTGTCCACGCTGCCATTCCGAATCCACGCCACAAATAGATGGCATTGAGTGCAAGACCAAACAAGAAACGAAATAAAAATGAACCTAATGTAAAGGGATCACCGAGAGCGCCTAGATAATGAGCTAAACTAAAAATTAGGGCGGCCAAAAGAATAGCAGAGGCAAAAGCTATCGATTGTTTGGCAAAAGTTTTTTTGAAGATAAATAGCAGGGCCGATACCAAGATAACCCGAAAAAAAAGTTCCTCATATAATCCAGCCCCAAGTGAGAGGGCCAATTGCTGGAGTGTAGTTAAACTCTCGATAGGTGATGTTTGAATTATTTGCAATAATCCACTGACAGTGGTATTAATTAAAAGCGCCAAGAAAAAAGCATAAAATGAAGCTTCGATGAGCATAGTAAAAAAGTAGCTCATCTTCAGTGAAGATAATTTCTTTCGTTCACGATAGAGGACAAACATACCAACGAGAGCCACCAAAATGAGGGTGATCGAAAGTACATCTTTGCCGATATATGAGAACAGTGTTTTGATCCAAACATCAACAGAGATACGAACGACTTGTTCTGAATCAGGTTGAGCCAAGAAAATGAGTACTTCGTACAGCAGTAATAGTGGAAGGCTAATTAAATAGCTATACAGAAGGGTATGGGTGGACGAAAAATAATGCTTTATCGACTCTCGTATATTGCTCATTGATTTTGATAAATAGTCACAGTGGATAGATTACCGCTAAAGTTAAGTGTTTGCCAAGCAGCAGATGATAGTTTGAGTCCGTTGCCCGAATGCCGGTCATTGATGCGTACATATACGCCGCGATCATTGTCGTTGTTTTTTATGTAAATAACCGATCCGAGCGAAATGTTAGAATGAGCTGCTGTTAAGTCATTCGGATTATAGAGTTCACCATTTGTAGTAGGATTACCCCGCTCATTTTTACTGTATTGAGATACCGCCGTAGACCCTAAGTCCTGCAGGCTGGAATTCATCAAATAAGGATTTTTGTATGTTCTGGTAGGCGGAGCCAAGACCGTAATTTTACTCCCGACTTCAAAGCGGTCTCTATCCACCGAGGAATTTAATGCTTGAAATTCCTGCTCGTCCATCCGAAATTTGTTAAGTAGATTTTGAAGGGACTTTGTTTCCCCGGATACGGTATGAACCATAAACTTACCCTGGGGTGAAGAATCAATGTCATCATCGGCGACGGATGGTGGCGGTGCAGGCTTACTGCGCACGGTAAGTTGTTGTCCTATTCTTATAGTATTGGAAGTAAGATCGTTTAGTGTCTTTAGCTCCTCAACCGTCATATCATGTTCTTGAGCAATCCTATACAGCGAATCACCGCTTTTGACCGTATAATAGCTGTTACGCTGCGTTTCTTTTTCTACCACCAGCGATTGCTGTTCTTGATTGTTGGCTTCGGATGGATAGATGGTTAATTCCTGTCCCACCTGAAGATTATTGTCGGATAAATTATTCCAGCTTTTAATTTCGGCAATGCTCACGTTGTACTGCTTAGATATAGAGAAAAGTGTTTCTTGTCGTTGTACGGTATGCGTGATGGCCGAATCAGATGAGGGAGCACTAACCAGTAGTGTCTGTCCAACCGATAGTTCGTTACCTCGCAGGTTATTCCATTCCCTTATTTGTTCCACTTCGATATCATACTGTTGGGCAATGCTAAAAAGCGTTTGGCCTTGCTTTACGGTGTGTGTTTGACTTTGGGCCAGGGTGAGTGTTGTAAACCCAAGCAATACAATGAAAAGAAGTAATAATGTTTTATAAGGTTTCATTATTCTTATCAGCTCGATCGTTCTTCTATTTCTATTTCAAGTTGTTGCAGTGCTTCTTTTAATTCCTTCTCTGTGCGTTGTTCATCCTGTTCATTAGCTACGGTTATCCCTTTTTGATACAGGGTTTGGGCATCGCCCATCCGATCCAGCGCTTCATATAATTTGCCCAAATGATAATAAACCCCTACGTAGTCGGGATCGCTCGTCAGAATATCCTCAAATAAAATCCGTGCCTTCTTAAACTCTCCTTCCTTGCGGAACTCCAGCGCCAGGGCAAACTTCGAAAACGAGTCGCCGGGATTGTGTTTAATCTGCCGGGCCAGTTGCTTAATTTTTGACTGTTGATTTGAACTCATAACGCATTACGATAACGTTAAAGTTGTACGAGGTATTTTATGTTCCGTTAATAAGATACAGAAATTGGCAAAGGTATGTGGTATTTAGCTTATTACCATTTCTCGTGGATTAAGTATGTTTTTGATACCGCTCTTCAATTTCCTCAATCGAATCGCCGCCGAACTTTTCCAAAAACGCATTGGCCAGCACAGGGGCAATTACGCTTTCCATTACAACAATTGCCCGTGGCAGGGCACATACGTCTGATCGCTCGTAGCGGGTATCTTTCTTTTCCTTTGTTTCAATATCGACGGTGTCGATGGGTGTAAGCATTGTGGGGATGGGTTTCATTACGCCGCGGACTATCAAGGGCATGCCTGTAGTGACACCGCCTTCGAGTCCCCCCATGCGGTTGCTTTTACGCTTGTACGTATCATCTTCATACATAATTTCGTCGTGCACAACCTGACCGTGTCGGCGTCCGGATTCAAACCCCTGTCCGATTTCTACGCCTTTCATGGCTTGTGTGCCCATAATGGCTTGGGCTATCTGTCCTTCCAGCTTGCGATCCCAGTGGACAAAACTGCCGAGTCCTTCGGGTAAACCGGTTACTACAACTTCCCAGTGTCCGCCGAGCGAGCTGCCTTCTTTTCGCCGCTTGATGATCAGCTCGCGCATTTCTTGCGTAAGTTCTTTGTCGAGACAGCGTACAGGTGATTCGTCTGACTTTTCGAAGATAGTTTCTGCACCTTGCTCAGTCAGCGGATCAACGATTTCCCGAACATCCTCCCAAGAATTTTCGTAGCCCACGCTACCGATGCGAGTTACGTGTCCTCCGATTTCAATGCCAAAATGCTTGAGGAATTTTCGTGCAACAGAGCTACAAGCCACACGCATAGCTGTTTCGCGTGCACTTGAGCGTTCGATGGCAGGACGTATATCATCATAGCGATATTTCTGTATGCCCGTTAAATCGGCGTGACCGGGACGCGGGACGGTGATTTTTTCAACATCTTTGCCGTCGCCTTCTTTGGCTAACACTTTGGGCCAGTTGGAATCATCTTTTTCGTGGGCACGGTTGGGCATCTGCATAGCGATAGGTGCGCCCGTTGTTTTGCCGAATCGAACGCCCGATGAAATCTCAGCGTGGTCTTTTTCAAAGGCCATACGCCCACCGCGACCGTATCCTTTTTGGCGACGAACCAGGTGTAGGGCAATTTCATCTTCGGTGATGGGTAGTCCGGCAGGGACGCCTTCGACAATGCCTGTTAATTGTGGGCCATGTGATTCACCAGCTGTTAAATATCGTATCATACAGATTTTGTATTACTTTTAGATGGATTCATATTCTGAATGAAATCGTAATTTGAAACCCGTTCTTCAAGAGTGCGGAAATCTTCGCATCCTTCTTCGCGAAGGTGTTTAATGCGTTCTATATCACCCAAGACTATGAGTGAGTCGCCAACAGAAATTTCATCGTCACTACCGGGATTAAATCGGATATTATGTTTGTCTTCAGGAATAATGGCAATTATAACCACAAAATATTTTTGACGAATTTGAGCTTCAGCCAAAGTTTTGCCGGCAAGGTCAGAACCTTCGAAAATCTTTACCTCATCAAACACATGATCTTGTGTAGTGCCACCCAAGATTTGATCCATAAACTGATCAACATTCGGACGTAGAATAACATTTGCCATACGGTCGGCCCCAATTTCGTAGGGAGAAATAACTTTGTCTGCACCGGCGCGCTTAACTTTTTTAGCGTTATGATGATGGTTTGTGCGCACAAGAATAAAGAGTTCAGGATTTAATTCTCGAGCTATAAGAGTGGTAAATACATTATCCTGATCGCGGGAGAGGGTACAAATCAATCCTTTTGCCCTTTCAATACCGGCCTCTTTTAATACCTGTTCATCCTGTGCATCGCCATCAACGTATAATAGTTTATCATCTTTAATTCGTTCAATACTACTTTCCCTGTTGTCAACTACCACAATAGATATATTAGCATCTTGAAGCACCTCAGCTATGCGATGTCCTATACGGCCGTATCCGGCTATAATATAATGCCGTTCCATTTTTTCCAGTTGCTTTTTCATAGCACGTAACCTAAAAATTTCACTTTCAAATATTAGATGTGTTGTTTGAGAGGCAATATATGAGATAACCCCAATGCCCATTACAAAAAGAACCATTGTGAAAATACGGCCACCTTGCGAGAGATTTTTTAGTTCCGAAAATCCGATGGTGGTTATCGTTATAAAGGTCATATAAAAGCCATCGAAGAACTGCATGCCTTCAATAAGGTGGTAGCCAAGCGAACCAACGATAAACACAACAACCAAAATACTAATAGCTATAGCAATTCTAACCACTATAATATTATCAATAATATCGTTGTAAAAACGGAACATATAATGGTTATTGTGGTGATTGATTTACAGTGGGTTAATATAGTTGAAAAATTAAAGCGTATGAAATGACAACGACGTATAAATTTAATAGTTTCCAGCGTTATTTTAGCAGAATTTAATTTATGGAAGCATTAGAAAAATTAGGTAAGTACAGCCTGCTGTTATACAAGTCGGTGCGTTCATTATTTGAGGTTGATACGTATAAAAAAAACCTTGTCAATGAACTTTTAAAAATTGGTTACGAGTCGGTACCAATCGTATTGTTGACGGGTGTTTTTACCGGCGCTGTGATGACAATTCAAACGGCCTACCAGCTCGAAATCGCTTTTATTCCTATTTCGGTTATTGGTGCTATTACTTCCGAATCTCTACTTATTGAGCTTGCAGCGGTGATAACGAGTTTGGTTTTAGCTGGAAAGGTAGGGGCCCGGATTGCCACAGAGTTGGGAACCATGCGTGTGAGCGAGCAGATTGACGCCCTGGAATCTATGGGATTTAATTCCGTTTCATTTTTGGTTCTACCTCGTGTTCTGGCGGGATTAATCATGTTTCCCATGTTGTATATTTTTGCCAGTATTTCAGGAATAGTGGGTGGTATTGTTGCGGGGGCTTTGTCCGGAGCTATTCCACCTGCTGAGTTTATACAGGGCGCACGAGAATTTTTCTATCCTTGGGATGTTACTTTCGGTATTCTTAAAGCCTTTGTGTTTGGTTTTGTAATAACGTCCGTTTCGTGTTTTAAAGGGTATTATGCATCCGGGGGCGCTGAGGGGGTAGGAAATAGTACCACACAGGCTACAGTTTTAAGTTGTATTTACGTATTATTAGCCGATTTCGTACTGGCCGCAGTATTTTTATAAGTTTTGGAAAAATAAGATGATAGAGATACGCAATCTCAAAAAAAGCTTTGGTGATCTTCTCGTTTGGGAAGATGTTTCGTTTAACATTGAGGATGGCGAAACAGTAGCCATTATTGGACGTTCCGGCTCCGGAAAATCGGTTCTGGTCAAGCATTTAAATGCGTTGATGTATCCTGATTCCGGAGAAGTGATCATTGACGGGGAGAATGTATTTGAGCTGGAGTATGTGGCTTTGCGCAAAATGCGCCAGCGGTTTGGCGTTTTGTTCCAAGGATCAGCGCTTTTTGATTCGCTTAACACCTTCGAAAATATTGCATTCCCGTTGCGTTACTTTACGGATTTTACCGAAGTGGAGATTCTCAATAAAGTAGAAGAAGCGCTTGATCTGGTGAATCTTGAAGGAACCGGAGAAAAGTCACCGGCGGAATTGTCGGGAGGTATGCGCCGGCGTGTTGCACTGGCCAGGGCAACTATTTTGGAGCCCGACTTTTTAATATATGATGAGCCCACTTCGGGTCTTGATCCGAAAACATCAGCTGAAATTAATAAGCTGATAATTTCAATGGCCGAAAATTTAAATATTACATCTATTGTTGTTACTCACGATATCCACAGCGTGCTCGAAATTGCCGAAAAAGTGGCATTCCTTGAAAATCAGGGTTTATGGTGGTATGGTACAGTGGATGAAATGCGTAGAAGTGACAATGAGGAGCTGATGGATTTTATTACTGCAAGCGAGTATCAAATAAGAAATTAACAGGAGTTATTTTGAAAATTAGTAACGAATTAAAAGTAGCATTAACAATTTTAGCAGCCATTGTATTGGGTTTTATCGGATACCGTATGATGAGTGATCTGCCCGTATTTCGGCAGTCTCAGGTTATCCATTCCACTTTTGAGCGTACCGATGGACTCTCTCCAGGAAACTATATCTATATCAATGGTGTAAAGGTAGGTTCTGTTAAGAGGATGGAGCTGACCGAAGATGACAGTGTAGCCGTAACGTTTAATTTTGAACTCGGGGTAGATATCCCTAAAAATTCGGTGGCCTATCTGCAATCATCAGGATTGTTAGATGAGAAAGCCATTATTATTGAGCGTGGTGATTCTACCGAGATGCTTGAATATGGAGATATGATGAGGGGAGAATACCGTCCGGGTATGATGGAGACCTTAAAGGGTGAAGGGCAAGAGCTTAGCGAAGATGTTTCGGAGTCATTCGAAAAATTAAATCGTTTTCTTGCTCAGCTGAATAAAGTGCTTGATGATGATGCCAAGGGGCGAATAGACAGCGTCTTCCAAAACCTTAATAAGACGTCCGATAACATTGCTACTATTTTTGAGAACAGGCGTTCCGAGATAGAGTCAAGTCTCAAACATGCCGAGCGCTTTTTGGCTAATGTGGATACGATGAGTTCCCGTAATAAATCAAAAGTTGATTCAGTACTCACGGGCTTGGATAAATCTTTGAAAGAGCTTGAGATTCTTAGCAAGGATCTGAATAAAACGAATAGCGAGCTGCAGGAAATTCTCACAAAAATTAATGATGGGGAGGGAAGTCTTGGAAAGATGGTCAACGATCCGGCGCTGTACGACAATTTGGAAAGTATGACCAGGGAGATGGATTCCCTGATTAAAAATATTAATGAGAATCCCCGAAAATACCTTAAGCACATGCGGCTTATCGAGGTATTTTAATATTACTGGGTTTGTGTTAGGCCGTAATCTTTAGCCAATTTGTACAGTTAATAATTTCTGGGTTAGTCAGATTGCTCTTAGTACTGCCTTCTTGTATATTTGGAAGCTTGTGAACAGCATAACGAATATCATTTTTGAACCAATTAAGACGTAGATAAGAGGATTTTATGGGTGTAATGGACAAAATGAGAAAAAGTACCGGGGTTATTCTCTGGGTACTTATTTTCTCATTCGGAGTGTTATGGATGCTGGCTGATACGAACATGTTTGATGTTATTCAGCAGGGGCCACGGACACTTGGATCGGTAAATGGTGAGTCAATTTCGCTGGAAGAATATAATAATCGCCTGCAGTATTATACACAGCAGTACTCTGAGCGAACGGGTAATTCGATGACACCCGAAGTTCGCGCGCAGTACGAACAACAGGCATGGAATGATCTGGTGAATAGCCGGTTACTGCAAGATAAGATGGATGATTTGGGTATCCACGTAACCGATCAGGAAGTAGTAAATATGATTACCGGTCCCAATCCCGATCCGCTTATACGGCAAAATTTTTCTAATGAGGATGGAACTATTGACCGCGTAGCATTGCAATCGTGGGTGGAAGCACCGGAAAATAAGCAGTTGCTTATTTCTATCGAGCAGCAGATGCGTCAAAAGCGACAGCAGCAAAAAATGAATAATTATTTGCAGTCATCGATGGATGTGAGCGATTATGAGGTTGAACAGCATTACATCCGTAATAATACGTATGCCGATGTTTCTTTTGTGCGGTTCCCTTATGCTGATGTCAGCGATAGTGAAATTTCGGTGTCAGAAGATGAGTTGCGTGAGTACTATAACAACAATCAGGACAAGTATAAGCGCAAAGAGTCATACCGCATTTCGTATGTAAGTTTTGATAAAACGCCTACTAAGAAAGATACGACTCGTACATTTGAAGAAATGAATCGTCTGCAGTCTGATTTTTCAACAACGGAAAACGATTCGCTCTTTTTCAATCGCTATCAGTCTGCTACGGAATATAGTGTAGAAACAACGAGTAAAAATGAAATCCGGGATCTCTATCAGCCGGTATTGGATGTAGAAGAGGGCGAGGTTACGGATGTCATTCAAGATGATGGCCGACTGTTCTTGCTCAAGAAGTTAGATGAGACTGCCGATGAAGTAACATTTACGGTTTTCAGTCGGGATATTACAGCTGATCCAATTGCAACTATTGATGCCCGCGCAGAAACGGCCGATGATTTTAGCTTTTATGCGCAGGAAGATGGCTTTGAAAAAGAGGCGGAGCGTCGCGATCTTAAAATAAAAGAGGGATTTGCTACTAAAGGTAATAATTTTGTGTCGGGCATAGGGCAAAGCCAGCAGATTATGCGGTTCTTAGATACGGCTCATGAAGGACAAATATCTGATCCTCTGGAGCTAAACGAGCAATTTGTGGTTATTAAAGTAGATGAAATTACACCGGCCGGAGTTGAACCTTTCGAGGAAGTCAAAGATCAAATAGAAACGGTTGTAACAAATAATAAGCGTAAACAACAGGTTGTTGCCAATGTTGAAGAACTTATTGGTCAGCATAGCGATCTGCAAAGTATGGCACAGACAGCAGGAAAGGAAGTAATGACTGTTGAATCTCTGGCTAAAAGTGCTTCAACGATCGAAGGAGTAGGAAGGGAACCTAAAGTTGTGGGAGCTATTTTTGGCCTGACTAAAGGTGAGCAATCCACTGCTATTGAAGGTACATCTGCTGCTTTTGTTGTTCAGCTTGATGAACTGTATGAGGCAAATTTGGATAATTTAACTGCTGATGTTCGCCAACGGATTCGGCAGCAATTGCGACAGCAAAAAAGCCAATCTTTTATGAATATCTGGCTTGAACAGCTTAAGGAAGAAGCGGATATCGTAGATAACCGAGCCCAGTTGTTGCGCGGCTAAGCAGTAGAAAAAATATTAATTATACTTTTAGGGCAAGGAGGAACGCTTCTTGCCCTTTTTTGTTTGGTATACTTTACGATGTAAGTGATGGATAATAACGATTACAATGAGTGAAGTGGATAAAAAATGGATGCGTCTTGCGCTCGAGATAGCGGAGCGAGGGGCTGGTTACGTCTCTCCCAACCCGATGGTGGGATGCGTAATTGTATCGGCTGATGGCAAGAAGATTGGCCAGGGTTATCACGAACGCTACGGTCAGCCGCATGCCGAAAAAAATGCGGTGGATTCTGTTAACAATCCTGACTTGTTAAATAATGCTACTGTGTATGTTACGCTGGAACCTTGCGCCCATCATGGAAATACGCCGCCCTGCTGCGAACTCCTTGCCGATCTGCCGATCAGTCGTGTTGTAGTAGCGATGGAAGACCCTACGCCTAAAGTGGCAGGGAAAGGTATTCAGCATTTACGTGATCATGATATTACAGTTGATGTAGGATTAATGGAAGAGGTGGCAAAACATCTGAATGAGTTTTTTCTGCACTATCAAACTTATAATCGGCCGTTTGTGACCCTCAAGATTGCGCAAACGCTCGATGGATATATTGCTGCTCCCGATGGTGATGCGGAATGGATAAGCGGACCGGAATCTCGCGCTTTCGTTCATAAATGGCGCAGCCAGTATGATGCGGTAATGGTGGGGCGTAACACGGCTTTACTCGACAATCCCCGGCTTACGGTACGCCATGTAGAGGGGCGGCAACCCAAGCGCATTGTTATTGACGGGCCGTTGGATCTACCTCGTGATTTGAACTTATTTACTGATCAATATGAGGAAAAGACGATTGTGCTGACCCATAATAAAGAGAAATTTGAAAATGAAGCCGACCCGATGTTAAGTATGCTGCAGTCCGATTATTTTCGTGGACAGACGTTATTGGTGGATGAAAAAGACGGTCATACTGATTTGGATGAGGCAATGCGTGAGTTGGCACATCTACCCGTTACTTCTATCTTAGTTGAAGCCGGACAGAATTTAGCTTCGGCTTTATTGCGCCAGCGATTGGTCGACAAAGTGGAGTGTTTTATTGCTCCCAAAATGCTGGGCGGTGGAACTAAATCTGTGATAGGGGTTGGCATTAACAGGATGTCGGAAATTATGGAGTTCCGCGATGTGCAATGGCGACAGGTAGGCAATGATCTACTGTTTACCGGTTATCTTTAAGATAACCCCGACTAAAAATATAATTCTGTTAGGGTTGGTAACAGTCAAATAAAAAAAATAAGAAACGTGTTTACAGGAATTATTAAATCTGTTGGTCGGATTCAAAAAATCACATCAGTTGAAGATGGTAAAGAAATTACTATTGCCAGTGATTTTGCTGATGAAGTAAGTGTTGATCAGAGTATCAGTATTAATGGTGTGTGTCATACGGCTACGGCGTGTGATGAACAGACTTTTACGGTACAAAGTGTAGCAGAGACGCTTCGCAAAACGAATATTGGTGGTTTGCAAAAAGAAGACCCGGTTAACCTTGAGCGGTCACTTCGACCTGATCAACTGCTTGACGGACATATTGTGCAGGGGCACGTAGATGCAACGGGTACGATCCAGGATATAGAACAGGAAGGTACGGATTGGCTATTTACCGTTGAATATCCCCAAGAGCACAGTAACTTAATTGTGGGGCGTGGAAGTATTGCTATTGATGGGATTAGTCTGACGGTGGCCAATGAAGAGGGTAATACCTTTAGTGTGGCTATTATTCCCTATACCTATAAGCATACCAATCTCAATGCAAAAGAAGTAGGTGATACGGTGAACTTGGAGTTTGATGTATTGGGCAAATATGTAGTGAAGTACTTAGAAAATAGAGATGGATAAGGATATGTAGGTCGGACGGCCAGTCCGACAAAATAACAATATCTTTTCTTAGAGTTATTTCAACGAAAGGGAGGGATTTTTGTATCTAAAACCCGCGTGGTCGACTACCGCTATTGCTGGAGGAACGTTCGAGATTGTTAAGCCCGGGTAGCTTTTGGAATATACTTTGCAGTTGTCCCGCATTTACGCGCAACGAAAAGAAGTAGTATTGGTTATCGCCAAAAGGATTCATCGTAAACGACAGATCCCAGCAGTGTAGGTTTCGATTCAGTGAAAATTGAGAAGTCGATAATTCTTTAGCCACAAAATCATATCCAAGCTGGGTACGGAAATCCCATTTTGGAGTAAGTTTTAGATTGATATTTCGAGCATTTATAGTAGCTGATTTATTGTTATCCGTGTTGGGGGTAGGATTCAAATTCCATCGATAGCTGAAATCAATAGAAAAAGAGAGGGGAGAATTAAAACCCCGCACGGGTTGTCTGTTAAAATGTGGATCTACCGGATGGAAAATACTCTGGTTTAGCGGATTATATTGCTTAGGATAGTGCGGTTTGTCATTTGCTTGAAAACCGCCTTCACCCCACTTTACCGAATAACTGGTGCTGGTGGAAAAGGATGTAAGTTCAAATGGTTTGTTGTCTGTTTTAATCAAGAAGTCATCAATACGGGCGCCCTGCTTATTGCGATTATAAAAATTAAAGTTAGCATTAGCACGGATATTTAATCCCGGTAATATTTTAGCTCTTAGACTGGTATTTAAGTTGCTAAGTTTTAGGCTATCGGCCGCAAAGTTATAGCCCGAACTAAGACTTAACTGGTCAATTAGGCTAATGATGGTTTCCTTTTTTTCGCCGGTGGAATCGCGTTCTACTTTTTTAGCTTCAAAAGTATTATTCAGGCTAAAATTTATTGTCCGTTGTTCTCGGCCGGTTGGGCCTCTGAATACCTCGTTTTCAAAAATAGAGTATTGCTGTGTAGGAATTGTTCCATCTGATTGGGCAGTATCGCTTTGCACCGTTCGATAGTATCCCCAATAGTCACTTTGAAAATTAGGGCTATAGTTTAAAGAAACAGAGGGAGTAAGAACGTGTCGGACACTCTGGAAGTTGCCTATGTTGAGATTCATTAATCCATAAAGCTTAGTACTAAAATTTAGGTTTGTACTAAATTCCCGGGCTGAGGTAAATCCGCGGACCTGTTGTTCTTCTACCCGAACTGAATCAGAGTTGAATGTTTTTCGCGTCGTAGTTGGATACCAATATTCGGTGTAGTCGCCGCCGGCACTTACATTTAAATATTGACTGGGGACAAGTTGATTCATTCGCAGGTCAACCTGTTGACGAAATCCGTAGTTATAATGGTCGCCACTATCAGTGGCTTCACGGTATTTTTGGGGATCAAGCAGTGCTTCGAACCAATTGACGTTTGCAGAATCGCCAGCCGTTGGTTGAAACTCAAAGTCAGAACTGAAATTATTCTGATAGTTTATGGTAAGACTTTCATACCATTTCGACTCTCCTCCGGTAGCTTGTTGATCACCCGAAAATGGGGTAAACCGTTTGGGATTAAAGGTTATTTCAGGTCCGGAAAGTGTAGTCACATTGGTGGCAAAGTTCTGGTTATGCCGAATGGATGCATTGAAATTATAGTCCCCTTCGGGATGTCGATACCGGTAATTAAGATTAGATCGCGTACTGGTTTTCGCGCGCTCATCCGGATCATAGGAGTTTCGCTGGTAGTAATCCTGTGTTCGCAGGTTAATATTTGCATCAAGATTGGCATAGGGAGAAAAATCTTGACTATGATTAATGCTAAGTGACTTTTGAACATTGGTACTGAAATCGGGGTCAGTTGGTTCGAGTCCGCTGTTCTCTTTTGAATACCCAATTTCAATACCGCCGTTAAGTTTATTACGGATACGGTAGCTTGATTGGGCATTAAAGTAATAGGAGCCGGATGTAAAAATATCGACCGAAGCCTGCCCCGTAAGGTAGTCGTTAAAATATTGGAACCATCCGAAGTTTTGGAGCCCTATGCCGCGACTCTGTCGCTGTTGATAGGCGTAGGTCGGTTCTAAAAGCCCGGATTGTTTTTTGTCGAACTTGCCGGGTAGATAGCCAAACGGAAAAATAAGTGGATAGGGAATATCCAAAATATATAGCCGGGCCCGCTCAAAGAAAATTTCCTCTTTGTCTACTACCTTCATTTTAGCGGCTTGGATATAATAGTGCGGATGATCGAGCTGACAGGTAGAATAAATAGCATCCTCGAGGTATACTACATGGGGACTTTCATTTTTTACTTTTGTACCGATCAGGTTACCATCCTGCACATCAACCCTGGCAACTTCAAAGCGACCCTTTTCGGTTTTATAGTTAAAGTCTATCCTGTTGCTGCGCACGCGGTCGCCGTCGCGGATCAGAACGGGTTGTGAGAGCGTATCCTGCGGTGTTTGGGTGTTGGCACTTACCAGGCTGCTATCGAGGTTCATAGCCACTTTACCAGCTTTTAATTCGCCCGAGCTGTGGACAACGTTAGCCGAACCAAAAAGGGTAGCAATACGATTTGGTTCAAAGTCGAAAGTCAGCGAATCGCTGGCTTGAAAATTAATCTGTCCCTCTTGTTCGGGTTGGCTGAGTGATTGCTGTCCTTGTTGGGCTCCCGGCTGACCTTCTGGGATTGATTGTTCTTGCAGGTTATCCTGAACTGCCGTAGTGTCTTGTCCCCAAAGAGGTTGAGTCATCCCCAAAAATAGAAAAAGCATCAATCCCCAATATCCGCAAAAATATTTGAACGATGTATTCATGCGATTGATGCCGGTAGTGCGTTAAGCAATGTTAGGATGTTAAGAAGAATGTAAGCTTATATAGTATAAGGCAGAAGTGAAAAGAAAATGAAGTTTTACGAGAGGCGCAGCTAATCAACTTCTTTAATTTTATAAACCGTTTCTCCTTCTTTTTTCATGCCATACTCTTCGCGGGCGATGCGTTCCAGTAGAAAAGGATCGGTTTCGAGGTTTTCGATTTTCTGCTTGAGAACCTCGGTTTCATTCTTTAGCTGTTCCTTGCTTTCTTTGAGCTCGGCTTTACGCTGGCTGAGTTCGATGCGTGCCCAAATGCTATAGGTATCGATAAAGGTAAACCATACTACAATAATACCGCCCAGAATAAGAGCGAGAAAAGATTTACGCCACCGTAAGGGATTTAATAATTGATAATTCATCAGCGAAGTTGCTTTAAGCAAGAGTAATGGCGAACATTAGGTCGAAAATACTACAATTTATAGATCAAACACAACCAAATGAAGGGCAGGCTTTTTCCATTGTACGGATTCTTATTTCTGTTGCCATTTCATCTGCAGGCAAAAGTAGCTGTCCAGGATACCAGTTCGGCAGAGTGGATTAAGGTATATTTTAATCAGCCCGCTGACTATTCGATGGCATTAGCCGGTAATATGAGTAAAAGTAACGCCGATCTAATTGGTACCCTTGAATCGCTTATCAAAGAGGCTAACTACAGTGTGGATTTAGCCATTTACGATTTGGAGCATCCGCGTATCGGCAAAGCCTTGGCAGAGGCGGCAAAGCGAGGCGTACGCGTTCGAGTGGTTACGGACAATTATAATCGCACCGATGCTGGAAAAATTGATTCAGCTATGTGGGCAACGCTTCGTGAAGCTGGTATCATTTCGATCGATGATGACGGTGATGTATATGAGTCGGACGGTGATATTGAAGATAACAATCTGGTTAATGCCGGTGCTGATATGCACCACAAATTTGCGGTTATTGATCATCTGAGCCCCACGCCTCATGATGATAAAGTCTGGACGGGATCAACAAATCTGACATATACCGGAGCCTATAACACCAATAATACCATTATTATTAAGGACAGCGGAATTGCCAAAGCATATATTCATGAGTTTGAGCAGATGTGGGGAGATGACGATGAAACGCCTAACCCAGCAGCATCAAAATATCACAAAGACAAATCGTATGTGGGTGAGAACACCTATTTTGTAGATAATACTAGGGTAGAGGTCTATTTTTCTCCCATTAATAGATCGGGCAGTAAGCCCAGTATTATGGATCGGTTGGTAAAAGTGGTTCGCGAGGAAGCCCAACACGATGTGGCATTTCAAGCGTTTGCAATTACACCGAGTATTCCACTTAGCAGAACTATTTGGCAGATGTCGGCTACTGGAGATATCGAACTCAACGGGGTCATAGATCCGATGTTTTATTACAGATACAAAAATAATGGCGATATCTGGGCATCGCCAGAAGCAAATGTACGTAATCGCATGATTTTACCTGCTAATGAAATGCGAAAACTGCATCACAAGGTCATGCTGATAGATACCAAACATCCGGATCCATTAGACAAAGGAGTAACAATTGCCGGTTCATATAACTTCTCAAAAAATGCCGAAGTAAATAATGATGAGAACCTGCTTATTATTTATTCTGATCGCATTACCAATCAATTTTACCAGGATTTTAGCGGTGTTATTCGACGTGCACAGAGAGAGGCTGATGTGCCGGCCCCGATTATTGAGCCTGATAAGTGGTATTCAGTTGAGGAGGTTTCAGATGGAAACAAATTTGCGATAGAAGTACTGCCGGGCTTTGAGTATGGCGTGCAGTTTCTGGGTGTACAGGTACCCCGAATATATGCAGGACAGGATTCGTCGGACTATTATGCCAATGAGGCGGCGGATTATCTGCGAAATCTGATATCGGGAGGTGAAGTGAAGTTACGGGGTGCGTCGGGTGATCGTGCGGATGCAGGGTACGGGGCATTCCAGGCATATGTGAGGCTAAAAACAGAGAAGGGCGAAATCATATCCCTAAACAAACACTTGCTGCAGCAGGGATTTGGTCAGCACGAGCAGTATTATGCACAGCATCCCGATTCGGTGCAAGCCTTTAAGCGGTATGCCGAGCAAGCAAAGCAGAAAAAGGAGGGAATGTGGCGAAATCCCGAAAAGGTAGGAGAAAAGTTTCTTCGTGAGGAGGATTCGGGCAGCGACACTGAACTGTCTGATGCCTTTCCAATCAATATTAATACGGCCAACGCGACATTATTAAAGTTGTTGCCCGGTATTGGACCTGCTTATGCTCAGCGAATTATTGAGTATCGTGAGCGTAATGGACCGTTTACTGATATCGATCAATTGGAAAATATCAGGGGCATTGGTCCGAAGACCATGAATAAGCTGCGTCCCAACATTGTTATAGAGTAGAAATAACTGAGAAATGTGCAAAATTTTGTTTTATTAAAACGGCCGTTTTAGAATGGATAGATACCTGCTTTACTATGGTAGATCATGATTTCAATTTGATGAAAGTATGAATGAATCTATTGATACCTTGCGCTTGAATTTGGGGGAGGGCGGACTGCTGGTGATGAATATATCGCTGGCTGTAATAATGTTCGGCGTGGCGCTGGAGTTGTCAGCTAACGACTTTAAACGGGTTGTTAAAGATCCCAAATCTACCATAGTAGGTGTTGTATCACAGTTTTTCTTACTGCCGGCGATAACATTTTTGCTGGTGCTCTTTTTTGAACCGCGTCCCAGTATGGCTCTGGGGATGTTTATGGTCGCGGCCTGTCCGGGCGGTAATGTATCCAACTTCTTTTCGTTGCTGGCCAAAGGCAATGCAGCACTGTCGGTGAGCATGACGGCTATTGTAACGACCTCGGCCATTATTATGACTCCTTTTAATTTTACGCTATGGGCCAGTTTATATGAGCCCACAAGTATAATATTGAGAGACATCCATATAAATTTGTGGGAAGTTTTTAAGATAATCGGCTTAATCTTGGGTCTTCCTCTTATTTTGGGAATGAGCGTTCGCCATTATCGAGAAAAACTGGCCAAACGGATTTCAAGCTGGATTAAGGGATTTGGTATTGTCTTTTTTGCAGGATTTGTGCTTGTAGCCTTTGCCATGAACTTTGAAAATTTCTTGAGCTACGTTCATTTGGTAATTGGGCTTGTATTTTTTCACAACGCTTTTGCCCTCTTGGGCGGGTATGCGTTGGCAGCCGTATTTAATTTGCCCAAGAAAGATCGAAAATCTATTTCCATTGAAACCGGTATCCAAAATTCCGGATTGGGACTACTCCTCATTTTTAACTTTTTTGAAGGATTGGGCGGCATGGCCCTTATTGCCGCGTGGTGGGGCATTTGGCATATTATTACGGGACTGGGTCTCGGTTGGTATTGGTCAATAGGAAAATCAGCTTTACAACAAGTTTTTAGCAATGCGTAAGAATTATCTCTGGTATCAATTTTTCAGATATGGTATTATCCGTCCGGCCTTAAACCTCTTCTATTCGGATATAACGGTTCAGGACCGTCATCATATTCCCGAAGATAAGCCGGTGTTGTTTGTGGCGAATCATCAAAATTCTTTTCTGGATGCGTTGCATATCGTCACAAATACCAGGCATTTCGTCCATTTTTTAACCCGCGCCGAGGCTTTTGGCAATCCTATTTTAGATCGGTTGTTCTATTCACTGAACATGCTTCCGGTCTACCGAGTAAGAGATGGATTTGGAACGATAAAGCGCAATGAGCAGATTTTTGAAGAGTGTTATGAACGTCTTGCCCAAAATGACGCTCTGCTCGTGTTTGCTGAGGCGAGCCATGTGATGGAGCGGCGTATACGTCCCCTTAGTAAAGGATTTACCCGCATTGTTTTTGGCGCGGAGGAGAAATATAATTGGGATCTGGATCTGCAGATCGTACCGGTTGGCATCAGCTACGGAAACCATCGGAAGTCGAGGACCCCTGTGCGCATAGCGTTTGGAGAGAGGGTTCCGGCCTTGCAATACAAGCATAAGTATCAGGATGATGAACGCGAGGCCTCTCAACAGTTGAAGATGGAGATGGCGGTCCGTCTAAAAAACCTAACCCTGCATATTCCCAATAAGAAACACTACGCTTTATACCAGTTGATGCTGGATGAGCTGGAGCCGGCGCGGAAAGAATTGCTGGAACCAACACTGGTAAATCGTCGCGCAAAAACTATTAACAATCAGCTAAATGGCGAGTGGGTTGAGGAGTCGGAGTTTTTGCTGGAAAAAACCAATCAACATGACATTACTGTTCATGAGGTGGCAAATCCTATTTCGATTGGCCTGAAGGATATTGTGCTAAGTCCTTTTTACACTTTTTCTATGATAAACAATGCGTTGCCTTATCAGCTTGTCCGGTGGTTGGTAAACAGCTACTTGGAGGACGAGGCATTTGAGGCTTCCGTAAAATTTTTAGTGGGATTAATGTTGCCATTCTATTACTTGTTAATAGCGCTTATTCTGTTTTTAGCTGGGGTCAGCTTACCATGGATAGGTGGCTATGTTTTGGGAAGTCTGGCAACTGCTCCCTTGTTCGTTCGGGGGAAAGATCTGTTGGTATCTAAACTGTTTAATAAAAAGAAGCGCTCAACACTATTGGATAATGAAAAGTTTGCTGAAAAGTTAGAAAAGCTTAAAAACTTTCGATCTAAATTATTTAGTCAGCAGAAAGAATAAGTGTATGAGCTATCGTCCCTGTGTAAATGCATTTTCAAAGTGTTTAATATTGGGAGCTTCGTTATTTTTTTGGAGGATTGCAACGATATCAAACCGTACCGGGGCGCCGTCCATCTTTCGCTCATAAATCCATGCTTCGGCGGCTTTATAGACGTTTTGGATCTTTTCTTCATCCACAAATTCCTCCGGTTCGCCAAAGGTGTTTGAGGAGCGTGTTTTGACTTCAGCAAACACGATACACGTCTCGTTATCATAGGCTACAATATCTACTTCGGCGCGCTCAAAATGATAGTTACGATCCAGAATGGTATAGCCTTTTGACTCAAGATAGGCGACGGCCAGCTCTTCACCTTCATCGCCGATTTCGCGTGTTGTTTTTTTACTCATGATGTTGAGGTGATGATGAAGAATCCGGTTTTGATCCTGTGATGGAGTGTTTCATTTCCGCCAGTTTAACCAGATGCTTCAGAAACTTCAGGTTCTTCTTGTTGATATAAGGCAATAGTGCCTCCGTGAATCGTTCAAACATCTCCAGAAACTCGGTAAACTTCTCGATCCGTTCCCGGAAATCCTGTTCCTCGACAGAGAGGGATTCTTTCTCTTCAAAAAGGTCAAGCGTTTTGTTCAGGTTCTGTCGGATGGGCGCTACCTCACGCTGCTGCCGCTCCCTGATGATGGTAGAAACGATATTCCAAACGTCCTTCTCGGCGGTGTAAAAATCCTTGCGATTGCCCTTGAAATGCACCTTGTGGATCAGCTGCCACTGCAGCAGGTTACGGAGATTCATGTTGGCATTGCCGCGGCTGATATCAAGCTGATCCATGATGGCATCAGTATCCAGTGGATCGGATTCGGCATACAGCAGGGCGTGAATTTGGGCCATTGTTTTGTTGATGCCCCAGGCCGAGGCCATCTCTCCCCAAAGCAAAATAAATTGCTCTAAAGCTTCTTCATGCGTTTGGGAGCGAGATTCATTCACACGATTGAGGTTGAATTAGTTGTCTTTTTCAGTTTTTGAGGTATTCTCGGTTGAACTGTTTGAGGTTCCGTTGGCTTGCTCTTTTTCTTTGGCACGCTTTTCCTTGCGGTCACTGTCTTTGTAATCCGTAACATAAAAGCCGTCGCCTTTATATACAACGCCTCCACCACCCGAAATTACGCGCTTTACTTTTTGTTCGGTTTCAGGACATTCTTCGAGAGCATCGTCTTTAATACTTTGCTTGATTTCAAAGGTCGTTCCGTCTTCGCGTTTGTACTTATATGTTGGCATAGGTGATAATATTATATTTGGTTCTAATAGCAGTGAAAAATTGCATAAAATGTGCCAAACTCGCTTGTTGGTACAAATTTACAGTACGCTATGTTAAATCTTGCAGTCCTGTTTGTAATCGTTTGATTGCTTCTTGCAGGTCTTCCATTGATGATGCATAACTAAGTCTCGTGCCATTGGGTTCCCCGAAAGCATCGCCGGGCACGGCTGCCAGTCCGTGTTCTTGGATCAGGTACATGCATAAATCGGTACTTGATTCAATGGTATCTCCATTTGAAGATGTGGTACCAAGATAGTGAGAGATATCTGGGAATACATAAAAAGCACCGGACGGCTTAAAGCATTTGAGTCCGTCGATCTTTGATAACGCATCAACGATATAATCACGTCGTTTTTTAAATGAATCGCGCATATTGTGGACGGCATCGAGATTTCCGCGGTAGGCCGCTTCGCCTGCTTTTTGTGAAATACTGGATGGGGCGGAGGTTTCCTGGCTCTGAATTTTAGCAACGGCATCGGCAAATGATTTAGGTGCTGCCAGGTATCCGAGTCGCCAGCCCGTCATCGCAAATCCCTTTGAAAATCCGTTAATGAGTACCGTGCGTTCTTTAAGCTCCGGTGCGACGTTGAGAATACTCACATGCTCATCCTCAAAGACAATGTATTCGTAAATTTCGTCCGAGATAATATTCACCTCTGGATAATCAGCCAGTACATCCGCCAAAGCCCTAAGTTCATCGGCGCTGTAACAAGTGCCCGTGGGATTGGAGGGCGAACAGAGCATTACGGCTTTGGTGTTTTCGGTGATGGCATCTTCGAGCTGCTCGGGCGTCATGCGATAATTGTTTTCAAATGAGGTGCGTACGGTTACCGGAGTACCGCCCGCTACGTTTACCATCTGCGGGTATGAGACCCAGTAGGGCGTGGGAATGATAACCTCATCACCTTCGTCAACCATGGCCAGCATGCTAAAGCCCAGCGCCTGTTTGGCACCGTTGGTACACACAATTTGAGAAGGATCATAATCAAGCTGGTTGTCGCGCTGTAGTTTATCAGCAATACTTTGCCGCAGCTCGGGCGTACCGGTATTCATGGTATAGCCGTGAAAGCCATTATTAATGGCTTTAATAGCGGCTTCGCAAATATGTTGGGGCGTTTTAAAATCGGGTTCGCCGGCACTTAGCGAGACCACAGACTTACCTTGACGCGTTAGTTCTTTTGCTTTGGCTGAGATGGCCAGGGTTTCGGAGGGAGAAACAGCTTGCGCTCGTTTTGAGATCATAACGCTATCAAATCAGTTGCTTGAGATCAGTTTCATAAAGTACTGAAAATAGAAAAAAGTGGGCTTTATTTCTATGTGTTTATGAAGTGAATATCTTATATGTGCTAACAGGGAGGGGGGATAGCCTGATGATTTATCCCCAGGTACAGATCAATCTGGATTATTTATCTTTATCCTTAAATTTTTCGTGTAGTCCTTGTGCCACGTGATTGGGTACAAAGGAGGATAAATCGCCATCCCAATACGCAATTTCTCTGACAAGTGAGGCCGAGATAAAGGTAAGCTGCTCGTTGGGCATCAGAAAAACAGTATCAACCTCGGGCGCCAGCCGCCGATTTGTAAGGGCCATGCGGAATTCGTATTCAAAATCGGATACTTGTCGAACGCCCCGCACCAGCGTTTGGGCATCCCGTTCTTTGGCAAAATCAACCAGTAAGCCGGTAAACTGTTGAATTTCAACTCTTTCTGCCCATGGTTTGTCTGTTAAGCACTCTTTGATGAGGGCTTCGCGCTCATCTCCCGAAAAGACGGTTTCTTTCTTATTGTTTACGGCAATGGTAATGATGACTTCATCAAAAAGCTCGGTTGCGCGTTCAAGAATATCCAGATGCCCGTAGGTGATAGGGTCAAATGAACCGGGATACAGGGCCAGCGTTTCCATAAATAGTAGGTTTTAAAATTCAATTCCTGGTTGGTCAAGAAAAATACTTACGTGGGTGCGTCCATATTCTTTGTAGTAGGCGCAGTGCGGGTGATCAGTAAAATCGTGTCGTTTATCGTGCTCCAGGATGAGCCATCCGCCTTCTGCAAGCCAGCCATCGGTGGTAATGGCTTCAATCATCTTGTGCATGTAAGCATAATCGTAGGGGGGGTCAGAAAAGATGATATCGTAGGGGAGCGGCATGCCTTCCAGAAATTTTTCTACCGGCGATGTAACCGTCCTTATTTGGTCACTCACATCAAATTCGCGCCCCACACTTTCGATATGTTTAATATTCCTGCGGTCGCTGTCTACAAATAGTACTTTTGAAGCCCCCCGTGAGATAGCTTCAAATCCCAAGTTGCCCGACCCGGCAAAAAGATCCAAAATATTAGCATTGCGGATATACTTTCGGGCATCGAGTATCGAGAAAAGTCCTTCTTTGGTTCGGGCCGCCGTGGGGCGAACGTTTAACGTGTTTGGAATATTTATTTGTCGGCCTTTTAGCGTGCCGGTAATAATGCGCATGTGCTGCTTATTCTGTTTTTGAAAAACCTTAATTCGGTATAAAGGTACAAAAAATAATACTGACAGAGATAATTGCCGAATCAATTCACCTATCAATCGTAATCGAGAGCTAACATGATCGCTGGAAAAGCCGATTCGAGGTTGAAGCCATAGGTTTGTTCGTCGGCTTTGATCTGTATTTTTTCCAAGGTGTCCATTTTGGTGATGGTTCCGGCGTCATCCCAAAAAGGTTCCAGGATTTCAATAACTTGAAAGGCATTTTCACCATAGACGTAAATCTCTTCGTGCAGGCCACCCATCCAGTTAAGTTGTTGTGTATGTTGAAGCCATAGATAGGGAAGATCTTGAACTTCGTCGTAGGGTATATAGGTGGCACCGCGCAGCTTGCCGAGAATAAATGAAGCTATAGAAATACAGTTTTGGTAGCAGCAGACCGTCATAAACGATCCGCCGGGATTTGCATGTTGTACCCAGCGCAATCCAATTTCGAAATCACTGATCAGGTCGGTTGTAGAGGTATTACCGGTTAATTCCTGAAATCCTTTAAGGGATTGGTTATTTCGCAACAACAGAAACTTGTAATCCTGATTGCTCAACGTATACCAAGTGGGCTGGATGTTTTTGCGGTCGACCCCACTCATCAAAATATTGATATGCTTTTCGCGTTCGTCGGAATCGTCATAAACGATTTTAGGGACCGAAGTCCAGCATTCTTGGGTAGGAAGTGAAAGAATACGCAGATGCCGAATTTCGTATTCTTCCTTAAATTGATCAATAGTTTGTTTGATACCCCGAAAGTGCTGCTCGGAATTTCCAAGCAGCGTTTCGGTAATATCAAAGTTAAAGTCGTAACATCCTATGCGCGCCAGCTTTTGTGGATTCGTTGGATCGTTGACAGCATAAAAAAGCTGATTCTCAAAAAAGCAAAGTCCTAAACAAGGATGTTGTTCCTCCATTTGTCATTATTTCCAACTGGCAGCATTAAGCTCGGTTGTGTTTTTAAGCGACCCGATACGATCTTCGGTGTCCGGATCTTCTAATAGATAAATATTTGGACGCAGTGTATCGTTGAGCGTATACTCAAACTTCTTGTGGGGTGGACGGGGTGAATATATTAACGAATCCGGATTGTAGCTTTTGTTTGGATTTATTGGTGCAAAAAGAGAATCCCCATTGGCAACCATCAGCGAATCGGTTTTCAGATAACTTACAAGAGTATCGAGTCCGCCCTCAGTGGGAGGAAAGTTGTCTTTATCTTGCTCGTACTGAACCAAGGCATCGCGGACAAGTCCCATTCGATGACGTACTTTCTCAGTCATCTGTTCGCGTTCGACAACTTTTTGATAAGGATCAACAATTGAATGGTATAGCCAATAGCCTAATACAACAATGATTATTCCCAGTACAATACTTAATATTCTGTTACGCTTTTCAATATCCATGTGCAGATACGTATATAATTAAAGTGGTTTTTGAAAATATGACTTTGAAAATACATGCCGACTTGCTGATATGCAACTGCAAGTCAAAATTGGGAAATTTTCCCGTATACTGATTTATATGCCTAATGTACGTTCTTATCCACTATTTAAAGGTTTTAGGTGAAAAACTTTTTCTGTCAGATAAGAAGATAATCCCCGCCGCTTAAATTGTTGCAGTTCCTTCAGCTTTGATTGTTCGTGTACACATGTAAGTTTAAACTGGTGCCCAAACAGTTTTTTTAGCTCTTGTTCATCCACAGAAAAAGGCGGCCCGTTCATCTCACTTTGATTATACTCAAAAGTTTGTATCAAGATTTGGGTACCAGTATTACAGAGTTCGATCATTTTTTCTGCATGTGGTTGTCGTTTTTCAACAGGCAAAGCTATAATAGATGCTTTATCGTAGATGAGGTTCTGCGGGGGAATTTGGTCAGCCGGCAATTTTGCGAAGTCTCCCTCCCATAATACCAGTGAATCAGAACGGTAAATCGTAAAGCCGTAACTGGAATCCTGAACAAATGATTCTTTGTGTTGTTGCATTACATGGTGCAGGGCTTTTGGGGATATTTCCACGCCGGTAACAGAATGACAATGATCTGCAAGCCATAGAAGATCCAGGGATTTACCACAGAGTGGTACAAGAACTTGTGCATCAGATTTGATGCCGAGGCGGCTCCACAAGTTGGGTAGCGGGGGATAAACCGTATCCATGTGCCAGCTGGTATTACCTTTCCGCCATCGGCTTTGCCAGTAACTTATTTCCATGGGTTTGCAGTGATCTTATTTGGTTTTGGTATCAAAATAAAACAATTGATTGGCGGAAATAATCTAATTCAGAGAAAATTTTAAAATGAGAATTTGCCAATGTTACAAAGTCGTAATTCTATTGGGATTAAGTTATATTTAGCCATTTTGAAATGCCCGTAGTCATAATTAATACGCTAATCTAAACGACAAATTTCTGCAAGTCCGTTGAACCGGAAAGTTCTAAACCTGGCTATTCCCAATATCATAAGTAACCTATCCGTACCCCTGCTCGGAGCGGTTGATACGGCGCTGGTAGGCCATCTCGAAGAAGCCTATTACCTGGGTGCGATTGCTGTAGGAAGTATGATCTTCAACTTTATTTTTTGGGGATTTGGGTTCCTGCGGATGGGTACGACCGGAATTACAGCGCAGGCATTCGGAGAGAAAAATCAGACCGAAAGCATTATGACACTGGCGCGGGCGTTAACGGTAGCCATCATCTTTGGGGTTTTAATTGTGCTGCTACAAGCATGGATTGCCGACTTCAGTTTTTGGCTTGTAGAGGCATCTCCCGAAGTTGAGCGATACACCCGCATCTATTTTGAGATACGAATCTTTACCGCGCCGGCCACGCTGTCGCTGTATGCTATTAATGGCTGGTTTCTGGGGATGCAGAACGCTCGATACCCCATGATTGTCACCATCTTTTTAAACAGCCTCAATATTGGGCTTGATGTGCTGTTCGTTTACGGCATGGGCATGACGGTAGACGGCGTTGCGATGGGAACGCTTATCGCTCGATATGCCGGGATAATATTGGCTGTTGGCCTTTTGATCTATAAATACCGAAGCTGGCTGAGTGGTTATGTACATGATCTTCTACTGGAGCTTGAAGCCATCAAAAATTTCTTTTCTGTCAATCGCGATATTTTTATCCGTACACTATGCCTTATTTTTACCTTTTCTTTTTTTACGGCAAAATCTGCTGAGTTTGGGAATGTAGTGCTGGCAGCTAATTCTATACTGTTGCAGCTCTGGATGCTTGTCTCCTACGGCATTGATGGATTTGCTTACGCAGCAGAAAGTTTAATCGGTCGTTATACCGGTTCCAATCAGCAGAAGCGAGTAAGGTTGGCGGTGAAATACTGCTTTATCTGGGGGATAGGAATTGGCGTAGCGGCTTCACTTACGTATGCTATTTTTGATGTGCGAATATTGCGGATTTTTACCAACCAGCAGGATGTCATCGATACCGCGATGGTTTATTTTCTGTGGACGATTGCAGGTCCTGTAGTGAGCAGTTTTTCATATATCTGGGATGGTATTTTTATTGGAGCTACGGCAACCGGACCAATGCGAGACTCGATGATTATTGCCACCCTTGTGGTATTTCTGCCGACCTATGCTATTGGCGTTCATTATTTTGGGAACCACGCTCTTTGGTTGGGAATGACGCTTTTTATGTTAGCTCGCGGTGCCACGCTTACGTATTTTGCTCCCAAGCATATTCTTAAAATAAATATATTATCAAAAGCGTAATTTGCTAATGTTTTTTTAAGTTGATTGTAATTATAAGTAGATGAAAAGTTATGAAGACAATAATGCTAATGCGCCACGCTCAATCATCGCACGGGGCTGGGAAGAAGAAGGATTTTGATCGACCCTTGTCCAAGCAGGGAAGTATTGATACCTCGCGGATGGGTTTGTTTATAAAGCAAGCAGCGGTGCTACCCGGATATATTGAGGGATCAACTGCTAAGCGAGCCCAAGAAACTATCGAGCTTCTTATAAAAGCTGCTGATTTACCATCTGATATCGTCAGTTGGAATGAAGACCTGTACTATGGCGGAGCGCGCGATTACCTGTCGGTGATACAAAAGGCATCCGGAGATACAGATCGTATAATGATTGTGGGACACAATCCACTGCTCGAAGAAACGGTTTCTCTTTTGTGTAATGGTGAGGGAGAATATGTGGCGCGAATACCTTCGGGCGGACTGGTTTGCATTGAGCATCCCGCTATAGAATGGAAACAGATAAAGCCTGGCACGGCACGTTTTCGGTGGATGATGATTCCTGAGCTATTAGAAAAGATGGAGCAGTAACTATCCGATTATGTCTTTGTAATCGGCCAGACGAGTGCTTTCATCCTCTTCGTCAATGAGTTCCAGAATGTGAGAAACAGCTTCGTGTGGATCGCGATAAAAGTGATCTTTGCCCATAAACTTTCGCAATCCAGACTTATCAATAACATCCCGTATCGGTCCTTTAAGTCCGGCGATATAAAGTTCGATATCCCAGTTTTTAAGGGTTCCCACCATTGATTTTATTTTGTCGATGGCTGTTGTGTCAAGGGTGTTAATAGTACTGCCGTCAATGACGACGTAATGGGTTGATTGGTTGCGTTCCCGACTTTTTTGGATGATATAATCCCGAAAAAAATCAGCGTTGAAAAATGAAAAGGAAGCGTCAACCCGTAGAATCATGAGTCCATCAATAGGTTCAGCCTCAGGATTACGTTCCAGGTTTTTAAACAGCCGCGTACCCGGAATAATGCCCAGTTCCGCTACATTGGGACGACTGTATTTGTAGAGCATGTGAATCATGGAGGCAACAACTCCAAGCAGAATGCCTTCTTGAATACCAATTAAAAGCGTACAAAGAGCGGTAAATATAGCAATAAGCCCTTCGCTGCGTTTGGTTCTATATAGAAATTTAAATTCTCCGATATCAATAAGATTGAGGGCTGAAACAATAATAATAGCCGCCAGGATGGGCATCGGTAAGAAGTAAAAAATAGGCGTTAAAAACAGGAGGGTGGCAATAATTACAACAGAAGTTATGATGTTGGCCAGTGGTGTTTGAACGTTGGCTTGTTCGGATGCCGCCGACCGGGAAAAGCTGCCGGATACGGGAATAGATTTAAAGAGGCTTCCAAAAAAGTTAGAGGCGCCAAGAGCTACCAGCTCGTGATTGGCATCAATAATGTAGTTGTGGCGCTTGGCAAATGTTTGTCCAAGTGATGCTACACTCATAAACTGCACCAGCGCCAGGGTAAGGGCGGTAGGTAAAAGTTCACGCATATTATTAAAATTGATCTCTGGCAGAGAAAGAGCGGGTAATCCTGTTGGAATATCACCCACCAGTTGAATGCCGATCTGTCCGGCTCCCACCATCCAAGATAATAGAATGCTGACACTTAATATTACGACAGAAATAGGGAAGACAGGTTTCACATACCGTATAAGGGCCATTATGGCGATGGCAATTAGGCCCCATAAAAATGTTTGCCAATGTATTTGGTCAAAGCTTGAGATTAGTTCCTCAATTATTACAAAAATATATTGAGTTTGAGAAAGCTCAATCCCGAATAAGTTATTAACCTGACTAAATGCAATAATGAGGGGGGCGGCAAGCGTAAAGCCGGCAATGACCGGACGCGAGAAAATATTGAGAACCGATCCAAGACGCATCGATCCCATTAACAGTTGCAAGCCACCGGCCATCATGGTAAGTAGGATGGTGAGCGTGATATAACGATCAGTGTTGGGTTCTGCAAGGAGGCTAACCCCCGCGGCCACAATCAGCATATCGATTGCTACGGGACCGATGGAAAGATTCTTGGATGTGCCTAATAATGGATAAATGAGCAGCGGAATGACGCCGGCATATAGTCCGTAGATGGGAGGAACACCCGCAATTACAGCATAAGCCATCCCTTGGGGGATAAACATGACTCCCGTCGTAAGACCGGCTGTGAGATCACCGCCAAACTTCTGGCTGTCATACTTGGGCAGCCATTCTATAATCCTAAATGTTTTTCGTAGCCATTCTTCCATAGATCAAATAGATCACAATGTCGCAAATCGAATTCAGAAGATAACAGTTATAGTGTTTTTTCTGAATTTGAATAAACAATTGGTCATAATATAGATTTTATATCGGCCATATTATAGGAGCTAAAATAATTTCAATAATCCAAAGTATTATGGCAAGGGTTGACCTTTCGAAATTTCCCCGAATACGTTATTCAAAAGTCAAGTTTAACTTTCTTTCCTGAACTTATAAAGGCCATATGAGGGGAATGAAGATGGTAGCCAGAATCCAGAAAAGGAGGTTTAACGGAAGACCTACCTTTGTGAAATCGGTAAACTTATATTGTCCGGCCCCATAGATAAGGGTGTTGGCATGGTGACCGAAAGGAGTAATGAAAGTGAGGCAGGCGGCATAGCTAACTGCTAAAACCATTGGTTCGGCATTAACGCCAATCTGATTAGCCACCTGAATGGCAATGGGAGCCAGTAACGCTACAGAAGCATTTGTCGAAATAATGGCCGTTATCGACATGGTGAGCAGGTAAAATCCCGATAAGACTGCAATGGGTCCGAAGTCATACAATACAGAAATTACGGATTCAGCTATTAGACCTGCCGCTCCTGTTTTATCCATTGCCGTACCCAGTGGAAGCACCCCGACAAGTAGCATAATTACTTTCCAGTTGATGGCATTGTAGGCTTCTTCCTTGGTAATGCAGCCGGTTAATATCATCAAAATAACACCAGCTGGGGCACTAACTACAATGGGAGCTAAGTTTAGGGCAGCGGTGCCAACAACACCGGCTAATATGGCTAATGCGATATATGTTTTATCTGTGCGGGGACGCATTATATCTACTTCTGATGATATTACAAATGAGGGATCGTTGCTGATATCTTGCAAGCGATCACTGCTTAGGCTTAGTAGAAGTGTATCGCCGCCCGAGATGCGGACTTCTTTTAGGTCTTCCTGCTTCAATTCTCCGTGGTGGCGAATGGCCAGCGGAATGGCCCCAAACCGTTCATAGAAATCGATATCCTTAAGTTTCCGCCCCTCCAGCGTTGATTCGGGGGCCACGGCGGCCTCTACAAGCGCATCGCGACCGTGTTGAAGGTCTACGTCAACCCATTCTGAGGTGGGAACCAGGGAAAGGTCTTCGCGCCTGAGAAGCTTGTCAATTTCTGAAGCACTTCCCCGGACTCGAAGAATATCACCGGCTTCAATCTTTGTTTTTGTACGGGTGGCAGATGAGTCGCTGGCTGTTTTAAAAATACGCAGTATGTCGAGATCGAGTTCACTGGTGAGGCTTGTCTCATCCAAAAATTCACCAATTAGATTAGATTCCGATTCAACCAATAGATCGGTAAGATAGCCCTGCATTTGAAAGTCAGCCGTCAGCTCATCGTCTTTGCGACGGGCTGGAATAAGATTATACCCTGCCAAATACATATAGAGAAAGCCACCGGTAAGTAAAATGAGTCCCATCGGCGCAAAATCAAACATGGTGAAGGCTTGTCCCCCGCGATCCTGAACAATAGAGCTAACAAGGAGATTGGTGGAAGTCCCGATCAGGGTGTTAATGCCGCCCATTATGCCAGCGAATGCCAAGGGCATTAATAGTTTTGAGGCGCTGACACCAATCCTGGCAGCTATATCAATCACCACCGGGATGAAAATCATAATCACGGCCGTGTTGTTCATAAAAGATGAGGCAAAGCTGACAAAAAGCAGCATTATAAATAGCCATAGCCAGTAGTTTTCCTCCATTTTATCGCAAAAAAAGTTACCGGCTTTATTGAGCAATCCAGTCCTTCGCACGCCTTCGCTAATGACAAACATAGCTGCGATAGTAATGGTGGCGGGATTACTGACTCCTGCAAATCCTTCTTGAGGTGTAAGAATGCCTGATGCTAAAAGACAAACCAGCAGAATAATTGAAGCAACATCGAACGATACATAATCTGTTGCAAATAAGAATAGGGCAAGAGCCAGTAGAGCAAAAATAAAAATTATTTCGAACGACATTTACTAAATTCGTTTGTTTATTTTTGTATTTCTTCTTGAATTAAAAATAGATTCTACAGTGTAGTATTTTATTTACTCATTATCTCTCTGAGCCTGGATTTCTCTTAACAAGCTTGAGTCATTATACATTTCCGTTATATGGGAGATAATAGGTCGAATATTCATCGTTATGGTATGGGTGAGTTCGGGCATAAAAAGGAGGTCGTTAATCATGCTTTGGGGACTTCTTTCTACGACAATGCCAATCAGTTTTCCGTTGCTGTTAAGTACCGGGCTTCCCAAGCTTCCTCCCGTGATATCGTTGGTTATCACAAAACTTTCCATTCCGGTATTGTCGTCAACTGACTTGGTTACAGATTTGCTGTTCTCTGTTGCCTGTAGTGTTTGAACCTGACCTATACTAAGGCGTAGGGTTCCATTGGCATCGGGATAGGGAACTGAGCCGTTGCTAAATTCAAGCATGCCTTGCACATATAGCTCTTGCGCCGGACGTAGATAGGGCACATGCTGCGAATAGTTTTTGCGGCTAAATTGATAGCTGTTCAGTAACTCACCATAAAGTGTTACCAAGTTATCTTTTGGATGTTTATGTGTGCTGTCGGCTGATTGATTTAGAAATTTCTTGGCGCGATTGAGATTGTAAACTATAGATTCTTTTTCCTGTCTTTCTAAATAAGATTCAATCTCTTTTTTGAGGGCATCTTTCTGGCTATCGCTAAAAAGTTTAATCAGATGAAAGGGAATTTTTCCGTCGGGCAGGGTAGCCAGCATATAAAGCATATCGCCGAGCATCATGGTTTGGGCTTCCATATTTATATTGCTAAGAATGTTTTGATGCCGCTGTAAAATTTCTTGTTTCTTAGCGCTATTGACTTTGGTATTGGTGGTATCGCTAATATGTTCGTAATACGAATTATACAGCCCGGCTATTTGCAGGAGCTTGCTGTTGTTAATCGTATTGACCAGGGCAAAAAGAAGGTCTCCGGTTTGGGAGGCTATTGTATATGATTGTTCAAGCTGACTTAATACTCGACGGTATTTTATGCTGTGCAGGGAGTCCTTTTTGATCCACTTCTCAAATTTATCTTCATCTGTTTGTTTTCTTCTGATAATATTGTTTTCGTCGATCCCTTGTTGTATTGCCCGGTAGTATGTGAGGTTGTGGTTTAATGACAAGCGAAGCGGGGCGTTTTCAATGGCTGTGGCAGAATCCTGCTCGGCAGCGTATTGGGCCGCGTCGAGGATGGTTTTATAGGTATCAATGAGTACCGGATTGCGGTTGTTCCGGTAGAATTTGATAGCGTAGCTGCTTTCGTAGCGCTGGGTTTCGCCGGGAAAGCCAAGTGTTAGTGTAACATCATTGGGAGCGATTTCTTTATTAGCAATGGTAAGGTGTTTCTGTGGCTGGAACGGTACGTTGAATTTGTTATACGTTCTGCTTTGTCCATTTGGACCAACGTACGCTCTTAGAAAGGCGTAATTCGCAGATTTTTCGATGTTGGAATTTGACGGAGCGTGTACCAGCCGGACATCTCGAATTACTTTATAGACGGACATAAACTGCCGGTTGCCGCCCCAAATGTCGTTGATCTCTATTACTAAATTGTTGTTACCGGATTGGCGATCGGCGATAATTTGCTTTTCGATCTGCTGCTTTTGTTTTTTTTGCTGGCGATAGGTCAGCGAGTCGGGGAGTTTTTGGTTGATCTGGTCGGTTACTTCTTTCTGTTCAATAGTGATGAGCAGATTATAGTTTTCGAGCGGAAGTTCTTGTTCTTGGGATTCCGCGGCGAATCCATTGTGGATATAATTTTGATTGAGCGTACTGTTTTGGGTAATACCTTGAATGACGCTGCCATAATTGGTGAGTACTAATCCGTTTAAAGATACGAATGACCCGGTGCCGGCTTGGCTGCCACCAATTTTTATCTTCGCTATGGCTTGATTGAGTGAGATACTGTTGGGATCATAAACTTCTTTTTGTGGTAGGGTAATGCCTTTCGATTGTAATTTTCTATAGACCGGGCCGTCGATTTGCGGAAGCAGCCAGAGCCCCGATAGGTCCGAGGTTTTATCAGCAGAAGCCTGTGGTCGTTCGCTTGATGTACGGTCGGAGCCAGATTGTTGGACATTGGCAGGAGAGGAACATCCTCCCAAAAGAAAAAGGAGTAGCAGAATGGTTGATATGGAACCACATAATTTTTTGAGGGCGGATTGTTGCATAGGAGCGTGTGTTAGATAAAATTTTGTGGATGAAGAATTACGAAGGTGCGAAGATTTTTTCTTACATTAAAGCAGTTTGAATGTTATTGGTATTAAAATTGACTAAGGTTTTGGATTATGAATTACAAGCACAAGTTATTTTATCTCTGTAAAACTCCACTTAGCGCTGAAGGTCCCAAGGATGTTGAGGTAATTGACCGAGCCGAGAGTAGCGATGAATTTCCTGAGCTGTTTAAGGAATACGAAGAGTTGCGTTCGCATGCGTTTAATGACGATAAGCTCTACAGTATTATCCGCGCTGATGATGTGTTCGAAATACTGCGTACGGGTACGGAAGAGGAAGCCCGGGAGAAGGCATTTGACCAGGCCCAGCAGGAGATTATCACGAACTTGCAGCATCGGGTAATGCAGAAGGATGATAAAGAGGCTGAAGCTATTCTTAAGGAAGTGCATGATGTTGAATCGTAATTGATTTGATGTTATCTGCAGTTTGGAACCCGGTTTGTGATGGCTAAAAAACGACCTTTCTACATTGTTAAGCAAGACAAAGATATTTTTGTCGTTGACAAACCGGCGGGACTGCTTGCGGTTCCTATCCCCGATAGTAACGTCAAGAATTTATATGACCTTGTTGCCGATCATCTGGCCAAGCATGGTGTTCGGGTAGGCGTAGTGCACCGTATTGATCGCTATACCAGCGGGCTGATGGTGTTTGCTAAAAATGAGCGTGCCTACAACGACCTTGTTGAAAAGTTTCGCAATCACGAACCTAAGCGTACTTACCTTGCGATTGTACGTGATGTGGTTGAGGGGGATGAGGGCGTTCTGGAGCATCACCTGAAGCTTATTAAAGATGGGTTTCGTAATATTGTTGTTGATTCCAGTGAAGAGGGAGCTACCCCGGCGCGATTGTCGTACAAGGTCAAGGAGCGCTTTCTGGAGAATACGCTGGTGGAAGTGCAGCTCGATACGGGACTGAAAAATCAGATTCGCGTGCAGTTTGAACATATCGGTCACCAGCTGGTTGGCGATCAACATTATGCGCCGGAGGAAGAGGGAGAGCCGCTTATTAATCGTCAGGCGCTTCATGCCTACCAATTGGCGTTTAAGCACCCGCGACACGGAAAAGAGGTGAATTTTGAGGCCAAGATTCCCGCTGATATGATGCGCCTGATCGATCGATTCCGATGGAAGAAAGAAGCGCAATCCGGTTAAGTCTCTTGGTTATAAGGGAACTGTTGCTATATTTTTGGCATTTATAAAATGCCTCATTAAAAATAAATAAACTCATCAACGAATACTATTTGTTATGAATACAGATGCTACAAGAATTTTGGGTTCGATTTTTCTTTTTAGTGTTCTCTTTTTTGCCGGCATGTCGGTACAGGCTCAGGATCAATCCTCATCTGATTTTGAACAGTTTAAAGATCAGTTCAAGAAGGAATATTTTTCAGTTGGCGGATTACTCCAGACAGTGGGCGACTATCAGTTTGAGCGCATAACTGGAGAAAATGGATTTTCTGTGGGTAATGCACGTCTGCAGGTATATGGAGAGTTTGACGATAAATTTGGCTACCAGCTGCAGACAAACTTTGTGCGTAGTTCTGCCCTGCTTGACGCGAATATGTATTATAATTTGACGCCAAATTTTTCAGTCAAAGCGGGATTGTTTAAGACCCCTTTTAGTTATGAGTATTTAACCGGGGCCGCGGCTATCGATTTTGTTAATCGATCATCGGTGGTTAACCAGCTGGCTCCCAAGCGACAGGTGGGCTTTCAAATGCAGGGCAAGATGGCCGATGGGAAGTTTAAATACAGTGCGGGAATGTTTAATGGCAATGGTTTTGGAATCAATCAAAATGATGATGACCAGTTCTTGTATACGGCGCGTATTGAGGCGAATTCCGGCGTAGGAAGTGGTTTACAGGATGGTTTTATGATGGGATTGAATGCCTCGTACGAGCAGAGTGAAAGTACTACAACCGGGGCAGGATTACTGTCGCAGGTTGCGGGCGAACAACTATTGCTTGGCGCTGATACGCGTATTAGCTATAATAAAATGATGTTGGCCGGAGAATTGATTTATTCAACTATTAATGCTGATTTTGGAGCTGAATATAATCCCTTTGGATACTATGTGACGGGCGGATACTTTGTAACGCCGAAGACGCAGCTTCTTGCCCGCTGGGATTATTTTGATGGAGATTTTATCGGCGCCAGTTCAGAGTCTGTTATTGGTGGAGTTAACTTTTTCCCATCGGACTTTTCCGAAGTGCAGCTCAACTATATTTATCCTGTTGAAGAAGGGGCTGATTTCTCTCGGATTCTGTTAAATCTGCAGATTGCTATATAGGTATTTTCTATTTTTCTATTCCTACTCTATCAGGGAATATCTATATTGGTTATAGGTACCTTTTATTGGTTTATTGGAATGATTTAGCCCATATTTCTGTATTCATTACGTGATAATTGAATAGGGAACTAACATGTTTTTACAAGATATAAAAGCGTTCTTCTGCGAGCTTTTAAAGGAGTATTTTAAGACCAAGGATAAACATTATTACTGCAGCGTAAACTGTAACTGTGGAAATAATTAGAATTGAAAAGTATTAGAGTTATGAGTACTGCAATAAAAGGAGATAGTGTTATGGAAATTAATATTGGAATCAATGAGCAAAACCGAGAAAAAATTGCTGAGGCTCTTTCCAGAGTGTTGGCCGACTCGTACATGTTGTATCTGAAAACACATAACTATCACTGGAATGTAACGGGTGAGCTGTTTCATTCGCTCCACGAACAATTTGAAGAACAGTATACCGAGCTGGCAGATGCCATTGATGAAATTGCCGAACGTATTCGAGCGCTCGGTTATCGGGCACCCGGAACATTTAAGGAATTTAATGAATTGACTTCTGTAGATGAACAACAAGATGAGCCGGATGCAATGGAGATGGTTCGGCGTTTGGCAGAAGGCAATGAACAGGTATTGCGTACAGCCCGGGAGGCACTCGATCCCGCTAATGAGGCTGAAGACGAAGCAACGATCGATCTGTTGACTGAGCGTTTAAAGGTTCATTCCAAAACGGCCTGGATGTTGCGCAGTCACCTGGAATAAACGAGAAAACTAAACTTAACTAACACACTATTATTATGGCTTCACGAGAAGAGTACATCGATAAGTTAGAGAAGCAGCTTCGCGAATGGAACACACAAATAGATGAGCTCCAAAAAAGAATCAATCAGGAGTCTCAGGATTTAAAGGCTAATCTCGACAAACGTATGGAGGAGCTTAAAGAAAAGCGCTCAAATCTCCAATCAAAGCTCGATAAAATTAAAGATTCGGGAGATGAGGTCTTTGAGGAAATAAAAGCGGATAGCGAAAAGCTTTGGAAAGATGTTAAAAAGGGCTTTTCAGAGATTCGCGAAATTGTTAACGAGTAACAGATTAATTTTCTTATTATCGGGAAGGCAGTCTATTTGGCTGCCTTCTTTTTTTATTACTAATCTAAAATTATTGGAATAAAAAAATGGAACAGTTCAGTTCATTGCAAGAAGAATTAATGCCATATTTTGTTGAGTATGGCCTCGAGCTCATTGGTGCCATTGCTATACTTATTGTTGGTTTGGTTGCCGCAAAATGGTTAGGCCAGCGTATTGAACGCTATATGGATAAGTCAGAACGTTTTGATCCTACCATAACGCCTCTTTTTGTTAAGGCAACCAAGATTCTCATTATTGCAGTGACAATACTGGCTGTATTGAACAAGTTTGGCGTTGAAACGGCGAGCCTAATTGCCGTACTGGGTACAATTGGTTTGGCCATTGGTCTGGCCTTGCAAGGTACGCTTAGCAACATCGCCTCGGGAATTATGCTGTTTATGTTGCGCCCGTTTAATGTGGGCGATGCTGTTGATATTGGCAGCACCTCGGGCGTGGTGGATGAGATAGGACTCTTTGTCACCGAAATGCATACCTTTGATAACATTGCGATTACGATGCCCAATTCGAAAGTATGGGGTACCGAAATCAGAAACTACTCTCGTAATGACAAACGGCGCGTAGATATGGAGTTCGGTATCGCCTACGATGATGATATGGATAAAGCAATGAATATTGTGAATGAAGTACTTGCTGCCGATGACCGGGTTCTTGATGAACCGGAGCCACTTGTAGCTGTCAGTAACCTCGGGGATAGCGCTGTAGGTATTCGGGTTCGTCCATGGACCGAAACGCCTAATGCATGGCCGCTCCGATATGCTCTAACTAAGCGTATTAAGGAGCGTTTTGATGAAGAAGATATCAGCTTTCCATTTCCACAGCGCGATGTACATCTTTTTCAGGATAATGGGTAAGGTTTTCTGTCCAAATTGAGGAAGTATTTCGGAGCCGGCTTCTATGGGAGATCGGCTCTTTCTATGTGCGGATGTTTTGATATCCCAGATGGATTGTAATAAGTTCCACAGAAATATTATCTTAGTTAAACTTAAAAGCAGCTAAGAGTTTTGAAGTAAAATTTCGAATCACCAAGCGTTAGAATAGAGGTACCTGTGGATACTACTATGGAAGAAAACAAGGAAACATCCCAACATGTGTATGAGGATGAATACGTAATTTTAACTCAAAATAATGAGCTTTTCTTGAAAGGGGATGAGCAGGATGATCGCAAGAAGCTTTGCGAGGTAAGCCCCGATGATCTTGAGGACAAGCTTTCGGAGCTCAAAGATACTTTTTCCGAGCTTCAGTCAAAGATTGAGGAAACGCTTGCCGGTGATGTGACGCTTGAGGATCTAACAGTGCTTGAAAATGATATTGAAAGCAGTGTGGCTATTGGAGATTACAGCGCATTGAAAGAGCAGATCGAAGAGAAAAAATCGGAACTGACTGAAGATGGAACCGATGAGGTATCAGTTGAAGACGAGAAAGATGAGGATGAAGGATCTCCTGACTCAGAGGCTTCGGAGACTAAAACGGAAGAAGTTGAAGCACAAGAAGAGACAGCAGATGAAGAAGTAAAAGAAGCTGCTGACGAGGAGGTTGAAGAAGTCGAAGCGGAGCAGGATGATGGGGAAACAATTGAAGATGAGATCGAAGAACAGGAAGAAGTAGCTGATGAAGAGTCCTCAGATGAAGAAAGTCCGCTGGATTATTACAAGGAAATTGTAAGCAAGGCCCAAGAGCTGGCCAAGCAGAATGATTGGTCTTACGTTTCAGTAGAGCTCGATAATTTGAGTCACCGCTGGGCCGAAGGACCCGATACCGATGATGAGCAGGTGCAAAAGCTCTACAAAAAGTTCAACGATATTGTTGATGATTTCGAAGAGCGTAAGGAGCAGCATTATGCTGAGCTCGAAAAGAAAAAGCAGGAAAATCTCGAAACAAAGAAAGAACTCCTTAAGGAGTTTGAGGGTATCGTATCCAATGAGACCTGGACGGCGACACGCCGCGTAAATCAGATGAAAGGACAGTGGAAAAGTGCGGGTCCGCTACCCAATGGAAAAGGGGAGGAGCTTGATGAGCGTTTTGAAGAGCTGCTCGATACTTTTAACGATCATAAGGTAGACCGGCTGGTTCAGAAGCGTCAAAAAGAGGAAGATAACCTGATGCTCAAATTGACGGTTCTTGAAAAGATGGAAAATGTTGCGGAGTCGATGACCCATGAGACGGAAAATTGGGATGAGATTGAGGAAAAATTCGATGATTTGACTAAGCAGTGGAAGAAGATCGGTCGGGTACCAAAAGAAAAGTCAGACAAAGTATGGGATCGGTATAAGAGTGCACAGGATGAGTATTACGATCGGAAGTATAAATATGATCCTGATCACCAGAGTAAGGTAGATAAGTTTACTCACAAGAAAGAAAAGATTATTGAAGAGGCAGAAGCGCTGCTGGAAGAGGATGATCTGGCGACGGCTGCCCGAAAAATTAATAAGCTGCACCGGCGGTGGAAGAAGGTAGGGAACTTGCCGCAGCGTGCTGAGGATAAGTTATGGTCACGTTTTAAGTCGGCTACAGATGCCTTTAATGAGCGCAAGGCGAATAACCAGGATAAAATTCATGAGCAGGAAGAGGAGCATTACGAGCAGAAGCTGGAGCTTGTTGACAAAGCGAATGAGGTAAAGCATACCGATGATTTTGAGAAAGGACATTCGCAGATGCAGAGTTTTATGGATCGATGGAAGAAAATTGGTCCGGTGCCGCGTGATAAGTCAGAAAAGATATGGAAGCAGTTTAAGGGAGCGATGGATGAGTTTTATGATCGTCGTCGCGAGCATTTCAAAGAGGTTAAAGAAGAGCGCAAAGAAAACCTGGAAAAGAAGAAACAAATACTTGAAAAACTGCGCGAGCTGGGCAAGCATGATGACCCTATTGAGGCTGTGGATATTGCCAAGGGATTACAAGAAGAGTTTAAAAATGCAGGTTATGTACCCATCAAATACAAGGATAAGATGTGGAAGAAGTACCGTGAGGCCTGCGATGTGATTTATGATCGCATGCGTGCTGCTAAATCAGGGGATAAATTTGACCAAGAGTTGGCTAAAGCCGATTTGGATCCTGAGGACAGGAGCAAAATACAGGAGTTGCGCAAAAAGTATAACAAGGTTAAAAAAGAAGCCAAGCAATTAGAAAAAGAAGTTCTGCAGTACGAAGAGAAAAAAACTTACTTTAAACCTTCCAAAGGTGGAAATAGTTTACTCGATGAGGTTGAAAATAGAATTGAAGAAGTAGAGCAGAAATTAGAGAGCAGGCAGGAAAAGATGGAATCGCTAACTGAAAAAATGGACCAGATTCGAGAAGAGTCGGGCGATTAATTTCAGAATTTGCTTTTCTGTTTCGTTCCGTCATTTTTTGTGCCAATTATTATTGGACGACTACCGCTGTGCCGGGGATGCAGCTAATAGTATTAGTAGATGGGAGAAATATTTAAAAAATCTGCAGGTGATAGAATATTCATATAATGATAAGGTTTAATGGCAAAAACTAAGCAAGAGATAGCTGTAACTTTTTGGGGGGTTCGTGGTTCCACTCCCTGTGCTAACAAAGAAAATATGGAGTATGGGGGAAATACTACTTGCTTGGAAATTAACGTGCCGAGGACGGATGAGGTTTTAATTCTGGATAGCGGGACGGGCATACGTAATTTGGGTAATAAAATTATAGATCGGCCGGGTAAAATACGGGGGCGTATTTTTATTACTCATCCGCATTGGGATCACATCCAAGGCTTTCCTTTTTTTAAACCTATCTACGGTTCCAAAAATCATTTTAGTATTCACATGCCCGATCAGGGCAAAGAGGGCGGCTGCAAAGATATTTTAGATGGCCATCTTACTAAAACCTTCTTCCCCGTTACCCTGGATATGATTGATGCTAATTTGGAATATATAACTCAGCCTCCTGAGCGTTTGGAATATAAGGGTTACGATGTAGACTTTATGTTAGCCAATCATACTATTGAAACAGCCATTTATAAAATATTTATTGATGGAAAAGAGATTGTGTTTTGCCCGGATAACGAGTTGATCTTAAAAGAGTCAAAAAAATCGGATTATGATGTTAGGCTTGAAGCATTTTTAAACGGAGTAGATCTGCTGATACATGACGGGCAGTATAATCGCGAATCCTATAAGGAGAAAAAAGGATGGGGACATTCGGCCTGGGAGGATGTGGTTGAACTTGCCATTCGGTTAAATATTAAACGACTGTTTATCACTCATCACGATCCAG
The DNA here is from genome assembly GCF_052712805.1 of Fodinibius sp. AD559. Classification (NCBI taxonomy): domain Bacteria; kingdom Pseudomonadati; phylum Balneolota; class Balneolia; order Balneolales; family Balneolaceae; genus Fodinibius; species Fodinibius sp. AD559. Next base: position 375,559 of record NZ_JBQPVW010000001.1, read on the forward strand.
ATTCTGATGATAAGCAACTTGGGGCACTCGATGACCATCTTGAAGAAGAGTATGGTTCTGCTTTTGAGGAGATAGGTCTGGCTAAGGAAGGTTATCAGATCAACCTGTAAAAACATATCCACAGATTTCTATCTGTGGAGGTTTGTTGCGAGGTAATTGGTATGGCCTCCCGAATGGATTTAAAATCTTTGACTTGTGATAATAGCGGTGATTAAAACATAGATTTCTCATTCGGTTACACTCCTTTTGAAATGACAACTGGGGCAATAATTATCCACTAAAAATTACTGTCCTCTCGAACGTAAGTGAGAGATTTTTGATTGAAGTGTTTTATTAGTATTAAGGAGTTCGTCCTTGGAGAAGGGGGACAGGAGGATTGAATCTAACTAGTTCAACCAGTTAATCTTCCTAACCTTCTTACTTGGTCCATAGCTCTTTTGTTGAACAGGATGAATTAAAAAGGGGATATATCCTTTTGCGGATATCCCCCTTTTGAAATTTATAAAGTAGAATTTCGTATTAGAAATAAAATCGAGCACCCAGCGTACCGTCGATATCAAAGTCGGTTGAGGGTGCAAGATTGAGAATGGGTGCGGCTTCGATAAATAAGCCTATAGGCGAATCTTCAAACAAGTAATTTATTCCGATAGGGAACCGTGCGCCGATGTGGGAATCGTTATCGCCCAACACCATACGCCCGCCAATACCATAGTATAAAGGCAAGCTACCCTGATCAACTTCGCTGAACACATTGTAGTTGTGCCATAGGTAGTCGGCCTGTAGGGTGATGGCATCATATCGTCCAAACGACCAGGCAACGCCTACATCAATAGCATTGCCGCCTCCCGTCCATGACTTTGCAGTTAGCCCCGTGGGTTCCCCAACCATAAAGCCAATACCCAGATTTTTGTCGGCGTCTTGTGCCTGACTAATAGTGTTTAATGATATTGTTAAAAGAACCGCTAATAGTACAACGGATAGTAGTTTTTTCATATATGAATTAATTATTTGAGATTTGTTCAAGATGCGATCCACCTTACTTAAAATGAAAATAGTAGAAATAGTTCCGAGAAAAATTTAAAGTTATGATTAGAATAATTCAGAAATTATGTGCGCACAATAACGAAATGAAAATATTGAAGAGGTGTTTTGATATTGCTTTTAATTCCTGCTATGCTCTTTCTGTAAAGAATATAAATTAAAGAGTTAACATTATGCTAATCTTAAGATTTGTATACTCATACTCGTGAGACAAGAGTATAATAAGTTGCTCAAGTTTTTTATATTAGCGACCGACTGAGGGCTGCTAAGTCAATTGTTTGTCTTCTGTTCTCAACGGTCTGTTATTTTACTTTTGCTCAAAATTATGTGCTCTCTAAAGACACATTCTAATCACTAATCTAAACGAACATATCTATCTGATTATGAAACGTTACTTAACTTTACTGGCAGCAATCTTTTTGCTTCCGGCGTTTATGTTCGCTCAAGGTACTACCTCGGGTTCTATTGAAGGAACTGTTGTAGATACTCAAGGCGAACCGCTACCGGGCGCAAATGTTGTAGCTATACATCAACCTACGGGTACTCGGTATGGTACCGCAACTCGACCAAACGGCCGCTATTCTTTTAATAGTGTACGTGTTGGTGGGCCTTATGAAATACAAGTTACATTCGTAGGGTTTAATCCGAACAAGAAAGAAATTTCTGAAGTACAGCTTAGCGAAACGGTAGAGGTCAATTTTACCCTGGAAGAAGGTGAGATGACACTCGATGAAATTTCTGTAGTTGCTCAAGCTGATGAAACCTTTAACCGTGACAGAACGGGTGCGGGTACAAACATCAGCAGTGAAGAAATTAGCGAGACACCTACGTTATCGCGTTCTCTCGGAGACTTTACTCGATTGACTCCCCAGGCTACCGGAGGCGGAAGTTTTGGTGGTGATAATGATCGTTACAATAATTTGCTTGTTGACGGTGCTACCTTGAATGATGTGTTCGGATTAGGTGAAGGGACACCCGGTAGTCAGGCAGGCGTAAGCTCTCCAATCAGTATTGATGCTATTGAAGAGTTTAACGTTGATATTGCTCCATTCGGAGTTACAAATAATAACTTTACCGGTGGACAAATTAATGCTATTACCAAAAGTGGTACCAACACACTAAAGGGAGGAGCCTATTATCAGGTTCGTAATGAGAGTTTTGTTGGTAACTATATAACAGAAGATGGAAATGTGTCTGAAGATGTTACCTCATTTGATGAGAAATATCTGGGTGTTAACCTCGGTGGTCCTATTATTAAAGATAAACTGTTTTTCTTTGTAAATGCTGAATTCAAAAGAGAAACAGCTCCTATTACTGGTGGCATACTTGGTAGTGGAGAGGATAACAGTTTTGATATACCTGGTTCTACATTTTCCGAGATTCAAAATATTGCTCAGAACCAATATGGATACAATCCTGGCTCATTCGGAAATACAATTGATCAGACACAGGATAATAACAAGATTCTTGCTAAGATTGATTGGAACATCAACCAAGATCACAAATTAACATTCCGATACAATCATGTAGATGCTACTGACGAAGAGGGGATTGGCCGTGGTTCTTCTTCATATAGCTTCTCTAATCGCCAGTATAACTTTAACAGTGCACAAAATTCTTTTGTTGCTGAGCTAAACAGTACTTTTGGAAATAATATGTCTAATACATTCCGCGCGGTATATACACGTATTCGTGATTCCCGAGATGTGGTTGCTCAGCGTTTTCCTGAAGTGAACATTAGTTTACCACTGCAAAATAATACGGGTGATTTTGGAAGTATTAGTATGGGTATTGATCGATTCTCACAAGCGAATGCACTTGATCAGGATCTGATCGAAATTACGGATAATTTTACGTACATTCGTGGAGATCACGAATTTACGATCGGTACCAGCAACCAGATCTTTAAGTTCCGAAACCTTTTTGTTCAGGATGATTTTGGTTCTTATACATTTTGGAGTGTTGATGGTTTCAGAGATGGAAACCCTGTAGAATATAACTACAGTTACCTTTTAGAAGGTGGTAATCGAGCGGCAGAATTTAATGCCATTCAGCTGGGTGGTTATGTACAGGATAAGTGGACCGTACAACCTAACTTGAAGCTGACATTTGGCTTGCGTGCGGATGTGCCCATTATGCCGGATGATCCTACGTATAATCCGGATGTACCCGATGCATTTCCTGGATTTAGTACAGACCGTGTTGCCAGTGGAAATATTCTCTGGTCACCGCGCTTCGGCTTTAACTGGGCGCCTGAAACCGGTGAGTATACTACGCAAATTCGTGGTGGTGCAGGGATCTTTTCCGGAACACCTCCTTTTGTTTGGATATCAAACCAGTATAGTAATACAGGAGCAGATTACGGACGTGTAGATGCATTTCAAGGTCCTTGGGCTGGTGGACTCGGAAATGGGTTCTTTAGTCCCGATCCCGATGAACAGCCCAAACCTGGTGGAAATAATAGTTTAAGTCCTGTTAATACTACAGAGGTTAACTTAATTGAAGAGGATTTTAAATATCCTCAAGCAGCTAAATTTAATCTTGCTGTAGATCAAGATCTGCCTTACGGTGTGACAGCAACCTTGGAAGGGATTTATTCTAAGTCTATTAATGCTGTGGTTTATCGAAATATTAACATCGAACAGCAAGGGACATCTGCTTATGGACGTCCCATTTATGGTGATATCTTTTATAATTCACAGTACGATAATGCTTCAGGTGATCCTAATCGTGTTGATTCGCGTTTTACTAATGCATTGGTTCTGGATAACACGAATAAGGGATATAATTACAGTATTACTGCTGAGTTGAAGAAACAGTTTGACTGGGGCTTGCGGGCAAATGTCTCGTACACCTATAATCGTGCTGAAAGTGTAAATAACGGAACGTCCAGTCGCGCGATATCCAACTGGCAATATAATGAGAACAAAGACGTCAATAATCCTCGAATCGGTACGGCCGATTTTGAGCGCCGTCATCGCATTCTTGCCAACGTTGGCTATACCTTCTCATGGGCAGAACGTATGCGTACGACCATTTCAGTTATCTTTGACGGTCGATCCGGGACACCATTTAGCTGGATATACAGCGGTGATGCCAACGGAGATAGTCAGTTTGCTAACGACTTGATGTATGTGCCGGAGTCTGCTGACGAAGTTGTTATTACAGATAATGGAAGTGGTGATTGGAATGATTTGAATGACTGGATTGCCAGTGAGTCTTCACTGAATGAGTATCGCGGTGAAGTCGTACCTCGTGGAACCGCGCGCGAGCCATGGACAAACTTCCTTGATTTCCGAATCAACCAGGAAATTGAGACATTCAGCGGCCAAAAGCTTGAAATAACAGCGAGCATGTTTAACGTGCTTAACTTCTTAAACGAAGATTGGGGACTGCGTGAAGGTGTAAGCTTTAACAATTACTCGGCTGTTAATATTGAAGGATATGTGGACCAAGCCTTCATCAATGGAAGAGGATCTCAGTATAATCTTTCCAGTGATGATATTGGGAAGCCAATTATCAACTTCAGCCCAGATAATGTGACAGATGATGAGATCTATAATACTTTTAATCTAAGTTCTCGTTGGCAAATGCAGATTGGTCTTCGTTACTCATTCTAACGAATTGCCAATAGTTTGATTTTCAAAGGGTAGTCCATTCGGGCTGCCCTTTTTTATTTTAAATCATTTCACAGAAAAGTGGTGAGATGGGTTAAATAATATAATATCTTGGGGGTATAGCGATTTTCCCGAAATCCAATGTTCAATGAATTTTTTACACAGCTTATGAAACGACGTGCACTTACAATTTTACTATTGATAGTATCTGTTGGTTTTATAGGATGTAGTAACCAGCAGCAATCCCATCCCCCAAAAACATTATTGATTTCATTCGATGGTTTTGGGCATGATTACCTACAAAAAACAGCCACTCCCCATTTTGATTCACTTATTGCTGGGGGTGTTCAGGCTGAAGGGTTGATTCCCGTTTTTCCCAGCAAAACCTTTCCCAACCACTATTCTATTGCAACAGGGTTATATCCCGAGAATACCGGATTTGTTAATAACACCATGTACGACCCCAAGTGGGAGGAGTGGTATCGCATTAGTGATCGCGAAGCTGTAGAAGATGGCAGGTGGTATGGCGGAGAACCGATCTGGAATACGCTCGAAAAGCAGGGCATTAAAACCGGAACCATGTTCTGGGTAGGTTCCGAAGCCGATATCCAAGGCATGCGACCCACCCACTGGAAAACCTATGACGATGATATGCCCGGCAAAGCGCGTATCGATACCGTAATGAAGTGGATGACCGATTCGGGTGATCAGACTGTAGATTTTGCCACACTCTATTACAGTGATGTTGATACCAAGGGACATCGTTATGGTACCGACTCCGATTCGGTAAAGCAGGCTATCGAGCGTGCTGATCGGCTCATGGGATACCTGAAAGATCAAATGATGGCGAACGACCTCTGGTCGAATACGAATATCATTATTGTTTCTGACCACGGTATGGTTGACTTATCCGCAGATAAGCTTATCCGTCTCGATCAAATTATTGATATGGATGATCTGGAACGCGTTAACTGGGGTCCCATGACCGGGATTCAGCCCAAAGAGGGAGAAAAAGAGGAGGTGTATCAGGCATTAAAATCTGCCGAAGAAAACTACCGCGTGTATAAAAAAGAGGATCTTCCTGAGCGTTATCATCTAAAAAATCACCGGCGCGTAGAGGATATTATTATGGTAGCCGATTTGGGCTATACGATCCTGGATGAGGATTACCAGGATGAGTTTATAGAATCGTTGCCTCGTGCTACTCATGGCTATGACAATAATAAAAAAGCGATGCAGGCCTTTTTTATCGCTCACGGACCTGATTTTAAAGAGGGCGAAAAGGTTGGGGCCTTTCAAAATATTCATATTTATGAACTCATTAATCATCTGATGGATACCGAACCGGCTCCAAGTGATGGTTCGATCGATAGTGTGAAAGTGTTATTAAAATAATTTACACTGTAAGGACACGGTGCACCGTGTCCTTACTTAATTTTACTATAAGCCCAAAATTAAGAGTCCATCTAAATTAGTTTTAGGTAGCATAAAACGTTGCATCTATCCCCAGAAGCCGTGATATTTAGTCCAATTTTGTAAACACCAAAGAATTTTTGAAATCCAATGGCATACGTAGTAACAGAACCATGCATCAACTGCAAATACACCAACTGCGCAGCGGTTTGTCCGGTTGATGCTTTTCGGGAAGGGCCAAACTTTCTTACCATCGATCCGATCGAATGTATTGATTGCGATGCATGCGTGGCAGAATGTCCTGTTGAAGCCATATATCCCGATGACGAAGTGCCCATGGAGTGGGAACATTATATTGATCTTAACGAGCGGCTGGCCGAAGAATGGGCTGATCATGTTATCAATCAGACTAAAGAAGATTTACCGGATGCCGATGAGTGGGCAGAAGTAGAAGATAAGCGCGAACATCTTGAAGAAACCTGGGATTAACTCTTGGTGATTAGGTGATGAAGTAATTAAGGAAATAATCTAATCACCTATTTACCTAATCACATTTATAAGTTTGATGAACAAGAATAATCCTGAGAAACAATCCATTTCCGTTCGAGATAGGACGCTTGACCTTTCTTCTCCCAAGATAATGGGAATTCTCAATGCCACGCCCGACTCCTTTTCTGATGGAGGTAATTTTAATGAAGTGGAAGCAGCGCTGGGTCGCATTGGACTCATGATTTCCCAGGGTGCTCATATTATAGATGTAGGTGGAGAATCAACCCGGCCGGGTTCCGAACCTGTTACCGAGCAGCAAGAACTCGATCGGGTGGTGCCGATTCTCAAAAAAGCCATTTCACAATTTCCGGATACCTTTTTTTCGATTGATACCACCAAATATCGGGTGGCCGAGGAAGCCCTTAAACTTGGGACTCATTTTGTTAATGATGTGAGCGGACTCCAAAAAGAACCTCGCTTTTTGGATTTATGTGTACAGCATAATGCAGGATATGTGATGATGCATTCGCAGGGAAATCCCAAAACAATGCAAAAAGATCCTGCTTACGATGATGTGGTTACGGATATCAAACAGTATCTAAAAAAACGTATTGATGAAGCCAAAGAGAGGGGACTGAATAATATTATTATCGATCCCGGTATCGGTTTTGGCAAAACACTGGATCATAATCTCAAACTGATTGCCGACCTCAAAGAGTTTCAGGATCTGGGATGTCCCATTTTAATAGGGGCTTCTCGCAAATCAATGATCGGTCAAATACTCAACGATCGACCGGTTGATGATCGTCTTACAGGCACCATAGCCGTTCATTACCATGCTATGCTCAACGGAGCTAACATCATTCGTGTGCACGACGTCAAAGAAGCACACGATTCCCTTCAGGTATTCAACGCTATTACATCTGTGGAATAGATGTTTGCTGCTTATTGGGTGGAATCCGCGTTAGATATGAACTCCATCAGGCTGCATGTAATCCTGAATTTATTTCAGGATCTGGATTTAATAGTGTAGGAGGGGTTGAGATTCTGAAACAAGTTCAGACTGCCACTAAATTACTGTTCTCGTTACGTAGCCCCGCTGCGTAACGTATTAGTACTTGCTGATGGAGTCCACTTTTAAAGTGTACTCTATCAGAGTAAAGAGCTAAACCACATCCCATACAAAACTTCGCCAAATAATACTTATATTCCGTTAAACAATATCCAGAAAAACGAGGTACACCGTTGATCCCCATTGGCTTCCTTGAATTTGGCGTCCGGGACTTCGTCGAGGTCCTGATTATCACCATGGTGCTGTTCTACCTATACCGGTGGATCCGCGGCACATTTGCCATTCAAGCTGCCGTAGGTCTTGTTTTTATCATCATAATCAATGCGGCCGTCAGCGCATTGGGGCTTACCACCATCAACTTTATACTTCGCGGTATTTTGGATGTGGGGATATTAGCAGTATTTATCATTTTCCAGCCCGAAATACGAAAGTTGCTCTATAGCCTGGGACAAAATACGAATCTCGACCGCTTTTTTGTGCGTTCCAATCCCAATACCGTTATCGATGAAGTCGTCGATGCCGTTCGGGATATGGCTCATACCAAAACCGGGGCGTTAATTGTGTTTGCACGCAGTTCAACGCTGCAAGACTTGGTCGACGTCGGGGTAAAACTGGATGCAAAAGTAAATAGTGAGCTTTTAAAAACTATTTTCAACAAACACACCCCCCTGCATGATGGGGCCATAGTGATCCGCAACAACCGGATTGTAGCCGCAAGTTGTTACCTGCCTATCTCACAGAATCAAAATATTTCATCCGTATTTGGAACGCGTCACCGTGCAGCAGTAGGTATTACCGAAACCAATAATGTTTTTGTTGTAGTAGTATCCGAAGAATCAGGACGTATCTCCATCGCAAAAAATGGTTCGCTTACCAGCGGGTTGACTATTCAGAAGCTTCGCAGTGAAATGGAAGAAGCACTCGGTGAAGAAGATATTGATGAGGATGATGTAGCCTTTTCATCGGCCCAAAGCGAACTGAAACTGAGTTAACATTAAGTCGAGATGTCATTCCGAAATCTTGCTCTTTCAACCCCAAGAGGCACAAAGTGATCGAGTCTACTTCGATGTAGATTCCATTATATAAGCTTATAATCTTGTTACGTAGCTCCGCTGCGTAACGTAACAGGAGATTACTTAAAGAGAATTAAAATACAGATTCAACAACTCTTGAGCAGCTTTAAAAGAACTCATCTCTCCATTTAATACCTTTTTTTCAATTTGCTTCTGTTTCTTTTTTACGGCGGGATTATCATAAAAATGTTCCGTTAGTCGACTGGTGATGGTATCGTACATCCAGTGTTTGGCTTGCCGGTTCCGGTTGTCTTCAAAATAACCGTTCTCTTTCGTTAGCTGAATATACTCCTGAATAGTTTTCCAGATATCCGGAATACCCTTATCTGTTAATGCCGAACAAGTAGTAACTTTAGGTTTCCATCCCGATTTTGTTTCGGGATACAGGTGCAGCGCATTTTTGTATTCTCGCACGGCCTGACTGACTGCCTTTTCACTGGCTTCGTCAACTTTGTTTATTGCAATGGTATCGGCCATCTCCATGATACCGCGCTTGATGCCTTGCAGCTCATCCCCGGCCCCGGCCAGCATCAGCAGTAAAAAGAAATCAACCATTGAATGTACCGCTGTTTCCGATTGTCCCACGCCCACCGTTTCGATAAAAATGGTATCGAAGCCGGCAGCTTCGCATAGATAAATGGTCTCACGTGTTTTACGGGCAACGCCCCCAAGAGAGCCGCCCGTAGGAGAGGGGCGAATAAAGGCATTTTCATTATTGGCAAGTGTTTCCATACGGGTTTTATCACCGAGAATACTGCCCTTCGTGCGCGTGCTGCTGGGATCAATGGCTAACACCGCTAATTTATTCCCTCGATCAATGATGTGATTTCCGAGCGATTCAATAAAGGTGCTTTTTCCCACACCGGGCACGCCGGTAATTCCTATCCGTATAGAATTGCCAGTATCCGGTAAGCATTGTTCTATGATATCTTGTGCCAGCTGCCGGTGTTCTGTCTTGGTGCTTTCTATGAGCGTGATAGCACGGCTTAGAATGGTTCGATTACCTGATTTGATGCCATCGACATACTCTTCCAGCGAAAGAGACGAACCTTTATTTTTGAAACGTTCTAACCCCTCCGTATTGATGGCGCTGTTCTGTTCAACGCCTTTGTTTACCGAAAGAGAAGAGTTGTTATTTTTGTTTTTGTCAGGCATAAAGAGTTTTGAAGCAACACCCATCCCTTCGACCTAAAATCCATGTCGAAGTACTTCCCTCAAGGGAAGATAAAATAATCCCTCCTTGAGGAGGGTGGCTCCGATTGATTGTTATCGGAGACGGGAGGTGTTGTTTGTATTAAGAATTAAGTTTAATCCAGTGTTCAATTTCTCGAAGTACAGAATTAATATCCTGTTTTATTTCCTTATTATCGAATCTAAGAAAATGCACTCCATAAGATTCAATTTTTTTTCTGCCGTTCTAAATCATTGATGCTGAGCTCTGGATGTTTATGGACTCTGCCATCAACTTCTATTGCTAATAGTAATTCATGGCAATAGAAATCTACAATATATTCAAGCAACGGAATCTGTCTGTGAAATTGATAGTCTAAGCTTTTTCTTCGGATTCTTTGCCATAACAGAACTTCCCCATGAGTCATACTCTTTCTGAGTTCCCGAGCTAACTCTTTTAGTTCAGGATTATATGGGATTATTCTGTTTTGAGGCATGATTCCAAAATTATAACCCCAATTCCTTTGACATAAAATCATCCCTCCTTGAGGAGGGTGCCTGAATTTGGAAAAATTCAGGTGGGAGGTGTTAAATTATTCCTGAGCATCAATCAGGATTTCCAAAATCTGTTGTGCGGCCAGAGAAATAACGGTGCCTGGACCAAAAATTCCGACAACACCCTTATCATATAAATACTCATAATCTTGTTCCGGAACTACGCCGCCGACAATCACCATAATGTCATCGCGACCCAGTTCTTCGAGTTTATCAAGTACCTGTGGAACCAGCGTTTTGTGTCCTCCGGCCAGGCTCGAAACCCCCAAAATATGCACATCGTTTTCGGCGGCTTGTCGGGCAGCTTCTTCTGGAGTCTGGAATAACGGACCAATATCCACATCAAAACCCAGATCGGCGAAACTGGTGGAGATTACTTTGGCACCGCGATCGTGGCCGTCTTGCCCCATTTTTGCAACCATGATACGAGGACGTCGTCCCGCGAGCTCGGCAAATTCATCCGCCAGCTGCTGAGCCTTTTTAAAGTTCTCGTCTTTATCTATTTCTGAAGAATACACACCTGATATTGATCTAACGGTTGCGGTATAACGTCCAAACGCTTTCTCCATCGCATCGGAGATTTCACCCAGTGTTGCTCGCTTGCGAGCTGCTTTAACTGCCATATCAAGCAAGTTACCATCTCCCGATTCTGCTACTTGTGTAATGGCGTTAAGCGCTGATTGTACTTCTTCTTCGTTGCGTTCTGCTCGCAGCTTTTTAAGTCGGTCTAACTGCGTTTTACGGACTTTCTCGTTATCAACTTCAAGAATGTCAATCGGCTCTTCTTTGTCAAGCTGATATTTATTAACGCCTACAATCGTTTCTTTGCCCGAGTCGATGCGCGCCTGTTTTTTAGCAGCGGCTTCCTCGATCCGCATTTTGGGGACCCCTGTTTCAATAGCTTTAGCCATACCGCCGAGATCTTCGACTTCTTCGATCAGCTCCCAGGCCCGACGTGCAATGCGATCGGTCAGGTATTCAACATAGTACGAACCTGCCCAAGGATCTACGGCTTTGGTGATGCCGGTTTCTTCCTGCAGGTAGGTCTGTGTATTGCGGGCTACACGGGAGGAAAAATCGGATGGCAAGGCAATAGCTTCGTCGAGGGCATTCGTATGCATCGATTGTGTGTGTCCGAGTGCCGCAGCCATAGCTTCAATAGTGGTACGCGCTACGTTGTTGTAGGGATCTTGTTTGGTAAGGCTCCATCCCGAGGTTTGGCTGTGCGTACGTAGTGACATCGACTTGGGATTTTCCGGATCAAATTGTTTAACCAGCTTGGCCCAGAGCATGCGGGCAGCTCGCATCTTGGCGATCTCCATAAAGTGATTCATCCCAATAGCCCAGAAAAACGAGATGCGGGGAGCAAAATCATCGACGTCGAGTCCGGCTTCAATGCCAGTGCGCAAATACTCGAGTCCATCAGCCAGGGTATAAGCCAGCTCGATATCACAGGTAGCGCCGGCCTCCTGCATGTGATACCCCGATACTGAAATAGAATTGAACTTTGGCATGTGTTGGGAGGTGTACTCAAAGATATCACCCACGATGCGCATCGACGGTTTGGGCGGATAGATATACGTATTACGCACCATAAATTCTTTAAGGATGTCATTTTGGATAGTGCCCGCCAGCTTTTCTTTGGATACGCCTTGTTCCTCGGCTGTTACGATATAAAACGCCATAATCGGAATAACCGCTCCATTCATGGTCATTGAGACTGACATCTCATCGAGCGGGATCTGGTCGAAAAGTACTTTCATATCGAGGATGGAGTCGATGGCCACGCCTGCTTTTCCAACATCGCCGGATACCCGTGGGTGATCGGAGTCGTAGCCGCGATGTGTAGCCAAATCAAAGGCAACAGAAAGTCCTTTTTGTCCCTGAGCCAGCGCCTTGCGATAAAATTCGTTGGATTCTTCAGCAGTTGAGAATCCGGCGTACTGGCGAATAGTCCACGGACGAAAGCAGTACATGGTGGAGTACGGTCCTCGCAGGTACGGCGGAATTCCAGCTGCGTAATCGAGATGCTCAAGGTTTTCGATATCTGATTGCTTGAACTGTGGCTTTACCGGAATTTGCTCGGCTGTTTCCCACGACTCGTTATCGGTTGTTCTTTTATCGGTAGAAATCGAAGAGCTCAACTCTATGTCAGAAAAATCAGGTCTCATAGTTAATTAGGATTTAGGAATTAAGAATTACGCATTGTTGAATTCCTAATTCCTAATTTTAATTCTCAATTATATTCAGCTTTTGTTGAAATCGGGTTAGTGTCTGAAGCACATTGCATTTCGAGTAAATAAATTCATCAATGCCAGCCTCTTTGTACGTTTCTACATCTTGTTCCGGGTATCCAGCGAGTACTAAAATCGGTGGATTGTCTAACGTTGAAACTGCATCTGCTATAGCCGGAACGAGGTCTTTGTATTCCTTATCCGAACTGCAAATTACAGCAATATCAGGTTGCTGTTTTTTTATCGTATTAATGGCTTCATCCACATCCTCAAAACCAATGGGATCTTTAATGTTATAACCGGCACAGCCGAAAAAGTTGGACGAAAAGGTCGCACGTCCCTTGCGCCACTTTTTATTGCCCAGCGGTAGATTTAAAACTTTGGGCGTAAACTTGTGATTTTCGGTTGCCAGACGCAGCTCTTCAAATGCTTGGGGTCCTCGATAAGGAGCCACGGTTCGATATTTTTGCTTTCCAAAATCAAAGAGATTGTCGATCACATCGGCGATATTAGCTTCCTGTGAAAAAGCATCAGAGAGGAATTCTATGAGGTTTTCAGCATCACTTTCAATATTAATATCTTCCGATTCGCGCAGTGCTACCGTTTGTTTTGTTTTTCCAATGTCATCGCTCATGCTTTCATCAGCGTTGGTGTACTGATTCGTACCTACAAACGTGCGTCCCCGTTTGGCAATGGCCTGATTGCGTTGCTTCTGTGATTGCTGAATAGCTGATTGTACGGTACCATTTTCGAGAGCTTTAAACAGACCGCCTTCTGCTTCAACATCCTGAAAAATTGTCCAGGCTTTTTCAGCAATTTTTTCTGTTAATTTTTCGAGGTAATAGGAGCCAGCAGCTGGATCCTCAACTTTATCAAGATAGGCTTCTTCACTTAAAATTATTTGCTGATTGCGAGCAATGCGCTGTGAAAACTCATTAGGCTGACGGAAATGTTCGTCAAATGGCATTACTGTTAAAGAATCGCAACCCGCAATAGCGCCGGCCATGCCTTCAGTGGAGGTGCGCAGCATATTGGTATATGGATCGTAGAGCGTTTTATTCCAGCGGGAGGTTTCTCCATGCAAATAGGCAGTATTCCCTTCCGGATCTGCACCATAAGCTTCAATAAGATTCTTCCAAAGAAGACGGGCTGCGCGGAACTTGGCAATTTCCAGAAAGTAGTTTGAACCGATCGAAAAGCAAAATGATAATGACTGCGCGGCATCATCAATATTGATGTCGTCATCGGTTAGTATTGCTAAATATTCTGATGCGGAAGCCATTGCATATCCCAATTCCTGTACAATGGTAGCCCCGCTGTTGTGATAAAATCGACCGTCAACCCCCAGCGGTCGAATAGCCGGTATATTCTTCGCCATAAATTGTGTTACATCACAGATATCACGTTTAATATCTTCTCTGTCTTTTGGATATTGGCCGTGTTGAAGCAGGTAGACAAACGGATCATAGCTAAAAGTGGCCCGAACTTTTTTGGGATCGAGGCTTTGGTTTTGAATTTCATCCCAAAGCATACCCAGCAGGGCGGGTGAAGCTAAGCCTGTATCAAAATGGAGGGAGGTATTTTCCAGGGAGATTTCATTCAAAAGTGCTGTAAAATCGGATTGATTTTGAACGGGTAACCCCTGGATATCACCGCCAATCATCCCTTCGGTACGTCGAATGGTTATTTGGAACTGTAGGGCATCGGCGCCGCGCTCGAGTGCATTCCGAGCCGCTTCATTGGCTTGGGAGATATTATTCTCAAAAATGGGTTCGCATATTTCCCAGCTGTTAGCCTCAGTGTTGGTATATGATTTTGGAAGTGGAGTTGATCGGTCGAGGTCGGATAAATCCTCACGCCGGTAAAATGGCAGTGGCTCGACACCTTCACCAGTTTGCCATTTGAGCTTTTCTTTATAGTCGGCCCCCTTTAAATCCTGATTAATGACTTTTTCCCATTCTTCGGTGGAAATGGGAGGAAATTCTTCAAAAAGAGATTGCTTGGTAGAGTCAGAGTTGTTCATAGTACGAATTTCGTCTTGAGTATAACTCTTGAAAATAATGAGCTTGCCGTTACTTTACTAACATTGTATTTAAGCATTAAATTTGGAATTACTTTTGGGCCGATATTTTGATTCTGAATCACTATATTAAGAACGAAATTTAGAAACCAATTAAATATTAAAAGGTTATTCCATGGAAAATATAGATCAACAAATGCCCCCATTGACAACGCTAACCGAAGATGAAAAGATGCTGCAGGAGGCGGCACGAGATTTTGCTGAGAGCGCGATTAAGCCCAAAGTGCAGGAGATGGATGAGAAGGCAAAACTGGATCCGGACCTGATACAGCAGTTTTTTGATATGGGATTGATGGGAGTTGAAATTCCTGAAAGTCACAGTGGAGGCGGCGGATCGTTTTTCATGTCGATTGTAGCGATTGAACAAATTTCTCGTGTGGATGCTTCGGCGGGAGTGTTTATGGACGTGCAGAATACGCTGGTAAACAATGCTTTTTTAAATTTTGGAAGTGATGATGTTAAGGAGCGCTATCTGCCGAAGTTGGCGACTGAGAAGGTGGGTGCCTACTGTCTGTCGGAAGCCGGCTCGGGTAGTGATGCTTTTGCATTAAAGACTTCGGCCAAAGAAAAGGACGATCATTATGTATTAAATGGTTCGAAGATGTGGATTACTAATGCCAATGAGGCAGATATATTTTTAGTGTTTGCAACATTAGATCCTGATGCGGGATATAAGGGGATTACGGCATTTATTGTTGAGCGCGATTTTGAAGGCTTTTCGGTATCCAAAAAAGAAAACAAGTTGGGAATTCGAGCCAGTTCTACCTGTGAAATTTTATTAGAGGACTGTAAAGTTCCTAAAGAAAATGTGTTGGGCGAAGTTGGAAAAGGGTATAAGGTTGCAATGGAAACGCTGAACGAAGGCCGTATTGGCATTGGAGCACAGATGATTGGCATTGCCCAGGGTGCGCTTGATGCTACGTTGGGGTACACCCAGGAGCGCGAACAGTTTGGCCAGGCAATTTCAGACTTCCAGGGCGTGCAGTTCCAGCTGGCAAAGATGGCTACGGATATTGAAACAGCCCGATTGCTGGTGTATAATGCTGCACGGATGAAAGAGAACGGCGACAATTTTCTGAAAGAGGCGGCTATGGCCAAGTACCATGCATCCGAAGTTGCAGAAAATGTAACCTCTCAAGCTGTTGATCTGTTTGGCGGATATGGCTATGTGAAAGAGTATCCTGTTGAAAAATATTACCGTGATGCGAAGATCGGAAAGATTTATGAGGGGACTTCCAATATGCAGTTGAATACTATTGCCAAGCTTTTGCTGAAGTAAACCATGAGATTTATAGCAATTACCAGACCTTGGGAAGTTAGCTACTTCCTAAGGTTTTTTTATGAGCAATAATAAAGTCAATTTATTTTAATGTTGAACTACTTTTTAGCTAAAATTATTTAAGAAAAATTGAATTTATGGGAATGATTCGGATTTGAATTGTTGTTGATGAAAAGTATTAAAAGCAAGGTTGGCAAATAAATCGCCCATTATCATCTATTAAACCAGGACTAAGTAAACTTTTTAATATGGAATCACCAGATATTAATGCACTGAAAAAATGGTGCAAAGATGAAGAATCATTTGAAAAGGTTAAATCAGTTGTAGAAGACATTGTCGAAGAAGGCAATGAGTTGGGAAAAAGGTTAAACCTTCTTGAATCGGCCATACGCAGCGATTACGATTCCATATTAATTACAGAGTTAAATCTTGAAAAGCCGGGCCCTAAAATTGTATATGTGAATGACGGTTTCTGTGAGATGACGGGCTATTCCAAAGAGGAAGTTATTGGTAAGACTCCACGCATTCTGCAAGGACCAAAAACCGACCGCGAAGTGTTAGATAGATTGAAGCGCCGATTAAAAGAGGGACGATCCTTTTTTGGTCAGGCTATTAATTACCGGAAAGATGGTTCCGAATTTGTTAACCAGTGGGATATTCACCCCCTTACTGACAAGGAAGGCAATGTAACGCACTGGGTTTCGTATCAGCACGATATAACGGAACGCAAGCGTGCCGAGGAGCAACTTGTTGATCAAAAAGTAGAGTTTGACAGATTACGCGAGGAATCAAAGCGCACTGTTGTCGATGTTGATGTGCAGGGTAATATTGTGATGGCAAACAAGGCGTTCCGCGAACTTGTTGGCTATGGCAAGGATGAACTAAAACAGATTAAAATTTGGGATCTGTTTCCTGATAAATATATGAGTTCAATAAAGGGGCGTTTTGACAAAGAAGATGAGGATGTGTATTTCAATAATGAGGAATTTAAGGGTATTATTAATCACAAGAACGGATTTCCTATTCAAGTTAAAGGAACTACGTCGATATTAGATCTTAAAGATCAAAAGTTGATACGTGCAGAGATCGAAAATATATCACTTAAAAAGCGTATTATGGATACCCTGAAAAAGCGAAATAAAGACTTTGGACGGGTGGTACGCAGGGCCTCAGAATTTTCTTATAAAGTAGAGCTTAAAAATGAAAAACCTGTTTTTAAAACAGTCTCGGAAGAATTTTCGAAGATAACGGGTCTTTCGGCTGAAGCCGTTATCGGAAAGGCCGATGCCGGGAATTTTATCCATCAAGACGATCTCGATAAGTATAACGCTCACCTACAAAAAGTTTTTGAGGGAAAAGATTCTACCTGTGAATACCGTATCAAAAATAAAGAGGGTGAATTCGTTGAAGTCTTGGATTATGGCAAGCCAGGATGGGATGAGGAGAACAAAGAGGTGGTAACCGTATGTTGTGCGGTTTCGGTTGATCCAGCCTACGAGAAGACAAAAGTATAACCTTATATTCTCTGTAGTTATTTGTATTTTTATGGTGTTGCAGATAACTATAAATATCGAATAATGGCTGATATTCACGAAATACAACGGCAAATTATTAACGAGTTTAAAGCTTTAAGCGACTGGACTGAGCGCTATAAGCATATCATAAAACAAGGCCAAGAGTTAGAGCCATTAGATGAGGAGCATAAAGTTGAAGAAAACTTGGTGCGTGGATGTCAATCCCAGGTTTGGCTGCATACTCGGCTTGATGACGACAAGGTTATTTTTGAGGCTGATAGTGATGCTGCGATTACAAAAGGTCTTGTCGCGCTGATGGTTCGTTTTTATTCTGGTCAGACGCCCGAAACTATCATAAGTACTGACCCTACCTTTATCAAAAAGATCGGTATGGAACAGCATTTATCGCCCACCCGCTCAAATGGTTTGGCCTCGATGGTTAAGCAAATGAAAATTTATGCTATGGCTTATAAAACCAAGATGCAAAAAGAACAGACAAAGGCTTAAACTCCCTGTTTTATTAGTTTCTTTTAATATCGTACTATAGCTATATTAGTTTTATTATTGTTAAGTGTTCGTCTGTTGGAATTTTTATAAATAGCTACTATACCGAATGTCTTCATTATCGAGTATTACAAAGATGGCTTTTGCCAGAGATCTGGTGCAAGACAAAATTGATCAGATACATAGGACCGGCATTATTGTAATGCACCATGTGTCGTTTTCGCTGGCGGCAGTAGCTATTCTATTCTTAATTGCTTTTCGTTTAAACGAATCTATCTCGCTTTCGTGGTTTTTTACAAGCATTAGCGTAGCTTTTGTGCTGATTCCTGTTTTGGCACGTAAAGGATTTGAAAATACGGCCAAGTTTCTTCTATTAGCCTATATAAATGTTTGTATACTTATTCTGAGCTCTGTTTTTGGTAAAGAAATGTTAATACAGGCTTTTTATCTTCCCGCCTGTGGTTTGGCTATTCTGCTATTCGATAAAGACCATCAGCAATTGCGCAACATTGGTATAGGTATGGCTGTAGCATGCTATGTTGTGCTCGACTATGTGATTTTTGATCAGATTTATCTCACCGCTGATGAAGGTGTTATTATAAAATGGAGTATTCTGGGAGCGGCATTTATAACCACTTGGCTTACATTTAACAAATTTTCGGAATCAAAAGAATTAGCTGAAGAAGAAACTCAAAAACTACTTAAAAAAACACAATCTCTTAATGAGGAACTGTTAGAAAAGAAGCAGCAGTTAGAAAATAATGTAGAAGAGCTTGAAAAGGCGAAGCAAAAAGTGGAGCAGGGGTCGAAAGCGAAGTCCGAGTTTCTATCAACGATGAGCCACGAAATTCGCACCCCAATGAATGCGATTATTGGAATGACGAATTTATTAGTGAAAGATAATCCGCGCGAAGATCAGCTTGAGCAGCTTGAGATCCTGGACTTCTCGGCTAAAACTTTGCTTTCGCTTATCAATGATGTTCTTGACTTCTCGAAAATTGAATCAGGAAAAATCGAGTTTGAAAATGTAGCATTTAATTTAGAGAATTTGCTAAATGGCGTTTTGGAGAGTTTCCGTTTTACAGCCGAAAAGAAAGATGTACCACTGTATCTGGATTTGGATGAAGATTTACCGAAAACTATTGCAGGTGATCCTAATCGTCTGACACAAATTCTGAATAATCTCGTTAGCAACGCAGTCAAATTTACTGAAGAAGGGAGCGTTGGGATTATTGTAGAGCTAAAAGAGCGTAGGGATGACCAATTAAGAATCTTGTTTACTATCACTGATACTGGTATTGGGATATCGGAAGATAAACAGGAGGAAATTTTCAAAAGTTTTACTCAGGAGCGCAACGAAACCTCTCGCGTTTTTGGCGGAACAGGGCTGGGACTAACCATCAGCAAGAAATTGGTTGACCTACAAGGGGGTAGTATTGATTTGGAGAGTGAAAAGGGGAAAGGTAGTACGTTTTATGTAGAAATCCCTTTTAAAACTGAAGAACATGCTGATGAACAGCGATCCAGCTTGCGGAAGCATGAGGAAGAAATGCCGGATTCGCTGCAGGGAACAAAAGTAATGTTGGTTGAAGATAATGCCATCAACCAAAAAGTAATGGTACGATTCCTTGAAAAGTGGAATATAGAAGTTGTACTTGCCGAAGATGGAAGCCAGGCAGTTGAAAAAATGAAAGAAATTTCGTCTATCAATTTAGTATTGATGGATCTTCAGATGCCAGAAATGGATGGCTATGAGGCAACGCAGAAAATCCGAGAGCTGGACGATAAATTTAAATCCAATGTACCCATCATTGCCCTTACGGCAGCAGCCTTAAAAGAGGTTAAGGAAAAAGTTTTTGCTTCGGGAATGAATGACTTCTTAACGAAACCTTTTGATCCTCCTGTACTTCAGAAAAAGCTGGAGTTCTATATTTTAGATAAAACGTAGATTATTCTTTTAGCGTAAAGCCAACTTTTATAACAACCTGCCACTGTGCAACGGTACCATCTTCAATAGCACCCCGTGTTTCAATAACTTCAAACCAGCCCATATCGTCTACTGTTTTTGAAGCCTTTTCTATAGCATTTTCAACGGCTGCTTCCAGCGATTTGTCAGAAGTACCTGTTAATTCAACTTTCTTATAAGTATGGTTTTCCATAATTATTTAGTTTTATAGCGGTTGATTAGCCATAATATAATGGGAACTTTAGCAATAAAAAAAGCGCTGCCTTAACAGCAGCGCTTTGAAAATAATGATATCTAAATAATCATATTACAAGGGAATCACCTCTTGTGCTTGTAATCCTTTTTCGCCTTCCGCAACAGTGAATTCGACTTCTTGGCCTTCTTCTAATTTTTTATAGCCTTCCATTTCGATTTCACTGAAATGAACGAAAATGTCTTCGCCTTCTTCTCTGGTTATGAATCCATAACCTTTACCATTATGGAACCATTTAACAGTTCCTACTTCACGTTCTGCCATGATAAATCTCCGAAAATTTTTACTTCTTGTGCTACTTAAATGTTTAATAACGCCTTGCTAACGCAATAAATGGCGCTTAAGAGCCTAAGTATAGTATATTTTTTGGGGATTCCCTACTATATGTAAAATTTTGTGTCTTAATTGTTTGATATTTTGCAAATATACTTTGTACCTCCGGAAAATAAACAAGAATGTCAGAGCAGCAGCGATTATTTGAACACTACAATCCCATAGAAAATAGAGTGGGAAATAGTTTTTTGAGGAGCTTTCCAAAAGCCGGGTGTGCATAAAATGTATGGGAGATCAGAGGATTTACTATATGTGGGAAAGGCCAAAAATCTTAGGAATCGATTGTTTTCTTACCGTCGTGCTAAGATGGGCACAACCCCACGAAAAACGATTCGCTTGATACGGATGACGCACGAAATTAATATTGAGGTCTGCAAGTCAGAAAAGGAAATTCGGTTTGGCCTTCCAGTACATTCATGTTTTAAATGGAGTCGATCAGTTATAACGATTCCTTGTTTTTGTTTATAATATTGGGTTGCCAGCTGTTATCGAGTTCCAATATATTGAGTATCTCAAAAAATACATCCGGTGGATTAATAAGTTGTAAGTCTTTTCCATTTTGTTGCCATTGATGCAAAAAGATAATCCCTTCGCTGTCGATGAACTTACACTCAGTGAGATCAAGTTTGAGTACATGGGTATCGTTATTAATATGATTTAGTATCATATTTTTGATCCACAGGTTAAATCCACCTTGTATCTTAATTTTCAACGTTGTTCCGTTTTTATGAATGCTGGGAATACTCATCAGTAATAAAAGATTTTATTTGTTGACCAAATTCAGAGTGAACGTCGATAAGATCAAAATCAAAGGGAATACAAATTTTTTGCAGTCTCAGGTAATCCGATTCGTTATGAAAGTAGGGGGCGAGCCCACAGTAAATAAAGCCTAAATCTTTCAGCTGGCTTAATTGTGCCGGCGTAGCCGAATTTTCAAGTGGCAAATCTAAGTAGATGGCATTGGGGGCTTCTTGCTTTGTTAAGCTATGTAACATTTCACGGAGGACTGAACGGAAATCAGGGCCGTATTTTTTTACAATGATTAGTGCTGTAGAATCTGCGTAGTTAATTTCCAACTCGGCATCTGATTTGTCGGCCATCTTATAATGCTCGGGCTGTCTGGGAGTAATGGGAATATCAAGCAAATTATAAGTTTGTATGAGAATATCGCGGTATTTTTTAGGCAGATAGATTTTTTTTGAGGTTGTAGTCTGAAGTGGTAAGACATCAATAACAACAGAAACCGGTTGAGGATACTCCTCGTCAAAACCCTTAAATACCACATTCTTTGTGTCAAGGAGCATGAGTCCCGTTGATATAAACCCAAACTTGTGGTTTACCCGTTGACTTACCGGGTGATTCGTTACAGCTTTGCCAAACAGCGCTTCAAAATGGTGGTCGCGGCCTACTTTTATAAGGTTTTCCATCATGCCGCTCATAATACCCTGCCGGCGATAGCTGGGAGAAACGACAGCTTCACCAACTTCGGCAATATTGGAGTCACTTTTCTTTAGAATTGCAAAATACCCTAATGCTTCTCCATCATCACTTCGGGTAATAACACCCAGTTTTTCTTTGCCGGTAAACGTTTGCTCGATCTTTTTTGGGAAATAGAGTTCCTCTTTTGAGTAGGAGTACTCATAAGTACGATAAATGAGTTTGGCAATATCCTCGGCATCACCGGGCGTTATTTGCTTGATGTGATATGATACTTTTGAAGCATTATCTTCTGGTTCTTTCGGTTTAGTGGCTCTGGATAACTCCAGAAGCTCATCGATATCATGAATATCAATGGTCTTTTGTAGTCGAAACTCTTTGCCTTCTTTTCCCCGATTAATAAATAGGAAATCATCGGTAAATCGACGGATGATACGTAATCCCGCTCCTTCAAAGTTACCATTTTGAATAGCCTCTTGGGCATTGTATTTGTGTTTGTCGGGATCGAACGGTTCGCCGACTTCACTGGCTATAAGTTCAATGTCTGAAAGGGTTTGTCGGAAAGTGAGATCAAAAAATCCAATGCTTCGGTTGGGGTAGGCAAAAAGGATAATATCACTAATAAGTTCACTGACAGCAATCGTAAACTTCGTTGCTTCTTTTTCAGAAAGACCACAATTCAGGCACCAGCTATAGGTAAAATCGCAAACCGGATTAATAACCTGCTCATCAGTTGACATTTGGAACTGTATATCCATTGATGTGCTCTTTTATGAATATTTTATTTAATGTAGCATTTCTCCTACTATAATACCTCTGTAGATTAGATAAATGCCAAATGCTGCTGCTAAATAGGGTATAAATTTGTTTATGCGTTGACGCCATTTGAGGCTCACAAAACCAGGAGCCAGCGACATTGCCATCATCGCAGGTATTGTACCAATCCCAAATAAGGTCATAAATAGAGTGCCTTGTACAATAGAACCTGTGGTTACGGAGCCGGCCAATCCCACATAAACAAAACCGCAAGGTAGCAATCCATTTAAGATTCCAATGGTGAACAATGTGATGGTGCCTCCCTTTTTAAATTGAGAAAGCATAAGTTGTTCAAGGCGATTGAACAATGAATCGAAACCTATTTTTTTCTTCCATCCTTCAAGGGATTTGAACTGAAATAGTGCACCTGTAAAAATTAAAGCTCCCAGAATTATCGATACCGATTGTTGAAATCCGGCAAGGGCAATGGAGTGACCAATCATGCCAAAGATGGCCCCAAGAAAGGTATATGTTAATACCCGGCCGATATTATAGAGTAGGCGTCCCCAGATAAGTGAGATAGTAGAATCGTTTTTTCCAGGCAGCGCCAACGCAATGGGTCCGCACATGCCAATACAATGGAAGCTACCGAAAAAACCAATTGCCAGGGCAGTCCAAATTTCCATAGAGCTTATTTCAAATAATTAATTAAATTTGAGACAATTATCAGGTGCATATTATGTTAACTATTTTAAACTATGATTATTAATCATGTTATGTAGTTTTTATTTTAGCTGTTTTTTAATGTGTTAATGATTTATTTTTTTAACAGGCAATTTTTTATTGCAGATTACTTAAAGGGGATCTGTGAAAGTCATTTTATAGTAGATATTTCTTAGAAACAATGTTGATTAATCCGGGCTTAAGAAAACGATCAGCTCACGAGTTTTTTGACAGGGGACTAAGGAACTACAAAATCCAATCTTTTATATATGTTATTATCAAATGCTTGTGTATATGGGTTAAGAGCTTCGGTCTATTTGGCGGCGGTTTCGGATGATTCATACGTATCTATTAAGAAAATCAGCGATGATCTCGATATTTCGCATCACTTTTTAACCAAAGTTTTGCAACAGCTCACCAATGCCAATTTGATGGAGTCCATGAAGGGGCCGAAAGGAGGCGTGCGTTTAATACATCCCACCGATGATGTAACCCTGCTCGAAATTGTTGCAGCTATTGATGGCATGGATATTTTAACTGAATGTGCGTTAGGTCTGCCGGGCTGTGGAACAGAGAAACCATGTCCTATTCACGAAAAATGGGCTGACACCCGCGACGAAATACGAAAAATGTTATCAGAGACTTCACTACAGGAATTAGTTGACGAGGGGAAGTCCGGGAATCTGCGTATTACGGCCGATGGTAAATTTAAATGGACTTAGCTGTATGATCTTTGAGGATGATTGTCCACATAAAACTTGGTTATCTTCATATTCCATTCAAAGTAGCGGCCTACCATTGCAGATAACTTTTTTTAAGGTCTTAATAGTGGCATTATGATTTTCATCCATAACGAAGGCATTACCGATCCCCATATAAACCTAGCGCTTGAAGAATATGCGCTGCGTAATTTTGATTATGATCACGATTACCTGCTCTTTTATATTAATGAGCCATCTATTATTATTGGGCGCAACCAGAATACGCTCGAAGAGATTAATCACGAATATGTGGAGGAAAGGGGTATTCATGTCGTCCGTCGTATCTCTGGTGGCGGAGCCGTATATCACGATACGGGGAACCTGAATTTCAGTTTTATTACGGATTACGATAAAAAGAGTCTTAATAACTTTGAAAAATTTACAGCGCCGATTGTGCGCGTACTCAACAAAATGGGAGTTGATGCCGAACTTAGCGGACGTAATGATCTTCAGGTTGAAGGCCGTAAAATATCGGGAAATGCCCAGTTTTCGAGTGTGGCTCGTATGTTTAGCCACGGGACTCTGCTGTTTAACAGTGATCTGGATGAAGTTACAAATGCGCTTGATGTGAAGATGAATAAAATCGAATCCAAAGGACATAAATCGGTGCGGAGCCGCGTGGCAAATATCAGTGAGTTCATGGAAGAACCGATGGAAACGGCCATTTTTCGTAAGAAACTGTTGGAAGGATTGTATGAGGATCGCAATGATTTTGAGACCTATCATTTAACGGAAGCCGAGTGGAAGGAAGTACATAACCTCAAGGATGAAAAGTATGGGCAGTGGGACTGGAATTTCGGCAAGTCACCCAAATTCAACATCCAGCGTACTCGTCGATTTGATGCCGGAGAAATTGATCTGCGATTAGATGTTGAGAATGGTCATATCGATAATATTAAGATTTACGGTGATTTCTTTGGCAGCGAACCGGTGGAGCAGCTCGAAAATTACTTGGAGGGTGCCCGGTATGATCGAACAGAAATAGAAAACCGGATTGTGCCGATTAATATTGATCAATACTTTGGGGCGGTACCTAAGTCTGAGTTTATTGAGCTGATGTACGGCGCAGATGAATAATAACTTCAGGTGGTTTGCATGAAATGTATCTTTGAAGAGCTGATTGTTCTTGAGCTTGCCGGGGTGCTTGCAGGTCCTGCCGTAGGAAACTTTTTCTCTGAGCTTGGAGCAGAAGTCATCAAGGTTGAGAATAAAAGAAACGGCGGAGATGTCACCCGTCAGTGGCGCCAGCCGGGGGAATCACCTGAAGGCCCGTCGGCCTATTTTTCGTCAGTCAATTGGAATAAAGAATCGATTTTTCTGGATCTTGGAGATGCCGATGATAAGCAACGAGCGGATGCACTTATTGAAAAGGCTGATATTGTTATTACTAACTTTAAAAAAGGTGATGACAAAAAGTTTGGCTTAACGTTTGATGATCTGAAAGCAATAAATCCGACTGTAATACAGGGACACATTTCTGGTTTTGGAACAGAAAGTGATCGCCTTGCCTATGATTTGATCTTGCAGGCTGAAACCGG
This sequence comes from Fodinibius sp. AD559, assembly GCF_052712805.1. Taxonomy (NCBI): domain Bacteria; kingdom Pseudomonadati; phylum Balneolota; class Balneolia; order Balneolales; family Balneolaceae; genus Fodinibius; species Fodinibius sp. AD559. Next base: position 401,367 of record NZ_JBQPVW010000001.1, read on the forward strand.
CTTTATGTCGATAAATGGACAGCCCGACAGCCCACCCACGAAACTGCCGCTGGCCCTGATTGATGTGCTGGCAGCTCACCAGCTAAAAGAGGGGATTTTGTGTGCACTTCTTGAGCAAAAAGAGAATCCGGGGCAGGCTTATCGGGTGGACGTAAGTTTGTATGATAGTGCTATTTCATCACTGATAAATCAGGCGACCAACTGGCTGATGAATGGGAATGTCCCTCAGCGTATTGGATCATTGCATCCCAATATTGCGCCCTATGGCGAGATATTTACAACTACTGATGACCACCTGGTAACGCTGGCTATCGGGAGTAACAGGCAATTTATTGATTTGTGTGAGATTATGGGAGCTGATGAATTAGCCGAGCAGCCTAAGTATCAGCATAATGAAGCAAGAGTTGAGAACCGTAAAGAATTGTCAGAAATCCTGAAAAAATATATCGGGAAATTCGAGGCCGATCTGTTTTTAGAAAAATGCCAAAATCACTTTGTTCCTGCTGCAGAAATTAAGAACCTCCAACAGGTTTTTGACTCTGACAAAGCCCGGCAATTACTATTAAAAGAAGAGCAAGAAGGACGAGAAACTATTCGCCCAAAAACGACAGTGTTTGAGATCCAATCATAGCCAGATTAGGGCAAAGGGGAGGGGTTTATTATTCTAAATATCAAAATTGTTATTTAGGATAATTTACTCTTTTATTTCTTATATTTCGGTTGATTCATTAATCTATCAATTTCAAATACATGAAGTTCCCCACTGATCTATCTTCTCTCACATCTGCACTGGAAGAAAATATAGATTTGTCAGATTTGGGAATAACAAAACATTTTAATCCGGGTGATACCATCGTGACAGAAGATGCACCAGTGCGATCCATTCCCATTGTCATCAGTGGAAGTGTGAAAGTGATGCAGTCGGATGATACTTACAAGGAGATGGTTTTGTATTATCTGCGCCCCGGAGAGACGTGCATCATGTCATTTTTGGCTGGTTTGTATCATGATACCAGTAAAGTAAAGGCAGTTGCAGAGGAGGAGTCGGAGGTGTTGTTTATCCCCATTGATAAAGTTCACGGGCTGATCCGTGAGCATCCCGAGTGGCTGAATTATATCCTTCAGATTTATCACAAACGGTTTGAGGATCTGCTGGATGTTGTGGATGCAGTGGCCTTTAAAAGGATGGATGAGCGGCTTCTACAATTTTTGGAGAAACGCTCCGAAGTAATGGAAACTGATACGCTGACGATGACACACGATCAGCTGGCGCAGGAGTTGGGAACAGCGCGCGAAGTGATATCCCGGTTGCTTAAAAAGATGGAGTCGGAAGGACTTGTAAAACTTGGAAGAAATAAGATTACCCTTATGTGATATATGTCACTGACATTGGTTGTTTAGTCCTCTATAATAGTTTTCAAATCAATAAAGTAGATGTATTAAATATGAATAAAACGATGAGTCAAACGTTGTTTAACAATTGGTACCCGATGCGTTGGGTTGCTCTTTTTGTAGGTGTTTTATTATTCGGTATGGGCGCTTGGCATGCAGACATTATATCGGTTTTGCTGGGCAGCTTTTTTCTGTTTCAGGCAGCGACGAATACCGGATGCCTGTGTGGGAATTGTGCAGTGCCCGCTCGGGCCACAGAATCGGGTAGTAATGATATTGATGACGTAGAATTCACGGAAATAAAAGAAGATTGATATGGCTGAGACCACAAAAAAGGAAACGAAATTTAACGATATTATTAATGGAGAAAAGCCGGTGCTGGTGGATTTCTATACGGATTGGTGTGGACCTTGTAAAATGATGAATCCCATTCTAAAAGATTTAAAAAAGAGCATGGGAGACGCGGTTAACATTATCAAAGTGGATGCGGAAAAGAATGCCGATGCTGCTATTAAATATAACGTCCGTGGTGTACCAACACTGATTCTTTTTAAGAATGGTCAGATACTTTGGCAACAGTCTGGAGTGGTGCAGGCTAAGGAACTGGAACAGATTATCAATCAAAAAATAGGATAGTAATGAGCGACAAAAATCATGAATATCAAGTAGATTTAAATTGGAAAGAGGGGCGCATTGGCATGCTGAGTTCCCCCGAACTGGAAGAAAAATTCGAAGTTGCTACGCCGCCGCAGTTTGATGGTGGTGTAGAGGGCATCTGGTCACCTGAACATCTTTTTGTATCCTCAGCAAGTAGTTGCTTTATGACCACGTTTACGGCTATTGCAGAGTATTCAAAGCTGAATTTCGAAGATTTGAAGGTGCAAGCTACCGGCAAGCTCGATAAAGTAGATGGCAAATTTGTGGTCTCAGAGATCATCTTAAAGCCAGAGCTTTCTATTGCAGATGAAAAATTTGTAGATAAAGCCAGACGTATCATGGAAAAAGCCGAAGAAGCTTGTCTGATTACTCGATCTATCAAATCAGAAGTTCATTTTGATCCTAAAGTTACAGTTGTAGCACTGAATTAAGATTTGAGCAAAACGTTTCTAAATTAAAATAGCAGAATTGCATTTTATTTAACCTAAGCACATAATTATGAGTGATTTAAATCAAATAGGCTTGGATAAAGCCAAATCAAAAGAGCTGGCGGAAAAACTGAATAAGCTTTTGGCAAACTATTCGGTGTTCTACCAGAATACGCGCGGATATCATTGGAATATTAAAGGCGATGACTTTTTTGAGCTGCACGTGAAGTTTGAAGAGTTGTACAACGATTTACTGGTAAAAATTGATGAAGTGGCGGAGCGTATTTTAACACTAAATCATTCCCCCAATCATCGTTATTCCGGGTATATTGAAAAGTCAGAAATTGCAGAAAGTAATCGCGTAGCGGATGGTAAAACAGCAGTTCGTGAGATTTTAAATGCATTTAAAACTATTATTACGCTACAGCGAGACATCTTGGAACTGTCTGATGAAGCGGGTGATGAAGGAACCAACGCCTTGATGAGCGACTACATTCGCGAACAGGAAAAAGAGGTGTGGATGTATTCTTCATACGTTGATGAGAATTAACTAATGGAACATAGTTGTAGATGAAGGCCTTTTTATTGGGATTCTGAATAAATCATAATTAGTATAATATTAAACCACTCAGAATATGTCATATTATTTTAGCAGAACATTAGATACTACTTTCGAAGATGCTATAGAACAAACAACCGAAGCGCTCAAAGAAGAAGGATTCGGCGTGCTCACGGAAATTGATATTAAAGCTACGCTTAAAAAGAAACTGGATGTGGATTTCAAGAAGTATCAGATATTGGGTGCTTGCAATCCGCCGCTTGCCCATAAAGCGCTTTCAGCGGAAGATCACATTGGATTAATGCTACCCTGTAATGTGATTGTGCAGGAGCATGAAAACGGGGAGGTCGAAGTTTCTGCGGTGGATCCCGTTGCTTCTATGCAAGCCGTCGAGAACGATGAACTTGGAGAAATAGCTCAACAGGTTCGTAACCTACTGAAAAAAGTGATAGATAATCTTTAATTCAGCTGGCGGCCTACGGTGTTTTATAAACTACCGAGTTGATATTCATACCTGCGCCTACAGATGATAAAACGATAGAATCTCCAGAACTTATTTGATGGCCGTCCATCTGGCCGCGTAAAATTAGATCAAGTAAGGTGGGTACAGTAGCAACTGAGGTATTTCCAAGCCACGAAATAGTCATGGGCATTAAATCATCAGGCACATTGTCCTTGCCGTACAGTTTGCCCAACCGTTTTAAAATAGCTTCATCCATTTTGGCGTTAGCTTGGTGGATAAGCACTTTGTGAACATCTTCGAAATCAAGGCCGGCTTTATCCAGGCTCGACTTCACAAGGTCGGGTACATTGGTAAGCGCATACTGATACAATTTTCGACCGTTCATATGCATGTATAGGGGGGCATCACCGGAGTCCGGGTCAAAAGGAGGTTCCATCCGCAAAAAGTACGCTTGGTCTTTGGCGTCCGTGCGTGCGGCATGACTCAATATTCCAATATCCTCATTTGTATTACGGGATTCCAAAACAGTAGCCCCGGCCCCGTCGGCATAAATCATACTGTCTCGATCATTGGGGTCACAAATGCGCGAAAGCGTTTCAGTGCCAATCACCAGGCAGCTCGACGCATCCCCACTTTGCAGATAATAATTTGACTGAATAATGCCCTGCAGCCAACCCGGGCATCCGAATGGCAAATCATATGCAACGCAACCCGGATTATTGATTTCCAAATGTTGTTTTACACGTGAAGCCAGGCTGGGCACCATATCAGTAGCTGGGTTGTCAGCGCGTAAATCACCAAAGTTGTGAGCCACAATAATATAGTCAAGTTCTTCAGGGTCAAGATCAGCATCTTCGAGCGCTTTCTTTGCAGCCTCGCCCCCCATATCAGAAGCAAGTATATCATCATCCGCGTATCGCCGTTCTTTAATGCCGGTGATCTCCTCAAATTTCTGAATAATTTCTTTATTAGATTTGTCGAAGGGAGAACCGTCAGCATTTAAGAAGGTACGATCCAGAAAGTCGGAGTTGCTAACTTTTTTAGGGGGAATGTAAGAGCCCGTGCCGGTTATAACGGATTGGAAGGAATGAGTCATAATATTATAAAGATATTGTAATATGTCCTTTCATATTGATGGTGTATGGTGCTTATAATTTTATTGAACTGCAAAAAGAAAAAGTTCTAAATCTGCAAAATTGAATATTTCATATTTTAATGTCTTTATTTCTGTAGTCTTCATATTGATTACATATTAGAGTGATTATTTCGAGGTGATTTTGAGAGTTTTTACATTGTAACATACATTGATATGTCAGTGTTTAGAAGAGATTCAAAAATCACAAAATTAACTACTGTTTAACTTTTTAGTAACCCAAATTTATGTCTTATAAAGACAAGTACACCACCGCAGCAGAAGCTGTAAAACTTATAAATTCGGGAGACCGTGTTTTTATTCATAGTGTAGCAGCAGCGCCACAGCCGTTGATTAATGCCATGACAGCGCGAGCCCCAGAGCTTGAAGATATTGAGATTGTACATCTTCATACTGAAGGCGAAGCTCCATATGTAAAGCCGGAATACAATGATACTTTCCATACGGATGCCTTTTTTGTGGGATCCAATGTCCGTAAGGCCGTCAATGAAGGCAGTGCTGATTATTTACCCATATTTTTAAGTGAGGTTCCCGGGCTTTTTCGGCAAAATATTATGCCTATTGACATCGCGCTCGTTCAGGTTTCTCCACCCGACAAACATGGTTACTGCTCGCTGGGTGTTTCTGTGGATGCTTCTCGCGCTGCCCTTCAAGAGGCAAAGCGGGCCATAGCACTGGTAAATCCCAATATGCCCCGTACGCATGGAGATGGGATTTTTCATGCCAGTCGTTTTAACGCATTGGTGAAGTCGGATGAACCGCTGCACGAACTGAACATGCCGGAGCCTGATAAAATAGAAAAGAAAATTGGGCAAAATTGCGCAGAGCTTGTTGAGAATGGTGCTACGCTGCAGATGGGAATTGGTGCTATACCTAACGCTGTACTTGATGCGCTCGATGGTCATCAAGATCTGGGAATTCATACTGAAATGTTTTCGGATGGCGTTATGGATCTCGTTGAAAAAGGCGTGATCAACGGGAAAAATAAAGCGACCCACCCCGAAAAGATTGTTGGAAGTTTTGTGATGGGAAGTCGAAAGCTCTATGACTTTGTAGATGATAATCCAATGATTGCCATGCTCGATGTGGAGTATGTAAATGATACTGCCGTGATTCGCCGAAATCCCAAAGTGACAGCTATAAATAGTGCGGTAGAAGTTGATATTACCGGACAGGTTTGCGCTGATTCTATCGGGACCTATCACTATTCGGGGGTAGGTGGACAAATGGACTTTATTCGGGGAGCCTCATTAAGCGAAGGAGGTAAGCCGATTATTGCACTTCCATCGACTACAAGCCGGGGCGAAAGCAAAATAGTGCCAAATCTTAAGAAGGGAGCCGGCGTAGTAACTACACGGGCGCACGTTCACTATGTAGTAACAGAGTATGGTGTTGCTAATCTTTATGGTAAAAACATGCGCGATCGTGCCAAAGCGCTTATCAGCATTGCCCACCCCGACCACCGTGAAAATATAGAAAAAGCAGTCCGAGATCGATTTAAGCACGTCTGATATCCCTTTTTAGAAAATTAGGTAATACATTAAAACTGGCTTCATCTGATAATCTTAGGTGGAGCCTTTTTTATGTCATAGACATGGCAAACGACCGGTATAGGAATTAACTATTAACTTTGTTTAGTAATTTATAAACAAAGTTAATAGTTTTGGGCTCTATAAAATAAGAGGTGCAAAATTTGATATGGATATCAGAAACGTCGGGAAAGATTTTAGAGCTCTTTTTACACTCGAGCCTGTAATAAAAACGCGGGCTTTTTTGATGTTTGTGTACAATTTTGTGCTGCTTAATACGCTATACTTGCTCAAGCCGGTGCGCGACAGTTTATTCCTCGAGCAGGTAGGAGCCTACAATTTGCCGTTCGTCTTTATTTTGACAGCTATCGCTGTTATCCCGATTTCAATTGGGTATTCCAAAATGTCTAAGCGTCGTTCTATCGGATGGGTGGTTTCAGCCACAACGCTCTTTCTGGCAGCCAATCTGTTTGTGATCTGGTTCTTTATAGGAATGAATAATGTATGGCTGTACTATGGATTTTATATCTGGGTTAGTATTTATAGCGTGTTGATTACTTCTCAGTTCTGGCTGTTTGCCAATACGATTTTTAATTCGGTACAATCGAAAAAGATATTTGGTTTTTTGAGTCTTGGAGCAATAGCAGGTGGCGTTTCTGGAGGAGAGCTTACCGCCATATTTGTAAATCAGCTTTCGTTACAGCCCGAGTCTCTGTTGTTGATATCTGCAATAATTATTGCAGCAACAGCTCCGCTGGTGTGGTTAATTCTAAGAAAGAATGAAAAATCGGATTTATCTTCAGTAGATAAAAAGGAGTATAGAAAAGCGGATCAAGCCATTCCTACGAATCCCTTAAAAGAGATTTTGTCGCACAACCATCTGCTTTTAATTACAGCCCTTATCGCAGTAACTGTGATGGTGACAACGCTCATTGATTATCAGTTTAAGACAGTGGCTGAGGCTGCCTATACAACCGAAGCTGGATTAACCAGCTTTATGGGGAAATTTTATGGTCGTGTTAGCCTGATTGCACTGATTATTCAGCTTTTTATCGGGACTATTTTTACTAAAAAGTATGGGGTATCCGGTTCGTTACTATTGTTACCTCTTGCATTGTTAATAAGTGCCGGTGGAATGCTGCTCATCCCGGGATTGGTGGCCGGTACCATCAGTCGCGGTATTGACCAAACGCTAAAACACTCTATTGATCGTACCGGACGTGAATTACTTTTCGTACCACTTCCGGAAGAGTTAAAAAATCGGGTTAAGGTATTTATTGATCTTTTTGTGGATCACGGAGCCCAGGGACTTACGGGATTGTTACTGCTCGGATTAACATTTGGGTTGAATCTCGATGTGCAGGAGATATCGGTAGTGGTGATTACGTTGCTTGTTGCCTGGGTAGTTATCGCAAAGATGGCCGGAAACTCGTATGTAGATGTATTCCGTAATACATTAAAGCGGAAAGTCGAAGGCAAGTGGGGGAAAAGTACAAAAAATAAAAGCCGGTTTGAGGAGGCTAACAAGGAAAGCATTCAGAAGCTATTGAAAAGCGATGAGGAATCCGATGTGCTTTGGGCCTTAGATGTGATGCGCGAAAAGAATTTAGAAGTGAATCCGGATCTACTCATCAAAAATATAAAACATGCAAGCTGCAAGGTTCGCATCAACATCGTGCAATTGTTACGGAATCGGGAGCTCGGTGACTGGGTGGATGAGGTAATGGATTTGGCCTATGATGAAGATGCCGATGTACGTATGGAAGCCATCCGATATGTTTATCAGTTTTACGAAGGAGATCGCAGGGAAAAGTTAACCGTAGGGTTGCATCACGACGATGCTCGCGTGCAGGCGGTTGCGATGGCCCTTATTGCCGAAGAAGGCGATGAAGAAGAGAAGCAACTGATAACAGATGAGTTATTAGATGAGGCCGTACATTTCCAGGGAGAATATGGACATGAACTTCGGAAGCAATCAGCAAAGTTGTTGGGTGAAATTTATGAGAATCGTTATGCGTACCTGCTAAAGGAGTTGCTTGATGATGAAAATCCATCGGTAGTTAAACAAGCAATTGAAAGCACGGCCAAAACACAGGATCGGCGATTTGTGCATGACTTGCTGCTGTTGATGGGTAATGGAATTTATCGGAAAGCTGTAGAAAAAGCACTAAGAGAATACGGTAGTCGAATATACGGAACCATGTATGATTACATGATCGATTCCTACTTGCCGGTGTCGACGCGACGATATATCCCATGGTTATTTTCTCAGGCGGTGAGCGAAGATTCCTGGGAAATTCTTGAAATGAGTCTAAAATTCTGCTCTATTCCCATCCGGCACGGTATTGTCAAAGCATTGTTGAGAATGCGAAAGCAGGATCCGTCACTTCGGGTTTCGGATGAAATTATTGGCCAGAATATTGAACGTGAGATAGAGCGATATTCAAAGCTTAAAAAAGCACTTTCGTTCTACCAGCGTGGAAAAGTGACCTTATCTGACGAAGCAGATGAGATATTGGAATATGAGATCGAGCAGACGTTCGAAAATATATTCAGATTATTGAGCTTGAATAATGATATCGAGGATATTGATAACGCCTATAAAGCCATAGTAGGTGACAATCCGCGGCTGGGATCGGATGCCATAGAATTTGTTGAAAACCTTATTAATTGGGAGGTGCGTAAGCTTTTAATTCCAATTCTGGAAACATATCACACCGACAGTTTGCCACCGAATAGCTTTAGTAACGCCCTGACAGATACCGAAGATGTGCTCTTTTTCTTGAAAGAAATCTGTCATACAGAACTGGAACAAAAGTTAGCTCCAGAGCTTGAGGAAGAACAAAAATCAGAACGGCAACGCCAGGTGATACAGAAAGAAAATGTTGAGGAGTAGTATGCAATTTCAAAATGAAATGTCTGAGTTTACATACAACAAGACTTGGCTTGTGGTTCTTTTGATTGTCATAGGAATACTGTCCCCGGCTACGGGATTTTCCCAGTCCACTGATTCTTTGGACACAGAAAGTAAAAATCCCAATATCATGCCTTACGAAACTGAGCGCAGTATTGGCCACCACATTTTGGCGGCTCCATCTTATCTGTTGCATTGGGTAAGCCGCCCGTTGGGTTACGGGGTGAAATATGCAGAAGATAAATTCCCACACTGGTTTGAGGGAGAACGCGGTCCGTACGGATTTTTACCTCTGATTGAAATTGGAGGCGAAGAAGGTTTTGCAGCCGGAGCGCTATTGTATCACGATCACCTGTTTTTTAAAGATCACCGCGCACGTGCAGAGATTTTATTCGGCTCGCAAGTGTATAACGAATTTGATCTGCAATACCGGGTTCCTATTAAAGGAGTTCCAAATAGCAGCCTCGCATTTGAAGGGGAGTACGAAAATGCTCCCGAGCGCTCGTACTACTTGAACAATACCAGTGAGGAGCTAAGTTACGCCAGCGAATTTGGAAATATCCAGGTTGATTATAACCAGCAGATTAATAGCTGGTTGCATACTAAAATTACTACAGGATTTCGGGATCAAACTATCAAAACGAGCCGTTACGAAGATGAGATTAATGAACGGATTCCTGTGTCATTGCTCGGAAATACAAAGCTGTTTTCAGTAGCGAACAACTGGACGTTCAATTACAAAAATGGACGCAAGCGAACCCTACGTGGTACACAGTATAAGTTGGGGGCTGGATGGACACAGTCAACCAACAATCCTGATTTGAAATATTTAGAATACCGGGGAGCCATTCACCACTTTGTGCCGGTCCCCATTTTACCAGAAACCCGTCGTCTGGGTATTAAGATGCAACTGCACAAACAAGAAAATATAGGATCAGCTCCCATTCCATTTTATGAGTTGAATTCTCTTGGCGGAAGGCGTGATCTACGGGGCTTTCCCAGCAATCGGTTTCGGGCGCACGGTACGTTATTAGTAACGGCCGAATACCGCTATCCGATTTGGGACTTTTTGGATATGGTTATTTTTACTGATCAGGGTCAGCCGTTTGATAACTATAGCGATATTTCACTGAGTGATTTCCGTTCTTCCTATGGGTTCGGGTTTCATCTGCTATCGCAACAGGGTTTAGCCTTTCGTTCAGAGTTTGCGTTCAGCAACGAAGGCGGACGATTCATTATCAGTATAACACCTAATTTTTAGTGTTCGATGAAGATTAAATATATACATATTATTGGGATTACGATGTTGTCAGCTATTATTTTTATGCAGGGCTGTTCATCCACCAAACCTTATGTCGAGGGACCGGTAAAAACGTTTGATCCCGATACGGCGCATATCGAGATGCCCGAAGAGCAGCCGCAATACCAATACTGGGATCGCATTGACAATACCATTTTTCATCAGCTTGAAAAACCGTTGAACCTTAATCGGACGGGGCGTTGGCTGGGACGCGGTTTGGGCATAAGCGATAAACGTCAGGCCGATAATATTAATAAGCTCGATGAGGTTCCCGAGTCGAGTTGGTACACTTATCGCCATTATTATGATGAGATGTCGCCTGATGAGCTGGCGGCCGGACCTAATACTGAGTCACCCTATACGAAGGGAAAGTGGACCATTTTCAGGGCTAAATTTGAAGGGGCAAACTCCGGATTTTTTATAGAGGATGAAAACGGAAATCGCTATCTCATAAAGTTTGATGGCTACGATTATCCTGAGTTAACGACCGCTGCAGAGGTGATTGGAACCAAGATTTTTTATGCGGCCGGCTATACCGTTCCCGAATCTGTAATCACTTATTTTGATCCCGATAAAGTAACCATTGGCGAAGGCGTTACGGTAGAAGAGAGGGGGCAGAAACGTGCCATGACGATGGACGATTATCGGGAGATCGTGAAGAATCGCCCCCAGAATTCTGATGGGAAAGTTCGGGCGCTGGCCAGTAAATTTGTGGATGGTGTTCCCCTTGGGCCTTGGAATTTTGAAGGGACATTAAAAGAGGACCCCAACGATCGGGTAGCTCATGAACACCGTCGCGAGCTGCGTGGGATGCGGGTGATTAGTTCCTGGCTTAACGATACCGACCGGCGGGATGCCAATACGATGGCGGTCTATAATGATGATGGTTATATCGATCATTATGTGCAGGATTTTGGGAATACGTTGGGCGCTAATGGTATGTCTATTCACAAACCCATACAGGGACAGGCTTACCTGATTGATCCCCGCTATATGTTGGTGTCGGCCTTATCGCTGGGTGGATATACTACGCCTTGGGAAACGGTTGAGCCGGAGGTGCCCTATCCTGCAGTGGGATATTTTCGATCAGATATCTTTAAACCAGGACGCTGGGTGCCCACACATCCGCTACCGCCCTTTGAGAATATGACGCTGCGCGATGCGATTTGGGGTGCCAAGCAGGTCATGAGTTTTTCGGATGAGGATATTCGAGCTATCGTAGAGACGGGGCAGTATTCCAATCCCAATGCAGAGGAATACATCGTCCAAACCCTGATAGAACGCCGGGATAAGATAGGTCGCTATTGGTTTTCCAAGATGAATCCGCTTGATAAATTCAGCGCTGATATTGAGAATAAGACTCTTTTACTTACGTTTATGGATTTAAGTGTGAGTGGTGGATTGGTATCAGCTTTAGATCATAAATACCGGGTCAAAATTGAATCTGAAAGTAAAATCCTGTCAGAATATCGAGAAATAAAGGAACCCCAATTATCTGTAGAATTACGAGACGAAAGGCTTCTAAATGATGTTCTGCGATTTGATATCGAGACGAGGGGCAGCAAATATGCTGGCTCCGGTAAAACGGTGACGGTATACGTTGCGTTGAATGATAATAACAGTCGAGTGGTAGGCATTCGCCGCGAAGAGTAAATAAAATATAGATGAAGAAATTATTAACACTATTATTGATCCCAATTATTATTTCGGGATGTGTTTCAACCAAACCACCTTCGCCTGATGAGGTTCCGGTCGTAGAAAACAGTAATCAGCCTGATGAAAGTGAGCGATTTTATTCCGTTTTTTTAGCGGGGGATGCCGGGTATGCGTCGCTTGATCCGCTGGAGCCGACTTTGTCGGTATTAAGAGAGCAGCTGAAGCAGGCCGGGGAACAGAGTGCTGTGGTCTTTTTGGGAGATAACATTTATCCGGATGGATTGCCTCCTGAAAATCAGAAAAGTCGACCAAAAGCTGAGAAATATCTACAGGCCCAGTTCAAGACGGTAGAAGATTTTGAGGGTAAAGTGGTATTTGTAGCGGGGAATCATGATTGGAATTCGAGTGGAGAGAATGGATTAGAATATGTACAGCGACAAGAACGTTTTATAGAAGAGTCGCTAAATCGAGGGAATGTGTTTCTGCCAGATGACGGATTACCCGGTCCGGCCCTGGTAAAAGCGGGAAATGAGGAGTTGAATTTGTCGATTGTTGCGTTGAACACACAGTGGTGGTTGCATCCCCATAACAAGCCGGGTGCCAAAACCGATAGTGCCTTCGATACTACGAGTGAGCGGGCCATCAAACAGGTGCGCGCGGCAGTGACTGACGAGAAGGCCGATCAGGTGCTGGTAGTGGGGCATCATCCCATGTATTCAAATGGAAATAATGGAGGAAAATTTCCGCTCAAAACGCACTTGCTGCCTCCGGTTGGGGGATCACTTTATGCCTTGTATCGTAATATTTGGGGCACTTCCCAGGATATTGCTTCACAAAAGTATAGTAATCTCAAGGAACAGTTGACCTCCGCTTTTGCAGAGCGGGAGCCGATTATTTATGCATCAGGACATGATCACAACTTGCAGTACCTTACTTTTGGGGATGAGCGACGCAACCAATATTATATTGTAAGCGGGTCAGTATCGGTTACCAGCTTTGTCAAAAACCCTGATCTGCCCAGCTTTGGTATTCAGCAAAGAGGATTTTCGGCAGTGCATTATTATAAAAAGGGCATCTGGATTGAGTTCTGGAATGAAAATGGTAAACGGTTATTTGAACAGAAGATATCTGATTTGCCCAAAGAAAAATGATTAGAAAAATAAATAATATATGAATAGTAACATGAAGGCGGTTGAAGAAGAAATTTATAAGAAGAAAAAGGAATTTGTAGAAGAGGCGAGCCTTATTTTTGAGGAACAGGGTCATTCTCGAATAAGTGGACAAATATTAGCTTGGCTGCATGTTTGTGAGCCCGAGGCGCAGTCGTTTAGTGATTTGGTTGAGCACCTGAATGTAAGCAAGGCTTCCATAAGCAATATGACGCGCTTACTTTTACAGTCGGGATTTATTGAAAAAGTACGTAAACCGGGTAAACGGCAGACCTATTTTAAACTTGTTGATCATGCGTGGTGTAAGGTTATGGAACGGCATCTCGAAAAGATGAAACAATTGCGAGATATATCGGCAAAATATAAAGAGGAGTTGAATAATGAAGATGATGCAGATATTGATCGATTAAATGAAATGCATGATTTCTATGTCTTTGTTACGGAACACTTTCCTGAATCAATCGAGGAGTACAAGAAGAATTGTAGGAATACTAGTTAAGTGGGTTAAAGCGGATTGTCAATCTCTTAAACCCACTTCCTTTTTTAAGACGTTGTTCATGGTGCATTGAATTAACCGATATAAAATCGGTTTTTTTATGAGTGAAGAGATGAAGGTGTCTTATTTTGGGGAATTTGGAGAACTGGATAATAGTTCAATAAGCCAATGCTTAATTCATTCAAAGTGATATCACCAGCGGGTGGTATCGCTTTTTTTATTTGGGATAGTTTTAACTATAGTTTGGCGAAACTTGTGATATTCGGTATTGGGTGAACTTGCTTGTAACGAGGTATTCACTCTTAATGGAATAGGTTTACCTTATTGAGTTTTATCCGGGATTTCTCGCTGGTATAAGAAGGGCCCATCTTTAATAAATATTGCGCTCCTCTTTTAATACTTGCCTTTGTTTTTTGGAAAGGATTGGAAGAAAGTGCTTTAACTTCTGATACTCATGATTTGAAATTCACATACTATCATACGGTTCAATATCGTAATCAGTTGAGAGTATCCACGGCCGGTAATCTTTTGTTTCTGCCCTTTCTTCTACACATTCATGGATGATCGGCCGATCAGATCGCTCATTGGGCCAACTGCGTTCTTTTTTTGTATAAATTAACTGCTGCCACCAGCCACTCCTGGAATCATGCATAAAGGCGTCGGCTTGGGGAGTTATATCCAAATTATCTGCATTATAGATTCTTAGTCCGTGCTCCATTGCTTTTCGACACATCCAAAGAAAAGGAATATTCGAAAGGGCACCTTTCTTGTATCCACCGCCTACATCAGTATGCATACCTGGGAACCATACCTGTTGTAATGTTTGATATTCTTCAACAGTTGAATCCCATAACTTGGGATGAAATGTTTTTCGTTCATCATCGATAGCTAAGGCGTGATAGGCATGTTCAACACTTTTGCTAAGTTTATAATTATGGAAATTATGTTGGAAAAACGGTATTCGATCCAGGATGGGGCTTATTCCTTTAATGGGAAGACCCAGCGCAGAGACCGTATCAAAGCATCCCAGAAATTTAACACGGGTCCACATAGTGTGGTGTTTGTCAATAAATGCTTCTGCTTGGGCGTTTCTCTTTTTGCTATTATTGATCTTATATATGTTATAAGCCTCGTCAATTAGGTCTTGACGGGATTTGGGCAGAATACCAAAATAGTGTATAAAACTGGAGAGGCTTCGTACCGTTGCCGCCCCTCTGCTAAATCCAAATAAAAAGATGTCGTCTCCAGCCTGATAATTTTCAAACAAAAATCGATAGCAGTCCTTGATGTTCTGGGATATGCCATAGCCAGAAATCTGTTTAAAAAGTTCAATACCACTGGTGCCAATACCGGGATCATAAAAAACAATTTGATCATTAGTTCGATTTTCAATGGTATTAAAAATCTTATATATGTTGGTGTTGTATCCTTCCCCACCTTTCTGACCGGTTCCATCCGATAAAATGATAATGTTCTTACCCATAACTAATTGATTTTAATGTCAATGGCTTTGTTAAACAACGTTGTTCAGTAAGGTCACAATGGTTCCCAAAAAATATTCTATGCGATCCTTAATTTTGGTTGCTTTTTATTTTAAGAGATTTTAAAAAGAAAGACGACACTTTTCTTAAAAAGTCTATATCTCACTAATTCAAAAGTCAGGAGGTTTTACTTTACATTAGTAATAAAACCCTATAAGACAATAACTAAAAAGGCTTAGTAGAAAGTACGTCTGAGAGGATTCGAACCCCTAACCTCCTGATCCGTAATCTATACAAGATATTCCTGTGCGTGAAACGGGCCGCGATTTTGGAATTTGATGTAGTACTATTTGTAGTACCGAAGGGGAACTATGGGAAAGTGTTTCCCGAAAATTATTGGACAAAATTAATTACAGACTCGCGCGGCCAATCCTGGAGTGAGACAGTATTTGTTACTATTAAACTTATAGATTAAGATCATATTCAATAATAAATATTTCTAAATGTAAGGGGCCCACCCAAAATTGAAGGTTAAATTAGTAATAGGTATATGCAGGAAGACTTGAACCCTCACCCTTTAGATCCGAAGCCAAACTGATATATGGCTTTATGATTCATAGAGCTTGATCTCGGGATGTCATGTTACATCATATGTAACAACTAATATGAAAATTGGGAAGGCAATACATTTGAGATATGTGTCAATATTGTAAAAAGAATTAGTCATAATTAATGACAAATTAAATGGTGTCAGAAGATTAATCAGTATGATATACATAGGGTTATAAATATTTACGAAATGGAGATAAAACCAATATTTTATTCATTACAAGAAAAAATTTGGCGGAGATCAAAACAGTGAAGGATTTGTAGAATGAATTCTTGAACAGTAGGAAGAACGATTGCTTGCAATGTTAACCAGTAGAATAATTGGCAAACTCTTTAATATTGAATTGTATTACTGTTATATTAATTGAAAGGGAAATGAATCTTTAGGTTGAGAGCATTTAGGAAAGTTAGTATTACAACCATCTACGAATACTTATGGGATTTACAGCTATCAGCAAATTTGAAGTGCGTAACAATATGGAAGATGAAGTACGAGAGGCTTTTCGGAAACGTCCCGGCCTGGTTGAAGATGCCGATGGCTTTGTGGGGCTTAATGTGATTTCACCGAAGGATAATCCCGCCGAGTTTTGGCTGATAACGCATTGGGAGGATGAGAAGTCGTTTCACCATTGGCACGATAATCATCGCAGCGAATCCCATCAGAATATCCCCAAAGGGTTAAAGCTGGTAAAACGGAGCTTTACGCTCAACTTTTTTGATCATATAACTTCGTAAAGCGATAAGCTTATGCCAGGATCTGGACGTAAAGTTGTGCAACAATTAGAAGCTCACAAAAGTGAGCTGGCTGAGCTAGTAACGTCCATGCATTTTGAACGTCATCCCGAGCTGGATGAGCGCTATGGCGAAGAGGGGCGAAAGAAATGTTATGAGGATACCACTTACCACCTTGATTACCTGGTACAGGCGGTTCGTGTCGATAGCAAGGAACTGTTTAACAACTATTTGGATTGGGCACGGACCATGCTGCAAGAACGGGGTATTCCTGAAAGTGATCTTGTTGATAATATTGTCGTTATACGAGAAGCCATACGAAAGGTATTGCCGGGTGAACAGGCCGAAATGCTGGTGGCATTCATTAAAGAGGGGCTTTCTTCGTTAGAAGAGGACCAGGAAGAGCAGATAATATTTTTGAATTCTGACGATCCTTTTCATGAGAAGGCCCGGACCTATCTGGATCTGTTGCTGGCCGGTAAGCGCAGGAAAGCGGCAGATCTTATTGAGGGGCTGGTGGATGATGGAGTATCAATAAAAGAGATATACGAGTATATTTTTCAAAAAACGCAGTATGAGGTTGGTGCGCTTTGGCAGACGAATCAAATTACGGTGGCCCATGAGCACTATTGTACGGCTGCCACACAGCTGATCATGTCGCAATTGTATCCCGAAATATTTGCCATGGAGAAGAGCGATAAGCGGTTGGTTGCGTGTTCTGTAGCGGATGAGCTTCATGAAATCGGTATCCGCATGGTGACGGACTTCTTTGAAATGGAAGGCTGGGATACCCATTATTTGGGAGCTAATATGCCTGATAATCACCTGATAAGATCTGTTAAGGAAAAAAATGCCGATGTATTGGCTATTTCGGTAACGATGCCACTGCACATCAGTACAGCCAAAAACCTGATTCAGACAGTGCGGAATGATAGTGAGCTTGGAAATACAAAAATCATGGTCGGTGGATATCCCTTTAACATGGTGCCCGACC
Source organism: Fodinibius sp. AD559 (assembly GCF_052712805.1). Classification (NCBI taxonomy): domain Bacteria; kingdom Pseudomonadati; phylum Balneolota; class Balneolia; order Balneolales; family Balneolaceae; genus Fodinibius; species Fodinibius sp. AD559. The sequence continues at coordinate 418,899 of NZ_JBQPVW010000001.1, forward strand.
TGTGGAAAAAAGTGGGTGCGGACGGGTCGGCAAAATCTGCAGATGATGCCATTGAAACCGCAAATAAATTAATCGCAAATTGAGCACTTGGAATAAAAGCATTCCTAATGGATTTGCTGTCATTGTAAATGATGATGGGATACTCCAGAAGATAATCCATGATTCTTATGGATTGTTTTCACTTCAAGGAGATGAAACCATTTCTTTTGTCGATTGCCTGGATAGTGACAGCATTCCCAAAGCCTACCAGTTTCTTGAACGGATAAAAACGAATGATGTAGCCTATAACTGGGAATTGCATGTTTCAAATGATGAGGAGATTAGCCTGTTTAACTTTTCTGGCATTAGGACTGATGACGGAAACTTGTTGATAGGGATGGACAATCGGGATGATACTGAGCAGTTTTTAAATGGACTGATGGAAATGAATAATGAGTCCGTCAATAAGTTGCGGGCATACATGAAGAAGCAACAAGAGCCGACTGGTGCATCGAAAGAGGATGAGTGGACGTTGTATAATGAAATGAGCGGACTCAATAATGAGTTGGCCAACATGCAGCGGAAGTTAACAAAACGGACGGCCGAGCTTGAAAAGATGAATGAGCTAAAAAATCAGATGCTGGGAATGGCGGCCCACGACCTGCGAAATCCACTTACGCTGATTCAAAACTATGCTATATTTTTGATTGAAGACCACAAGGAGCAGAGCATATTTACAGAGGATCAGTTTCAGCTGGTCAAAGAGATCAAAGAGTCCAGTGAGTATATGGTACAGATTATTGAAGATATGCTGGATATTTCGGCCATAGAGTCAGGCAGTATTAATTTAGAAAAAAGTGATGAGAATATTGGTGAACTCATAGAGCGAGTTGTGTCATTAAACCGACCCACCGCCAGCAAAAAGGATATTTCTGTCATCACACGTTTGCCCGACAAACCAGTAGTGAAAGAGATCGATGCCCATAAGTTTCAGCAGGTATTGGATAATCTTTTGTCGAATGCTATCAAGTATTCGGGTACTGGCACCGAGGTTGAGGCAGGTATTAAGAATATAGATGAGACGGACGGAGTTACTATTTTTGTCAAGGATCATGGGCAGGGAATACCCAAAGAGGAGATCGACAAGCTGTTTGAACCATTTGCGGACATAAGTGTAGAGGCTACAGCGGGAGAGAAAAGTACCGGGCTTGGGTTAGCGATTGCAAAAAAAATTGTAGAAGCCCACGGTGGTGATATTCAGGTCGAAAGTGAAGTTGGCGAAGGATCAATCTTTTTTGTCAATATTCCTTGATCAAGTTTCTATCGAATAAAAGGTCCGTCGTATAATTAAAGCAGATCTTCAAGCTTTAATTAGTAGTTTATGCTTAGTTTCATGGATGAAGGATCTTCGTGGCATTTCTTTTCTGATACGTTAACTTCTGAAATGGGTATTTGATTGTGATTCATTTAACCCTGCTTTTGGTTTATGCCTCTCATTTCTTGGATTTCTAAATGTTTTGAGAAATATTGCTAATTCTTGTCAATACTACTATTAGGATTGGGAGCCGCTTATGGAGATTAGAAACGTTGAACAATTTTTTCATGGTAGCCCCCTCCCCATGTTGGTGTATGATCAGGAAGATTATGCAATCAAAGAGGTCAATCAGGCCATGGTTGAGGCCTATGGGTATTCGCGGGAGGAGATGCTGTTTTTCACTTTATTTGATCTGCGCCCCGAGGAAGGGGTGCCCAAGTTGAAGAAATACCTCTCGCAAATAGATAACGAGACCGTAGGCGATGAGGGCGTTTGGAAGCATCAAAAGAAGAACGGCGAATTTGTCTACGCCATTTATAATTCTGCATATCTTGCGGAACTACTACCATTTCAGAAATGGAATTCGTTTGCACTCATGCAACTTTTTGGATGCAGAACGAATGCGAAACTGCATGATCATATTTTCCAGGTTAAATTGTTTGATTAATACTTGCTGATCTTTTGCAACGGTTTTCCCCTTCTAAATGAATTTATAACTGTTCTTATAAAGATATAGTACTTTCATTGACAAGATATCGCCCTCAGAATTTTATGGCACAACTCTTGCGGAATGCAAATGTTGGATGTTAGTATTCTTTTGTCTGTATGGACCAAGTAATACGTGCTACAAAACATTATGCACTGCCTTTTTAAATAGCTGATAATGCTGTGATTTACTCTAAACCATTTTTTGACCGGAAAGTTATCACTTTTTTGCTATTTATTTTTGGGGTTGGCTGGATTTTAGGTACTGACTATTTGGGGGCCACCTTGTTAGAAGGGTACGTAACCTCATTTGAATTTAATATTATAAAAGGGTTGTTATTTATAACAATTGCTTCTGCGGGACTCTATGGCCTCCTCTTTTATAGGGATAAAAAAATAAATCAACATCAGCGTCTGGCCGAATCGATTCTGGATGCAACTGATATAGGCATAGCTGTGGTCAATAGGGAGGGGGAGTTTGTTCTGTTTAATGAAGCGTTTGAAAGCATGGCTGGATATCAAAGGGACAGACTTGAAGGCTTATCTTTTATGAGGATTGTACCGGATAACCAGAAAAAGGAGGTGGTACAACATTTCAATTACCTACTGGAGGGTAAGGCTCCCAAGCGCAGGGAATGGGTCTTTCATGATTCGAACAATAATAAAACATCGGTGAAAAGCAATGCTAGCCTACTTGCCAGTGATCAAGGAGGAAAATATGTCATCGTTGCGTTGACGGATATTACGGAGCAAAAGCAACTTCAAGCGGAACTCAGGCAGGCACTGGAAGAAAAGAAGACATTGCTTGCCGAAATTGTCCATCGGGTAAATAATAATTTTTCGGTTATTACAGGTTTGATGAAGTTACAAACATTCAATGTAGACAACCGACCATGCGAAGATTTGCTTTTAAACAACACCGCTCGAATTCAAGCTATGGCCACGGTACAGAATATGTTGTATCAGAACGATTCCTTCACCCATATTGAAATGGCCTCCAGCATACGAAAAGTGACGACCGAGATTGTAGAGACGTTTCAAGCGGGCTCGGAAGTAGATCTCTCATATGATCTGGAGGAGATAAGCCTTAATATCAACCAAATGATTCCTTGCGGGCTCATCTTGAGCGAAGTCCTGTCCCATGCGTTGCAACATGGTTTCGACAGTGAAGATAACAAGAAGTTAAAAATTCAGCTCCGAGCCCATGATGGAAAAGTAACCGTTCTCATATCCGATAACTGGGTCAGCGGGTCTGCTGAATTAGATAATAAGGATGATCTTCAGTCTTTAGAATTGGAAATTATCAAAACCTTGACCCGCCAACTGGAAGGTACGTATACCCGCCGACCCACCCAGCAAGGAACCACGTTTAGCCTAGATTTCCCCAAAAAGGATGTCAGAGGTATAGGCAATGCCCAACTATAATTAGGTTCAAACAGCTGACCCTCTCCAAATTATTCGTCCAATAATGTCAAAGTTATTTTCACCCAAACGAACTTCAATTGGATTAAACTTCTCATTTATCGTTGAAAGCTGCAGGCGTTTTGAGGGAAGACGTTGCACAAGCTTCATACGGATTTCATCATCAAATCGGACCACGAAAATCCCGTCTCCGACAGGATCAGTTTGATCTCTATTTACTATGGTAAGGCTTCCCGGTGTTATCACCGGGCTCATTGAGTCACATTTAACATTAATTGCAAGGAGATTATTTGTGTCAGGTTCCACTACCGTATTTATGAATGTACTACAAAAAGGAATGGTATGGGATGGGTTTTCCCATTCCTCTACAGGCATATATCCTTCTCCACCTTCCCGGGAAGGACTCATTGAATAATACGGCAAGTTTAAGAAGCTAATCGGATTTCCATTCTTGGTATTATTTTTAAATGAATCCTTTTTAAGGATAGGATGGATTCCTTTAAGGAGCCATTCGGTATTTATATTGCTCTCATTTTTGAGAATATTATTTAGGAAGTCCAGGTCGGGCGCTGATTCTCCCTTTCTGTAGCGATAGTAGGTAGATTGACTGCATTCCCCCATTTCAGCCATTTCAGAAGGGGATAGCCCCAATACTTGTTCTAGTTCTTGTAATCTTTTACTAAATATTTTTCTTGCAGGCACGGTAATTGTAAATATTTATTCTCAAATTTGGGATTTTAAAGTAATATGAATACACTCTTGAATTGATTATAGTGTAATCAAAAATTAGTGCTTTTTCATTTAGTATTTGTGCTGTTGGCTGGTTAGAAAGATACCATTCTAGTGTAGAACAAAATATAGTGTGTAAGATACGGTATTTATGGAGAATATTGATAAAGCGTTGTTTTGGGATAATCCCATTCCAATGTTCCTGATGTCTGGAAAAAATAAAGAGGTAACAGATGTTAATAATGCATTTCAAAAGCGGTATGATAGGGATTCTAAAATTATCGGCCGTTCTCTTCAGGAGCTTACAAAACCAATCTCCTCTACTATTAAGTCCGCTGAAGATGCAGATGTATCAAGGGACTTTGTAGTCTTATCATTTCCTGATAATCATTCTACAATAATTGAACTGTCGTTGCAACAAATCGGGGATGGAGAAAAGCCAACATATTTAGGGACTGTTAATGATCTCTTTCCTCCACTTACTAAAGAAGATTCAGTGCAACATCCCATTTTTAAATCTATCTTTGATAACGCTTTGGATATTATCCTGGTTGCCGATGACAGGGGCCAGTTTACCCAAGTCAACGAGACAGCTTGCAAGAAGTTAGGCTATTCTCGAGAGGAGTTGCTCGAAATGAGGGTGGAAGATATTACTTACGAGCCCATGCAATCATATAAAGACAAAAAATGGGGTGATTTTCTGCAAACAGGTACCGATGAAGGAAAATATCTGCTGGAAACGAAAGGCGGTGAAGTTATTTATACCGAGTATAGAGCTATTGCAAATATAAGGCCTGGTCAACACCTGTCCATCTTGCGAGATGTCAGCAAAACGATTCGTATTGAGGAGGAGCTTCAGGCAAGTGAAGGTCGCTTCAAGCGGTTACTTGATGCGGCCCCGGATGCGATTTTTGTTGTTGATCAACATGGGGAGATCCTATATTGCAACCCGGAGGGGGAACGTATGATGGGCTATTCCGAAGAAGAACTTGTGGGTAGTCCAATTGAGATTCTTGTTCCCGAGCTTATACGGGAAGACCATAAAGACCATTGCCGCCGGTATACGGAAAATCCGCATAAAAGGCCGATGAGTGCTGACTTGGAATTGTCAGCCATTCGAAAGGATGGAGCGGAAGTACCGGTAGATATTATGCTTGGACCGCTTAAAGAAAATGGTGAAGTGCATACATTGGCCGTAGTTCGTGATATTTCAGACTTCCAAGAGGCTCAAAACAAGATTAAACGAGAACAAGCATTTACGAAACTACTTCATCGGTTGACCAAAATTGCCAATGAAGCCCAAGGAATAGATGAGGCGCTGGATAAAAGTATTGCAGAGATCTGTGAATTTATGGACTGGCCCGTTGGCCACGTTTATAAACCAGCAAATGATGGATCAGATGAATTTTACCCGACTGACCAATGGTATGTTCGAGATCCAGAAATGTTTAAGGACTTCCGGAGTTTTACGATGGGTGTTCGGTTTTCCCCTGGTGAAGGAATGGTGGGGGACGTCATAGAAACCGGTAGACCGCAATGGGTGAGAAATGCCCATGAAGATCCTGATTTTGTCCGACGCCTTCCCGATTTAGATCTACAAATTAGAGCTGGTTTTGGTTTTCCCATTCTTGTTGAAAACAAGGTAGTGGGGATATTAGAATTCTTCTCGTCCAACGTATTAGAAGAAGATGCTTTGCTGTTGGAAAGAATGGCTACCATTGGGTATCAGCTGGGTCGAGTATATGAGCGATATAATGCCGAGAAAAAGTTGAAAGAAAGTGAACAAAAATTTAAACGCCTATTTGACACCTCTTTTGATGGGATACTAATTCTTGGCGAAAAGGAAGTGATCGATTGTAATCGGCGAGCCGAAGAGCTATTCCAGTGTTCCTGCGAAGAGCTGAAAGAAAGTGCATTATCTTCTTTTTTCCCTTTCAAACAACCCTCGGGCACGTTATCAGATACTGATGGAAAAGAAAAGGTAAGAAGCGCCTTCCAGGGAGAGGATCAATTCTTCGAATGGCAGTTTCGACGTCCGGACGGGACCACTTTTGATGCGGAGGTGAGTTTAATCCATATGCCTCTCCCCGGAGAAAATTATGTGCAAGCCATTATACGGGATATAACTGAACGCAAAGAAAAGGATCGGCTTTTGAAGAAAAACATGAGCCTTTTCAGCCAACTCTTCGAAAATGCGCCGGTGGGATTGGTGCTGTTAGATGCGGATCATTCGATTTCAAGGGTAAATGACAGCTTTGAAGAGATGTTTGGTTACCAGCTCTCAGAATTGAAATGCAAGGATGTTGATACGTTTCTTGCTCCTCCGGAACGAGAGCAAGAAGCTAGGGATATTACCAATCGGACATTACAGGGAGAGTCCTTTCAGATAGAAACCATACGCCAATGTAAGGATGGAAAAGATGTTCCAGTTCTTATTGCTACTGTTCCCGTTGAAATAGATGGAGACATTATTGCCATTTTTGGCATCTATGTAGACATAGCTAAACGAAAAGAAGCTGAACAACAGCTGAAAGAGCAGTTGGAAGAGAAGAAAATATTACTTGCCGAAATTCACCACCGAGTAAAAAACAATTTGGCAGTTATATCGGGACTCCTTGAACTCCAAAAGGATACTACCGAATATGAAGAAGCTTATCGAAGTTTGCAAGATAGCCAAACACGAATCCAGAGCATGTCGCTTATTCATGAACAGCTCTACCAGATGGAATTGTTTTCTTCCCTTCAGTTGGATGAGTATGTTCAAAACCTAGGAAAAACTATTGCCAATAGTTTTATTAATGAAACAACAGAAGTTATAATTTCATATGATATCGAGCCTGTAGAGCTTGGGATGGACCAAGCGATCTCTTGTGGATTACTGTTAAATGAATTATTGACCAATGCCTTCAAGCATGCATTCCCCGATCGCGCTGAAGGACATATAAAAATTACAGTATATGAAGAAGATGGGCTTGTGACCTTAAAAGTAAGGGATAACGGTATAGGAATACCGGAAGAGGTAAAGGAAGGTCAAAATGGTTCTCTTGGGATTAAACTGATCCATACACTTACCCTGCAGCTTGGGGGAGAACTTAAAATAAAAGGAGATAATGGTTCTTGCTTTATTTTGACCTTTGATAAAGCAAATGCATAGCTAAAACTGATATTTCATGTACCATTATTTGTTACATCAGGATGGAGAAAAGATGAGCTTTCTATTTAGGATAAAATGAAACTAAAATAAAAAGGTGCCCGCCTAAAAATGACGGGCACTTTACTTAGGTACGCCCGGGAAGACTCGAACTCCCAACCTTTTGGTCCGAAGCCAAACGCTCTATCCAATTGAGCTACGGGCGCTTACAGTGTGTGTCAGATTAGCTACACAACTTCTGCAAGTATATCTGACTGAGTAAAACGAAAGAACAAAATACCAACTGTAATCCTATTCCAAGCGCCCCTTATTGCAAGAATTGCCACTGGTCTGTCTGACCGGCCTGTTCCGAAGCCAAACTGATATATGGCTCTATTATTCATAGAGGTTGATTTTAGGGAGTCATGTTACATCATGTGTAACTGACCTCCTCCCTAAAAACTGGTCCATTCTAAAATAGAGTTTTCGGGCAATTATGCTAACTTACAACCAAATCATAATTGCCATGAAAAAATCAAAATTTACCGAATCTCAGATTGTCTTTGCCCTCCACCAGGCCGAGACGGGAACCCGGGTTGGGGAGGTCTGCCGTAAGATGGGCATCAGCGAGGCGACCTTTTATAACTGGAAGAAAAAGTTTGGCGGGCTGGGTACCTCGGAGCTGCGCCGCCTGCGTCAGCTCGAGGAGGAGAACGCGCGGCTAAAGAAGCTGGTCGCCGACCTGTCGCTCGACAAGCATATGCTGCAAGAGGTACTCAAAAAAAAGCTATGAGGCCGGCCCGCCGCCGCGAGCTGGCCCGATGGCTGGTCGAGCAGTACCGGGTTTCGGAGCGACGAGCCCCTTCGCGCCCGGATTCGCGAGATCGCCCTGACGCGGGTACGATACGGATTCTGGCGCATCTACGTGTTGCTTCGTCGGGAAGGCTGGATGGTCAATCACAAGCGCGTATACCGGCTCTATAAGCTAGAGGGGCTTAATTTGCGAAGCAAACGCCCACGCCGGAGCCGGACGGCCGCGCACCGCTTGGATCGCCCCTCCCTCAGCGAGCCACACCAACTGTGGAGTATGGACTTTGTGGCCGATCAGCTCTTCGACGGGCGCCGGCTGCGCGCCTTAACTGTAGTGGATAATTTTAGTCGGAAATGTCTGGCCATCCATGTCGACGCCTCGATTAAAGGCGGGGATGTAACCAGGGTCATGGAGCAGATTTCCTGCCGGATCGGGCAGCCACCGGGGCGGATTCAAGTCGATAATGGCAGTGAGTTTATCTCCAAAGCACTGGATCAGTGGGCCTACGACAACGGGGTGACGCTGGACTTCTCCCGGCCGGGAAAACCCACCGACAACCCATATATTGAGTCTTTCAATGGGAGTTTCCGGGACGAATGTTTGAACCTACATTGGTTCTTATCGCTGGAAGATGCTCGCGGGAAGATTGAGGCTTGGAGGACTGAATATAACTCCTTCCGACCGCATAGTTCACTAGGAGATTTAACGCCGAATGAGTACATTCAGGAACATCACATAACGCCCGATTCTCTACTTATGACTGGGTGAATTATGGGGAGGGGCTCAGTAGTGAATTTTCTCTACTTTCAAACGGTCAACTTTCGGGTAAGCCTACATAACAACTAATATGAAAGCTGGGAAGATAATTCATTTGAAATATCTGTCTATATCGCCAAGAGAATTGTAGAAGTCCACGGTGTCGATATTTAGGCCGAAAGGGATACTGGAATAGGATCAAATTATTTTACGCCGAGATTTTCATTGAAAACATTGGAGTCACCTATTTAATTTTCTATTAAACTGCTCCCAATGCCTTTCATATCGGCCTTTTTAAACTCTAGGCTAAATTGCGTGCCATTTGTATTTGAAAAGCTTATCTCCCCTTCAAGTTGTTGTTTTAGCAATGTGATTAACGTCATTCCGATCGTTGGTAAATCCTCTTGTGCTAAATTTGTGGGTATGCCTACGCCATTATCAGTAATTTCAACTTTTACATTACCGTCTGCTTCATGTAGATGAACAGTAATCCTCCCTTCCTTTTGATGGTTAAATGCATGTTTATAGGCATTGGTAACAACTTCATTGACCATAAGCGCACAGGGGATCGCTTGATTTATATTCAAAGGAATATCATCAACGTGTAGATCCACGGCAATTTGTTTACCGTTGTCATATATCTCTCTAAGATTATGCAACAGCTGCCTAATATTTTCTCCAAAGTTTAAATGTGATAGACTTTCCGAGCCGTACAACAATTCGTGGATGTTGGCAATAGTTTGAATTCGTTGCTGAGCAGACTGAAGAGCTCCTTGTAGGTCTGGATTCTCTGTCTCCATCGCCTGCAGCTGCATCATACTTGTTACAATAGCTAGATTATTCTTTACGCGATGGTGAATTTCCTGCAGGAGCATTTCTTTTTCTTGGAATGATTCAATTAATTCCAGCTCCGCTTTTTTACGATCCGTAATATCCTGCATGGCGCCAATCATACGTAAAGCTTCGCTATTCTCATCTTTTACTATAAAGGCACGATCATAAATGTATTTATACGAATCATCGGCAGCTTGGAACCGGTACTCCATCTGGAAGCGGTCAGAATTGGTTTTCAGTGCTCCTTCAATTTGGGCTAGTACAACGGGGCGATCTTCTGGGTGGATCTTGTCACGCCACCAATCACCAACCTGATTGACCTGTTGGGTTTTATATCCGAACATGTTATAGATATTGCTGTTATACTCGATCGTATCATTTTGCAAGTCAAGATCCCAAATGGTATCGCTGGTGGCTTTGGATGCGATATCATAGCGCTCTTTGGCCTGTCGAATTTCCTCCTGCTTTTGTTTCCGTTCTGTGATATCAGAGAAAACTATGACAGCTCCTTTAATTTTTCCATCTTCAATCATGGGATTGGAGGTATATTCCACTTCAAAACAAGAATTGTCAGCTCTCCAGAACACTTCATCTGCTATCCTACAGCTTTCATGCTGGTTTTTTGCAACAAATATGGGGCATCCTGATTCAGGATAGGGCTCTCCAGTCTTATGGGTATGATGGATTAAATCATGCATGTTCTTTCCTATACACTCTTCTGTACTATAACCAAGCATCTTCACGGCGGATGCATTGATAAGAGTACAGCGTCCTTCAGTGTCGATGCCATAGATACCTTCTTCGGTGGATTCTAAAATTAATCGTTTCCTACGATATACTTCTCGCAGTGACTCTTCCGTTTCTTTTCGGCCGGTAATATCTCGGAAGAACACACTGAGACCGTCAGGGGAAGGATAGGCACTGACTTCAAACCATTGCTTTAACGGATGAAAGAACTCTTCAAATTGAACAGACGTTTGGTCATTGAGAGCTTGTTGATAGTTGGGGTAAAATTTGAGCTCTTTGGCCGCGGGAAACTTTTCCCAAAGGTTCTCGCCAATCATCTCTGACTGTGAAGGTCCTAGTGTTTCTTCTGCTTGCTTGTTCCAGTACGTCACCGTCCAGTCTCGGTCTACTGCATAAAAAGCATCGTTAATACGTTCCAGAATTTGTTGGCGTTCTTTGTATGCCTGCTGGAGCTTTAGCTGGGAAACCTTACGGTCATGGATATCCTGAAAGCTTCCGTAAAGGCGCACGCATTCACCTTGAATGATTTCGGGTTCAGCTTTTACTCGTACCCATCGTTCATTCCCCTTTGCTGTTATGAGCAGCGCTTCAATATCTGAAGATATGCCATCTTCAATTGCTTCTTGGACGATTCTTTGTATGGTTTTCCGATGTTTTCCTTCTTTATAAAAGCTAATACTGGTTTCAAGATCAGGGGTATAGTCGGAATCGACCTGGTGGATTTCTCTTGTAATAGAAGACCAATATATCTCATCGCTGATAAGATCTACTTCCCAGGCGCCAATACCGGCCATTCGTTGGGCTTCCTCTAAGAGATCTTCCAACTTCCGCTGTTCGGTTACATCCCGAATAGCTCCAATCATGCGAATGGCTGCGCCGTCATCATCCCGAATGATATAACCGTTTTCAATTACATGGGCGTATCCGCCATCTGATTTTTTAAATCGGTATTCATGCTCCCAGTGATTTTTAGAAGGATGTGCCAATGCCTCATTCAGGTCCTGTTGTACCGTTGGGTGATCCGCCGGATGAACAAGTTGGGCATACTCTTCCAACGTGCAACTCTGTAAGTCAATTTCCTCACCAATTATATCGTAAAAGCCTTCACCCAGATGAAGGTGGTCATCTATAATATTCCAGTCATAAATACCATCATTCGTAGCCTTAGTTACATAGTGGTAGCGCTTAAGACTTTCCTGAAGTTGTTCCTCGTATTGCCTTTGCTCCGTGATATCGGTTAGAGATCCGACCATAGCAACTGGTTTACCATTTTCGACAATCGGGGCTTCATTCACGCGAACCCAAATTTTTTCACCATTCGTTTTTTGGAGCTCAAGTGGGTATGATGGTTGAGCTTGTCCTGTTGTTATGGCTTTTTGGGTGTATTCGTATCCTTTTTGATTATCAGGGTTTTCCGTGATAAAATCGGTCCACTGATGTTGGACCTTTCCAGGCGTAACTCCCAAGAATTCTTTTGCCTGCGGGCTTACATATGTAACTGTATTGTTGGTATCATGACGATAAAACATGTTAGTGCTATGCTCAAGGATATCACGGAGTTTCTGTTGGGTTTCTTTGCGTTGAGTAATATCACGAAATACCAAGCTCGTTCGTTGTTCTCCTTGCAGGTTGGTATATACAGAAGTGGTGAGTTCAACAGGAATTTTGCGTCCCGATTTGTGTATAAAGGTCAATTCACCGGAAAAATTACCAGATTGGCTTCGTCTATTGATTGCTTTCCGAAGTTTTTGACCTTCGTAGGTTATACCTTCGCGACCACGCTTGATAATTTCTTGCTCCTCCATTCCTAAAATTTCACATGCTGATCGATTCGCGCGGTAAATTTTTCCATCAGGACTGGTAAGCATAATTCCATCCAAACTATTCTCTACAAGCTGATGGAGTTCTTGCTTATATTGGATTTCGTTGGTTACATCATGTACGGTAACGAGTTTGTATTGCTTCTCATTGTAACGGATAGGATTTGATAGCACCCGGACAAATAGAATATCACCGCTTTTCTTTTTGTGTTTCCATATGCCGGCATTATTGAAATCTTTCGCTGGGGTTTCTAAATACTCCTCCAGTTTTGCCTTTTCGCTTGCGGGACGTAGGTCTGCAATGGTTATGGACACCAATTCGTTTTCCGAATAACCGTATAAATCACAAGCTGCTTTATTACCCGCTTTAATAGATAGATCCGAAGGGTCATAGATCCACATTGGATTGGGATTTTCGCTAAATAAAAAATCAATATTTTTGATGTCCATAGTAAGCCGTCATTAAGAACTCTCTGTTGGGGACAATAGGGCTAGGTGTTTATCTTATTAAGATACACCTAGAATGTAAGATTGCATATTTTCGTTACTTCTTCTTAAGGAAATATTTCGGGGATTAATATCAGAGAAAGTAGTGAGTTAGAAGATCTGTAGTTGTTTGTTGGGTAGTATTTTTTTCTCCCTTGCTTTAAAAGGGGTTAGGAATTGACTTAATATTTTAAGCCCGTTGAAACTCAGTAAATTAAGAAAAATGCTATTAGAAATTAGTAATAATACTTAGTGTGGCAATGGCGCTGTTACGGTAAATTCACATCCATGTTCTGTGTTCTGATATTCGAGCTGTCCCTCTAACTGATGAGCCAGAGTTTGAATAAGATTCATGCCTAACGAATTGTTTTGCTGCATGGTAAAATCTTCTGGTAGTCCCTTCCCGTTATCAGTGACTCGAAGGTACATCGTATCGCCTTCGCTCTCCAAGTGGATGGATACAAGGCCTTGCTGTTGCCCCTCAAAGGCATGTTTATAGGTATTGCTTACCAGCTCATTAACAATAAGGCCGAGAGGAATGGCTTGGTCCATATCCAATCCAATGTCCTCAATATTTGTTTGGTAGGTAATATCTTGTTGGTTGCCGGGATTATGGGCGTTGTGGATAGAACTAATTAGATCTTCGATAAATCCCTTAGTACAAATTTCTGCTAGGGTATTATTTTGATATAGTTTTTCATGGATGGTAGCAATGGTTTGAATTCGCTGTTGGCTATCATGAAGCGTGAACCGAACCTGTTCATCTTCTGTTTCTAGGGCTTGCACTTCTAGCAGTCCCGATATTACGGCCAAATTATTCTTAATCCGGTGGTGGATTTCTGCCAGCAGCGTTTTCTTTTCGTCAAGGGACTGCTGGAGCTGTTGTTCGGCTTGCTTGCGAGCCGTGGTGATACTAATAATATGAGCCACGGCTTTGAGGAATAGCTCGTCATTGGTATTCAGCTCATAGTTGCCCGAATACTGAACAGCCACAAATCCAAGCGGCCCGGAATCCCCGGGAATAATAACGCCGTAGCTAACCGAGGAATCAGATGTTCGTTGGGTTAGGGGACGTAGCTGGTCGGGTTGTATAACTTGGGGCGTGTTGATGGTTTGTAAGTCCACGAATTCATGGCCACCTACTGGGGATGCCTCGAGTGGTGGACTGCTGGCCAGCAGCTGCACTCCGGAGTCTTCCGTAAAGCGGAACAGTTGGGTTCTCTGGGCATCGAGTAGAGCGGTCATTTCTTGGACAAGCATCTCGTAAAATGATGTTAGCTTTCCTGCCTCGAGAGCTTTGGCCCCGACCTCCATGATAGCGGCGCGCATCCGGATCTGTTCTTGGAGGAGCCGTTCATGTTTCTTTCGGTCAGTAATGTCTCGAAAAATAATGCTCGTTTGAAGTCCCTCACCCTCCATATGGAATACCGAGGAAGTCAGTTCAACAGGAATAGGTTTCCCCGTTTTGTGAATGACCGTCACCTCACCAGAGAAATGGCCGGTTTCCTCCCGTCTTTTAAGGGCTTCCTGCATTTTTTCATCATTCTTGGTTATTCCTTCTCGCCCCAACGCTTTAATGTCTTCTTCCTTGCGACCTAAAATGCGACAGCCGGCAGGGTTTACTTTCAGGATAGCTCCGTTGGGGTTGGTGAGCATAATACCATCCGAGCTGTGTTGAAACAGTTTCTGATATTTCCGCTCGGTGCTGGCCAAATCTTGTTGTGCCTCCCGCTTTTGACTAGCAAAGTAAACCAACACTAATCCACTGATGACGATAAAAATCCAGTCTTTCAGCGAAATTAGCAGATAGGTCGTGTCCGAATCATTGGCCATCGGTTGGACAAGCTGATCGGTGATAAAGATCCAGGATGTGGCAACAATGATATATACCAGCAGTAGAAGCACTGATCGTTTAGATAGAAGTATTGCTACCTTCTTCATATAATCTCCCATTATGTCGTACTCCCAAAAAGATATTGTTTACAATAGCCCGATATGCCAACTATATATCATTGGGCTAATGATGACGTATTAGTTGTTGTACTGAAACCTAAAGCTTTCTGGAATTTTGTAATTTTAGTATCAAATTCAAAAGATATCTTGTGAACTAAAAGGAAATTCAATGAGCTCCAACCTTGCGATTCATGATTTTGAAGAAAATGCGTAGATTTTTAGAATCATTATTTATGACCTAAACGTGAGTTTAGTGATCAAATAAGACATTTCTGTTAGGCTTTAACAAGCAAGCTTTCCGTATTCCTCTTTTGCGCATGGTATTGGTCTATCGCTTTAAACGCATTAACCGTTGCTTCTTCGGAAAATATTCCGCTGGTGTAAATATTTTTCTTTCCATTCGAAAAGGTAACGAATGTTGTACATGAGAATGCACAAAAATGTTCGTGGATCATATAAAACCCTTTGTACTGACCTGTTTGATAATATTTTCTGAAGCGTTGATCCGTGTCCATCGAATATGCTCCTCAGTATATGATTCGGTTATAATTTGTGTTGATTTTATAATTACTGATACTCCTATAATGCAAATGGGTAATAGCCTTCTCAGATGATATAATCAATATATCACTGGCAATCTTATAGAAGATATAATACTCCTTTATTTTTTATATAGAAAATTAATATTTGTAAATAAATGATAGGTCTTGACCTGCCCAAATATTGAATATCATTTTAAGACCAATCATGATTGGTAGGCACTAAGCTTATAAACGAAGTGAGGAACATGAATCCTAAGCTTTCTCATTTTGAGAAGAAATAAGAAAATTGTACCTGAAAGACACAGGCCTATCGTGTAACTATTTAATTGAATCCAGATTTACATTCGGCTAACGTTATATTGGACACCGCGGGCTTCCAAATAATCAAGAATTTTTGTAAAACTTTCGGTGTCTGCTCCCAGAAACTCCGGTGCTATGATCCCCGTTCTACTATAATTACCTGATATAACTAATCGCGCCACCGCTGTCGCTGTGTAACCGGTTGTTCGGGCCATTGATGAGATCCCGGTTTCTCGGTTAAACTTGTCATAGAGATCATAGCGTATTTCAAAGGGTTCGCTATCCTCCATGCCACGCATAATAACTCGCATTACTGTAAACTCCTCTTCCTCTTCCGCCAATTTCCATTTGGGAAAAAGCATTTTAGCCGTAAGATCGAGCGGTCGAACGGTACACCCATTTATTTTCACCTTTTCTTTACTGAGAAACCCCGTATCACGTAACAAACGCATGTACTCAATATGTCCGGGGTAGCGGAGCGTCTTTTCTTTCATATTAGGGATCTCCATTGTCTGAAGCAGGGTCCGAAGTCCATCCGTGTTAAACGCCTCGAGCGTACCAATGGAATCAAAGTCTACATATTCTGGTTCGGATAATGCTTCTTTCGTCACCATTTCTCCATTGATGCGCATCCTCGCGGGACGGAGGTACTCCTCAATCACATCGATAGGGGAAAAGGGGGCCTTGTATTCATATGGCCAGCTACGTTTGACTGGCAAGCCGCCGACCATGTATTCAAACTCTTCAATATTCATCTGCTGGTCATAATACCCCAGGATTATATTACTCATACCCGGAGCCACACCACAGTCAACCACAGCTGTTACCTCATGCTTTTGGGCTAATTTGTCTAACTCGAAAGGGTCTTTATCAAAAAATGAGATATCAACTACATCTTTTTTCTCTTTTATAATTTCATGCAATATGTCAAAACCCATAAACCCGGGTACTGCCGAAACCACCAAGTCAGCATCTCCTATAGCCTCCTTTAATAAGTGCGATTGGGAAAGATCAGCCTGTTTAGTTTGGACATCATATTTTTGTTGGACATGATTCAACCTGTTTTGGTCAATATCAAACAGTGTTACATCAAAATCGGGTGTTAAGTCTGCAGCTATAGCGCTGCCAACCATGCCTGCCCCTAATACGGTTATCGTGTGCATTTATGTAATTATTTAAGTTAAAACACATTGCTATAATAAATATATCTATCCCAGTCATTAGTAATACCAATCAACCATTTACTATGAATTCCCAATTCAGGTTACCGAAGAATGGGAGAGCAGTAAAGGGAACAAAATAGGAAAATGAAAAAAAGTGGTGAGTATAGCCAACATGATTTCCCCTATGTGACTATGAGTTGTTCTATGATATTACATCTAACCTCTATTGGGAGAAATGAGAAATGATCCATTAGAGGCTATAAAATTGAACAGCTTTAATTCACTTGAATAACGTGGGTTTTCACTATCGAAACTATAACGGGTGATAGTCGAATATACGGTTCCCTAACAATTGAGATGGTTTTAATTGTCTGAAAATGAGAATATGTGGGAACTCTGAGAAAGGCAAAATTAAGAAAGCCCCAGCCGTTCAAAGCCGGGGCCCTGACTATTCATCAAGAGAGACGCTACTTGAGAGTAGCGCAGAAGAATTTCGGTAAAATTTAATAGAATTCAAACATATGGATTAAGCTATTTTAGGTAACAAATGGTGACATGAAATTCCTTACCATTGGGGTTATATATGCAACCTTTTTATCCAAATATTATTGCTTCAAATCAGTTCAATAATTAACAGCAGGATTCCTCCTTTTGAACAGGTGGACATGGAGTATCACCGTATGAGCAAAATATGCAACAGTCTCCTTGTTTCGGTTTTAATACCTCTCCACAACTGGGACATTCCCAAAAATACTGGCAAGAATCCGTCGGCATCTCTTCTATGGACTGATGGCCACATTTCGGACAAGTGATTGTTGACTGAAGCGTTATTTGGCGGTTGGCGTTGTTCATTGTCGCAGCTCCCGTCCGGTTTGGTTTTCTCCTTCCAGCGCATTCAATATTGGACAATCAGCAATAGGCCCTCCTTCTGAGCAGGAATCTATTAGATCAACAAGGGTGTCTTGTATTTGGCGTAGGTCCTTAATTTTTTGGGTAATGTCCTGATATTTTTGTCGGGCCTCTTCTTTGATTTCCGAACAGGACGTTTCCTTATCCAGGCGCAGTTCTAATAGTTCCTTAATTTCACTTAATGTGAATCCCAATTGTTGGGCGCGTTTGATGAATTTTATTTGATTAACATGTCGTTGGGTAAAGATGCGGTAGCCAGACCGGCGACGATCTGGTTTAGGAATAAGTTCCCGCTCCTCATAATAACGAACCGTTTCTTTATTAACGTTAGCCCGACTGGCAACTTCACCAATTTTATAGGTGGTGATTCCCTCATATTTTTCATCCATATCTTCAAACATATACGTCACCTACTTACTATAAATACAATGTCCAACTGTTATGAGCATCCGAGGTAGAATCCCGGATGCTTATTGCTCTTAGTTTTTCTTGAGCATGGTTTTACCACAACAACAGGTTGGGTTTTGCGTCCCTGAGCAATCGCTGAGTGCTCCTTTGGTTACGGTGACTTCGCAGCCACAATTCTCGTCGGGACACTGATAAACTTCTCCTTTTTTAAGGGGCATAACAACTGTTAGTTTAATTACGAGTCCAATTCACCTGTAATATAAGGCCTGTACCATGGTCGAGAGTCAAGCGTTTTTTTGCCTTAATATTGGTTGGGCTTTATATCCTTTAATCAATATGAAAATGGTCTTTAATGTGTTGGTTCTCTTGATCTAAGGATTATCTCACAATAATTTATAAGGTATTAATTTTAAAAAAACTACTTGAGTAATAAGATTAGCTGAAGCATAAAATATGGTAGGAAGCTGTAAATATAGATTACCAAAGGTTTTGCGCACGTATACGCGTTATGCTTTATATGGTCTCATTGTAGGAACGTTTCTTTGCCTGTTTTCCCTGTTTACTAATGCCGTTCCAGATTCATCCTTTCCCTGGTTTTCGATCCCTTCTAATCTGCACTTACCGATAACTCAACCACGAGTTGAGCATTGGCCTGTGACTTACACTATAGGCATCTGGCTTTGGATTATTGGTTTTCCGGCGCTTTTCCTGAGAGGTTATCAGTGGTTCGTAGTTAGGAAAGGGAATGCTACACCATTACGGTGGCTTGTAGGATACCCAACCTTGGCAATGTTGGGGTGGACGACCTATTGCCGGTTTTTCTGGCCTAAACTTGAGCCTGCCACCTGGAATGCGCCTTCTTATACTATTGCTTGCTGGCTTTATTGTTCATCCTATGAACCGTTTTGGAGTAATATTGCTTATGGGATAGTAGGAGTTGGAATTATCGCGACTATATGTGCTTGTCTATACACCCAAAAAGCTAAATATCCTATTGCAACGTTTGGGATACTGGCTTTCCCACTTGGAATTCCTGCTCTTTTCTATGCATTACATAAATATTAGTGCCGCTAACCCTAGATTTAATTCAGCTTCGACTAGCAGAAGACCAGTGAAGCGCGGTGATTTGCCAGTTTCCTTCTCCCTTTTTCAGGACAGCTAGCTCGAGACTGTTAAGATCTAATTTACTATCGCTGTAGGTGCCCCAGGTATGTGTTTGGGTTGAAACCCAAGCGGTATTGCCCTCAATCGTAACAGTTTGTGATTCAACTTCCTGTTTCATGGCACTTAGAAACTTGCCATCAGAATGAAAATGGTGAGACAAGTATTCCTCTTTAGTTTCGATATTTCCGCCTTCAAGAATTCGTACAGATTCTGAGAGTAGATTTTTGGCCGCTTGGCTGTCGTTCTCAATAATGGCTTGGTGGAATGCATCAAGCGTCTTAATTATATTTTTCTCTGAGGCAGAAGGCTGCCCTACAGATATAGAAGTTCCAATTATAAATAGGAAAACTACAGCTAATGATATTCGGGAATACATAAGTGGTTTAATTAATTAAGTTGTGTTAAAGAAATGCTATCAATAAGTATGGTTCCGTTTCCATCGATTTTAAGTCCTACTTTGCCGGCCTCCGGGGCCTCTCCGTGACCATGAACGGCCATCTCTTTGTTGATATAGGCTCGGAAGTGAGTGTCATTCCCAACGGTTCGAATAAACAGCATGCCTGAAGCAGAATAAGATTCTTCGGCAAATACTTCACGGTTGCCCTCGCTTACTCGTCCCTGAGATATGGTGCCATCAGATGACAGTGCTATAAAGTCATAGTTTTGGTCATCCTGCACGTGGTTGACGAGCGAAACCTGTCCATTGAACTCAGAAAGGTCCAGATAATAGTCAACCTGAACGTTTTGAACAGTACCTTTTTCCACAAAGAAGTTGGATGTTGAATCCACGGTAAAATTTAGCAGATAGTTATCTTCATTTTGGATAACTACAGGCTGTAGGTCTTGGACGGAACCTTCCAGCCAGCGGAAACGAGAAAGTAGTGTACTTACACCATTGGGGCCGATCTCCCATGACCAGTTGCTGCTGTCGGTTACCTCGAACGTAGTATTTGACTGTGTAGAAAGGCTATCTCCGAGAGCTGTCGTTTCTTCTTGCTGGAGCAGTTGTCCCGTTCCAGCCCCATACCCAAATACTAATTCAGCTCCATGGTCACCGGTTTCGTACAGCAGAAATACCCCGGGTAGTGCAAGAATGAATACGACGACTTTGATGCTTTTCCGATCAAAGGTTTTATACCGGTGAAGCCCTATTCGCAGGACAACGTATCCTACAAAAAACCAGACGGTCCAGAGTGCCCAGTCGGAATGACTGTTTAACACGTTTTGAGCCTGCGACGGCAGAAAGACGCTATCGGCTGCCCAGGTTCCTGAGTAGTAGGCTACAATAGCTGAAATCGCTCCAATTCCATACAAAATGGTAGATTTTAGATCATCCCACCAATCATCCGGCAGAAAAAAGTTTAGCAATTCCATCAATACTGCCAGCAGAATAATAGCGATGGGGAAGTGAACCAGTATCGGATGTATGTTAGGAGCCCATTCGGGAATTAGTTCCATAGACAGAAATTTTTGAGTTAAAGTAGTTGGGTATAAACGAATGCCGATAATCCCAAGACGTTAATGATAATAAACAATGTTACGGCAATGTTCTTAATCTTGCCGCCACTTTCCATATCCATCATTTTCATCTCGTGGGTTTGCATGTATTTCTTATGCAACCATACCAGTGCTCCGGCGATCCAGACGAAAACCAGATTCATCCAGAAGGTATAGTCAATTTTAAACTGCGTGATCTCCGATACAACCCGCCGGCTTTCCGGGATAATGTCCAGAAAGGAGAATATCCCGTTCAGAATTAAAGCTGTGAGAACGATACTGACAAACATTACTCCGGCAATATACAGTGCGACCCGCCAACCGTAGTATTTAGCGTTGATATGGACCAGTGGAGGCACCATCAGGTCAGAGTAGATGAATCCCATAATCCCGGCAAAGAGCACGCCGTTTTGATTGAGAACCGTTGCCAGGGGAATATTCCCCATCGATCCGATAAAGGTAGCAGCTGCAACAAACGGGGCTACAAGCGCATTCTCCACGGTCACTAGCCAGCCGGGCAGATGTTGGGCATCAACCAGAAAAAGGGTGGTCCAGAATGACTCGGGAACCAGTACGGCCACAAATCCAGCAATGGTGAAACCGATCAGAATATCTTCCCACGCCATTTTCCAGTCGTTCACAAATTTATGCCCGACCAGTTGCCATCCTTCTTTGCTTTTGATGCGTTTTTTCCAATCAAAATCTTCCGTCAGACCATCGTCTTCCTCTTCTACTTTTTCACGAGCCGCCTGCAGCCAGCTTTCCGGATAGGTCCATTTGATGAGCAGGCTGCTAATGGCAATGAGCACGAGCCCGCCAATAAGTTCAGCGGCAAGGAATTGCCAACCCAGAAAGATGAGAATCAAAATACCCAGCTCAATAACCAGATTGGTAGAAGCGAACATAAAAGCCACAGCTGCAACAAAATGGGCTCCTTTTTTGACAAGGGAACGGGCAGCGGCTAAGGCAGCAAACGAACAGGATGAGGAGGCTGCGCCAAAGAAAGTGGATAGGGAAATACTTTTGAAATCGGCGTCCCCCATGTATTTGGTGAGCTCTTTTTTGGGAACAAAGGCTTGGATCATCCCGCTGACAAAATAGCCAAGTATAAATGCCCAGCCGGACTTCCAGAAAAATCCCAGTGCTGTTTTTGCCGATTCGCCGTATAGACTAATAAAATCCATGTTATACTAAGTATTTTTTAAAAAATATAGACTCGAATTTCGGCTATAATTGTTGCAGGATGGCTGTCTTATCTAACTATTTAAAATATGGCTAAACAATTGCTTGAACTGACCATACAAAGAGTTTAAATCAAAGCTTCGTTTCGAAGTTATTACTGGCTTTTCTTGCAAAAATTTACTTGATGTGACGGTATCCAACATAAATTTAGCTACTTCATTTCGTGCAATGGGCCCAGCCATAATTTCGGGATCGGTTCCTTTGTAAACATCCTTGGTTCTCTGATTGTTGGTTAATCCACCCGGGCGAATGATCGTCCAGTTCAGATTACTTTCCTCAATTAATTTTTCTTGGCGTCTTTTATCTGCCATCAATTCACGGAGAAAAATTTTTGTAAAAAGTCTCGTGAACCATGGAATCTGATTCCGGCTTTCTCCCAAGCCCATTGAAGTCAAGATAACTATCCGATTTACATTATGATAATCCATGCCAGACAATAGATGCTGCGTTCCCTTGGTATGTAAATCACTTGGATTATTACCCGTATTTCCTAGTACAGATAATACTCCATCCGTACCTGAAATTGTTTTATGTACATCTTTCCTCTCTAATATATTCCCATTTATTATATTAAGCTTGGGATCCTCAATTTGTAATTTGCCGGGACTGCGTACCAAGGCTCTAATATTATGATCTCTATTTTGTAATGCTTGGCTTAAGATACATCTACCTGTTCCACCTGTAGCGCCAAAGAGTGCTAAATTCATGCTATCCAATAAGCTTCAGTGATGATTTTCTCTTTAAATTCATTGGCAACTAAAGTTTTGCCATTATATATGAATAACTATTAAGCTTTAGTATGTGATGCATTTCTGAGGTTAAATATATGTCTTTATTTCTAATACAATGTCATGTTTAACCAACTTATACCTTCCATATAGTTAGTGGTACAAAATGAGAGGAACACTGGATTAAAATTTGTTCCTTAAATAATTAGACCTCATATCAAAACCACATGCGAACCCCACCGAGCATGCTAAAGTTACTGACATGTCCGCCACCGGCGCGAGCCATGTCGGCGGTTTCACCCAGCTTACGCTCCCAGTTGATGCCGATGTAGGGGGCAAATTCCCGCGCGAACTCATAGCGAAGCCGGAAACCGAGTCCGATGTTATTGAATCCGGATCCGACGCCCCACTCGGGAACATCCTGCAGGGCAACACTGGTTTCGAAAACGGGCTGACCGATCAGTCGCTGGGTAAACAGCAGATCATATTCGGCTTCCAAAGAGGCCGACAGATCGCCGTCTTCACTGACGAACATACCGCCATCGACATGAAAGAAGTAAGGAGCCATTCCCTGTAGTCCCAGAACTGCCAAAGCGCGCGACTTGTTGCCGCCACCTTCATAGGCTAAGTCGTAACGGATTCCGGCCTGCAGATCAAAATACGTGGTGATGGCCCGGCTGTAGAGACCCTGGAATTCCATTTCGGCTTCGCTCTCGGTGGTCAATGCTTCGCCGTGCGACTTAAACCAGAATTTGTTCAGGTCCTTGCCTACATACCCTTGCACTTCCCACATAAGGGGATTTACTCCACTCACGCTGCGATATTCCAGCTTTTCAGCAATCAGGTAGACGTAGGTGTTATCGCCCATCATCAGGTCATTGCTGAACTCAGGAGCTTTTTGGGCAAAGGCTGAACTGCCGCCGATTGCAATGATAACAAAAGTGGTGAGAATGAATGTTGCTATGCGTTTTATCATGGTCATTGTTATGCAAATTTGTATGTCAGATAAAATTCGTTTTTAAAAGTTTGTTGGCGCTCCTTATGAATAATCCTGTCCATAAATACTGTCGTCTTCATCCGCGACCTGGACCACGCGGAACATCCCGCGCTCCATGTGGTACAGGATGTGGCAGTGGAAGGCCCAGCGTCCTTTGTCGCGCGGGGTAACCAAGGCCGAAATACGCTGGGCCGGCTGCACGAGCAGAGTATGTTGCCGGGGATTGTACTGCCCGTTTCCATTTTCCAGCTCCATCCACATACCGTGCAGGTGGATGGGATGCTCCATCATGGTGTCGTTGACCAGCGTCAGTCGCAGCCGCTCGTTGTGTTTGAACTCGATGGGACCGTCCACCTCGTGAAACTGTTCGCCGTCGAACGACCACATGTAGCGTTCCATATTCCCGGTCAGGTGCAGCTCCACGTCGCGCTGGGCATCACGTTTGTCTTTGTTGGGACGCAGGCTCCTGAGATCATTGTACACCAGCACTTTGCGCCCGTCGTTACCCAGACCGATGCCCGGTTCATCCAACCGATTAAACTGGTTTTGGGCGATGGCCGCTGCACCTATACCGTGTTTGTCGGGCCCATGCTTGACGGGGGTATCTTTCATAGCGGGCATGTCCATGCCGCTGTGATCCATTTCTCCATGGTCCATTTCCTTCATATCTCCTTTTTCCATATCCATGTCACCCATCTGCATCATCATGCCCATATCCCGCATGCTGCGTGTGGGACGGGGACGCAGGTCAGGCACCGGGGCTTCCATCCCTTCACGTGGGGCCAGCGTACCGCGAGCATAACCGCCGCGGTCTAGGGACTCGGCAAAAATCGTGTAGGGTTTTTCTTCTTTGGGTTCGACAATCACATCATAGGTTTCAGCAATACCGATGCGGAACTCCTCGATGGGCACCGGCTCTACATTTTGGCCGTCGGCTTGTACTACCGTCATCTCCAGGCCGGGAATGCGCACATCAAAAGCCGTGGTGCCCGCCGAGGCGTTGATAAATCGCAGGCGCACTTTTTCGCCTTTCTTGAACAGGGTGTTCCAGTTGGAGTCGGGGCCGCGACCGTTCATCAGATAGGTGTAGGTGGCGCCGGTTATATCCAACAGATCGGTCGCTTTCATACGCATCTTTCCAAATGAGTGATAGTCCTTAACGGTATCTCCAAACCCGTTCTCCTTTATATCCTTGAAAAACTCTCCAAGCGTTCGCTGCTGGTAATTGTAGTAGGCATCCAGTGATATTACATTGTCCAGCACGTCATGCGGATCTTCAAAGGTCCAGTCAGAAAGAACAATCGGATATTCGCGATCATAGTCGACCGGGTCCTCATCGGCCGGATCAATAACCAGCGGCCCGTAGTGGCCGAGCTGTTCCTGCAGGCCCGAGTGGCTGTGATACCAGTAGGTCCCGTTTTGCCGCACCGGGTACCGGTATTCAAAGGTTTCACCGGGGGCAATGCCGTCAAAACTAACGCCGGGCACGCCATCCATCTGGAAAGGCAGGAGGATCCCGTGCCAGTGAATGGAGGTAGACTCCTCCAGTTCATTGGTTACCCGGAGCTGCACGTCCTGTCCTTCTTGCAAGCGGATCAGGGGACCGGGCACCGTGCCATTGATGCCAATGGCTTCGCCTTGCTTTCCGTCGACCTTGTGGGGCATTTTGCCGATAGTCAGATCAATGACATTGTCGGGGCCTTTGGGAGTCAGTACTTCCCGATCATTAAACCCGGCAAAAGCGTAGGTCGGCAGAACGGTACTTATGCCTGCCATAGCGGCCATCGAAGCGGTATAGCGCAGGAATTTTCGGCGGCTTATGCTGTTATTATCGTCACTCATAACTGGATGTTTGTCTCTTTGTTCAGTGTTAGAAAAAAATATTTCAACATAGTCCCGAAATATAACAGGAGAACCTTAAATCAAGCTTAAAGAATTCCATATTTTAGTTACCTGCTATGAACAGGATTTGTCATGCACTAAGAAGAATATTTTCCTAATGATGACCGCCTCCCATCATGCCGCCGTGTCCGCGGCCTCCATTTTCCCAGTGGTCGCTCATTCCATTGTGATTTCCATCTACAAAGCCGGGTCCATGCCAGCTGGGGCTCCCGTCCTGAGCATAGTCACAAATTCCGTCTTCATTCTCATCAACAAAGTTATGACCACCTGAACGATGGGTTTCTTTTTCAAAGTAGTCGTTTATGTGATTTCCATTCTCATCATGAAAACGCATTCCTTCATGCCGGCTATGCATGGGATGGGATTCATCCCAGTAGTCACAAATGCTGTTATCATTATCATCGATAAATCCCGGGCCGTGCCAGGTTGGACTGCCATCCTGGGCATAGTCGCAGATACCGTCATCGTCAGAATCAATAAAAGAGTGGCCCGGAGCACCACCCGGAGTACCAGTTGTGGCGGTAGAAATATCGGGACCTGATTCGTGGGTTCCTTGCTCGACATAATCATTGATGTCATTGCCATCCTCATCTATATACATCGGAAAGACGGGGTCGGGCTCTTCAGACTCCGTAGAAGTGTTACAACCTGATAAAAGTAGTACGGTACTTAATATTATGAGAATAAGTAGGTAGGCATGTTTCATAATACGAATAGTTGGTTGACTGCAATATAAAGATACGAAACTCTTAATTTATGATATACTTAAATATACGGTATTGCACCTTAAATTAAGCTTAAAACATTATTGGTCAGCATCTTTTATCTTACGTTCGCTATTTAATGAATGCATCTAATTAATCTGTTTGTATGTGGATATTTTTAGTGGAAGATGAAAAGCAGTTGGCCAGCAATTTAAAGCGGGGGCTGGAAGAAGAGGGCCACGCGGTTGAGGTGATGCATGATGGGGAAGAGGCGGAGCTGCAAGGACTGGTAAACGATTATGATTTGGTTATTTTGGACTGGCGGCTGCCCAATCGTGATGGCAAGCAAATTCTGGAGCACTGGCGCGACGAAGATCGGACCTTCCCGGTCCTTATGCTGACGGCACTCGGGGACCTGGATCACAAGGTATCGGGGCTTGATGCCGGAGCCGATGATTATATGGGCAAACCCTTTTCGTTTGAAGAGCTGCTGGCCCGCGTTCGGGCATTGGGACGACGTTCCTCTGAGTTGCAGAATGAGGAAGTGGTTTCGGTGGGACCTATAGAACTGGACGCACGTAAACACTGGGTGAAAGTGTGTGATATTAAGCGATCGCTTCGGCCGAAAGAGTTTATTTTGTTAGAACTTTTGGTGAGTGAGCCGGAAACGGTGTTTTCTAAAACCCAACTGGCAGAGCGGGTATGGGGATCGGCCTATCACGTGAGCGATAATACCATTGAGGCGACGATTTCCACGCTGCGCCAGAAGCTGGCCGATTCGTTTGAAGAGTGCGAGGAAGCATTTTTGGAGGACCACTCCCAAGTTATCGAAACCATACGGGGCGCAGGATATCGATTGAATGGTGACTTAATAAAAGAAAATGAGTAAGATTGTGAGTAGTTTGACGAGCTTTTTTGATCGCCTGTCTATTTCTAAGAAGCTGGCATTTTGGTATGGATTGAGTTTGTTTATTATGCTAAGTGCTTTCGGCTATTTTTTATATGAATCCTTTCATCAATCGATCCACCATAACTATGATCGCCATTTGCGGTTTGAGGCTGAGCAGTTGCTTTCCCATATTGATACCGACGTGGATACGCTGGCTATTGACTTGTCAGAATATAGTCGCAGTGCAGCGCTTAAAAGCGGCGTTGAGTACGGAACCTATGTGAGATTATATAATCAGGAAGGGCAGCTTATATACAGGAGTCCAAACTTTGCCGGTGTCGACCAACTGCTGCAAACTGATATCCCTAATTCACCCGAGGAATATTCCTTCAGTAGCCAGTGGCAAAATCTGCCGGCACGTACGTTGTTTTATCCGATTATGGATAACAATGAGGAACTCAACGGCTGGCTGGAAGTCACCGGATTCGAATGGACGTTGCACGAAGAACTGAGTCGGTTTAGACGATATTTATTGGTTCTTATTGCAATAAGTGTGGCATTTTCAATTCTCGGAGGATATTGGCTTTCTCGGCGGGCCCTGTCCCCGGTATCTTCGATTATCAAGGCCGCCAAATCGATTACGGCCACAGATCTGGATAAACGCATCCCCGTGAATTATCAGGTACGGGATGAGCTTACGGATCTAGCAGAAACGTTTAATATGATGCTTAATCGCCTGCAAAAAGGATTTGAGCGGGAAAAGCGTTTCACCTCTGATGCTGCCCACGAGCTGATGACGCCGCTCTCATCTTTGCAAAGTGATGCGGAAATTATGCTACGGAAACCACGCTCAAAAGAGGAGTATCGGGAAACCATTCGGCGGATGCTGACGGAAACCCGTCGCATGAGCGAGATGGTACATCTTCTGCTTCAGTTGTCAAGAGTAGAATCGGTGCATCGTTCTCAGCCAGAAACTATTAATATAAGCCGCATTACAGAAGCAGTGGCCGATCAACATCAGGAAAGTGCTCAGGCAAAGAATATCAATATTCAAACACAAATTGATCCTGAACTGCAAGTTCGGGCACATGGAGCCTATATTGAGGAGGTTATCAATAACCTGCTGGAAAATGCATTGAAATATACTCCCGAAGGTGGAGCTATAGACTTAGAGCTTCAGCGATCCAGTGGGAAAGCAGTTTTACACCTAACCGATACGGGTATTGGATTTGATGAGGAAACGAAAAAACATTTGTTTGAGCGATTCTATCGTGCTAATCAACAGGATGTGCAGGAAAGTCCGGGCAGTGGTTTGGGATTGCCACTCGTTAAGGCTATTGTAGAACTTTATAATGGAAAAATACACGCCTACAGTGAGGGACAGGGCGAAGGGAGTACCTTTGTGGTTGAATTTCCGCTAGCAAAAGATAAAGGGGCTTAATGCGGTTTTGTTGCTTCAATGCTTTTGAAGATCCCCTTTGCGGTTAGATCCTGCACCTGTTCAATATTCCATCCTGCCTCTTCAACATTTAAAACTGTCTGGCGGGCGATGTGAACACCACATATATAGTGTATTGGGCTGTCAAGCCTGCCCATTAACGAACCCAGCATAGGATTTTCAGCACGCATGTGTTCCAAAAGATGAAGTTTACCACCGGGCTTAGTGACGCGGAGGGCTTCTTTTAGTCCTAATATAGGGTCGGGTACCGAGCAAAACACGAAGGTGGCCACCACGGCGTCAAAGGTATCTTCAGGAAACTCTATCTGCTGGACATCCATTTCGAGCAGTCTGGCACTGGGGCTATTTTGTGAGCACCTATTGGAACTTATTTACCCTATTTGTGGGGCTGAACCTTTTACAATCATCCTTTACCCAATGGTTCCTGGTCGAAGACATATTGAAGAAGTTCGGTATTTGGAATACCTTGTAGAACAAAAAGAAGTTCTAAATAAGAACTTCAACATCAAACACAAAAGCTTTAAAAATGGAAGTACTTATTTTGGCAACCAAAGACTGTAATCATCGGCCGTTGGTGGAAGAGCGGCTTAAGAAGATGGGCATTTCGTACGAAGTTCGGTACGTGGATGAATATCCAGAACTGGTAGAAAAATATGAGGCCCATTCCTCACCAAACATTATCGTTGACGGAGAAGTCGTTTACCGTGGTGACTACGGCGATCCTATTCCAACAGAAGATGAATTGAAAAGTTTATTTACTGATTAACGAAGTGTCGTGTTAATCCCCCCTGATGATGGTGAATACCTGTGAGATTTCCTTGAAATTTATAATATTCGTATGGAATTACCATCAAACATCAAATCTGACCGGTCGGCGACCTTTAGCATTGACTGGATAAAAGTTTAAAAGTTGATATACAAAACAAGGATAAAACAGAATGGACAAAAAAGAACAACTGATAAAGCGTATTTCCAAAAGAGACGAAATGCAAATGACCCCCCAATACATACCGAATACAAAGGGACTGGTAGCAGTAGATATTACGTGGGGCGAAATCCAGCCCATCCAGGTCGCCGATGGGATCCGTACCGTAGGTGAGCCGGAAGTAATAAAGCATCTTCAGAACGGGCTTCCAGTGATTGACGTACGAGCTCCCGGTACCCGTGACGGCATACGAATCGCCGGTACAAATAAAATTCCCATTTCAGATATTGTTGATCGGATGGATGAGCTGGACCGGTCAAAGCCCACTATTTTCTTCTGCAATGGGCCGCAATGTCCACAATCGCAAAAGGCAATTAATCTGTTGCTCGAAGCAGGATATCCCGCTGAAAAGATGTGGTACTATCGCGGAGGAATACACGATTGGATTACTTTGGGATTGCCAGTTTTAAAAGACAGTGAATAACGATTTTCATCAGATTAGCCGTATCACAAAATAGCTATTGTCATCATCACTGGTAAATTTTTGCCAGATAATACCATGATTCTTGTCAATAATTTCAATAACTCGGTATCCGAATTCTTTCATTCTGATACCCATTACATAAACGCCAAGATCTACTTCTGAATTTATTTGGTATTGTTCGGTTCGAAGGGTGTCGTTAGGTACAACTCGTCGGTTATTGATATTTATTTTGCTTTTGCCTCCGAGAAAACCTACAAGTCCCTTGTCGATATTCATTTCAAAATCAATGGATTCTATTTTCCATCCTGGTTCTGGAGCTACCGGGTAAAATGCATTGGTATCCAGTAGGTTGACCTTTATTTTACTACCTTTTCCGTAGTCGGTAAACGGGAAAACATTTAGCAGTACTTTTTGTTCGTCAGGTTGGCAGGTATAAAGGGTTTTGGTACTGTCTTGTAGCTCTCCTTCGGCGTTAAAAGTATAAAGTTCAACAGGTAACCGGTAGGTATTTGTGTCTTTCTCAATGGAACCGACAGTAAATTTTTCATAGGATTCCAATTCTCCCTCATTATTATAGTTGCATTTTTTGTATTGGTTCCCGTCAATTTCAAAAAGCAACATCTGCTTGGATTGCTGAGCATGGAGGGTGTGAATGGGGAGCAATCCCGCCAAAGCTATAATGATTACGAAGGAAATAATTATACGCATGAAGATTGTAATACTTGTTAAAAGTTGTTGGGTTAATTTTGGTAAACGTCATCCTAACTCCAGCTATTACTATATAACAATCCATGTAATGAACTTCTGCGCTCATTCATTTTTATTACAGTATTTGCTATAACTAAAAAATGCGTCCGGTCGATCAAAACCAGACGCATAAGGGATTGTGTTGGGATAAATAAATGATGACAGTATCCACAAAGGGAATGTGGAGTACTACCAGGGAGGGACCTCTACGTGTTTTCTATGAATGTATCTTAGTAAGCAGGTTTAATGATGTTAAAGTTGACCGCGCGACTTGTCCGGTCAATCATGGAGATATTTTTCTGGTTCCTCATCAAATTTATCCTTACAGGGTGGGCAGCAAAAATAATATGTTGTGCCTTTAAATTCGCTGCTGGGAGCGGTTTCTGTATCTTCAACGGGATGTCCCATTACAGGGCAGATATATTCCTCTTCAGTCATTGGTACCTCCTCTATGTATTAAATTTGTTTAGTCAGAACGCATTTCTGATAACTGTCCGTATAATAACACTCTTCACCTTAAATGAAGCTTAAATTATGAGTGGAAATTTATAGGTGAAGATAATGACTGCCTATATTCGGGAGTTGAAGTTATAGTTGAACCCCGTAAAGAGAGTAATTTTGAAAATGTCAGCGATCTGTTTTACAGCGGATAATACGTGGGAGATAGAATAAAAGCAGATCAGGGAGATAGTCATATTGGTTATTCATTATTGGTATGAGCATTTTTGCAGCTATGCAGGAATAGGCACCAGAGGTATTGCAGTTTTGCAATACTTTTTAGAGATGATAAGACTAGGATTTAAGTCTACAAGCCAAGAAAGCAAAATGCGTCAATCTGGCTTAATACTTGCAAATATATAAATAGAAAGCAAGGCTTAAGGAAGCATGATGAAAATACTAAGAAGATAGAGCTGCCTTTTTCAATAGTTCTCTAAATAAGACGGAGGTTATTATGAGCTCTGGTCTTAAAGATCCCAAATATGATCTCAGGAACTACTATAAACTCTTCTTGGAAATTGGGCTTATAGTTGCACTCTTGATTTTTATTGTGGCAATGAAGATAGATTTTAAAACTGAAAAATCTGAGGTTCAACTTACTGAAGAGCAGACAGTTGTAACAATGGAGGAGGTAGAACAAACGAAACAAGAAGAACGTCCGCCGCCACCCCCTAAACCACAAGTACCTGTTGAGGTTCCCAATGATGAAATCATTGAAGATCAAACGATTAACATCGATGCAGAGATAAAAGTTGATGAAGCCTTGGAAGTACCGGATCCTCCCCAAGAAGCAGAGGAGGAAGATGAAGAGGAGGAAGAGGATTTTTTTGTAGCTGTAGAACATATGCCTGAATTAAAAGGGGGGCTTGCCAAGTTGCAGCAGTGTGTAGAGTATCCTGATATGGCACGCAAGGCCGGCATTGAAGGTCGCGTAGTTGTACGGTTTATAGTAAATGAACAAGGTAAAGTTGAAGATCCAGAAGTAGTCCGAAGTATTGGGGGAGGAGCGGATGAAGAGGCTTTACGCTGTGTGAAACAAGCCGAGTTCGAACCAGGCCGTCAACGTGGAGTACCTGTTCGTGTCCAATATAGCTTACCCGTTGTATTTAAACTCCAAGAGTGATTAATGATATATTACTGGTTGACCAAACAGTTGAGAAGGCTCAATAAAAATGGTACAACTATAGTGACTTAATTCTTTTCTTCTCTTTTGAAGGTCTGTTGTTGAGGAGTGTTAAGCGGTTTACATGAATTGTCTATTTTATTGCCGTTATTAATTAACAACTTCTTATATGTTTAAACAGTAGTATGCAACTGTCAATAGCTGTTGCCTTTACTATATTAAATGGCTAAAGAACTGAAAATCCTTTAGCTAGTGACAATTACCGTTTATTTGTAGAGATATAGAGCTAGCTCAGAAATATCGAGATGAAAAAATAAATGTACTAAACTTCATGAAATTAGAGGTAATCGACTTCATTTTTAAGTTCAATTTAAGTTTGGACCTGTATATTTAGATTGATGTACATGGTAACTATTGATCCAATAATAAATACAGTAATATATCGGAATTATGGATACACCAACTCAACTTGACAAGAAGTCACTGGATATCGAGGGCATGCATTGTGCAAGCTGCGTGTCGGCCGTTGAAAAATCTCTTAATAAGATTGAAGGTGTGGAAGAAGCCTCTGTGAATCTGGCCACCGAATCTGCTACGGTTTCGTATGATAAAAACAAGGTATCTGTTGATGATCTGTCGCAGGCCGTCGAAGCGGCCGGGTATTCTGTTGCCGGAGGGATAGCCCAAAGCCGGACCCTAAAAATTGAAGGTATGCATTGTGCCAGTTGTGTAAGTTCGGTGCAACAGTCCCTGGAAGGGATGGATGGCGTGCAAGAAGCCAACGTGAATTTAGCTACCGAATCGGCAAAGGTTACCTACTCCGGTGATTTAACCTTAGAAGATTTTGACCAGGCTATAGAAAATGCCGGTTATGTTTTGTTACGAGAAGAATCCGAAACCGGCCAATCAAAAGCAGAAGCCAAGCGACAGCGCGAGCAGGAAAAGTTAGAAAAAGCTCAATCCCGTATGTGGTGGGCATGGGGTGCAACCTTTCCGATAATACTGTGGATGTTTGCTGATATGATTTGGGGCTATACCTTTCTCGGAGACCTGGGATATGAGCTGGGTATGATCGGGCTTTCTTCTCTTGTGTTGTTTTATCCGGGATGGGAGACGATGAAAACTGCCTGGAAGTCGTCTAAGAATCTAGCCCCGAACATGGACGTACTGATTGCCATGGGTACGCTGGCGGCGTTGGGGACTGGATTTGTAGCCCTGTTGCACCAGTTTGGGCTGGCACCTGCTTTTTACAGCTTCGCTGGTATTGCGGGTATGATAATGGCTTTTCATTTGACCGGACGCTATGTAGAAACGAAAGCCAAAGGTCGTGCCTCCCAGGCCATTCAAAAATTGTTAACTCTGGAGGCGAAAGAAGCAACAGTAGAACGAGACGGGGAAGAAGTCAGCATACCTGTTCAGGAGCTTCAACCCGGTGACATTATGATTGTACGTCCCGGGGAAAAAATTCCTACAGATGGAGAGGTAATAAACGGGGAAAGCAGTGTGGATGAGTCTATAGCGACTGGTGAGTCGATGCCGGTGGATAAATCGCCGGGGGATGAAGTGATCGGCTCGACCATTAATAAAAATGGAATGCTGAAAATAAAAGCATCCAAGGTAGGTAAAGATACGTTTTTGAACCAAGTGATTAGGTTGGTGGAAGAGGCACAAGGTACAAAAGTGCCGATCCAGGAATTTGCCGACAGAGTTACCGCGGTTTTTGTGCCGGTTGTTATTGGCATCGCTCTGACCACTCTGGCGCTTTGGCTTATCTTTCCCGGGTTCTTCGGGGGCATCGCTCAGTGGGCTTCTACTTTTATACCCTGGATCAATCCAGGGATGGGATCGGTAGCTTTGGCGTTTTATGCTGCCATTGCTGTACTGGTCATTGCCTGTCCCTGTGCACTTGGACTGGCCACCCCTACCGCACTGATGGTCGGTTCGGGTATGGGTGCTGAAAACGGGGTATTGATCCGCAAAGGTGAAGCCATTCAGATGATGAAAGATGTTGATGCTATTGTGCTGGACAAAACTGGGACGATTACTAAAGGGCAGCCGGCCGTGACAGATCTGATTACGTTGAACGGTTTAACAAAAGAAGAAGTAATACACATGGCTGCCTCGGCAGAGAGTGGCTCCGAGCATCCACTGGGTCAGGCTATTGTAGAGCATGCTCAAAATCATAATGGTCAACTAAGCGCGACCGATAATTTCGAGGCGGTTACCGGCCAAGGAATTAGAGCCCATGTTAAGGGTAAGGAAGTTTTAGTGGGAACCAGAAGTTTGCTTTCAGAAGCCGGCATCTCAATAAACAAATCTATTGAAGATCAGATGAGCGATCTGGAAAAACAGGCGAAAACGGCGATGCTGGTAGCTATAGAAGGAAAAACAGCTGGGATCATTGCCGTAGCTGATCCTATTAAGGAAGACAGCAAAAAGGCGATTGGCGCCTTGAAAGAGTTTGGCTTGACGCCCA
Organism: Fodinibius sp. AD559; assembly: GCF_052712805.1. NCBI lineage: Bacteria > Pseudomonadati > Balneolota > Balneolia > Balneolales > Balneolaceae > Fodinibius > Fodinibius sp. AD559. Next base: position 453,743 of record NZ_JBQPVW010000001.1, read on the forward strand.
TAATGATTACCGGTGACAATGAACGAACAGCACGGGCTGTAGCTGCAGAAGTAGGTATTAATAAGGTCATTGCCGGGGTAATGCCCGACCAAAAATCGGATGAAGTAAAACGACTACAAGAACAAGGTAAGGTTGTAGCGATGGTAGGGGATGGTATAAACGATGCTCCGGCATTGACACAGGCACAGGTAGGAATAGCAATTGGGACAGGCACTGATGTCGCAATAGAATCTGGAGACATTGTGCTTGTGAAAGGTGATTTAAGCGCTGTGGTAAAGGCTGTAAAATTGAGCCATGCTACATTTACAAAAATCAAGCAGAATCTTTTTTGGGCCTTTTTCTACAATGTAGTGATGATCCCATTGGCTATTTTAGGTATGCTGCATCCGGTGTTAGCAGAAATTGCTATGGCCTTCAGTTCAGTAAATGTGGTTGCTAACTCAAGAAGATTACAAAAAAAGAATATTCAACCGGACTATTAATTTATCATGAAACTTTTAATAGCAGTGGAATAAAGGCAGTCTTTAAGGATAATATTTTCTTGATTTTAGCATTGGGTCATTTACCAAACTAAAAATATGGCTGGTGGATAGTTGTATTTCCAACTATCCACTTTACTTCTTTTGTACTTTTTTCTGTTGGTTATGTTGCTTTTTGTGCTCTTGCAAATCCTTTTTTAATTCTTCAAAATCTTCTCGACTTATTTCGCCTCGGGCATAGCATCGGCAGAAATAATCTAAATGTTGCTCTTTGGGATCGTTCTTTTTTCGCAACCGCCAACAGAGGGCTATTAGGATGATCCCAATAGCTAGAAAGGCTGATAGGATCCATCCCAAAAGCGAGTTGCTCCAGATATCAAACATATAACCCTCCTTTTTTTTAAAAAAATTTAGATGAAAGGGAAACTTCATCCATTCTACATGTAGAATACGAAGGGAAGACTTAAAATAAGCTTAAATCAGATAGATTATAAGGATAATGGTCAATGTAGAGCTGAATAAAAATTAAAAAGTACTGTTCCTTTTAAGGTTTATTTAAGGGTGCCCCACATATATTTGATACAGATGTTATTTATGGCTTTTGAAAAGTCTGTGTTGTTCAATTAGAGCATCCGATTTATAAAGAGATATTCTATCTGTTAAATATTGAAATGGTCTAAAGTAAAAAAGAGGAAGTTATGACTAAGCAAATCAATAAAGTACCCTTCTGTAAAAGTATCGAAAAAGAGTTGTTGACCACTGTTTTCGTGATGGTATCAATTCTGTTTTCCGTTGTTTTAGCAAAGTCGTTGCACGCGCAGAGTACAACCGGAATGTCCACCGCAAATGGTACCGAAAGTCAAGATTTTACCTATGCTATGATGGGGCCTTCAAACACCATTGCCGTCATTGATTTAGATAGCAGGGAGATCAAAGACTCGGTCTCCGTAACGGGCAATCCACATGGCGGTGCACTTACCCCGGATGGAAAATACATATATGCTTCCAGCATGGGATCAAAATGGGTCTCAGTTGTTGATACACGTGCGAAAGAGGTTATAAAGAAGATTAATGTCGGAACGGCTTCTCATCATGCGACGGTTCGGCCCGATGGTCGATATGTATATGTCGCTGCGGATAAACTGATAGTCATAGATACTGCTACAAACGAAATTGTTGCACAAATTGATACCCCGGAAGCTGCGTTTTATCCCGCGTTCGCGCCTGACGGACGTCGGCTCTATGTGTTAAGTATGGGTAGTACAATTAGCGTCATTGATCCCGAAACAAACGAACTAATGGATACTTTCGATATGGGGACAAAGTCGATGATGGGACATCTGGCAGCAGCACACGATGGAAAAACGATTTATGCTACAAATGACACGGCTGACAGACTTTCCATTATTGATGTTGAGACCGGTAAACTGCGTGCTAAAGTACCGGTGGGCAAACAACCCCACGGTGTTGCGGTGAGCGAAGATGACAAATATGTATTTGTAAGTAATCGTGGTGAACCCAATATATCTGTGATTAATGCTGAAACAGCAGAAGTAGTTGAAACCCTTGAACTGGGCGGATATCCCGAACATCTCAGCATGACGGCAGATGGAAATTATTTACTTGCTGGTCTCAAAGATCGTTTCCAGAAAAAAGATTCCGAACAGAGTAACTCACGTAATATGACGGCTGCAATTACCATTATTGATCCGAGTTCTCTGGAAATCGTGAAGGAGATTCCGGCTTGGCCACAAGTCCATGACATTCTGGTTCCCCAAAGCAAATGACTGGGGCTGGTAATCATTATGCAATGAAATAAAATAATACTATGGGCACGAATAACTACATCCTGCACATTAAAAATATGGTGTGTCCCCGGTGCCATTATGTTGTGGAAGATCTTTTAAAAGGCTTGGGATATACAGTTAAAGCAGTAGATCTGGGACAAGCAGTAATCAGCTCTCAGAATAATCCTGACTGGCAGAAAATAAATGAAGCGTTGGATAAGCATGGTTTTGGAGTACTTCGTTCAAAAATAGAACAGGAGGCAGAACGGATAAAAGTTTTGTTAATCCATCTGTTTTATTATCAAAACTATCCTGTTAAGTCCGATTCTATAGCTATTTATCTTGAATTAGCCATGAGCCGTGATATCAAAGAGTTGGATAAAGTATTTCAATCGGTTAATGATCTTTCAATTGTAGATTATACAAACAAACTACGATTTGAAAGAGCGAAAGAGTTGGTTTCATATGACGAACAACCCCTGGAAGACATTGCTAATCGATTAGGGTATGCAAATGCAGATCGTTTAGGTAATGAATTCAAGAAAAAACTAAATATTTCTATCCATGAATTTTCAATGAGAGCTGATTTTCGCAGGTCCTTAGATAAGCTGATATGATGACCTTCAACTTTTAAAGCGAATAAAAACATTTAAGCTTCTTTTAAGGAAGTCTGTTGTAGATTGCCAATAACAGATTATACAAGATCCTTAAGTCAAGAATTATGTTACGTCTCGCTGATCTGGTTATTCGATACCGCTGGTGGGTAATTATCCTTACTCTTATACTTACGGGCATACTTGGCTGGAATACATTGTCTGTAACGTTGAATGCAGACTTTTCAACTTATCTGAGCCAGGATGATCCGGTTGTGAAGGAATATAATCGAATAGGAGACAAATTCGGCGGAAATGATGTTGGGGTTGCGTTGCTCTCCTCTGATCAGGTTTTTACTCCTGCCAATCTTAAAACCATTGACAGATTAACCAAAGCTTATGAAGAGATTGAAGGTGTTTCATATGTAACCAGCCTCACCAATGTCATCGATTTCAAGGAAACAGAATGGGGCTTGGAAGTTGGAAAGCTTATTGATCCGGAGCAGATACCGACTGAAGAAGCGGAATTAAAAGAGTTGCAAAGCTATGTGTTAGGCAATGATCGTTACACTGGCAATCTGATTTCAGATGACAGTAAAGCAGCGGCGATCCTGTTACAATTTGAGGGCAGCGGGCCGACAGGTTCCAACCAGTTTCTTACTTCGTTGCGGATAAAGGAAGTAACCGACAGCGTACGTTCGTCATTTAACGAAGTACCTGAATCCAAACTATATTTTGGAGGCTCCCCATTCTTGGTTTACAATATGACGCTCTTGATAGGAGAAAACCTAACCACGCTTATTCCTATCATGATCTTTCTGCTGATCCTGATTTTATATCTTGGATTCCGTCATTGGGCTGGGGTATTATTTCCCATGATTGTAGTGTCAGTTAGTGTTATTTGGGTGACAGGTTTTATGGGTATATTAGGTTTAGAATTTGACCTGTTGACGGGAATTATGCCGGTAGTCCTTCTTGCACTTGCAAGTGCAGATGGTATCCACCTGATGAAACGTTACTATGAACTGCGAGGTGAAGGTAATAGTCCCAAGCAAGCTGCCCGTCAGTCCTTCAAACAGATGGGTACCCCCATTGTGCTGACAACAATTACGACAACGGTGGGATTTGCCTCCCTGTTTGTATCAAATTTCTCAGTTATACAACAATTTGGCTTGCTGACTGCAGTGGGCGTTATCTTGGCCCTAGTTGTATCTTTGACCTTGCTCCCCGCCATGCTTTCCTTCGGGATACGATTTGAGACTGATACCCAAAGTCAGAAATCTGCTCACCACTTTTTGGATCGTTTTGGATACCGCATATATAGACACAAGAAATCGATCTTGGCAGGAAGTATTGCCATTATCGCGCTGGCCCTTGTTGCTATTCCTAAAATTGAAAAGGATGTGGACTGGTCACTCTGCCTGGCACGCGGAAGTGATCCTTATCACGCCGAAATGATGTTGCGGGAAAAATTTGCAGGCTCACTTCCGGTACAGGTTGTTGTCAATGGAAATGTAAAAGATCCGGCCGTACTTCAGCTGATGCATCGCATTGAAAATAGGCTTGGAACGATACCTGAAGTAGCTAAGGCTGGATCTATGGGATCGGTACTTGCTGAGATGAGTAATGTGATGAATGGTAGATATCGGGTTCCCGAAGAGCAGCAAGGAGTCTCAAACCTTTGGTTTTTGATCGAAGGAGAGGACCAGATAGAACAAATGGTTACACCCGATGCCGAGACAGGATTGGTTCAAGCCAAACTGGGCACGTGGCGAACCGGAGTGTTGACAGCTTCGGTAGACAGTGTCAGTCGTTATCTGGATACCTTGCCGGAGCAGATCAGTGTAATAGATTTGGAACAGTTGGATTCTATTCAGAAACAAAAAGTTCAAAGAGAGCAACTCCAACAGGTAATGCAGGACCTTAAGTGGTTTTTACGTAAAGAGGGAAGAACATGGGGATTCGGCCTGATTGGTAAGTTGAAGGATAAACTACAGAACTTTAGCGTTAATGAGTCGGTGCAGCAGCGGGTTTTAGATCAGGTTGAAAATTATCTGGACAGTCCAGAGACTGAAATTACCTTTAATGATACTGATCAAACAAAGCTTTTGAAAGGAATCGAGGATTCCTTCTCGGAAGCCGAATTGTCTGTAACCGAAGAAGAGGTCAGCAACATCTTGGTTTCTGCTGTTTCAAATATCAACAAGGAAGATGCCGACTGGCTGGCAGGTTCACTGGCTGTTATTATTAATTCGGGTATTGGAAAAGCCAGAATACAGCCCGCCTCCGAATTGATATTGTCTGCATTCCCAGATACAGACAAGAATTTCCAAAAAAATGTGGAGGGAATATTATGGGGTGTAAACGAGGATATAGCATTCCTGGAGAAAGAATTGGCCAATAAAATAGTTGCTGATAAACAGGAGGCCATTATTCGTGAGGTCCCGGTTTCGATACATCAGACCGGAATGCCGAAAGTGTTGAAAGGGATGGAGGAAGAACTGCTACCTACTCAAATAAAGAGTCTGGTGACAGCTATGTTTTTCGTGCTTGTATTGTTGGCGATCATCTTCCGGTCTTCGCTGGTGGCAATTATAGGGATTATTCCGATCACGTTAACAATTATCATCAATTTTGGTGTGATGGGCTACCTGGGCATTGGCCTGGACTCTTTTACAGCCATGATCGCTTCCATTGCCATCGGTCTGGGGATTGATACGGACATCCATTTTATATCTCGCTACCGCGATGAGCTTTTGGCATCGGGTGATAAATTGCGGGCATTGCAGACCACCATTAAAACAACCGGCATATCTGTACTAATTAATGCAGTGGCTGTGGGGCTCGGTTTTCTGGTACTGCTTTTTGCCGGCGGACAACATATTCGGCGCTTTGGTGGACTTACGTCCCTAACTGTATTGGTAAGCGCGACCTTAAGTCTTACTCTGCTTGCCGTGTTAATTGTCTGGCTCAAACCAAAATATCTGATTGGTAAATCAGAGCAAAAAACGCAACCAGCAACTGAAAACAAAAAGCATTATGAGACGGTTTAAATCAATCCTACCAATACTGATACTGATATTTTATGCATTCCCTTCATGGGGGCAAACACCTGACGTGATTCTGGGAAAAATAGACTCGGTACAAAATGCATTTTCAGATATGTCCGCTACCGAGCAAATGAAACTTATTGATGAGGAGAATCGGGTAAAAAAGCGAGTTGTTGAAATCAAGCAAAAGGGGAAGGAGCTACGGATGGTACGCTTCCGGGAACCGGCGGATGTGCGGGGGGTGGGATTTCTACGGCTGGCTTCTGACCGGCTTTATCTTTATTTGCCGGCTTTTAGGAAAGTTCGAAGAATCGCATCGTCGGCAACCAACGAAAATTTTATGGGCACCGATTTTACTTATGAGGATATGTCTCGCAGCAGTTATTCGGAGGATTATATAGCCCGGGATTTGTCGAAGGGAAATGGGCAATATCGGATGTTGCTGGAACCTCAGCCCGATGCGGATGTTAACTACCACCATTTGGTAATTTTTGCCGATACGTCCAACTATGTACTGCGAAAAGTTGAATTTTATGACCGGGAAGAGGAGAAGATCAAAGAATTGGCGATTGATAATGTAGAAAAAATTGATGGCTATTGGATGGGTAAAACGATGAGAATGAAATCGTTAGATGAAAACCACGAAACGGTATTGGAACTGTCTGATATCCAATTTGACCAAGGGCTTTCGGACAGGGAATTCAGTCAGCGCACGCTAAAACGTCCTATTAGGTAAAAGAGGTATTTATGTTTTTCGATAGAGTCAAATCATGTGTTAAAAAGGCCACAATACTCACTGTAGTTCTACTCACTGGATTTGGAACGACAGCAATAGCACAGCCTGACTTCGGTGGATTTTTAGAACTCGATAAGCGATTTGTAACGGGAGGAGACAGCACCTATATCGATAACTTTTATAATCAGTTTCGATTGGAAATGAAAGCTCCGGTGGGTTCTCAACTTTACCTATTTAGCAGTCTGGATTTTCGGTTTTACGATTTTCCCCAGCCGCAGTCTCTTAGCGATCTTGAACGCATGGAATCCCAATTCCCGTATGATATGTCCGTTTGGGAAGCCTTTATTGATGTCTATGGGTTTTTGTTTGAGGATCTTGATATCCGTGTAGGCAAACAACGTATTGCCTGGGGTCGGGCCGATAAGCTGAATCCTACCGATAACCTTAATCCCAATGATTTTTCTGATTTGGTGAACTTTACTGAAATGGCTCCTTCATGGGCTTTTAAGGGGACGTGGTATTTTGGCAATAACCGGCTGACCGGCGTTTGGCTGCCGGGCATAACACCCGTTCTGCTGCCTCGAAATGGAGCGAATCTTTTCCTTGGCGATGTTGGGGATTACGATGATGAATTGCAGCTACCGGAGCAAACACCCCAAAACAGCATGTTTGCTTTCCACTGGGACGGCAGTATTGACAAATGGGATTTCTCGGTCAGCTATTTTAATGGGTACGACGATATTCCAGTTGCAACCAATCTGCTCGTAGCTCCACCAATGGCACCACAAGTAGAGATGGAATTTCCGAAAATACAAGTCATTGGTGCCGATCTGGTAACTGAGCTTTCGGGAATAGGAATATGGGGAGAGGCTGGTCTGTTTTTACCTGAAAAGGTGGAGTTGATTTCAGATATAAATGGTTTTTCAAGCCGGGAAACCCAATTGGAAGATGAACCCTATCTGAAATTTACGATTGGTGGTGATTATACTTTTCCAAATGGTATCTACCTGAATACTCAGTGGATGCATGGATTTTACACCGAGCGGGGGACAGAAAATTTGAATGATTATTTTATAATACGACTTGAGCAGAATTTTTTTAATGAAGATGTGTTATTTGCTTTGAATAATACCCTGGAAGTCAACGATTGGGAACAACTGGGATACGGGCTATCGCCGGAGCTTACCTACCAGCGCATCGACAATTTAGAAGCCGGGTTAGGGGCATTTTTGATTTGGGGAGAAGAAGGGACACTATTTAACAGTTGGGAGGAGCTGGATCAGGTTTTTGTAAGATTTCGAGTAGACTTTTAAGAGTGGTCAATGGGCAGAGGAACGCATCCATATCCTTGTTCCAGGGCTCGTTTAGAAAATTGGTATGCTTCTTCAATAATCATTTCAGTCTTGCTAAAATCAAGCACGCTGGTCAGGTGGGTATTAATGCAGAGATCCAAGAGGTACAGTTCCGTATTTGCAGCAATTTTTTGAATATCATTTCTAAGTTTTTGGTGTTGGCTGACTTGGGCCGTGCGTATTATCATATTAAACAATCCATTTACGGTATTGCTGAACTGGTGCCGGCAATCACTTAACATGCAGTAAATAGTATCAGCTCCCATGTTATAGGCTTTATCAATGGGGATATTATTGGTAATCCCTCCATCAACCATTTGATGACCATTTATAATTTGCGGAGGAAAATATACCGGAAGGGCACAACTGGCTAGCAGGGCAGGTAATAATTCACCGTTATCAATATAGGTGGAACCTGCTTTTTGAAGGTCAGTTGCTACTACGGTCAGCGGGATATCGAGTTCTTCAAAAGTATCTACCGGTAGATTCCTTTTCAGGAAATGTTTTATGCCCGTGGGCTTAAACAAACTTGAAGCATCGCCCCATTTCCATAGAAGTTCCGGGTTGAATCGGTAAAGTTTTTGTTCTGAAATCCTTTTCCATAGTTCTTTTAATTGACTTATATCCAATCCAGAGGCAATGAAAGCACCATTAATAGCCCCGATTGAGGTACCGATAATAAAGTCCGGCTTTACTCCCTGTTCTACCATTGCTTGATAAAAACCAATTTCAGCAGCCCCTTGGGCCCCACCACCACAGAGAACAAGTGCCGTTTTATTAGACTCGGCATGCATATTATTGGTTGCTTTGTTCTTGTACATTCAACTCTTCTGCATTCCAAGAAGTCGTACGATCACTGTAGGTATTGCTAATTCGGATGATGTCTTCTTGGGAAATATTCGAATGATCACCTTCGCTTTCATCCCTTAAATAATTCAAAATGGCTGCCATTTCCGCTGCACTGAGTCGTGCTTTAAAAGAAGGCATACTGCCTTGATAAGATTGTTCGTTGACTTCAATTTCTCCCGATAGGCCATGAAGGAGGATGCGAACGGGGACGGATTTGTCACCGGTAATCCACTCTGAATCTACAAGCTGAGGGAAAGCACCGCCAATTCCTTCTGCATTATTGCCGTGGCAGGAAGCACAATTTTGGGCATAAAGGGATTCGCCGTTAAGCAACGAAGGGTCTCCCTCTTCATTGAAGGGGACTTCTGATGTTTCATCTGTACTAGGTGTCATATGTCTCATCTTGCCATATCCCTCTGAGAGCCGCTTGTTCATCTCTGCCATCGATTGCTGTCCCATTTCTTGGTGCATGTTTGCCATTCGATCATGCATACTCATCATCTGGTTGTACCATTCGCCGGTCATGTTATTCTGCATATGCATGCCCATGCCTTCTGCCATCATCTTATCGCCCTGCATGTGCCGGTCCATGTGCATGCTCATCATTTGACGGTGGTTCGCATCCATCTTACTATGCATCTGTTGCATTTGAGAATAGAGCGATTTCAATTCCGCTGGCAGGGTACCAGACTCAGTCTCATAGCTTGTTAACAGTGTTTCATAATTAGACTGCAGGGAATCGTAAGCGGCTTCTAATTCATTCCGCTGTTCTTCACTCATATAGTCAGATCTTCCCATATGGCATGAGGATAGAAAAACAAGGAGTCCAATTATTATTAGAAAAAATTTAATATTTATTTTATTCATCATAGCTCCCTTCTTTAGTTAACGTTAATTCATGATAAACTTCTTTTAATAGGATTCATAACCATCCGTTTCTAAATCCTGCTTTTTTTAACCCGTTCACAATATATTTGGAATCTCGCATAAGCTTCCAGATCAATTCAGAACGATAATTTTCTATCATCAAGACAACGGGGCCAAGATTAATACCGTAATGATAGGAAGAAGTCCACCCATCATGAGTTTTTTGAGTATTCGGATAACTAAGGTTAAAACTACATCTCAGGCAATATTGTCCTGTGATCTGGGGATACACATCCTGAAAATTTTGAATTGTTGGCAGTACAATTTCTGGTGCGAAGGGTAAGGATGCAACGACGGCCCATGGAGCGACCGTACCATCATCGGGACCGTAGGGTACCCCACGAGCGACATAGCCGAAGAAGGAGCGTTCAATGCCGTTAACTTTTTTGGTAGTCCAACCGGGACCATCACTGGCTGTTATTCCCCAAAAGTTTTCTCCATAGCCTTGAAAATCCAATGGATTTCGTATTGCATATTCTTGCTGGACATATGTAGCCCGGCGGCTGTTTTCAAAATAGTCGATCCCCTTTTTCTGCATAAAAGTATCTTGGATCCCACGAAAATCGATCCAGATGGGGGAATATTGGTGGATAAACAGCGGTCCTCCGTAAATAAACTCATAGCCATATATATTCTTCCATTCATGAGTGGAAGTCCAGGCTGTATAGCTTTCCTTCGGTAAAGGGTGGGAGGGAGACCCAAGGGCGAGTAAATAAAGGAGGGCGGCCTCATCATAGCCTTCCCATCGGCATGGCAGAAAACCGTTCTCAGGTGTCCAGCCGTGGGTGATCGTGGCCTCACCATTGCTAGCCCATTTCCAATCGACGCGGCTATAGATGGCATCGGCCAAGGTACGTATTTCATGTTCCTCTTCACTGTCGTGGTTAAAAAAAGTGGCAGCAATGAGTATGCCGGCCAGAAGAATACCTGTATCAATCGTCGACAACTCGCACTTTCCAGTACGTTTTCCGGTATTTATATCAAGAAAATGGTAAAAGAACCCCCTATAGCCGGTCGCGTCTGGAGCTGTGCTCTGCTCGCTATTCCAGAAAAAATGAAGGACTGCAAGGGTACGTTGTATTGCATCGGTTCGTGACATCCATCCGCGATTTACGCCAACCACATAGGCACCCAATGCAAAGCCGACCGATGCGATGCTAGCGGGTGCTCCTAACTGTGAATTGTCTGCTACCAGGCCATTACTCGGGTTTGTTTCGTGCAAAAAATAATCGAAAGCGTGACGCTGTAGTGTATCAAGTCTGTTGTTATCAAAATCGGGAGGTATTTCATGTTCCGCCGGAGAACTACTGAATTTTATGTTATCTGACTTTTCCTTTAGCTGTAGAAAAGCTTCTTCCGTTATTCTCTGGGTAGAGATGCCCTCATAGAGCTTATTTTGAATAGACTTTATTATTTGTTCAATTACTTCTGAATCAGCGCCAGTAGCAACCAGCATTCGGCGGAGTTTAGCCTTATTGAAAGGTTCTTTTTCTCCAGAGGCTTTTGTGACATTTATCGTTCTCATAGTCATAGTGGTTATTAATCGACTTCTGATGGTAATATACCATAGTAATTTTGATCAATTTGTTTCCTCCAAAGGTATCCGGTTCAGAATATTTGCAACTCTTGAAATCGGTGGCTTTTCATGATATATCCCATCAAAGGAGAGTACTGGAAGAATCAGGGGATTGCCCAGTTCAGATATCAACTCTTTTGCTTTTTGCGTGTCAAACCGCAAATCGATAAAGGTGAATGATTGCTGTTTCTCCCGAAGCAGGTTTACCAGCTCGTGAAGATAGTGGCACCACTCTTTGCAGTAAATAATTAAAGTAGCATTTATTTCAGTACGCACATCATCTAAGTATTTCATTTGGTTACTTAATATTTATTGACATTACAGATATCCTGAGCTTCCTTCAATACTTGGTTCTTCTTTCGATTGTCCAGTCCTATACTTGTTAGGATCTTATCATTCTCACATAACTGTTGGCAAAAAATGATATCTTGCTGAAGCAATTGCTGTTTATTCTTTTTACTAAGGGTTGAAAGGCAGGTAATCGGATGGAGATTCACTTGGCTAATAAGATCTTTGAGACCATTATCTTGGGGATAGTCCCAACTTAACAGTTTAAGCCCGATACAATTCCCATACTGCAGGGCATCTTTGGTAAATCGGGTATTGGTAACCACCCAACCCTGGTGTTGTTTATCTTCGTGACCGGGTTGATTGCTCCAGTTTCTTTCCACATCCTGAAATCGTGATTGAATGTAGAGTGGGACTTTTACATTACATGTATGACCTTTACGGTTGTGAAATTTGCATTCGATTATGAAATGCTTTTCATCCTTTTCAGCAATCACGTCAATTTCATGGGATACGCAGTTGCCCTCTACAATAATTCCTGTTTCAGTATGGTACCCTAATCTCGTAAGTAGTTCACCGACAAACTTTTCAAAGGGGTAACCAGTAGGTCCCAGCTCTAATAATGCTTCCTTTAACTTATATCGTCCTGCTGAACGATTGGAATGTTTTCTGAGCAGTCGAAAAGCTCTTTTATAGATCTCCTTTGTGGAAATCCCATTATAGAGTATCTCACTGATGGCATTTGCAATTCGATCAATAATTTGTTGGTCAGCACCTGCGCTTTTAAGTGAACGGCGAAGTTTATTTTCATCAAATGGTTCTTTTTCTCCGGAAGCTTTGGTGACTGTGATCGGTGCCATACTTTAGACCATAATTGGATTGAAATAACTATAAATTTGATTAGCCTGTATTATCGGACCGTTGAATAAACTGTTTCCACTTACCTTTCATCGGAAGGAAAGCCGGTACCTTCCGCTTGTATTTGAGGTATTCTTCCCCAAATTCTTCAATTACTTTCTTCTCTTCTCTTTGGGCAAGCAGAACATATGCAATGACGATAACCGGAAACAGGCCCACGGAAAATATAGTGGGCCAGTGAATGACACCCTCTCCAAAAAGCCCGATAAACAATCCGGTGTATTGGGGATGCCTGACCAAGCTGTATAATCCGTCGGTTGCCAGCCTGTTTTCTTGCTTGGCATGGTAAAGCTGACGCCAGCCCTGGATAAAAATTCCGAAGCCAATAAAAAGCAGGGTATAACCTATAATCATTGAGATCATCATGCCGGTCTGACCCATGCCTAATAATGTTGACCAGAGATTGGCATCTGCAGACCCGCTGTCAATTCCCAGGAATCGCGCCATTAGATAAATAGTTAGCGGGAAGCCGTACATTTCTGCATACAGTGCAATGATAAAGCCCTGAATCAACCCGGCTCCCATCCACTCCCGCCAGGTTTTGGGTGCCAGATACTTGTATAAAAGCCAGGAGGCAAAAACGATAACAAAAAGCGCTATAATCCAGGCTCCTGAATGTTCAATTCCTCGTCCCATGTAATTACTCCGCTCAGTAAAAAGGATTATTGGTAATGAAAATAGATTGCTTTCTAAATAAACCGTTGCTTAATACCCAGTGATCGATTTGTTTTGTCTACCGATTTTTCGGGATTGGATTCTATGCCGGTTAGTGCTCGAATAGCATCGATAGTTTCGGGAATTACGATTGCTTGATTATCCACTAAATATGCGTAGTAAAGTTCGTCTCCCTCCACTTTTAGCATATCTTCCCATATGGCCACTTCGTACATATCACCATGGGGACGGCCTATATCCAGCATTAATTCCTTCACAGCATTATTTGCTGATAATTCATTATCCATGCGTATAAAAGCGGTTCTGGTAGAGGTACCTAACGCTTCCAAGACTTCCTCTTTGGATGGTTCCCCGGTCAATTGAATGGTCCAGTAGTGTAGGTGGGAAAGTGTTTGAGGTACTTTTACTGCTGCGGTTACAACATCCAGCTCGGGATCCACGCTTTGGGCGTCGGGGCCTTGATGACTGGGAATTTCCTGTTCAGGTACCATCGTATTCATGATGCCATTTTTATGGCTTTCCCATGGGTCAGTAGCTCGGCGGAGCAAAGTACCACGAGCTTTTTTTAGCAAGTTCGCACGTTTAAGAGCCGTAAGCGTTCGAAGGATTGAGGTGGTATTACAGGATACTACACGGGTTGCTTCCTTTCCCAAGGCGGTTGCATAGTTAGATTCAGCACTGAAAGAATGTCCAGTAGTTTGATGTTTCTCACCACCTTGTACGATATATTTCACACCGGAAAGTTTATATTTTTCGGCATTTTGAGCACCAAACTTTTTTGGAGCACAGTCTACAACTACATCGGCACCATCAAGCAGATCATCAAGATCGCCAGCTATCTGGATGTTTTTGCGGGTCATCAATTTCCGCCCTTCTTCGGTATTGGCATATATGGAGTATCCTTTTGATTCAGCTGTTTGAATTCTCCAGTCGGCAGCTACATCTGCAATGCCAATGAGCTCCATATCATCCTGCAGGGTCACTGCCTCAGCTACTCTTTTACCGATTACTCCGTAACCATTTACGGCAACTTTCACTTTTTCCATTGTAAGATTTTGTTTTTGTTATTTGCTCTGTTTTAAAACTTGCTTACGCTCTTTAAATTCCTCCCGTTCTATTTCACCACGAGCAAATCGTTTTTTTAAAATTTCCAAGGCATCTTCTTTTGGTTCTGCATTCGGCCGGTAAGGTATGATATTAAAAACCAACAGCAGGGTAATACCAATCACAAAGAGCCACCAAATCAAATGTATACCTATAAAGTGATGGTCGAAAAACATATTGCCTCCACATAAATTTTATTATTCCTAAGTATTAGTATGTCGGGTAGAACGACATACTAATCACAAGGTAAGAGGAGTTGCCTTAAAACAAGCTTAAAATGGAAGAGGATTTTTCTTAATCACGAATCTGTGGGGTTGCCTGTTTATCAAGGAGTATCTTATTCATATTGGAATTTGTAATTATCCCCTTAAGTTTGCCGTTTTCAATGACGGGATACAGGGTTTGATTTTCCAATCGAAGGACATCAATTACATCCGCCAGTAATAAATTGGGTTCAAGGGTTTTAATGTCTTCCTGAATTAGATCAATTATTGGTTGCTCTGATTTACTTTCCTGAAGTGCCTGAATAACCGATCTATAGGAGACGATTCCCACGAATTGATCCCCGTTTGTGACAGCAAGTTCCGAAGATCGGCTCCCGAGCATGATGGATGCTGCCTTAGCTATTGTAGCACTTAGTGAAATGCTTTGGAAACTACTGGTCATGACATCCCTTGCTGTTACCCGCTTTATAGATTCAGCCATAGAAACCTGTCGTGACTCAGCACCGGCACCAAGGAATACAAATATACCGATGAACAGTAGAAATGGATTGTAAAAAAGGCCAAATAGGATAAAGCCGATGGCCAGTAGTTGTCCTACCGAGGCAGCAATTCGGGTGGCTTTGGTACGCTTCATCCTAAATGCCAGTAATGCTCGAAGCATGCGACCACCATCCATTGGAAATGCTGGAATTAAGTTAAAAACAACCAGAATAATGTTGATGGCTAGCAAATCAGACAGAAAATTGCTTCCCGTTACGTGATGGCTAATATCCATTTGGCCCTGCCCGGTTAACAGTATCAGCAAGAAAAGCACTACGGCAATAGCCACATTTACTACAGGACCGGCCGCTGCAACAACCAATTCCTGTTTGGGATCTTCGGGCATTCGCTCAAGTCTTGCTACTCCACCGATAGGTAATAAATTGATATCCTGTGTGCCGATTCCATACCGACGAGCTGCCAAGGCATGTCCAAATTCGTGTAGCGTTACACAAGCAAACAGCAAGGCCAGAAAGAATAGTCCGGTTATAATTTCAAAAAGTCCATGGCCCTGTTGCAGATGCATCCAGGAGAGCCAAATAACCAGCAGGATGAAGGTCCAATGGATAAAGACTTTAATACCTGCCGGTTTACCGACATAAAGGGACCATTTCATGTTTACTTGTCTTTTTCTTGAACTTCCTTACCTATGCCGATGTTATATATGGCCGCGATCAATGCGCCGACCAGCCAACCCAGGATAAAGGTTTGTATAATGCCAAACAGTGCATCCAATGGTGGGACACTCATGCGAATTATGGGTTCAACATCCAGTCCATGCAATAGGCTGTTAAAGAAGAAAATGGTTCCTTCTCTTCCAACTGAGATCATTAGAATTATGCAGCCGATGTAAAGAACGGCGCCCGTAGTACCAACGGCCATTCCCAATTTTTTAATGCTTAGCTTTTTCATAATTATTTCTCCAATAGGTTAGTGTTGAGGAACATCATGATCTGATCCTTTCCGGTGATGACCGATCATCAGGATATGGCAGAGAAACATGGCTACGATAAAAAGAAAAAATGTCACATTGCTATTCAGTCCCAAGGAGGGAGCAAGGAATAGCAGGAGTAACGGAATACCACATCCTATAATCATCCAAAGCGTATGCTTGCTCATTTTCTTAGAGGTCAGTTGTTGGATAAGGATTGCTTGAGCCGGTTAAACTCTTCCTTCGATATTTGACCGGTTTGTAGTCGTCTCCGGTGAATCTCGATAGCTGCATTTCTGATTTCATTCCGGTGTTTTCCGCGTAGGGCAAAGTACCAGATCAGAAGAGAGACCCCGGCCAGCAGAATCCAAAGCACCGGAGCCCAATGAGTATTTAGAGCGTTTAGCCAGTCCATAATCAGTTGTGATGTTGCTGATGGTTGCTGCCGTTCATATCCTTTTCTTTATCCATCATTCCCTGGTCACCCATCATCTGCATACACTTCATATGCTTCTTCATCATGGATGAATCGCCCATCATTTCCATCATTTTGGAGTGATTCATTTCGCCATCTTCCATCATAGATTGCATCATTTTCATATGCTTCTGCATGCGCTCTTTCATTTCAGGATCATTCATCATTTTTTCCATATTGTCCATCATGGCGGAGTGATCCATCTCTCCGGATTTCATCATATGCTGCATCATCTGTTTGCGCATTTCTGGATTCTGAGCCATGTGTTCCATCATCATGGCACGCATGGTGGAATCTTGCATCATTTCCTGCATCTGCTGTTTTTTCTTTTGCATATCGTTGTTCTGCTGTTGGGCAAAACCTAAACTAGTGATAAGAAAAAATGCTGATAGAATAAGTGTTAAGCGTTTCATAGTGGTCACCTTTATTTGGATTAAATTTCAGTTGAAATATTTTGCTAAATTTTGTGATTCAATCAATTATATGTTCTAATGTAACATACGCATGTCTGCCTTAAGGCAACCTTAAAGTGCTGAGATTAATTGAGTATACCTGCTCCCTGTTTTCCATCTCGTATTCGGGTAGCTTGTTCAATTTCCATGACAAAAACGATACCGTCGCCCTTTCGACCGGTACGGCCATGTTCTTTTATGATCTCAGTAATTGTGTCTACATCTTCGGTATCTGCAGCGATCTCAACTTTTACTACATGGGTATGCATGGCCGGAAAGTTTAAGGATCCATGCTGATCATCGGGGTCACTGAATCGACCTGTGCCTTCACCTTCGAAGACAGTCATGCAGCAATATCCTTTATTACGGAGTGCTGTATAAACATCTTCCAGTAGTATTGGTCGGATGTACGCTTTGACAAGTTTCATAATAACCTCGGGTTTAGCGTTCAAGTTTAAGAAAACGGGCATTGATAGCTACGATTACGGTACTAAGTGACATTAAAACAGCGCCAAGGGCGGGACTTAGAATAATGCCGTAGGTATATAAAACACCTGCCGCCAATGGTATCGCGAAGGCGTTGTATCCCGTAGCCCACCACAAATTTTGCACCATTTTTTTATAGGTAGCTTTTGCAAGCGCGATTAATGAAGCAACATCTTTGGGATTGCTTTGGGTAAGGATGATGTCACCTGTTTCAACAGCCACATCAGAACCAGCTCCAATGGCAATACCCACATCGGCCTGCGCCAGAGCCGGGGCATCATTCACGCCGTCACCGGTCATGGCCACTTTAAGTCCTCGTTGTTGTACTTCTTTAATTTTAGCAGCTTTTTCTTCGGGCAATACTTCGGCAAAGAAATCATCCAGTCCGAGCTCGTTGGCTACATAGGCGGCTGTTTGCTGGTTATCTCCGGTGAGCATGATACATTGAATCCCCATGTCGTGAAGACTTTGAATGGCCTCACGCGAATCTTCTCGGATACTGTCACCAAGGGCGATAGCTCCCTGAAGTTGGTCGTCAATAATTACGAACACCACCGTTTTACCCTGTCCTGAAAGCTGCTCATACTGTTCTGTCGGGAGCTCAATATTGTTTTCACGCAGGTAACCGGGACTTACTACTTTGATCTGTTTGCCATCTACGCGGCCTTCTATACCTTTTCCCGTGATGGAGTTAAACTTCTCTACTTTCATTAACCCGTCTGTGGCTTTTACGATGCCCCGGGCAATAGGATGTTCGGAGTTCTGCTCCAGTGAGCCGGCAAGGCTTAACAATTGTTCTTTGTCATCGAAGCCATTAAATGTCAGGACATTTGTTACTCCAAACTCACCGTGGGTAAGTGTTCCCGTTTTATCGAAGATGATGGCTCCGAGATTACGGGCTTCCTCAAAAGCGGTACGGTTACGGATCAGGAATCCATTTTGGGCGGCCAGACTGGTGGAAACGGCCACGACCAGCGGGACAGCCAGTCCCAGCGCATGCGGACATGCAATCACCATCACGGTAACCGTTCGTTCCAGGGCAAATACAAAGTTTTCAGTGGTGAAGAAGGTCCATGCAAAAAACGTAAGTGCACCGGCACCTAAAGCAATGATTGTTAGCCAAAATGCAGCACGATTTGCTAAATCTTGGGTGCGAGATTTGCTTTCTTGTGCCTGCCGTACTAAGGTGATAACCTGCGAAAGAAATGAATCTTCACCGGTACGATCTACTACAATAGTAAGAGATCCTTCTCCATTTATGGAGCCGCCGATTACTTCGTCATCTTTTTGTTTGGATACTGGTTTTGATTCGCCGGTCATCAGGGACTCATTGACCGAACTTTTTCCTTCTAAGACAACGCCATCGGCAGGGATCTTTTCGCCGGGTTTAACCAACACTTTGTATCCCTTTTGAAGATCCTCAAGCGGGACATCTTTTGTGGACTCATCTTCTTGAACAACATGAGCCTCCGACGGCATCAATTTAGCCAACTCTTCCAATGCACGGGAGGCGCTCATCACTGATTTCATTTCGATGTAATGGCCGATCAGCATGATATCTACCAGGGTGGCCAGCTCCCAGAAGAAAACTTGTCCTTCCACTCCAAAGACTACCAGGGTGCTATATGCGTAGGCGGCCGTAATGGCAACACCAATAAGCGTCATCATACCCGGTTGACGCTCTTTCAGCTCATCATATAACCCCTTCAAGAATGGCCAGCCACCATAAAAGAACACGATGCTGGAAAGAACAAATGAAATATATGTATCACCGGTAAACTGGAGGGCAGTCCCTAATCCCAGCAGTTCTTGAATCATGTGAGAAAGAATCAGGATGGGGACGGTTAGTGCAATGGATATCCAAAACCGTTTCAGGAAGTCCTTAGCCATATGAGCATGGTGTTCAGCATGTCCTCCGGAATGATTTTCTTTATTTTGATCATGTTCATGACCATGGTTCTGATGCTGGTGGTCACCGTTATTGTGACCGTGGTTCATATTTTGGTGAGAGTTTTTCATGAATTCATTCGGTTAATTGTAGTAATAATAAATCAATAATTGCTTAATAATTAATAATGGGTATATATCAATAATCATTTTCTTTAGTATAGAGATGGTTGGCTTAAATTAACCTTAAATATTCAGGGTATTTTGTATTCATAGTTACCAATAAAAAAGGCAGCTTTTTCATTAAAGCTGCCTTATAGATTACAGTCTAAAAGTGATTTTTCGATTTGAGCTTTAAAATAATTTTCGAATAGCTCCTCCTATTCGAACTAAAAATTTCCCTCCAAACTGATCAATCACTATCCGCAGTTCATGCAAGAAAAGATCTAATAGTCGCTCTTTTTCTTGTGGAGAGAGTTTTCTTCCTTCTTCGCTGTTGGGATTCGTGTACTGGGCATACAATCGAAGAATATCTTGGGCTTTTTCAAATAGAGTTCGAATTTGCAGGGATGCGGAAAGGGCAATTATTCCGAGTATAACTATGCCTATTTCGGCCAAGTTATTCGAGGTTAGCAGGCTGGTTACCCATTCGCTGGTGGTAAGCAGCAGGATGGTGGTAAGTAAAAATGTTAAGAAGATAGTCATTGGTTGTTTTTATTAGGTTTATGGGTTTTGTAATGGGAAATATCCATGGCTTTGACTCGGAGGTCGGAGCGGTCGTCATCAAATAAAGAGTTGCCCGGTAGCTTTTGATATTGGTTTTTCTGTATTCGTTTGAGCCACTGGCGTCCCAGGGCTTTTGCCTGCTTTTTCTGTAGGCCTTCTCCCTGACCTTGGAGTAGCTGGTCCATGCCGTTGGTTTGGGCCGCACCTGAAGAAATGGCTGCCATGCCATATAGATATCCAATGGTTTCCAGGATAGAGAGGATGATCAGCAGGGTACCGTCAATCCCAGAGGTAGACAGTTTTCCAGTGGAGATAAGTCCAGCTATTGAAAGACTGGCCACTCCACTTTTTATGATTCCTTTCCCTTTTTCCGGGGTTTTGCTTTTGAAAAGACTGATTAAGGTGGTAACAGCCTTAATAATTGGTTTTAGTATCTTCAGCATTGGAGGTGTCCTCCTTAATTAGAGATTTATACCGGTGGATCCCGCGGGGAATAATTTCGAATTCAATAGATCGAATTCGCCTGTTTTGATCTTTGAAACGTTCATCCGCATGCTGGACATGCGTTTCTAAGCTTTTTTCCAATCTGTTGAGATTGTCAGCCTGCACTTTTACTTTCTCATTGATGCCAATCATCAGCTCATACCACTTTTTGATTTCAGCGGTTTGATTGTTGATCGAATCGTAGATACCGGTCAAAAACAGGCAGATAATCGTGGTGACGATGAGTTCCTTGTAGGTTTTGAAAAAGCTGCCAGTTTTAGAATTCTTCACGGGGCGTACCTCCTTATGGCATCATCCAAGGTGATGGATTGCCGGTTGGTCCTGCAGTAGAACAGCCCGCTGGCAAGAGATTGATAATAATAGAGCCCATCGATCCGTAGCCAACGGAGTGGGCGCTGGGATCGGTTGTTACCAGCCCACCCGTCTACGTGCAAACCAATAGCAGGAACTTTGTTGCCTTCGTTGTTGGTATAGGTCCAATCAAAGTACAGTCCAACACCGTTGAAGCCCCAAGTGGTGGCCAGTAGCCAGTGTTGGAGTGCGGAAGGTTGACTGGAAAGCCACTGGTCAAATAGCAGCACATCAAATGCAAACCCGTGGCCGTGGGATTTTAGGTCTCCTTTTCGCCAAGCGGAGCTGATAAGGGTCGGTAGGCCGTGCCATCGGCGCCAGGCCAAAAAAGAGCGCAAAAACCCAATGTCCATTCGTTTGATTGTTCCGGGACCCTGAATTTCGAGTTCGCCTAGAGAGAAATGGTTGCCGTAGCTGTCTAAAAGGGCGGTAAAATCTTCGGTTCTCATATTAGCGTCCTCTCTTTTTTGCCAGCAGAAGCAGTCCGATGACTCCGATGCCCGCAGCTACTTTTACTTTGGTTGGGATTTCTGCGTTGATATATTTCTTGGCTTCCGTAATGAGATCCTTTTGCGTTTCCGTAGAATCCTCTGCCTGAGGTTCTCCTAAGCCTTGCCTGCATCCGCAGGGGTTGCTAATGTATCCGGTTGAGCTGCCGATTCCGCCGGCATTGCATCCACAATTGCAGTTGTTTCCGTGGGTATATTGTGTTTCCATAGTTGGGTACATGTTTCAGTGTTTAATTTGAAGTGAGTTAAAACAGTAGTTTCCAAAGCAGGAGCCCACCGGCCGTGGCACCACCGGCTACGGCGGCATGTTTTTTTTCAATTTCTATGCCTCCGACCTTGACAGTTCCATCCAGCATACCTCCGCTTTTACTGGCCGTTTTTGTAGCAGCTGGTTTTGCCGAACTCTGAAGGCTGACAGGTGAAGTCGTTGTTTTATCCGACTTAGACCGTTTCTTGGGTTTGGTTATTCTCGGTATAGGTTTGACTCTGGCAGGAGGGGGCAGGGGGTTTTTGTCGATAACGGGTCGCAATTTTGGTAGGGGTCGAGGTTTTATCATCGGTTTCGGAAGGGGTATTCGTTTGGGCTGAATAATCCTTCTGTTGCGCACCATTGGTTTATCGATGGTTGGTAAACTGCGACTGAGGGTAAGGGGCGGGATACGTCCCAGCCCTTGATCCTGGTGGGAGTCAGAATAGATATAGCTAGATTCGCTGTTCATGGTCTTTTGTGGTCATATAGTTATAAGTTGCAAGAGCGATAAAGGCCATTGGGACCGCGTAAACAGACAGGCTGGTTACTTTGGAAAGGCCGAGTAGCTGGCTGATCAGCTGTTTTCGCTGCAGGACATCTCGGCTGTAGTCTCTGCCGGTGGTTACCGAATCGGGTGGTAGTCCTGCGTAAATGGTCGTCCGCACGTTGTTTGGGCCAGCGTTATAGGCGGCTACGGCTCGGGCTTGGTTGCCATCAAACTTTTGGAATAGCTTTGCCAGGTACTTGGCTCCATAATCAATGTTGGCTTGGTGGTCCAGTGGGCTGTGGCGCCCTGTAAACCCGGGATGATATCGTCGGTCGATTTGCATGATACCAATGCCGTTCCCATGATCTCCGGTACCATCAGCAGATAGGGCAAGGCCCATTCGACTTTCACGGGAAGCGATCGCCAAAAGCAATACAAGGGGTAGGCCATACTTTTTTGATGCTTCCGTGAAGTAGGGCATCAGGCCACGCAAGCGAACGTAGGTCAACTCAGTCGATATAGAGATTGAGCTCACCATTAGACGATAGCTTTACAGATGAAAGCTATTTTTACGGCTTGCCCCGGCTGAATCGTAAATTGATCGGTAGGTGCCAGTGCTTTGCGGGCAAATAAGTGCGGATGGATATTTAAGCTGTAGTTTCGGTTGGCAAACAGGCCTATTTCCCCGACTGTTATATCCAGCGTGCCCCGATTCTCAAAGATACGTTCGACCGGGAAATACACTTCTCCAGCTAAATCATCTACCACGAGCTCTCCGATATGCGTGCCGTGATGGACCAGCTGTCCATCGCTATAACCGTGTGGGACGCCGTTAATTTCGCTGGAATCAGGATTGAGGGATCGGTCAGTCATGGATACGAATTTATTGCTCGTGCCAACGCGAACACCCCATCGCCATCCGTCTTTAACCCGGTTGCTGTCATAGTTGATGCCGCAGCCCCCGCCTCCTAACCCACAGGCAAAAAGGTATTCCGTTCCAAAGTTGTAAGCTGAATCCGGACGCGCGATCCGATGCAAAGCTGACAGAAACAAATCAGTCCATCCCCCGTTGGTGCCACCCGTGTCGGTATCCTGGTTAAAGTTTTCAATGAAGGAGTTGACTTCATAGTCCAGCGACAGCGTTTTGGCAGCATCTAAACTTATAGGAGCGTCCAAGATGTCACGGGCCATAAGCATGTGATCATTGGCGTAATCAGATGACATAAGCCCAATTTCATGGATCTCTTTTAATACTCCGGATTCGTTCGTGAATGGCCGGGAAATAGTAAACTTTGCACTTTCTTGGTCGGTGAGAAGCGAGGATATGGAAACAGCGCCTCTATTATTACCACGCTTAAAAAAACCGGGAAGGCTCAGGTCAGAAGCGTTAACCGGCTGGTTGCTGGTTCCTATTTCAGGTTGCCAACGCAGTGGCATGGTATAATAGTTGTTTCGGTCGTAGGTACCGTAATAAACAGCTTGCGCTACCCCTGAGCTGCCATCCCAAGCTCCTGTGACCGTGGAGGCCATATTGTAGAGACGCACCCGATAATAGTTTAAGCGTCCAAACTCGGTAATCTCGAGGTTTCGAAAATACTGTCCGTTAAGTCCTTCGATACCTTCAAGTCCGGAAATGATCACACATTCTCGGTCGTCGTACATCCAGTAGCCATCGCCCTCTGCGTAGATATCCACATGATCGTTGCCTATAATGACATTGGTAATATTTTTCCATCCGCGGGTACCATACCCATTATAGAAATTGTCTTGAGAGGTTCCGCCCATATACATGCGAATAACTTTCATGAGGTTGGCAAGAAAGCTCTCGCATTTCATACGGTAGAGATGGCTACCGCTAAGGGAAAGATCGCAAAACAAGTCAAGACCGCTGTTAGATTTACCTACGTGTAATTCAGATTTTATTGTTCTCATGGCTAAGTAATGGTAATAGTGAAGGTTGTATTCAGGTTGGATATTCCATCCTCCTTTTGCTGGTCAAGCGGTGCCGGTGTGCTATGGCTGGCCTCCACTGTTGTTTGGTCAGTACTGATAGGCTCAGTTCGGTATCCGGAAAGCAAAGTGTCCGGCATATTTGCAGAATCCATCTGGAAGGAGGTAACGGGAATGAGTTCGAGCTCAATTTCCCCTGCAAGTTTACCGCCCACCCGCATTTGCATTTCTTTGGGCACGAAAACCATATAAATCCCAGAAGTGCCAATTTTGCCGTTTTTTGCTCGCGAGCGCACGCGGAAATAATGGCGCGTGTCTACCAGTGTCTTGGGAAAGAAAAGCTGATGGTAACGCAGCATTTCGATAGGCTTCGTATGATACTCGGGGGTAGTATTAGGAACGGAATCATCATAGCCCCAATCGAGCTGGCTCGAGGATGGTTCTCCGGTCGCCCAGGAAATGCGAATACTACCATTAACTAACATGCCCGATACGATTCGCATTTTAAAGGGTTCGCTGAACTGTTGTCCGGTGATTTCGCTCATATTATTGGGTCCAGAAGATTTCGGTTACGAGAGCTTTCGAGGTTTCCAGGGCACCCGAGGTTTCATCCCAAAGGCCCATCATGCCGCCTTTATAGAGTTCTTTGAACTGCCGCTCATCCATGTGAAGGGTTTCCCCCGGTTTGAGTTTGAAGGTGTAGTGCCGGTCGTCGATGCGACTGCTGTCCAGGGCGACCATGAATTCCCCATCGCTGTTATTATGGACGATGATTCCCAATCGTTGCGGATTCCCGTTGACAAGCTTTATAGGATTGGTTCCCTGCTTGAGTACAGGAGAGATGGAAGTGCCAATACGGGTTCCCTGTGGGGCGCCGGTAGGAGGGTTTTCACTCCGAAGTTCATCGAGCAAGGCATCCATTTTCCCGGTGAGCTCGCAAAGGGCTTTGAGCAGCGTGTTCCACATAGCATCAGACCTTTAATGGATTATTAGATTCTGTTTGGCCGGAGACGTAAGCCTCGCAAAGAAAACTGACGTGGGCCTGGGAAGGGCCGTTGTTGGAAGTGTACACCTGGAAGGGGACATTGGAGCCGACAATAAACGGGACGTTGGCATAGAACTGTCCAAACTCGTCGTTTATTTGCTCCAGAAACACCTCGTTGCGAATGGTTGTGTTGTATACTTTCAGGCTGGCCGTAATGTCGCCTGGCCGGTCACTGCTCATAGCCAACCGGCGGGCCTGCACGTCGATGCTTTTTGCCTTGACGCCCATGTCCATATTTACAGCGCCCGAGGGGAGGACGATATAACCGTATAAGAATCTTGGTTGCGGCATGGGTGCTCCGATCTCACTATAGATAGCTTGCAGCTTTGACAACCCGTAATGGTCGTAGCCAATGACCTGGATATTTACCGGTTGCTTGGCGGGTCCAATATTTTCGAGTTCAAATACAAGACTGTTACTTTTTTGGATAATGAAGGGAGCGAGCAGGCCTTGGGTGCCTTTGAATAGCTGGTGCACCACGGACAGTTGCAGGTCCCGGAACAGATAGAGGTCTTCATTGAGCCGAGCGGATACCAATATGCTGTCCATGTTCGGGGCATACGGCAAAATCCGTCGGACACCAAAACTCTCTCCGCCCATACCATTCATGAGGATCTGACTACTGCCACCAGCGGGAATATCTACCGTTTTGGCTGGGTTGAAGGGTGTAGACTCGGTCGGGGGAATAAAATTGGTTACAATTTTCATTAGTAGGGTTGGTTAGACGCAGTTGAGGAAAAAATACACCACCGTCGGCAGGCGTTGCCGCCGGTGGTGGGAGGCGTTACTTTTCGGGCTTCATTTCGGCGACGACAATGCTGGCACGCAAGTACAGGAGGCCTTGGCCGGAGGTCACCCAGTCGTTATCACTTGGGAATACCGATGAATCCTCAAAGTGAACCGACAGCGACAGGGTCTGATTGACGGCTAAATCGAAGGGGTCGGCCAGCCGGTATTCGTCTGCTGATTTGAGAGAGGCGATTCGCTTGAAGACAACCGGGGCGTCAACGGTATTGGCCGTACCGGCTACCATGTGCATGCCCGTGCCGGAAAAGTTGGAATGCTTGGAGATGGGCACCCGCAAAAATTCCTTGTTGTCGTTGTCGGCCTGCAAGATACAGCCGGCATCTTTAAGGGAATTCACGATGCCCCGCGCGTCAATATTATTGGCCTCATCATCTTCGATGAACTGTTTGGTCACCTCAAATGAGAGGGCCAAAACGCGACGCTTAAGCTCTCCCGGGAAGGGGTTGCCGACATAATTGTTGCGGGTAATCTTCCGCGTGGAGTTTGGAGGGAAAAAGTTGACGACAGCGCCGTTTTGGGTCACTTGTTGCGTATCGAAATACGTTTTGATGCGCGCGCTGGCGGGTACAATTGCTTTTTTTGAAATTTGGTTACTCATAGTTCTTTAGTTGGTAAAGGGGTTAAGTTGGAGGCCATGGTGGCCGTTGCTTGTTCCCGCAAGCAGTCCCTTTGGTCGGAGGAGCTATGAGTGAAAAGTATTGATTACACTTCCACCGTGTCCTCAAACAGCGTTTCTATTTGAGAGACGTGGCCGGTTTCTTTGGGCAGAGGGATGGGTGGCGTTTGTTGTGGGGCGAGGTTGTCCTCATCCCACAGGTATTCGCTGCCTTCCATCAGGCCCTGGGAGGGCGTCCAGTCGGGCATGACGAACTTGATCAGCTCCATCACGCCTTGCACGCCGAGGCCCATGGCCAAGCCGCGAAGGTGGGGGTTTTTGGTGAACATAGTAAAGACCATGCCTAAGGTGAGGGGAAGGCCGACACGGGCTGCTTGCTGAATGGTAGCTGAGCTGCCGCCAAGAATAGCGGGAACGGCCAGCCCATTAAGCTGCGCACCAATTGCCTGGCCGCCCACAATATATCCGGCAGTAATCAGCTGTTGCTTGAATTCGCCGACAGCCTTTTCGGTAGTTGTTGGTTTTGCCATAGTTGCAGGTTTTGGGGTTGTTGGGTTTTCGATTACATCCAAGTGAGTTGGATTTTTAGCAAATATTCGTTGGGTCATAGGTCAGTTCGGTAAGGATTAGTTAAGGATACCTCGGCCGTCAATATTAAGGTTGGTTATGATATACACGTCTCCGTATTGGAACACGGGTCGCTTGCCATCGTCGAAATAGTGATAGTAGTGATGGTCGTCTCCTTTTTGATCTCCGGGGTAGATTACTTTATCGCTGCTATACATAATGCGCTCGGCGTGACCAATAGCGACCAGTTCGGCATCAGCCGGTGGAAATAGCTCGTAATCATATCCGTCGGCAGGGAAGTGGTGGAACTCCTCGTACATCTGTTCGGCCTGGTCGCTGTCGTAGGCACCCTTGATTAATTTCATACGGGCGGTTGGGAATGCGTATAGCGTTGTTCCCTCTCCATCGATAATCATAGCCAGGTCTTGATCTTCCGGCAGGATGCGTTGCATGAATCCTTTTGCGTCGATCAGTTCCAGTTCGCCAACAGCGCCGGCGTACACCAGCGGGTCGCCAAATAATGTTTTAAGGGGCCTGGGAAGAGTCTTCAGATTGGTTTCTTCTCCGGAACTGTTAGGACGAATGGCATCACCGGTTGGCAGGTCGCGATAAATACCGATCTCGCGGACGCGAACGGTTGCCTTTACTCCATACTTGGGTGCGATGCGATTCAGTTCTTCGTAGAGCTCGGTGCGGTCGTTGAATTTGGTTTTGACCAGCTCATTGACTACATCCTGGAGCTTCGTAACCGTATCCTGATTGGTTTTTAGTTGGGCCTGAGCCTCGGAGAGTTCCTTTTGGGTTTGGCGGTGGGTGACTTCGAGCTCCTGCAGGGTCTTTCGGGATTGGTCCAGTTCGGACTGGATGCGTTGGATACGTCCCTCCGCTGACTGTTGCCAGCCTTGTTCTAGGGCAAGGAAGAGGCCCGCCAGTTTGTGTTTGATAATCGGCAGCCACCGCTGGAGTTTGTACATACCCAGCTGTTGCTTGATCTGATCATAGGTGGCTTCGGTCCCGTCCGGGTTGGTCTTCTGTTTTTCGGCGTCGATATCTATCTCGTAATGGCGGTAAAAGTCGGACTCGTCGGCAATGATATTGCCTTTGTTTCCGGCCAGGCTTCGTCCCGACTGCACCGGCTCGTCCATGCTCCACCCGAAGGCCTCATGCAATTGCGAGCCGGCCATCTGTTTGATCGAGCTCCATTTGATTTTATTGTAGAAGCTTCGGTTTGGAGCGTTCGGATCGGGGAGCAGGTTAAACAGCACGCGCCCGTTACCATTGTTTTTGGGGACTTCCAACGTCAGCTCGTGGCGGAACCTGGGAATGCGTTTTCCGTCGGAGGACAAGTTGTTTTCAATGGATCCGATTTCCTCGCTGTAGTCCAGCCAGCCAACGCGAAGCAGATTCTTTTCAAGAGCTTCAGAAGGCGAGGCTGGCAGCTGGAAATCAATAAGGGCTTGTTCTCGCTCAATAGCGGATTTCATTTTCTCCGAGCGCCGGTCGATGTCCCCACTGGCTTGGGCCAGCGAAGACTCCAGGCGTTGGGTCTCGCTGAGTAGCGACTCGATGCGAGCCTTCAGGACCTTGGTTTGGGCCTTGGACTGAAAAAACTCTTTCACTCGTGGGTCGGAGTTGGTGGCGGCCACCATCTGCTCGTATTCGAGGGACTCTCCGTCCGAATCGGCTGAGGTTTCACGCCCGTCACCGAAGAAGAGCTCATCAATCCAACTTTGCTTTTTGCTGACCAGCTCCAGTCGGTACTGATCGAAGGAATCCTTCATCAGGTAGAAATGAATATTGACGGTTCCGTACTGGTTGCCCTGGCGAAGTCCCCGCCCGTTTCGCTGCTGGATTTGTGAGGGCGTGTAGGGGACATCCATGTGATGCAGGTCGGTGGTCCATTTCTGGAGGTTCATCCCTTCGGCGATAGACTGGTTACCGATCAGCACGCGGTATTTGCCCAGGTTAAAATCGTCCTGAACCTCTTTTTTGAGGGCTTCCTTATCATCGGAGGAGGAGACGAAATAGTCATTGCCTTTGGAATCGGTTCCAATAATGGAGCCGTTGATAATAGCAATGTGACCCTTTGGGATGCCTGCCTTGGAGAGTTCCTCTTTGATCAGCTGGTGGTAACTGCCGCCTTTCTGGCCTTCTACCGATATCCAATCGCAGAAAATAATCTGGTTGCGAATGGCAGGATCCGCCGGATTCTCGCGGGTTGAATACAAAGCCTCAACAATCATCACGGCACGATCGAACGTCTCTTCCATCGAATCCGAGCCGTCGGAGATCTTTTCGCGTTGCTTCTCGATTTTATTCAACAGGAACTGTTTGCCTACCGGCACCTTATGCAGGTCGCCTTCGGTGGCTTCAATTTCTTGGGCCACCTCCTCAAAGTGACCTAACGCTTTTAGCTCCTTAATGAGTTTGTGGCGAGGCTGGCCCTCCTGTGGGTTCGGGTTTTCTCTGGCAGGAGCAGAAGTTATGTTGGAAAAGTAATCTCCATAAATGCTTTCGGAAATGCGCTCCGGCCCCGGATTTTCTCGATAGGCATAACTTTCCGCTACGTTATCTACCAGTGCTCCGAGCTTTAGAAACTTACCATCCACGCCCGCAAAGCTGCTGTCATACACGCGGAGGTCCGTAGCAATTTTACTGCCGTCACCGGTAATAACCAGGAAATTATCCTTAGTCTCACACCCTCGCTTGCGCATGCAGTCGAGAATGTTGTTGGCCCGAAGAATGATATCTTCAAAGAGCAACTGATGAATTTCGCTGGGTTCAATCACCTGCTGCTTGCTCTCAGCCTCGGGTCGTTTAAACTTTGGTTTGAGCGCTTTGGGTTGGCCATGCTCATCTTTTATTACGTTCCCCTTATCATCTTTGAGCAGGTCAGGGAATTTCTCGTAGAAGGCCACCAGCTGATCGTAGCTTTTGATGTCCATCACTTCATCGATAATGGCCCGCATCTCGGGGAGGTTGTAATACCCGGCTACGACGCGCTCGGTTCGGTACTCTCCGTTGGTTTTTTTGACGATTTTTTCTTCCTCACGGACAAACTGGTTGATAAAGTTGTCCAGGTTGGCAATTTGATACTTCTCCAACAGGTCGGGGGAGCAGAGGTTGAGCATGTGCCATACTTCGACCGGGGAATTGACGACGGGGGTAGCAGTCAGGACAAAGACGTTCTTGTATCCTATTGTTGAAAACAGCCACTTTGTTTTTTGGAGGGCATCTTCGGCTCGTTGGGAAGGTTTACCCGCCGCAATACCCAGCTTGGCCGCTTTCGCGCTGCCCAGGGCATTCTTATAAAAATGGGCCTCATCAAAGAACAGCGCGTCCACGCCAAGTTCGTCAAAGTAGATATCGGTCTCCAGCCGTTGGGCACTGGATACGTTGCGAAGTTTGGCGTCCCATTCTTCTTTCATCTTCTCAAGGCGACGCACCATCGACTTTTTGGCCGTGGAGCTGAGCGCATCGTCTTCTTCAATAAGCGCGTCAAAGTTTTCGATCATCTGATCAAAATACGCTACGCGCTCGGCGTACATCTGCTGCTGGACAGCAGGGGAGAGGGGGAGGCTCTTAAAGGCGTGGTCAGCAATAAAGATCGCATCCCAGTTGTAGAGCTGGGCCATGGTCAGTTCTTTGTGGCGCTCGGAGCCCGACATTTTCATGTTGAGGATCTTCGCTTCGGGAAACAGCATCGCATATTCTTCGACCCATTTTTCCTGCACTTTCCCGGGTACGACAAACAGCGGTTTGCGGCAGGCGCCCTGCTGGGCCAGCACCTGCGAGGTAATAATAGAGGCCAGCGTCTTTCCGGCGCCCACGTCATGGCAGTTGGCTCCGCGCCCGTTCCAAACCAGCTTTTCGGCTACCGCGCGGTTGTGTTTGTAGACCGCAAAATCTTTGACGCCATAGAAGGTGTCCGACATGCCGCGCACGCGAAGAGTGCCCCCGTCGAATTGCGGGTTGATATGAGCGTTATACTCATGGTTGTAAGCCTGCTCGATCATCTCACGGATTTCGCTCGGCGCTTTCGTGCGTACCCAGTGATTAAACTTTTGAGGCACGCGAGTAAGCATTTGATCGTTGTGGGTGCGCTGTTTGGCTCGCGAGCGTTCAATCAAGGCCGAAAGTCCTTTTTCCTTGGCTCGCTTGAGTGTCATGTTCGGCAGAACATTGTCGTCCTCATCATAGAAGACCAGCGGAAAGCTGGAATCCTGGATGTAGCTGGTAATAATTTTGCTGAAGGGCGTCTCACCCCATCCCTGGTTCCAGTCATCGGAGGTTTCCTCGCCGCTGGCCACATATCGGCCCCCTTTGCGGAGTTTCATATAGAAGCGGTTGCCAAGCTCAGCTTTATCCTTAACCAACCCGATATGGACATCGCGGTAATTAAGCTCGTCTTTTATCCATTCGGTGAGCACTTCGATGGGGAGGTACGTAAAGATGTGGCGGGGATCTACGGTGATGCTGTAGGCATCGATCCACTCGGGAAGGACCGCCTTCAGGGCCTGAGTATTTTTCTCCAGCTGATTGTCTTCAGCTATTTCCAGCTTTCGTCGGACGTTGCCGGCCAGGTACTGATAGCGAAACTCGTAGTTATTGGACTCGGGGTTATAAAAGAAATCCGGGTGCTCTTGGATGGCTTCGGTGAGCTCAGCTCGACTTGCGGTTCCGCCCTTATAGGTAGACTGGTAAAAGTCGATCGTCAGATCTTCTCCAATGGAGCGCCCGTACATCGCAATCTCGGCCAGATCGTCAGAGCTGGTGATCCCGGGCACGTAATTCTGGTTGAACATTGAATCCGCATCAATAATATCGGCGTATGCCAGCTCTCCACTGATGGGGTCGCGCTTCACGAAGGTCGTTAGTTTATAGAGGCGGCTGTCCAGGCGAAACACCTGGCGGATATCCTCATCTTCGTCCGGAATACCGTAGTTGTTAATATGGGCCGCAAGTAGCTCCTTAAACTCCTCGCGCAGCGGTTCTTTTTGGTCGGTATCTTGGGCTAGAGCCGTTACAAAATCATCATATTTATCCAGCATTCTGCAAGCCGATTCGATTTTCTGGCGAAGCCCATCTCCGGCTTTATCTTTGCCACCTACAGTAAGTGGTTTGAAATAGTGGCGCTGTTTCTCGTAGAAGGTTTCCCCGTGGAAAATGATATTTCCGGCGTGATAGTCCCGGCCGGTATCGAGCATTACCCCTTTATCGGGAATGCGGTAGAAAGGTGCCTGCCCCGGCAGGGGGTAGGGGAATTGAAGCTGGTCTTCCAAGACGCTGGTTATCATCGCCTGGTCTATCTGACCTTTCACGCCCATGCGGGTAAAAAATTGCATGTCGTGGCCTTGAATATGCTCGCCCAGCACGTGGTTTGGGTATTTGCGGTAATAAGGATTGTAGTAAGCGCTGTAAGACTCACCTTTATAGTCAGTAATGCTTTCAGCTAGCTCCTCATGGGCAAACAGCCGGTTCAGTTTATGACCAGCGTCGGGATGCCGGTCGCCTTCAAAATCCGGGTACTTCTGAAAAAAGAGCAGATCCGTGGTCACCAGCGTGTCGGCATTATCTTTAAAAGCGGTCGAGGGAAGTCGGTAGGCCCCAACGAATCGGGCGCGTTTTACCATTGCCTGCCTGATAGCCGGATCCTTCTTGTCCATCGTACCCACCGAGGTGATTATGGCCATTACCCCACCCGGCTGCAGGGCATCCAGGGATTTCAGAATAAAGTAGTCGTGGATGCGGGGGTTGAGGTGCGAAAGCGGGTCGCGCTGGGTGTGAATTTTGATATCGCCGAACGGCACATTGCCCACTACGCCGGTGATATTATAGGGGGATAGGTCGGTCTGAGCAAAGTTTTCATGCCGGACGAGCTGGTTCGGATAGAGGAGCCGGGCAATGCGAGCGCTTACGGCCGACCGCTCGACCATCAGCATGCGATAGGTGTCATCAGGTAGAAAACCGGCAAAGTTACCCACCCCAGCTCCGGGTTCCAAGATGTTTCCCCCGGATAGCCCCATGGCCGTTAGTTTATTCCATATCAGTTGGACCAAGGGATAGGAGGTGTAATGCTCGTTGAGCAGCCCGCGCTCGGTGCCGGTGCGATCTTCGCCATACCCGAGACCTCCGGCGCCGGTATACTGGCGAAGCAGATCCAGGTCGGATTCGGTAATAGCGCGATCTTCTTTTTCCAAGACGGCCAATGCCTTTTCGTTGGTTTTTCGTCGTTCGGATTTCGAGAGCTTTATGGGAGCGAAATTCTTTAGTTGGAGGCCGGAAAAATGGCTCCCGTATTTGGCTTCTCCCGCGCTATCTTCAGAGGATTGGTATGATTGCTCGTCGTTATTTTTAGGGGTAGGAGTTTCATGTTGGGTAGCAGAAAAAATGCTATCAAAGTCGACGCCAATAATGTTTCCGTGCTCGCGAAACAGATCCAAGGCTTGGTCGCGATGCTCGGCTGGAAATTTGTCTAGTGAAAAAGCCAGTGCTAATTTTTGTACTGTTTCAGTGAAGGATTCCTGGAGCGCCTGCAATTCACTGGTAGGATTTTCGCGGGTAGTCAGCTTTTGGGTTAGTTTCTTCGGGTCAGCAAGAAGACAGTCGATACTGCTGGCTGCCTGCTTATCACCTTTATCAGCCTGCCAGCCGAGCTGGGTTAGTTTGGCCATGGCTTCGGTATTTAAGGTGCCTCGCTTGTATGGGGTGTGAGCCGTTTTGGCGATCCCGGCCATGCGCCTGGTTTTGACCTGAATCTCGACGGGAATGTTGCCGTCGGTTCCAGCCATGACGATAAAATGGTGGGCGCGATAACCGCCTACCGGATTTTTGTATTTATCTTCATGCTCGAACACCGGTCCTGCAGCTCCGCCTTGAATTTGGGCTACGACCTCTTCCAGCTCAGTTTGATTGTCCAACTGGATCATCGCCCCGGCCATGTCGGTCAGCCCCTGGATGTATTGCTCATCCTTTTTGGCCTTTGTTAATGTGGCTTTGAGTTTCTTTCTGAGCAGTTTGTCAACGGTCGAATAAAAAGATTTAACTCGGCCCTTGACGACCCCATCCGGGGTTAGCGACTGTAGCTTCCCGATAACCTGCCGGAGAGCCTGCTCGTATTGGGGGCGCGTCTGTTCCAGAAAGGTCTCAGCGGTATCCGCTAACCGGACTTCCTCTACGGTGTCGGTGTCGCCCGGCCGGGTGGGATTGGGATCATCGATATTGGGAATGCCATCGCCGTCATAATCTTCAAATATGGCGTGGTAGTCTCGCTTGGTAATATTTCGAAAGGGGGAAATGGCAGGATTGTCTCGCATGGGATATTAGCTGATCATTTTTTCCAGGAAGGCGTCCAGTTTGGCCTGACTTTTTTTGGCGGCCTGGATATCGATTTCAGGTTCGGTTTCTTTTGTAGGAGCTGGTTGTTTAGCAGGCGTGGAATCTTTTTTAGTGGATTTCTTCGGCTTTGCTTTCGATTTGGTTTTTTTTTGGCTTCTTTTTACTGCTGGTAGTATCCGTTGGAGTTTTGTGTTGGCTGGCAAACGTTCGCTCTTGCCGTTTGTACTCTTTGGCGCCCAACACCACTTTCGCGTGGTCCTGTTTAAAGATCCGGATTTCCAGGTCTCCGTATTTTTTGACAAGCTTTTTCCAACAGGCCAGCACTCCGCCACCAGAACCTTCGGTGCAGGCCTGATATTCTAGGTGCCCATCAAGGAGTAGGTCCATGATGTATCGCTTTTTGGGGTAGTCGGCGGTGTATCGGATTGACAGGTGCGCGTTTTCAGATTCACCGGAATGCCGTGGGGCATAGCAGGGCATCTTGCTTCCGAACATGGAGTTGATGCGTTTCCAGGAGCGGATT
Source organism: Fodinibius sp. AD559 (assembly GCF_052712805.1). Lineage (NCBI taxonomy): Bacteria > Pseudomonadati > Balneolota > Balneolia > Balneolales > Balneolaceae > Fodinibius > Fodinibius sp. AD559. The sequence continues at coordinate 488,745 of NZ_JBQPVW010000001.1, forward strand.
TTGTGGAGGTTGTCTAACTGTTTGAGGGTGATTTTAAAAGGAGTATCCACGGGATTTTCGCGGTTGTCGGGAGATGTTTGTTGCTTCGCTGGCTTAGTTTTTGGGGAAACCTTTCGGTCGACGGCCGTAAATGGAACGGCAATGGCGGTCAATTCCCGGTAGCGGTTCTTTTCGGTTTCGGCTCCTCCTTCTTTGGTAACCTTGATTTCGATGTCGCACTCGTGGGCTATACTGGTATTACCTTTGTACTGCCCGTCCTTGGTGGCGTGAGAGACCATGACGAACATGATCCCGTTTTCGCGACACCACTGGGCCAGCTCTACGGTTTCTTTGGCGTTGGCATCAATCACGGAAATCGAATCCAGGATGCAGGCGAAGGATCGGTTTTTAAGCAGGATTTCTTTGAGCGCTTGAATGGATTTCCACTTGGTAAAATTCAGGTTCGAGTGGGTGGCTTTGAGCCGCTTCACGCGATCGACCAGGGTTTTTCCGAAATGCTCTTCGGCGGGGATATATTCAATCCGGCCGTGCTCGGCTAACGCATCGGCCAGCCCAAGACTCATCGTTGATTTGCCGGCTCCTTTTTCGCCCCAGATAAAAATAACAGCGTTCTTTTCCGGCTCGCCTATCAGCTCTCCGTACGGCGGGGCAATGGTAATACCTTGTATGTTGAGCTTTGAAAGCTCATGTGCACTCATAGATTCCATATTATTCGGTGGTAGCTTTTTTGATTGCGATTCCAATTCCTACGATGGCTACGGCTCCAAGGAGCCAAACCCCACCCGGGTTTGATATTTTTTGTTGTTGTGGCTGCATAGTTTTTTTATCGATCCCGAGCCGCCGTATCAGCGTCTGGTCGGCCACCCCGGTTGGGGGCAATCCCAAGGACTGTTGAGCCTGCAAGACAGCGGACTCGGTTTCCGGTCCAAATATTCCGTCCACCCCATAGTTGGGTAGCGGGATGCCCATCGCCCGTAGGGCTGATTGCAGGTGCATCACCTGGGGGCCTTTGTTGCCTTTGCGTAAACTCATAGCTGTTTGCGCTGTTGGTTATACAAGGTTAGTCCGGCAACTCCGAGGAGAATACCGGCGCTGAAAAATCCCACGCCTTTTAAGGTCGATGAGGTTGACTGGACAATCCTATCCTCCAGGCCTATAAGTTCTCCAGTAGCCCGCAGATCGACATGCTCGAAGTACTCGTTGATTTCTTTTTTGTGTTTGTTAAAGGTGGCCCGGAAGGCGTCTTTGTCAGAGGCCAGGTTAGCCAGCAGAATAGCCGTAGTAGCGGCGTTGCCTTTGCGGCCGCTCAGCGCGCGGTCGGCTATGCCCATCGCTTTGCGGATGGCATTGCGGCTGGTGCGGGACAAGTAGCTTTGGAGCCCACCCATGCCATCATCTACCACATGGTAGTCCTGGCCTTCAATTAGTTCCTGCATATTAGGCCTCTTGGGATTTGGTGTTCTCGGCTGCAAATTTCTTTACGCTGTCCCGAAGGCCGGGCATAAGAGGAGCCAGAAAATACGCGCCCGCCCCTATCCCTGTGAGCCAAAGTGCTTTGGTGAGCGTGCTGTTGACTCCACTCAGTGCACCGCTTGCAACAGGTAAGTCAATCTGATACCAAGGCTCAGTAGGAGGGGCATACACGCCACTTTGTTGGCCCTCTTCGATATCTAAATCAAGGGTCATAACCTTAGAGGTAGCGAGTGGCTGCGCTTGTGATATATTCGCTTCGGTAACGTTACTGTAGTGAAGCTCAAAAATGACAGGGTGATGGCGGTCCGGAACAAAGGATCGGTCAAACAGGAGACGAGCCTGCCCGCGACATCCTTCCCACATGCTGGTGATAATGCGGGACATTGCGAACACCTTCCTGTTTTGCGGATCCAGTGCCGCGACCACGACATCCGGGCATACAACCATCAGAAAGGAATTCCAAAACGTACGGTAGATATCCACCTCGACATCTACCGAAAAGGGGACGCCCGATTTGGGGCGCCCGCGTTCGGGGTACCGCCCGATAATGCGGAGCTCACCGGCCTCAGAGCTTATGATATTACCGGAGATGCCCGCTTCGCCTAATCCGCTGCCCGTTGTAAACGTAGAGTTACTCATCAGTTGTTTGATCTGGTTAATATTCGAACGGTGAGATAGCCGAGGCCAATCAAGCCAAGGGTTCCTTTGTTGCGTTGAAACCACTCGCTAAGGATTGGCCCGTTTTGCTCCTCAGCCAGGCGCTGGCAGAGCGACTTGGATTGGGAGTCTTTTATTTCGGCTCCCTCCGCCACCTGTTGTACTTGGACTGTTGGTTGGATATAGATTTTGTCGCCGGGGTTAGCCTGAGCAGGTTGAGTAGCGCCTGGAACCTGTCCGTCTGTAAAATGGGAAATCCCCACGGGGTGGAGCGCGTGTGAGTCGGAGGGGATCATATTAATTGTTTTTCTTTTTGAGCATGGAAAACATGAGGGTTCCACCGACGATTGCTATCCCACCAATAATGAGTGCCGTCGTCATACTGCCAGAAGAGGCTTTGGCTCGCTGAGTTTGCATTAGTGCCATTTGTTGCTGTGGGGTGAGCTCGCCAGATCTGGAGCTGTTTTTACGGCCATTAATGATGCCATCGACCGTAACAGCGCTGTCAGCCGCGGTCGTTAAGAAACTGGACAGGTCATTGAGGATACTGCCAAACTTGGTCTTCTTGGAGTCGGTCGATTGGGGAGAGAGGACACTAGTAGTAAGGTTCGGATTAAAGGGAACGGTGGTCTGCAAGAAATCGAGATTGTCGTAGCTGCTGCTATTCATAGGAGAGGGGAGGTTAGGACGATTTGGAGTTGGACTTCTTCTTTTTGGCAATAATTGTAATGGCTGCGCCAAGGATGGCAATACCTCCAATGGCTGCGCCGGCGATCATGGCGGTCGAGGCCGTTTGTTGTTTTTCGGCCGTATCGGTTACGTTGTGCTGGAGAGCGGACATCAGCTGCTGTTTCTCCAGCTCAATTTTCTTCTTTTCGGCCAGTTTCCGCTCGTGGGCTTTGCAGAGGGCCTGGGACTTCTCCCGTTTACGCCGACAGCGTTTAAGAGCACCAAACATTTTGCCTCGGCAGCTCTGGTTGGCGTGCCGACAGGGATCATCTTGCTCCCACCCTTCCAGTCCGTTTGTCCCGGGACGGTCGCCGGCAATGATGAGCTGATGGTCATCTTGGTCAGTGGTAATAGCTACTGCGGTTAGGTACGTGCTACTCATAAACAGTTATTAGCGGTTAAAGGCCCAGTAGCTCATCCCGCCAAGCGTAAGGAGCCCGGCCGAGAGTCCGCCATACAGGAGCCATTGTTTGTTTTGGGTTTTCTGTTGGCTTACAACGAATGTGCTATCCAGATCTCCAAATCGGTTCAAATGATCAATAGCAGGTTGTCCATATTCTTGTATAATGAGGGCGTATTGCTGGAGAATGTCGTTATTCTTCTGCGAGAAGGAAATGACGTCCGAGCGCACCCCTTGGGCCATAAGATAATCTCTCCACTGCCCGCGAGCGATCCGCTCATCTTTATCTTTCGCGCCAAACCATTTGGAGAACATGCCTTTCATAGTTACGCCTGTTTGCAGGGCCGTAGTGGCCGCGGCCGTAAGGGTGATCGGGTCGATGCCGAGCCCTTCCGGCATGCTGTTTGGCACGTGTTTGGACTTTTTAATCAGCGACTCGTCAAACTCGAAGCCGGGATATTTTGCGACGGTTGTATCAAAGGATTTCCAACCCTGAGGGGATCGGTACACCGTATAGATATGATCGTAGGTGCGACCAGTCCGGCTAACGATACGAAAGCCGGTTTGGATGCCCAAGCTTTGCAGCAGGCTGGCCGCGAGGATGGCGTGGTCGTCACAATCACCGGCTTTTTGGCGAATGGTGACGTCCGGCGATTGAATCCGTTCGATATTCCAAGGGTCTCGCGCGTAATTAATATTACGAACCATCCATGTGTAAATGGCTTCGGCCACCTGCTGGGTATCGCGCAGGTCCGGGAGGCCGGTGTCCGAATTGCGGGGGATACGTTGGGTTATACGGAGCGCCAGGTTGCGGAGCTGTTCCCGTCCGGTGTACTTGGTGACCAGCTCGGAGGCAAGTGCCAGCACTCGGTCGATACCCGGGTACCGCTGGCGGCTCCGATTAATAAAGGCGGTAGCATCTCCGGTTGGGGAGCCTGCTACCGCCTCTGTGCTCGCCGCCGTACCATTGGTCGGGACTGCGTTGCGGGAATTCGGTATGTTTGCGTAGGCACTGCTCAATATTATGAGGACACTTTTTGGATGAGGGTTTGAATGCCGTGGACTGGGTTGCTTCGGATGATATCGCGAAGCCGGGCCGCTACTTTGGGATCCACCGCTCCGAGACTAATAAACACACCTGAAAACTGGCCTGATCGGCTAATGGTCGTGATTCCGGGGGACTGTAGTTCCTCATAGATGTTATCCCGGAAGTTAGTCACGGGCTGTTGGTTGACGGTCGGCATAAGGGATGGCTGTTATTTCGGTTGAAACGGTTGGGACCGGTTGGCTTTGACCAGTTGTTGTAGCTCCGCAATCACATCAGTCATCAGCCGCCGCACCTGGGGACTTGCCTGGGTGCCGGTGAGACTGAGCAGCTGTTGACAAGCGAAAGGGGCAGGGATATAGGATAGCGTAGTTGCGTATTGCCCTAATCCATCCACAAGGGGATATATGCTTTTTGCAATGCGTTCGGCTCCTATATTCCTGCTTATCGCTTCCATGGAAAGTATTTTTGCCATTCCCACCCAGTCGCCGGTCGTAAGCGGGCGACCACGGGACTGCAGCAGGGCCAGTTGTGTTGTAATGCGCGTGGCATACACCGAAAAGTCGCTGGATCGGTCGGCCAGGTATGCAAGCGCCATGTTCAAAAGGGTTAGATGTCCGGGGTTCATAGGGGATGCAGTCAATATGGTTATAAAGTTATGGCGTCTTCGGTGTGTCCGTTGCGGGGAGGGGTGGAAAATTGTCCATTAAGTGTGGCCATCCCGCCAAGGGTAGTTGTTTTTTTTAAAGTGGTGTTCTTGTTGGCGGGAAGGTGCCGAGAAGTTTCCTCCTCGGCACCTTTGGATTGTTCGGCTTCGTTGTTGGGGAGAGGTTCTTGGGGTAAAGGGGACGATCGTTGGGCCTGCATGGATTGGGTCACCGAAGCTTTTAGCGCCTTGGCCTGCTCGGGGGTTAGTTGGGGTTGGCCGCTTCCCGGTTGTTGGGCAAATAGCCCGGAGATTACCGTAAAAAACATAGGGGCATTTTCTTCCAGCATATCCAGCATGCGGCTTCCGGCATCACGCCCGCCGGCTCGCTGCTCCATCTCCATGCGGAATTTTATCTTTTCGAGTTCCCCGAGCTCTTTTTCCAGATCCTTAAGGTCATTGCGATGATGCTCTTTGAGGCGGTCAATGTCGTTGCGGTGGGCCTCCCGGAGCTCGGAAAGCTCTTTCTGGTGAGTGAGGAGGGTGGCTGTTTTGTCTTCGGCTAGCTCGCGTTTCAGGTTCATAATTTCGTCGACCTGCTGGCGAATCTTGCGGTCCCCGTCATGCAGCTCGCCTTCAAGGCGAAGGATACGGTTGCGGTAAAAGTTGTTGTCGGTGTTTGCCTGTGTGGTCTTGCCAGTAGCTGTCGCGATTACATCATCGCTGTCGGTCTCTGGGGAATCAATTCGAAAACCAATCTGAATATCTTCCTCTATTCCGGTGTGCAGCGTATAAAGGCCGGGCTCCAGGCGAAACATGGCTTTAACAATATTGAACGGCTGGCGAAAATTATAGGGGAGCTCTTTGCTGACCTCTTTTAGATCATCGGTCATGCCCATAATTTTTCCAAAGATCGACAGCCCCCGTTCCATCTCTTGGAGGGATTGGGCGTAATCGCGCTGGTCGGAATCTATTTGAACGTCACTTAGCGTGTCAGGCATGGGGTCAGTATTCGTTAGCGTAATGTGATAACACCGTTTTAATTAATCACTGATGTCAACGTAACACTATTTCAAATCAGAAAAAATACCCCGGAACGGGCTGGAATAGCCTGCAATAAGCTGCCAGAGATTGGGACAGGATGGGAAAAGAAGAGACAAAATGTGCTAATTTGAGAAGAGTTCTTATAAAAATGGGCAATATGGATAAATTCCTTATATGGAGAAATATCTTGATAAATTACTTTTTAGTTATTTATTGAAGGTCAGTTTTGCATATTATGATGACAATAAATAGTATTTGAGCTGTATGTATAAGACTAGTTAGGTTAACCAATAGCTTCATCAATGGAATTCTTAGATACTCCCAGAAAAAACGATTCATTTTTTCATATTTCTACTGCTCGTAAATGGTTTGAAAAAGGCCGGGAAGAGAATTTGCATACTCCTTTAATTTATGCAGCAATTGAATATCGACTCGCATGTGAAAGAGTTCTTTTTGAACTGTATTTATTTTTGAAAAATCCTTATGAATTTGATCGCGAAGAAGAAAAGAGAAATCTAAAAAGTACCAGTGGATTAATTTCAGCTATCCATAGAGTTTTTGATAACAAAGGTTTTTTAAAACTTGCTCAAATATTCAATCAATATTACGCCTTACTGCTAACAAAAGGTAAGGTTAGAATAGCAATTATAGATACAGGTAAGCTTCACAGCTACTGGGATCATCTCAGTGAACTCTGTCACATGCAAATTGAACCTAATCAAACTTGGGAATCAAAAAAATGGGTGGAAAATCATTATAAAAAAATTGAAGAAATTGATGACTATTTAGCAACAATTTTTAATGAAGACACAACAATTGGCTGGGTGCAACTAAATAGCATTCCTGATCAAATCTTGGAGATTCGACAAGACTTTATGGATTTAAATATTAAAGAAAAACCTATGAAGAGAAGGGTAAAAATAGCCTACAATACACTTCAAGGAATGGAAAAGTTAAAGAAATCAATAATAAGGTTAACTTAACCAGTCTTAAGCGGACGTGCCTCACCCTTTCCTTGTCTCCCTTCCATTAATTAGTTAATCTTTCGTTTTGTAATTAGTTCACACTGTAAAGGCCGGTTATGCGTAATGTGGTAATATATTTAAATAGAATATCCAACTATGAATCCAGAGTTAAGAGATTTTTGTAAGAAATGGATCGATAAAGCCAATAGTCAAAATGGTGATGACATATCTGTCCTTTTTGACAAATTCTTTTATCTATACCCAGTTTATAATAAACTTTATGTTGAAGCTTCACATGAACTAGATAACAGAGGAGAAATAAATCTTGATCCTGATGAGCCATTTCCAGATTCAACTGCAGCAACATCCAACGTCCTCAAATATTTAGGATGCAAAAATATCGAAGCAAGATTGGGAGAAAAAATAGATTTAGAAACTAAAGTTCAATCATTCGAAAATATAATTGCTCAGAACCTATTTAATATTTGTCTTAACCCAGCAACAGGAAATCCTGATGTTGATAAGGAGAATAGACTACTTGCTAAATTACGGGCGAATGGCTGCAATGATAAAATGAGTGGAGTTTTAGAATTTATTTACGAGGTCAGGTGTAATGTAATTCATGGCCGTAAAGGTTATGAAGTACATCAGGTTTTAGTTTTAGAACCAGTAGTTGAAGTATTAAATATATTGGTACTGACACTATTTGACGAGCTTACTTAGCAAATAAATATATTTAATTATGTCTGAAATTAGTGATCTATTTAAAAATATGATGTATGAAGTCGAGGGAGAGATAAGTGAGGATTTTAGCCCCAGAGTAACTGAAAACTATGTTGCTATAGATACTCGGTCTAATGAAAGAGAATTAAGATTAGTTAAGAAAGATCTTGAAAAAATTTACAGTAGAGAATTTCCCAAGAAAAGAGAATTGCAATTATATCCTGACTGTGGTTTTTCTTTCAACTTTTATGGTGAGTTTTTAATTGATGTACATCATCCCGATTTAATCCATTTAACATCTACGACAGATAGGCTTCCAACCGATCCACTCCAATTTAAAATTGATGATGTTTTAATAGAAGTTGGACCAGCAAGCGATTTATTTATATTCCTATTCCAGCCAAAATATCGTAATGGTGATATCTATCCTGATGGATTTTCAGAATTTGGCACTCTAAAAATATTAAATTGTCCCCAAAATGAGTTTAAAGATTATGTTACTAAGGGTTTGTACTATTTTAATTCATATTATTTGAAACGAACTAATATGGTTGCTCATATTGAACATTTCGTTTCAGTAGATGATGAGAATTACCATGAGTTCGAACGATTTAATTCCATGGATATTGATGAAGTAGTTGGAAGAACTAGAGTTCGCGCCAGGAATAATTTCCATGCTACAGAACCATTAGAGTTGTACAATTATGCAATTACTCAAAAAGGTGATGATCAATTTTTAGCATTCTATCGAATATTGGAATTCTTTTTCAATCGCTACAAAAAAAAGCGGTTAGAAGAACTACGTTTTGACAAAAATATCTCTGAGCAAAAAATAATTGAAGAGATTACGCTTATTAGGGAAGAACAGTATATAGTCAAAATGCTGAATTGGAGTCTAACGGACTCAATGCAAAAGAAACTATATGAATATGCATTTCATCATTCTTTGATTACCTCAAATAGTTTTAGTCAGCTTTGTTCTAAACTATATGAATTTAGAAATTCAATTGTTCATGCAAAAGAAAGTGAGCTCGATAAAACTCAAATTCCTGATCCTTTCCAACATAATTCGCAAACCCAAAACTGGATTTTTATCACAAAGTTTATTTCAGAACGTCTTATCAAAGACTTAAATGAGATAAATGTATAACCAGCGGATTAACGCGGACAGGCCTCGCCATCACCTTGTCTCACTTTCAATTATTAGTTAATCTTTTGTTTAAAACTAAATCGACATTCCGGGGTCTGCCGGTTATGCGAAGCGTCGTTATACGTATTTCAAAATATGAGCATAGATATATCAAAAATTGATCGATTTTTAGACTCAGTAAAAGAGGATGAAAGAGGCTTCTGTATAAAAAATGAATTTACACAAATACAATCTGTTATATTTTTTGATTTAGCTGACGGAAAGAAATCGGATTACAATCTAGAGTTAATCAATAAAAACATAAATTATATTATTACTGAATCTTGGAATATTCTAACCGTTATTTATAGAATTGAATGGACTAAAGAACAGCTTGAAAAAGGAAATATTAATGAAAGTCATTACACAAGTTTTTTAACAGTTGATATCAATTATTTTCATATTTGTTTGCGATCAATTTTTGATTATTTAGCCCAGATAGTTAGAGAATTATCAGAAAATAGTGGTCAAGTTTCTGAGTCATTTAATAAAATCCAAAATTGGTTAAATAAAAAAGGCAGCAATAAAGATAGACTTGGAAGAGAATTGGCCAATTTCGTTATGGACTGTGATTGGTTTAAAGATATAAGAGGCATTAGAGATGCTATAGTTCATCAAGGTAGTGAATCCCTCATTTTTGTAAATGAAGAAAAAATTCTATTCCAGGTAATTAATGGATTACAAAATCAATTATATGTTCCTGAAATAATGCAAGATGGGAAAACAGTAGATTTTAGGCTCTATGCAGGTATTTATATATCTTTTTTATTTGATTATTTAGAAGACCTTGCTGAATTAATTATTGAAACAATGGATCTCAAAATTAAACATAAAACAGCCCGAAATTATCATTATGGATTAAAAGTACTGGTTAAATGGGCCAAAGACGCTAAAAAATAATGGATATAACCCGCCTTTAAGTGGGACTGTAAGCTTGCCCATTTTGTTTTCTTTGCATCAAATAGTAACCTGAAAATTGAATAAATAACAGTAAGTACGCTGGTTATGCGCAGTGTCGTTATACCCAATTATTACTAAGAGAGACTAATCCTATTGCAAATATTTTATCGATGAGAAGACCTGAAGTACTTGTAAAAGAAAATTTATTAGTACCCATCAAGGCTACTCAAGAAAGAATAAATGAAATTAGAGAAGATCTTAAAAAAAGTAATAATCCTATCGGCTTGAATGGTCTTTTTTTAATGTTGGTCTCCTATGTAGAATCGATGAAAAAAGAGGTACTAGTTCATTATTTAAAGTATCATCCAGAAAAAATTGATAACAAAAAAAGAATAGAAATTGATAAAAGTACTCTATTTAAAAACGAGAATTTTAGTCTAACTCATAATATTGTAGAGGAATACATCAATAGAATAGCTTATTGGCGTTGTAAACAATTATTTTATGAAGCACTTGAAATCGAGAAACCAAACAACGGTCTAAATAGCCAAATCAAACAAATAAGAAATGCTCGAAATGAATTAGTTCACAAAAACTTAAGACCAAATTATAAGCACAAAGAAGTCTATAATTTAAATCATGTTAATTTAGAAGAACTTAATTCTTATTTGGATAAATATGATCAATATTTAAAGCATCTTATATCAGAAATCTCTGACAAATATTCTAATTACACTAAATTAAATGCTTTAAAAAATTTGTGGTATCACACTTTTCAAACTCCTCTTTGTAGCAATTTCGAGGACTATTGGTTTATAGATGAGGAAGAAGATTCAATAGTTGGTTACAAAAAACCAAGCCAAGTAAAAGGCTTGTCAAAAAGCGAAAAATTTTTACTTGATATGTGGAGAAGCCAAGTAAGTGAATACAAAGTAGATTTTTTGAACCTTGCATCATTAGACAAAAATACCCAATCAAAGCTGCATTTACTTTTGAAAATTTCTAATGATCTATTTTTATACTAGTTATCACTGAAAATTGGGTATAACCCGGTGTATTAGGCGGACAGGCCTCACCTATTCTTGCCAGCTTCTTATTAATTAGTTAACCTTTCATTTGTAAACAGTTTCAACACTCCTGCGCCTGCAGCTTAAACGCAAGGTCGTTATAAAGCTCAATTTTTATTTTATACATTGACGTTGGCAATAATTAAGAGAAATTACAGAGAGAAATGAAAAAAATTGATTTACATATTCACACAAAAGCATCTATTAGCGATTCTCATTTTGAGTTTAGTCTCGACAAGCTCAAGGAATATATTGAACAACTCGAAATTGACTGCATTGCAATAACCAACCATAACCTATTCGACCTAGATCAATTTAATACAATCAGTGATGCTTTAAATATAGTTGTATTACCTGGTATTGAAATTGATTTAGAAGATGGTCATATGTTGTTAATATCAGAAAATAATGATCTGGTTGAATTTTCAAGTAAATGCCAAAAAGTAAATGAACTTATTACGAGTAACACTGACTCAATCAGTGTTGAAAAATTAGAAGAAATATTTATCGATTTAAGTAAATACTTACTTATACCGCACTATGAAAAAAATCCTAATATTAGTGATGAGACAATAAATAAGCTCAATGAGTATATTTCTGCGGGAGAAGTTACAAGTGTTAAAAAATTCATAGCTTGTACCAAAAAGGATGAATCCCTAACACCAGTTCTTTTCAGTGATTCACGCTTTTATGAAAGTTTGGATTCATTTTCTCCTCGACAAACTTTTATTGCATTAGATGAAATTTCGTTAACTGGAATTAAGTCATGTTTTTTCGACAACAATAAAGTTTTCTTATCAAGAGAGAATGGAAACAAATCATTCCAAGCCACTGAAGATGGGTTAATGCTTTCTACTGGGTTAAATGTTGTGCTGGGTGAACGTTCTTCTGGAAAGACGTACACGCTTAACAAGATTGCGGCAGCTTTTGAAAACGTAAAATACATTAAACAATTCTCATTACTTCAGAATGATGAAGAAAAGTTTAAAGAACTAATAAGTATAAGGCAGAGTACAGTATCTGAAGAATATTTGAAAGAGTTCAAGAGGGTTGTAGAAGATGTTACAAAAATTGATTTGGAACAAAATGAAAGAGACGTAGAAAATTATCTTACTTCATTAGTAAAATTTGCAACAGAAACTGAAAAAGAGGATGTATTTTCAAAAACGAACTTGTTTAGCGAAAATCCTTTTTCTGAAAAAGATTTATCGAGTCTCAAAAACTTAATTGAAGCTGTAAAACTATTAATTGAAAATACTCAATATAGAACAGTAATTGATGAGCATATTACTACTGATTCACTGAAAGACTTAGTTTTAGATTTAATTAGCAGATATAACGATCTTGCTGAGATTAATCTAAAAAAGGATTTTTTAAATGAATTAATATCAAATATACAAAGCGAATTGCGCTTTAGAACAACGTCAACCTTTCCAGAAAACGTAGATTTCTATCGAGTCCTTATCGAAAAAGAAAAGATCAAAAAGTACAAACAAATTGTAAAAAGCATACAGACAGAAAAAAAGATATATAGTAAAGATATAAGGGGATTTAGAATTATAGCAAAATCAAAAAAATATACCGGTGCACAAGGGTTAAAAAATACGAGCAAAAGTATGAATTCCTTCACCCGTGCGTACAGCCTATATGAAGAACCCTATGATTTTTTACAAGAATTGAAACAAATAGAGATTCAAGCAACAGATTACTACAAATATTTCATCCAAATTGAATACGATACTTTGAATGAGCATGGCTTTTCAGTATCAGGTGGAGAGCGTTCTGAATTTAATTTACTTCATGAAATTAATGATGCTCTAAAACATGATATCTTACTTATAGATGAACCAGAGTCTTCTTTTGATAATATATTTTTAAAGCATAAAGTAAATGAATTACTAAAAGATATTTCAAAAAGTATTCCAGTAGTAATAGTTACACACAGTAGTACCGTTGGTGCTTCTATTAAGCCAGATCATATTGCATGCACAAAAAAGATAGTTGAAGACAACGATGTAATATATAAGGTTTACTATGGTCATCCATCTGATAAAAAACTTAAAAGTCCTGATGGAGATACCATAGATAATTTTGATGTAATGTTAGACTGTTTAGAGGCAGGAGAAAAAGCTTATAACAAAAGGAGAACTGAATCATATGAAATACTTAAAGATTGAAAATAATAAGGGTTATTATTTAAAGCCCACTGAAGAAGATCAGGAAGATTATTGGGAAGAAATAGATGAAATTGGTAAAGAAGATTTGATGAAACTGCTTAATAAGGCAATTTCATCAGAATTTGAAATGGATGATTACCAAGAAGAAAATTTAGCCCATAAGGCGCATCAAATAGTATATAAAAACATTTTTGAAAAATTCTCAGATCTTCTTGATAACAAGACCAGATTTAAAGATGAAAGTGAAAGTCTTTATAAAGAAGCTATCGAAAAGTATAGTACCTCTGATAGTTAGATCGCTTTATAATGCATTAACTTGGACTTCTAAATTCTTATCCTAAAGCTCAAGCCTAGGAATATAAACCCAAATAGTGGCTATACTTTAAGTGAAAACGATGTTTAATTTTTGAATTTAATACGAAGTCCATGGAATACGACAAAGAGAAAGTTGATGAGATAGTACTTGCCTTATTATGGCTAACAACTTTTGATGAAGGGTTTGGGACTAGAGCTTGGAAAGGACATAGCTGGGAACACCTGGACCGACTCTACGAAAAAGGATTTATTGGTGATCCCAAGTGTAAGGCTCAATCAGTTGTAGTAACGGAAGAAGGAGAAAAGCGTTCCAAAGAATTGTTTGACCAATATTTTGGGATGGGAAACGCTTAATAGCTATCAAACGTAGTAAAGAAGTTTGTTTTGATTAATCCCGTTTGGTTATTGCCTGTCTGATATAAAGCCCTTAATTTATGTGCGAACACACATAAATAGCTATGGCTGATCTTACAAATAAACAACAGCAGTTTTATAATACTTTGATCGGGTATGTCCGCAAGCACTTTCGTTGGCCCACCTATAGGGAGCTTGCTGACCGGCTTGGTTTTAGTTCGGAAAACAGCGTAACACAATACTACAATACGCTGGTAAGCAAGCAATTTCTTAAAAAGGATAGTCAGGGCAATTATACCTTCACCAATCCGACTGATGTTTGGATGGCAAGGGATGAAGATAGATCCACTAGATCAATACCTATTTTGGGAGAGATTACTGCGGGTACGATGGAAGAGGCTATAGAAGCTGATTTAGGAGAAATTACAATTGGTGATTTTTTTCCGAATGCCTCGAATGTATTTGGACTTCGAGTAAAGGGCGATAGTATGAAAGATTTAGGTATTTCTACTGGAGACAGAGTTATTCTTTCAAAAAAAGAGCTTAGAGATGGAGACGTCGGGGCGGTCATGTATAATGGAGAAACAACTTTAAAACGAGCTCATGTCAGAAAGAGTGGCGTTCGCCTGGAACCGGCCAATCCTGACCATGATGATATTATTATCGAGCCTGGGGAATTTGAAGAGGTTCGGGTGTTGGGTAAGTACTTGGGACATATCAGTGAAGATGGACTTGTGAAAGCTTCTTACAATTAGTCCAAGAGCATACCTGCTTCTTCATAGACCAGATACCAACCTACTTTTTTTGTGTCAAAGACAATATCCAAGTAGCGGTCGTCTTTGGTTTGCAGGGTGATATGGATCTGCTTGTGGCCGTGGCCAACTGGCTCTTCGTGGCACTTGCGAATTTGTTGAACGCGATGAACCTGTCCGTTTTGACGTTTGATGCGAATCGGTTGTAGGCGTTTCGTAATACCGTTTTGTTTATCGGCAAAAGAAGCCACTGTGGTAATAACAATCAGTGGTTCAGGCTCTTTACTGCTATTTGACTTATTTCCACTCATCAACTTCTTGGATTAGTTCTGATCCATTATTTCTGGTGGAGTTCACTTTTTGTGAAACCGGAAAGCGATGAATTGCTTCATCTGGATACGGTTCAAAAATGCCCCCATCATAATAGACCTTGGTATTTTCGTTATCGGAATCTAACCAAAAATCAAAATCCTCTTCGCTTAGGATGACCGGCATGCGACGTTTGGTATGGATCTCTCCAACAATATCGTTGCTTTCGGTCGTAATGATTGTAAACGAAGGGATCCGTTTAGAACCGTCCGACGATTCCCACTCATGATATAACCCTGCCAGTGGCATGATAGGTTTTTCGGCCATTTCAAACCCGTAGGGATACTTCTCTCCATTCGAGCGTTTCCATTCGTAGAATCCCGAAATGGGTACAATACATCGACTTTTCTTAAACGGGCCTTTGTAGGCAGCTGTCTCTGTAAGTTTTTCGGCTCTTGCGTTAAAATAAGGGTACTTAGGCTTGCCTTCCTTTTCATAGAAGGGAATAAGTCCCCAGCGAAATTCTTCAATAGAACGGGTCCCATTTCGTTGTAGCACAATTGGGTTTTGCGTGGTCGGGGCCAAGTTAAAGTTCGGCAGTATCTCGTCGATGTCGAAAGGAACTTCGAACATATCCTTACAGGCCTCCTGAAATTTAATATCTCTCCAATATCGTCCGCACATAACACTCCTGTTTGATTATTGTTGGCGACTTTGTAATATATGTGTAAACACACATATATAATATAGCTTCTTTTTACTGTCGCTGTCAATATGAATTTCCCTGATTATAATCATCTTCCTGAGTTGCCGGATCCCGGTCGCTACCAACTAAATAAGAACGTTCACAACATCACGCGCTACCAAACCATTGCAGCGGATATGCAACATCCGGGAAACTCCCTGCGCTTGTATGTGCACGTAGATATGAACGCTTTCTACGCACAAGTCGAACAACTGTGTTATAATCTGTACGGAATGCCGGTGGTGGGTGGATGGCGCAAGCCCGATGGAACGGTCAAAGGCATTGTGGCTACGAGTTCATACGAAGCCAGGGCATGGGGCGTGAAAACTGGTATGAGTGCCTTAGAGGCCTACAAGCTTTGTCCGCATGTGATCTTCAAGCAAGTGGACTACGAAAAGTACCGTGCATTCAGCAAGCGCATTAAAGACGTGTTGGATACCTTTTCCCCGGACGTAGAAGCCTACAGCATGGACGAGTATTTCCTGGATATTACGTGGAAGCTGGACGAATCCTATGAGCAATTGGTAGAATTCGCATGGGCCATGAAGGAAGCCATTTATGAGGAAACTAACCTGCGATGCAGCGTTGGAATTTCAACCTCTAAGACTTATTCAAAGCTGGCTTCGGATCTGGAGAAGCCGGACGGACTTACGGTGCTGACAGAAGAGGAAGAAATTAAAGACAAGATCTGGAGATTACCTGTTGATGAAGTATGGGGTATCGGTAAACGCCGGTATGCTAAGATCAAGGGGAGAGGTATCACTACCATTGGAGAAGCGATAAACAAGGGATATCCCTTGTTTCAGAAGTTATTTGGTAAATATTTTGGCAAAATGCTGTGGGAGACGGTGGCCGGAAAAGACCGGGCAATCGTAAGTGATAATACTGAATATATTCCGGAGCGAGTATCATACGGTCATACCTTTTCCACGTGGACCGATGACCCGTGGAAGGTGGCGGGTGAATTTGCCAAGGCGACGAAGCAGGTCTGCTACCGCCTAAGAGGATACGGTAAGAAATCGGATAAGTATTTTGGCAATGTCCGTTTTCAAGGGCAAGAGAAGGAAGGATTTTCGTTCACATTTCGTGCTCCGGGATTAACTAATTTAGATGGGTACGTACTCCGCAATTGTCTTCAAAAGGTGCTCCCGATGCTATTCTATTGCAAAGATCAGGGTAAGAAATTTCGAGCGATCATGTTGGGTACGACGGAACTGAATATGACTACCCAAGCTGAACTATTTTTTCAGGAAAATCCCAAGGTGCAGCGCATGTACCAAGCGATGGACTATATCAATAATCGGTTTGGGTTAGATACTATCGACCATGGCATTAGTCAATTTGATGTGAAAGGAAATACGCATTTTAAAGAGCGGTCGATTTAGTAGGCTAAAAAATTCTCCCTCTATAGAAAAAATGCGGAGTTTAATTTAAACTTTCGGAATTTAAAGACCCCAATCGAAGATTTGAAGTGTTCAGCTGGATATTGCCCAACACATCCACATTTAATAGTTACCAGTTCATCTAAACAATATTCCAGTTTTGGGCGGTGGACAAGCTACTGCTAAGACTACCAAACTCGTAGCTAGACAATGGATTCAGGCTATTTTTCAATTTGGGAAAAGCATTATTGTATTCTTGGTCGGTAAGCAAAGCTCCCAGCAGCGCACGTACCCGGGGAGGATATTGCAGGGCATAAGTAATCAGCTTATTTCTGTTGGTAGTACTCAGATCACTGATACGGCCTTGAAGTTGCCCGATAGCATTATCGATATTCAGGTCCGGGATTTTCTTAAAATCCTTTATGGCATCGAGTATCTCCAGTAAATGGATGTTCTCGTCAGTAGGATCCACATAGCTCTTAACTGATTTTATTTTCAGGTTATCGATCTCGGTATTGATCCTTTTTTTATTACAGGCAAGAGTAACGGTGCTGGGTACTTGCGTCGTAAGCCCTAGCCGGTTGTACAAAGACAAGCCGGTGATATAAGCGATACGATTGTCACCTTCGTACATATAAGGTTTGAGCAGCTGATCTTCATTAGGCTTTAAATCACCAAATGACGACTTCTTGGGATTGTAAAACAGACCTCTGGAAATCCTTTTTACGAGACCCTTGGATACCATCCGCTCGATGGCCTTGGTAGCAGCCCCGTACTCGCTGTTGTCTATACCGAGCTGGTCATATTTAAATGTCGTTCCTTCGTCAAAGGAAGAAACTTTCTCTTTTATTTTTTTGGCAGTACTCATCCTGCTATGTGTTATGGTGATGGCCTTTCAACAGCTTGCAGTAATAAAGCATTTAATCGTTAGGTATGTCAAGTTATTTACGTTTTTTGCTTGACATATTGAGAATATTAACATCTTCAGTTAATTGTTCAATGCTTATTGTAATAGGTTCACCTCATTTTCTTGAGGTGCAATTGTTAAATAGAATACTCCAAATATTACAAACGGATTGGTAGCCTTTCTTCTATTGATGAATTAAGATGGGAAAACTATCCTATATTGCATTCAACTTATCTCCGATATAGTGCTTCAAATCTTATTTCTTTTCTAAATAATTAATTTGTGGCAACCATAGTATTTGTCACCGGCTCCCAACTCTCGGCAATCTCCTTCAATGAATAATGTTGAGCCTTTTTTGGATTTACGATATAAAAATCATCCGAATCGTGGTAATATATCGTAACACCACCGCTTTGAGTCCGGAATAAACTCCACATAACATTACCGCCAGAATTGTATAATAAATTTTCCTTGGCATGTGGAAATTTTTCTTTCAATAATTTTTTATGCTTATTCATAATTATTGCTTTATTACCTTCAGATGGTATTTGTCAATTTGTAGTTAATTTTTTTTTCAATTCTTTCACCGTCAAAGGTGGAGTCTTCTTGTGAAGCATTGCATGACAATTAGGGCAAACGGGTACCAGATCTTTCTTTGGGTTGATAGTATATGAATCGTCAATCTCCGATAAAGGAATTTTATGATGAACATGAATATACCCTTCACCTATTTGACCATAGTACTCCTCAAAATCCATGGAACAAACTTTACAGCTTACTCCATGAATCTCTATACACGCTGCACGATTTAGACTACTTCTTTCATATCTTGTCATTTTAACTGAATAGGGAGTTCCCTCTTCTTCCATTGTAAATTCATGTTTATTCTCTTCTTCTATAGGTTCAAGAGGTAATAACGAAATGCAAAGGCCAAAGAAAGAAATTACCCAGGGAAGTACTTTTTCTATATCCTTGTCCGAATCTTGACCAAGCACTAGACCAACTTTTCGCATTGAAATTTGAATGGATTCCCAATCTTCTGGCCAATTTGTCGGATCATCTGGTGCAAATGCTTGTCCATTAACTTGAAAAGTTAAATTTACATTCTTTTCAGATAAAGAATCTGCAAATACTCTAAAAGCAGCACGTTGATCTTCATTTGCAGATTCCATCTGTTTCACCAGCTCTTTACCATAGGGACCTGGAAGGAAATCGATTTTAATACTCCTCCAACGTAATTCAGAAACTATCTTGAATCCAATAGTCCTTTCTATGTCAGAGGGAGTAATTATAATTTTCCTGTTTCCATAGAAACTCTCAAAACTGACAGAAACGTCTATGCCAAATCGCTCATTAAGAATTGAAGAAATCTCTCTTTCAGTGATCATACTTTTAATCTTCTAAAACTGGTTCTGGTAGATCTTCAACAAGTTTTCTGAGAATTCTTGAAACTTCAAATCTCAATTCTTCAAAATGATTTTTTGTTGCTTCATCTACAGTTCGGAGCTCAGCTTCTATCAGTGACCAGAGTAATGAATCCATACCTTGAATTGTAACCCCTGATGAATGATTTGGAACATAAACTTTGCTGTAATAGGGATGGCCGGTATTAATTAAAACTGCTCGATTTTGATCAATGAGTGCTGGCTTCCATAATAACCCATCATCAATGCCGTCAACTGCTTTTACAAATACTTGACCTGGTTTTACAGCAGATTCAATATTCAACTTAAGCCTGACCTTCCCAGACTTGTTGGTTATTTCAACATCATTCTCATCTTCATTAAGAATATCAATATCAGCTCCTTTCAGATCTTTCTCCTTGTTGGAAATATTTCTATTGGATTCTTCATGAGCATCCTCAGATTCCTCTTGGACCTTTTTCTTTTTACCAGTTCTGTACCTGTCTTCTGCAGCACTTCTTGGTGCGGGAATAAACTGCCTTTTCAAGAAATCATACAGTTCTTCCTTCAGGATTATTTGTGATTTTTTAATATCAACTTGGAAAGCCTCATCCAATTCATGGCCAAATGAGAATTCAATCCTAAGCAGTGAAAAGTGGGGTTCTTTAGTGTACATGTCCAGCCAATCTGCAGGATGTATCAGCCGATTCTCTCTATAAATATAAATGCCTTGATTATCGTTATTTATCTTTGCGGCTTTTGCAGCCTCATCAGTAGTGAAATTTTCTCTGCGAGGTAATACAAATGCTCTCACCCGAAATTCAGTTTCCTTTCCCTCATTTATCTCAACTGGAATGGTTTCATCAGCGACAATTTCAGTTTGTGGTTCAGATTCAATAAATGGATCCCAAGGTTCAATTGGTTTCCCATTTAAATTAATTTCAATAGTTCTTGCACGGTCATCGTCAGGATTCAAATATCGCTGATAAATCATTGCGGCATGTTCACGAAAACCGTCAATTATTTTTTGCAGTGCCTTTTGCTCATATTTACCTCCGGGGGTTGCGTACTCTTTCAATAATCTGTCAATATTATCCCATACAACAAGAGTCCCCGATGAATTAGATGCCGTTTTTTGAAGATATTCTTTTTCAAAATCAGTCACATTTTCAACCAATAATTCCCATTTCCCGACTTTTACAACATGGTCAAGATCCCATGTTGCTTTCAACGGCTCTACATCAGGTTCATGTCTTGTTATAACAGATAGCCTACGACAAAAGGCAGTTGAAGCTGTCTTTAAACCAAGGCCAAACTTTCCTAATCTTTTAGGATCATCGTCTCCTTTTTTAGAACCATATGTCATCCCATCCATTAAAATTTCCCTGTTCATTCCACAGCCATTGTCGGCGACCATAATTAACTTCTCTCCATCACCATCCATCTTGATATAAATGTCAATTTTCGTCGCCCCAGCATCCACCGAATTATCTACAATGTCTGCCAACGCTGTATCGAAGTCATAGCCGGTATCCCGTAATCCCTCCATTAATTTACTGGGATTTGGGGGTAGGTTTACTCTGTCCATAAATTCTTGATTTATTTTAAAATTAAATATTAACTACCTTCCAAGAACTTCCTAATTTCAGTTTCCCATTCTTGCCGGTATTAGTCTTATTCTCTTTTTCGAAATCAATAAAATAAAACCCATCATCATCTCGCTCTAAAATTAGTTCGTCACCTGCTTTTAAATTGTGTCTTCTCATAAACTTTGTCATTCCAGTAAGACGATATTCATTTCTGGTACCACCGAAAAACTTATTGTTGTAATAAATATAATTGAAACTCCATTTTTCACCCATTGGATCTGTAAAGGTAATAGAATGCCGTGGGTTTTTGGTATCTTTTGTCAAAGGAGGAAAAAAACTTAAAATCTCTTCCTGTTTGGGTATATGAGTTCCAGCTTGGTGTGCACCTGTTTCTCCAGTATCATTTTTAGTCAGTTCTTTGCTTATTGATTTCGTTCTTTCCATTGTAGATATACAAATTAGTTGTTATTCAGAATTGGAGATTTTTTCATCGACTTTCTAATATCCGCCAGATCTTCATCTCTTCCTTCAGTACCAATAATAGCTTCTTCAGAAAGTTCTCGCTTTCTTGATAGTCTTTCATTAATAACTTCCTCAACTGTATCAGGATGAAATAATCTGTGTACGGTAACAGGCCGAGTTTGACCCAATCTATGCACCCTGGCTGTAGCTTGATCTTCAACTGCTGGATTCCATTCAAGATTGTAGTGAATAACATGGTTAGCACTGGTTATATTTAAACCAGTGCCAGCAGCTCTTGGATTAAGTACCAATACTGCTGATCCATCTACTTCGCTGAAAGTATCTACTATTTTCTGCCTCTCTTCAACAGAAGTTCTACCGTCTATCTGATAACTGGGAATTCCAAAATATTGCGGTAAATATTTTGATATTAGATCAGACATATCGAGATATGATGTAAAAACGACACACTTTTCTGAGTTGGCCTGAAATTCATCCATCAATTCCTGCAGTCGTGAAAACTTGGTACTTGTAAATGCAGGATCACCGTCTATGTTATCATCCAGCAACATTGGGTGAGCACAAAATTGTCTGAGCTTAACAAGTGATACTAAACTTGCATTCTCTTCATATTCATTTTCGATCTCCTGTCTTATTTCCTCATACTTGCGACTGGCTTCATCAGAAAGTGGTATTGGTTGAGGAATTATTATCTTTTCAGGCAGACTATCAGCCACTTCAGATATAGTACGTCTCAGGATCAAGGGAGAAACAATCTGTTCAATTCTTTTCGCATCCTCAATCGAATCTTCAAAATTATCTTCAAAATATGTTCTGTCACCTAATAAACCTTCGAAACAAAAATCCATTATAGACCACAAATCGGTCAATGAGTTTTCTACAGGTGTACCAGTGACTGCTATAGAAACTTCTCTGTCCAGTTTTTTTAAAGTTGTAGCTCTTTGCGTCTCTGCATTTTTGATTGCCTGTGCCTCATCTATTATAAAAAAAGACCATCGAATCATATTTAACATTGAATAATCCCTTACTGCGGTATCGTAAGAGGTAATAATAATGTCATATTCCCTGATATAAGAGGGGAATCCTGTGCGATCGGATCCAATATGGATCAAGGTTCTGAGATTGGGAGCAAATTTTTTGATTTCTCTTCGCCAATTTTCCAGCAAAGTCGCAGGAGCTACAACCAATGATGGGGATTTTCTTTCCTCATCATTTAATAGAATTAATGCAATAATCTG
Organism: Fodinibius sp. AD559; assembly: GCF_052712805.1. NCBI lineage: Bacteria > Pseudomonadati > Balneolota > Balneolia > Balneolales > Balneolaceae > Fodinibius > Fodinibius sp. AD559. Next base: position 511,237 of record NZ_JBQPVW010000001.1, read on the forward strand.
AATAGTCTTTCCAAGTCCCATTTCATCTGCCAAAATACAACCTAATTGCTCATTGGCAATCATATTCAGCCAAGAAACACCAGTACGCTGATAGTCATAAAGTGTTGCTTGAAACCCTTTCTGATCAAGTTGGGCTGGGAGATCTATTTTATCATCGATAAAATCATCTTTATCGATTGTCTCATCTTCTGAAATAATTTCTAAGAAGTCCGGAGCTTCCTTGGCAATTTCAATGCATTTGGCGAAGGGAATTGGACCGGGAGAATTGACTCCAAAGTCTTCAAAAAAGGAGTGGACCTGACTTAGTTCAGATTTCAAAATTGGATACCATTCAGTCCCCAATATTAGCTGATCTGAAGTTGGAAGTTCGTTTAGATCGAACTTTTTGTCATCTATGACAGCTTTTAAAAGTACGTGCGGTTTTACTCTCTTGGATTCCGGTATTAAAAGCTTTACATCTAAAGATAATGGGAAACGGTGTAAGCTGATTGTCTCAAGGACCTTTGAAGGTTTTTGGGTAATATCAGTTCCATTAATTTTTTCTTTACCCTTGTATTCAACTCTGACGATATCCGATGAACTCACATCAATTAATTGATCCGAATCAGCATATACGATCTTATTATTATTTATTTGCCATTGTTTTTGATGTGATTCACTACTCATCTTAGTATATCCTTGTACATGTTTTATCGTTATTCAAAGAAATCCTCACATTAATTAGTAAACGTAATTATTTTAGGCCACAAAAAATAAATCCCAATAAATCGTTTATTACATTACCAGATTGAACTTAGTTAATATAAGTATCAAGGTCTGGATCAGAATTTTGTCTATTTTTAACTAATCCAAGAAAGCCATTCAGATTCATTAACCATCCTTTTTGATTATCAGTATAAGTATCAAAAAGGGTGGAGGGAACAACCAATTGAACTAATTTATTCTGCATTTGGCTTGTTTGATTTTCACTAATCGCGGGTTCCAGCGTTAGTAGATATGTTTTATCAATCCTTTCAGCTTCGGGCATAACCTGTCGCCATCGATCTTTACAGGTAGTCTTAGCTCCAAGAATTGTTAATCGATTTTGGGGGAAAGCGGGCAATCTGTAATATTGTATTCCCGGAAATAGGAAATCTGGTTTGTTGTTGTTTTCTGTAACCTCTTCTCTTGAATAATTGAGTCTGTTTTCGACCAATAATTGTTCTAAATGATTTTCAAGTGCTAAACCTGCTCTTGCCTTTCTTCTATTCTGAACACTCAATGAATAGGATAAAAACTGATCTACATCTCCACCAAAACCTTGGCTTAATTTTTCTGAAACGATATGTCTTTCGAGAATTCTAAAATTTTTCCATTCCCTGTCGAACCAAGAAGATAGAGCAAGATCAGGATTTTCTACTGGATTTATATCTGGCAACATAGAACGAGCAAATTCAGAAAAAACTCTTGTAGAGGGAAAACTTGTTCCAAATTCATCCAGTAATTGTCCTAAAACAACATCATCCTGTTCCTCAACTTCAATATTCAACTCATTAAGTAAGAACTGACCAGCAGTTGAAATTTCAATATCTTCATCAAATAAATTTCTTGTGGTCAACCTTTTCCCCGATTTGGAAAACCCAAAAAGCCATAACAATTGTTTTTCAGCCGTTGAGCCTTGTGGAGTGATTACCATCAGAAATGAGCTGTCTCTTTTGACACCAATAAACAAGGTATCCCCAGCTCTGGCTTTTCTTATCACAGTATTTTCCGGGTAGTACAACCGATATTCTGGACTTCTCTCTGGTTTATTTCTACGGCTGTCATAGTAGGACAAGCGCAGACTATCGCTAACTGTCTTGTCCTGACTTTCATCAAGATAGATCAATTCTGTATTATAATGCCAAGTATCTCCATTTTCAGGAGTACCAAGAATATTCCTCAAACGCTTGTTGGTTCCTAACTCATGTTGATTTGAACTCCCTGGATCAACTTCAACTTCACTCAGTTTTTTTACAGAAACACCGGAAAAATGCTCTGATAGTACACCAAAACTCATTCAGCAATACCTTTAATTTCTAATTTATATTTTTCTGAATGTAACCACTTTTCAACTCTTTCCAACAAAGACTCAAGATTCCAACTATTCTTACCTTTTAAGGCACATTCCCAGATGGTTAAAACTCTCCATCCTTTATCCAAAAGTTTTTCCTCATTTTTTTCATCTCTTTTCTTATTTCCTATAATTTTTTCTCTCCAAAAATCCTCTCTAGTTTTAGGCCATTTAAAAAGATGACAATCGTGTCCATGCCAAAAGCATCCATGGACAAAGATAAGTGCATTATATTTGGTCAGCTTAATATCCGGTTTTCCTGGTAAGTTTTTATCGTGCAAACGATATCTATAACCCAGTGAATGTAGAGCTTTCCGGATTTTTATTTCAGGTTTGGTATCTATCCCCTGAATCTTGGACATTACTTGGCTTCGTTTTTCAGGAGAAAATACATCGGTCATCTGCGTACTTATAACTTGTTACTTGATTGATATTTTTAATTGTCTTGGATCCTGTTCTTCTTTTTGACCACATATATGAGGCTTCATTGCTTTGGCAATCATTTCCACAACAGGTACAGCAACTGAGTTTCCAAACTGTTGGTAAGATTGAGTATCGGAGACCGGAATCTTAAATTTTTCTTTCCCAGGTTGGTCAAATCCCATCAATCTTGCACATTCACGAGGGGTAAGCCTTCTGGGATTTTCATCTTCCTGTTTGATCAATATCTCAGAACCATCTTTATGATATCGGGCAGACATGGTTCTTGCCGTATCTTCAGGTCCTACAAGACCATACCCAAACCCATTACCTCGTCTGCGATGTTTCTCCTTATACTCTTGAAGGTAAGTCCAAAGCTTGTCACTTAAAGTATATTTTTCATTCACTTTAGCTTTTGGACCAACCGTATAAGGAGGTTCAGGTTCCTCACTGCCATCTTCGGGGTGAAGAATAGTTTTCAACAATGGACCACTGTCTGGATCAGGGATATCAAGGTTCTTAAATCTAAATCCGGTATCCTTTTTAAAGCCAGCGATAAAGACGCGTTCACGGTGCTGTGGAACAAATCCCTTGGCATCTATCACTTTATGTTCAACATGATATTCCAGTTCATCCTCAAGTTTCTCCATGATAATCTCAAAAGTTTTGCCCTTGTCATGGGACTTGAGATTTTTCACATTTTCAAGCAGAAACGCTTCAGGTCGCCAATAATCCAAGATCTCCTTAATGTTAAAAAACAAGGTCCCTTGAGTTTCATCCTTGAATCCATGTTTATGGCCGAGTGAGTTTTTCTTGGAAACGCCAGCTAGAGAAAATGGTTGACATGGGAATCCGGCAACAAGCAGATTATGTGGACCAATCTTGTCGACTTCCACATCATTAACATCACCCTCTATGGGATGATCATTGCAGTCATAATTTTCGACATATGTCTGTCTACAGAACTTGTCCCACTCACACGTAAAAATACATTCCCCACCAAGTGGCTCAAAAGCTTTTCTAAATCCGCCTATACCGGCAAAAAGATCAATAAATTTAAATTTCCCTTCATTATTTGTTTCATATTTTACACCGTTACCATTAACACTGTTTGATTTAATCAATTCAATAAATGCTTTTTTGGGTTCTGTTTCTCCGTTATCCCACCTGTAGACAGTTCGTTCACTAACGCCACATTGTTCTGCCACTTCAGTGATAGTTAAACCTTCTTTCTCGCGTACTTCTTTAAATTCGTTCATAGATGACGATTTCATTCCCTGGGACTGTTTTTGACAATATGTCTATTGGCTGGGAATATTAAAAATAATAATTACGAGTTATTTAATATTATTAAACTCACTAACAACAATATGTCATTGGGTTTTAAGAATTATCATCTATTCAACTCAACTGGAACGGTTTTCATGCCAATCTGCTTTGCTACAAAATAGGTCGAATTCCCATCTATAATATCAAAAAGACCATTTCCTTCTTTATTTGGTCTAGCAGAAATAGGTTTTCGCCGGGGTATTACTCTCTGATAAGCCTGACGCATATAGATAAAAGCATTGGAGATGCCTTTTACTCTTTTTCTCGTGGGCCGGAGCCAGCAGATAGGTAGAATGGCTGTAGCTTCAGTTATATCGAAAAAACGATCCAGCCGGTTGGGATCCAGGCAAAACATTCTCTGATAATTTTGGAGGAAAGTCCCAACTTGTCCCATATCAAGCCAACTGGTTAGCTGCGTGTCAATGCCATCATCATTCATGTAGTTGATTTGAATACATTGCCCAAAGTCATCAACAGAGAGATGTAGTTTGTTGAAGTCATGATACTGCCGGTTAATTTCATCTACCTGCTTAAGCAAATGTCCTATCGATATAGATGATTTTACTATACCAGGCTGGTTACTTGGATTGCTTTTTATCTTCTTCAAGGCCATCGAGTTGAGGATTCTGCAGGATCGTTAATATTATTTTGTCTACTTCTGATTTTCGACACAGTTTGATCGCTGTGCGACCGTTTTTCTTGTTACGACCATAGCTGCGAACCGTCAGCATTTCCCGGTACCCACATCGATAGAAGGAGGTACGAGATATTCGGCCCAACTTTTCACACATATAACTGATCGTTTCTCCAATGGTCATGTAATTCTCATTGCCGGATTCCTTTTTTACCGGAGAACCGTTGGTGTTTGGCATATTTTCTGAATTAGACATATTCTTTCTAAATTTCTAACCACCCGGGGTTAAGTGTTTAAATTTTATTGACTTACCATGGTTAGAAATGCGGTTAGATCGATCTAACTTTTCTAACCACATTCTAACCGTTCTAACCTGTTTCTAACTACATTTCTAACGAATATTATTATTTTATAACTAACTAATATTATTATACTTACCCTGTTTTAGAGGAATTGATTTTATTGCTGGTTAGAAATTTAGACGCTATTTCTGTAAACCGGTAAAACAAGTGATTTTGCTCTAAATGTTTAAAAAGGGGCTGTTGAATCATTGGTCGTATATATGGTTTCAGTTTCTGGATCGTTGGCTTGTTCATGTTCTTTCTTATCGGCTGCAATGCGTTTACCAAATGCCCGCAACCAGATCGGGGTTAAATGAACGGGAGGAATGCAGTAGCCATGTCGCACCTCTTTTTTGTTCGGTTTCGGGGATGATTCAGCTTTGTAGGCATGAGTCGTCGCTTTTCCGTTGATGTCTAAGGCTTCGATCTCTTGTCGAACCGCATCCTGACTAGCATACTCCCGTCCTTTATTATAGTTGGAGTAGGCATCCCAAATTCCACTCCAATAAAGCACTAACTGCTGCTTCGCATTAAGTCCATAGTAGTGTTTGGGCAATTCGCCATTTTCATTGATGATTTCGAGGCTGGCTAGGAATTGCTGAAGCGGTGTTTGCTGGATTTCACGTTCGGCTGAATTCGCTAAAAACTCCACGCTATACCGAAAAATATCAGAATGCACACGATTCTCTTTTAAGAGTGTCTGCAGGTCACGAAGATCTTCCTCACTGGATACGTTGGACTTGTTACCGTTATTAATAGATGTGTTGACAAATTCGGCAAATTCGATATCGCTTGGCCGACATACAAATAGGTCAACCGTAATGAGTGCTGCCATATTTTCGATCTGCCGGTCTTTAATTTGAAACTGAGTACCTTCCTTTTCGCTTCGTTTAGTTAGTTCTTCCTCCACAGCTTCAGTAAGCAGGCGCTTGATCCAGTGGAGTTCGCTTTTAAACAGCGTCCGGTTAAAGTCATTGAATTTGAACAGCAGAGAAATGAAAAGCCGTTGCATCTCCCGTTTATGATTTTCGAACCACCAAAGGTTCTGAACATCCCCCCGTTTATCTTTGGTGTACTCAATCATAATACATCGCGACCGGAAATGGTCTTCGGTAGGTTTGTAGTTGGAGATAAACATCAATTGAGACCGAACTGGGCTCCAGGCATTCTTCGAGCGGTCATGCGCTGCACTTACCCCACGTTGTCTCAACTCGTACCACATGTTAAATACCTGTGGCGTGATCTTGCCTTTCCCGGGAACAAACTCATCCATGATGACGGGGATCTTACTGTGGTTGGCCAGCTTGTTTTCGGCAGATTTAAGCGTAGGATTGGAATCCACGTCCGTAAACGACTGCCCAAAGAAATTGAGCATGATTTGTGAAAGCTGACCTTTTCCCGTGGAGGGCTCTCCATAGAGGTACAGAAAGACCACATGTTTAAATACATCGTAGATCTCGTCAAAAAACAGAAATGAGAGCATATAGGAGAAGATGAGATATCCCTCGGCCTTCTTTTCAGGCTGTTGCCCGGCAATGAGCTCCCCAAATTTGTCCCGCACCGTATCGATAAAGTACTGGAGCTCTTTTTCGACAAACAGATGGTGCTCCTCCTCGCTGTAAAATCCATCCGTAGGCGAAGGCAAGTCAAACAGGGGAGCAGGTTCAATTCTTCCGGGTTTTACGTAGAAGGTAGTGTCGGCAGCTACCATGGGGAACAGGTCGGAATCAGGATTCGGGGCGATGATATACTGGGGCTCCTGCAGGTGATCATTGGGGATGTTGATAAGAGCATTGCGGGTTAGGTAAAATTTGTATCCGTGATGCTCGATGAACCCGTAATAATTAAATTCATATACTGTCTGTGGTTGCCACCGGTTACACAGGAAGCTCATAAAGAAGAGGATCTCATCATCGGACTTAAACCGAGCGGACTGATAGGAATGCTTAAAAATCTGAATCTGGAATGCTTTCTTGGACAACAGGTCTTCCGGTTCCAGGACAAAGAGTTCGCTTTGGGTTAGAGTTCGCGTTTCGGGCATGAGCCAACTCACCTGGCATTCATAGAGCGTCGAATCCCATTTCAGTGTTTCGGGGTTATAGCGGATGATCTTGGAATGTATTTCGATATCAAAGGTGCCGATCCGGCGATTGGTACCATCGGTTTCGTTGCGGTACCAGCCAAAATCCAGGGGGTCGGAGCTGTCGACGTATTCAAATGGTTCATTTTGAGAATTGGATACTGCTGCTGGCCCGTAATCATCGGGTTGTTGCCGGTTGTTTGGGGACAATAGCGTTGGGGACTCTTCCCGGGTTTTGTTGCTCATTTATTTGTTGTTGAGATATTAAAATTTTGTGTTCACTCACATGGTTGAGTTCATAGAGGTTGTCGCCATATCCATAAATCACCCAGAGGTCGTAACCTTCCACCAGTTGGGTTTCGATCATGCGGACGATTTCCTTGCGCGGCCTTCCTTCGGTATCGATAAATTCAATGGGATCGCCAAGGGTATAGCGGGTACGTATTTTGGCCATAGGTCATGCGGTTGGTTAAAGAGTTAATCGAATTCCTTTCGCCCTGCAAAGGGCTTCGATGGGAAGGTCAAATTCCTTGTTTATGCGTTGGCTAAGTGTGTGCTCTGAAATCCCTAATGCTTGTTCCATTTTGCACAAACGGAGGTCCGAAATGTAGTATGGTTTCTTAAACCATTGCCGGAAAGTATTCAGTTTTATATTAGGGAACAGGGTTTCCCGAAACTCGTTATACGTATCATATTGATCGATTATCTCATTCTTTATGATACGTAGTCGCAGTCGGTTTAAATCATATTTGGTTATTGTTGGATGCACTGCAAAATTATCTTTTTAATATTGTAGGTTAGCAGTATTATATGCGCGTTATAGGTAAGCACTACCGTTACCGCAGGTGCTAATTTAGTGATGCGATGACATCAAAACAACTAAAAACGTTGTGATAGTGACTTTTTTTATGAAAAATGAGAGATAGGTAATTCAGCTAAAACAAGGACATAAATAGAATAATACAGTGAAAGAAAACCAGGAAGATATTCTCCAGAACAATATTCAGTATTTGTTAGATGAATATTATGATGGGAACGTATCGGAAATGCAGCGACAAACGGGAGCTAACCGCTCGGTCATATCTGAACTGAAGAATGGGACAAAAAGTGAGGTAAACAGTTCGACCTTACGTCATTTTGCCGAAGCAGGTATCAATATCAATTGGCTATTGACCGGGGAAGGACCTCATTTTGTGATAGGCAATGAGGAAGAGCTTAAAACCGAGCTCAAGCAAAAACAGTTGCTGGAGAATAGAATGGTGGAGATTAAAGAATTGGTATCGGATATCGACCAGCAGTTGGAAGAACATCCGGAGCTCAAGCTGGATCCGGATGTCATGTCAGCGCTGCTGGATTTGTTAAAAAAGGCAATTTAGTAGCAGTCGGAAATTCTATTCGTTTTGTTCAAATAACCGTTCAATTACATTTCGTTCAAAGTATTTACGTCGGGGGCCTGTCCGAAAGCTTGGGATATACTTTTTATGGCCTGGGAGAAAGTTACTTCGGTTTAGTATAGTTCGCTGCGAAATTCCATACTCTTTTTGGATTTCTTGCGCTGTCATATATTTAGATTTATCTGGTTTAACCAGTATAGAATCTAAAACAAAATCTAACTTGGCTTCTAGGGTAGCTATTGTTTCGAGAAGAGAATCTTTGGGGTCTTGTTCTGTCATGAATCTTCTTTTGATGCTTTGGTTTTTTGCCGCAAAAAGAAATGACTTTTCAGAACAAAATGCACTTTTTAAATCAACATTTTTTAAGAAAATTTTAATCTTTTTATTTGGTTATAAGCCCGTTTCTGTTAGCCGTGTTGAGTAGGTCATTCGCTACCAGGTGAACATATTTATTGGTTACTTCCAAGCTTTTGTGACCCAACATGTTTTTTACCTCGATCACATTAAATCCGTTGCGCAGGAGGAAGGTGGCACAAGAGTGTCGAAGACCGTGAAAATGGATCGAATCTTTCAACTTGGCTTCTTCAACTGCATAGTATTTGAACCGTTTCGATACGTTATCACCCATAAGAGCTTTTTCACCATTGGGAACGGACATTGGGCTTGGAAATACAAGTCCCTTTCTAGGATTTCCATTGAAGGTATGCCACTGCTTTAACTCAGTATAAAGATTATCAAAAATAGGAACCGTACGTTCATATCCGTTTTTGGTGTCCGTGACTCGTAGGAATCGATCGTTAAGATTGACATGCTCCCACCGAAGTTGAATAATTTCTTTTCTTCGAAGTCCGGTGTAAAAGGCTAGGGTGATAAGGGGAATAAACCAATGTTGCATTTGCTCGTCGGCTGAAATTGCCCCAGACTCTTGGTGCTTTTTCTGATATGCTTTGAACTTTTCAAATATCTCGTTGAGCTGTTCTTCATCAATAATTTTATCAACGATGTTATCTCGCGTTTTAGGTAACTTGATGTTATCGCAGGGATTGGATTCTAAAATTTCCTTTTCCATGACCCAGTTAAAAAAGGCTTTGAGATGTATCAGGTAGTTTTTTTTCGAAGCGTTAGCCAAATGAGGTTTCAAGCAAAACTTTTTGATATCATTGGTATTGATCATAGTCACAGGCATACTGTATCCTACCTGTTCCATGAACTGGCTAATAACTTGCCGGTACGTTTTTTTGGTCTGTTCTGTTACGTTTGTTTTGTCTTTTAAGAATTGTTTCTGAAGCGTATTAATGATTGGACTAGTAAGAGACGTGCCATCGAGTTCTTGCTCTTTTTCATATTCCTGGAGATTCCAGTCGTCATCGAATGGATTTATCTTACCAGCATCATAGAGTTTTTCATATTCCAGCTTTTTCTGCTCGGCAATCTTTTTGTATTTGGTACCCAGTGCATACGTCTTTTTGTAAGACTTGCCATTTAAGGTGGTTTTAAATACTAATGAGTAGTATCCATTTCTCTTTGTTAGACTAGCCATAAATATTGGATCGGGTTAGGTTAAGAGTACACTAGAAATGTAGTACCATATGTAGTACCGAGCAAGGAAAATAGGGGCTATTTGGGAAAAGTTTTCCCGAAAACAAGGAGTGGTAGTTGAGGTATATACCAACAAAAAACCCCGCCTATCGTTGAATAAGCGGGGTTTTTGGGATAAAAAAGAAGAGTACGCCTGAGAGGATTCGAACCCCTAGCCTCCTGATCCGTAATCAGGTGCTCTATCCAGTTGAGCTACAGGCGCAGTTCAATAAGAGGCCAAAGATACGCCTATATTTATTTCATATCAACTCTTTTGTGACAAGAATTTTCTAAATAATCTTAACATTTTAAAACATTTTTCGGGCCACACCGTAATGCATTTCTGATTACATTTAAAATGTTACTTCTTAAACATTAATCAATAAAAAAAGTTATGAAACATGCATTTCTGATGATACTGTGCGTTGGTCTGGTATTTACAGCTTGCTCAACAACCGAGCAAACCGTAAATAATCAGAAAAAAGATGCACAGCAGGAAAATAAATATGAAGAGCTGACGAAAGACGCTGATAAATACGAAGGCTATTTTGACCTTTATCAAAAGGACGATGAGCTCTATCTGTCGGTTGATAAAGATCAATTGGACGAGCTGTTCCTCATGAACTTTGAACTGGCCCGGGGAATCGGATCTGCAGGTCTTTACGGAGGAAGCATGCTAACTATTTTTGAGGGATTGGTAGTATCCCTGGAAAAACACGAAGGCAAAGTTATGCTGGTTCAGCATCCCCATCGTTATACCGCAGGTGGAGATGAAACCCTGGAAAAAGCACTCAACCTTGCTTACGGAAGTTCGGTCCTTGAAACGGCCAAAGTGGAAGCCTTTAATGCTGACAGTTCCCAAATGCTGGTCAATATATACGATTGGTTTGTGGGGGATTTGTCGGGTATTTCGCAACGCCTGAAATATGCCGTGGGTGAAAACGGACAACCGGGTCGGGTATCATTTGATAAAAGCCGATCCCATCTCGAAAAAGTGCAGGCCTTTCCCGACAATGTGAATATTCAGGCCAAGCTGACGTTTAATAATGCTGAGAGTAATGCGCCCCGAACGGTGCCCGATGGTCGGTATATTCCGTTGTCACTGTTTTATACCATGGTTGAGCTGCCGGAAGAACCGATGAAGCCGCGTATGGCCGACGATCGTGCCGGTTATTTTATGACGGTGCACAAAGATTTTTCCAAAGAGTCCGATAATTTTTTCAAGCGATATGTTAATCGCTGGCGACTGGAGTGTGAAGAAGGAGCGTCCGAAGGAGAACTTTGTTCCCCTAAGAAACCCATCACTTATTATATAGATCGTACGGTCCCCGAAAAGTATCGTGAGGCTATGATGAATGGTATTGAGGCGTGGTCGGATGCATTTGAAGATGCCGGATTTAAAAATGCGGTACAGGCAAAAATGTTGCCTGACAGTGTAATGGCCGAAGATATTCGTTATCCGACGTTGCGCTGGAGCACGTCCGATCAGCCCGGATATGGAGCCATTGGTCCCTCAGTAGTAGATCCGCGAACGGGAGAAATATTAGATGCTGATATCCTTTTTGAAGCCTCCATGTTGTTGGGTGATAAAGACGCCTATCGCAATTTGGTTGAACCCCGTTCTGCCATCGATGAGGTTTTTAATGTGAGTGAAGAAGAGCTGGCACTTATGAGTAGGGGCGTAAAAACGAAATCTTTTTACAGCGAAATGAATGCCCAGTTTGATTTGATTCACAGTTTCTTGCTGGCCAACGGACAGATTGAAGCAGGTGATCCGGTGCCGAAAGAATTTGTGGATCAGGCGCTCAAATGGGTAACCATGCACGAAGTGGGTCATACCTTGGGACTACGGCACAATTTCCGATCATCCATAGATACGCCGCTCGATAAACTTTATGATGAGGAATGGGGAGAAGAAAAAGGAGTTTTTAGCTCGGCTATGGAATATCCTTCTATTAACCTTCATCCCGAGGATAAATCCGAAGATTCCTATTACTATAATCCCGGGGTGGGTTCGTATGATCGCTGGGTTATTTCCTACGGATATACGCCCGATGATGAGAAAGCAGAGGAGATTGCACGTCAGGCCGCACAGCCCGGCCACGCATATGGGACTGATGAAGATGCTCGCGGAGCAGGAGCCGTAGATCCGCATGTGAATGTGTTTGATTTGGGATCTGATCCGCTGGCCTGGGGAAAGGAGCGAGCTGATCTGTTAAGTGGACTAATTCCTCAAATTGGTGAAATCAAATTAGAAGATAATGCCCCGTATTATGAGGCAACGGATTTGTTTCAAAGTTATCTCTATCAATATGCACGTGTGCTTACGCCGGCTGTAAAATATATTGGCGGTCAGCATCAGTACCGTGATCATGTAGGCGATCCCGACGGACGCATGCCGTTTGAGCCGGTAGACTATGAAGAGCAAAAAGAAGCGCTCGATATGATTGTGAATTATGCTTTTGTGGCGGATGCGATGACGTTGCCACAGGATATCTTCCAGAAAATGGGAGCTGATCGCTGGAGCCACTGGGGCAACAGCACAACCTATGGCGGACGCGTCGACTACCCGCTACACGGAACGATGCTTGGTATTCAAAGTTCGCTCCTGGAGGAGTTGTTAGATCCGGTTCGGTTGTCCCGTATCCGGGATACCGAGGTTAAGTTCGGTACTGAGAATACGGTAACTATTCCCGAGCTGATGAGTGCGCTGACCGAATCCATCTGGTCGGAGGTACTGACATCGCCCGGACAAAATATTGAAACCAATCGTCGGGACTTGCAGCGAAATCACCTGAACCGTATGGTGAGGCTGATAACGGAGGCTCCGGATGATATGCCCGCTGATGCTCGTTCGGTGGCCAGGCAGCAGCTTAAAAGGTTGCAAAATCAGTTGGAAGCTCGTCTTTCACCGCCAACCTATGATTTCAATGATTACACGCAGGCTCATTTAGAGGAATCCGTTTCGAGAATTGAAGCGGCATTACAAGCGAGCTTCGATATCGAGAATTAGTTTTGGCTTAGGTTACATCAGAAGGAGTCCACTTAAAAGTGGGCTCCTTTTTTATTGGAAAAGATTTTGTTGTAATGCTAAGATCTATTCTATAAAAATAATTAGTAAATATGTTTCGGCTTACAATTCTGTCGAAGCATCCCCAAAACCTGCTGGAAATCGCCGGGTAGCTCAGAGTTGAACTCTACCATTTCTCCTGTGGTGGGGTGCTCAAAGCCGAGCGTTTTGGCATGCAAACACTGGCGTTGCAGCGAGGCGAAAAGATTCTGAAACATCTGCCTTCGGCTACCGGTGTTGGGACCGTATCGCACCGAGTCGCCGCTGTATTTTTGGTCCCCGAAAACCCACAGGTTGTTATCAGCCAAATGAACACGGATTTGGTGTGTCCGCCCGGTCTCCAGTTTTAATTCAAGCAGGCTGAGATGATCAAAATATTCGAGTACTTTGTAGTGCGTTTTAGCATGCTTGCCTTCATCATCGGGTACAACAGCCATTCGTTTTCTGTTATGCGGATCGCGACCGATAGCGCCGGTAATCGTTCCTTCTTTCTCATCCGGAGTACCCCAGACAATAGCCCAGTAGGTACGTTCAATATCTTTTGTTCTAAAATATTTGCTGAGAATACGGTGGGTCTTGTCGTTTTTGGCAACGACAAGTAATCCACTGGTATCTTTATCCAGTCGGTGGACAATGCCGGGTCGAACAGTATCCTCCTCAGGTTCCGAGAGTTCATCGGTATGCCACATCAATCCATTAACCAGGGTGCCGGACCAGTTCCCCTTGGCGGGATGAACAACCATATTGGCACTTTTATTAACAAGCAGCAGATCATCATCCTCATAAACAATATCCAATGGCATTTTCTCTGGTGTAATCTCCGGGGGTTGTGGAATTGGGATACGCACATCTAAAGCATCCCCGGGTTCTACGGGATAGGATGCTTTTTCTTCTTTCCCGTTAACGGTTATGTGCCCTTCCTTTATGGCTTCCTGGATTTTGGTCCGCGAGGTATCTTCTATTTTCGACGCCAGATATTTATCTAAACGAGTGCCCGAAGTTTCTTCTTCCGGAACTTCCAGGTAATATTCTTGAAATTGATCGCTGTTATTATTGGACATCAGATCGTTTAAATAAGGATTTATATTGATTGTTCAAGAAACTACAAAAAAACTGAAATTATTTTGTAAGGATTGCCTTCCTTAAGGGTCTTACTAATGACTGTTCATTAAGATAGATACCTTGAGGGCACAAACAAATTAGGCTCCCGTAAAAAGCGGGGGCCTTTTTTATTTTGCATTGGAAATAGAATGCGGATTAATACAGGCCAGACGTGGTATTAATCATTTTTGAATTAATAATGTAATTTGAGGTGTTTAAGGTTGGTGTTTGTTTTTAGAATAACCTTAGTTTGGTTTGATAATCTGAGAATAGGGTCATCCCCCTTTGCACGAAAATCACCGTGCATTTCCCCCTTTGAAGGGGGACAGGGGGATGATAGTTGATAATAGATATAGCTAAAACCTCGATTTGTGTTATTCCATGTGCTATTTTTTGTATTTTAGTATCCAATTAGAGTACAGCGACTATGATACAATCACTTTATATAAAAGATTTTGCATTGATCGATGAGCTGGAAGTCTCTTTTCAAGAGGGACTCAATATCCTAACCGGTCAAACGGGAGCGGGTAAATCAATCATTGTTGGGGCACTCAATATGATTTTAGGCGAACGTGCCGATACGGAAGTGATTCGCCAGGGGGCCAGTAAAGCCATTGCCGAAGCTATCATAGATGTAGGGGAATACGAAGAGGTTAACGAACTGCTCGAAGAAAATGCTGTTGAAAAACGTCCGGAGCTGATCCTCAGGCGGGAGATTCGTTCGTCGGGCAGCCGGGGATTTATCAACGATACACCGGTAAATATTTCAGTACTGCGGCAGGTGGGTAATTACCTGGTGGATCTACATGGCCAACACGATCACCAAATGTTGCTCAAAGAAGAAAATCATCGTGGTGTTATCGATGGATTTGCTGAAGTACAGCCGACGTTGAAAGCCTATAGGCAATCGTATCAAGAGATGGTAGAGCTTCGAAAAGAATTGCGTAGCCTAAAAAAACGGGAGCGTGAGCTGCAGGAAAAGGTAGAGCTGTATCAATTTCAGGTTGAAGAGCTTGAGGATGCAGACCTTGATCCGGAGGAAGAAGAAAAGCTTGAGGAGGAGATACACCTCCTTGATAATGCTGAGGAGCTTGATCAAAAGGCAGGAGCCATTGTGGAGATGGGGGATCACAATGAGATAAATGTAATGGGGCTGCTGAACGAGATTAAATTGCACTTAGAGGATATTGCCCGAATTGAGCCGGAGTTTGAAAGCTATTTGGAGGAAATTTCGTCGGCGCGTATCAGTATCAGGGAGACGGTGCAATTTGCCGAGCGGTACCGCAGCAAGATTGAGTTTAATTCCAGTCGGTTAGAGAAGCTGCGCAAGCGCCAGAACCAGTTGAATAGCCTGCAGAAAAAATATCATCGCAGTATTCCCGAGCTGATTGAGTATCTGCATGAGATCAAAAAAGAGTTAAGCTTGGCAGAGAATTTTGATCTCGAGATTGAGAAGCTGGAGAACCAAATTGATGATCAGGCTGATGTGCTGGCCGAGAAGGCAAAAGAATTACACAATGTTCGTGAAAAAGTGGGAGAGCAACTCTCAAAACAGATTGAAGACGAGTTGAGTAAGCTGGGAATTCCGCACGCCAATTTTGAGGTACGTGTGGATTGGATGCTGACGTCGGAATTACAGGGATGGATTACGGTTGATGGCCAACCGGTAGAGTGTACTGAACATGGTTGTGACGAGATTCGACTGTACATTTCTACGAATAAGGGTGAAGAGCCAAAACCACTGGCCAAAATTGCCTCGGGTGGAGAAATCAGTCGTGTAATGCTGGCTCTTAAGTCCATAATAGCCCGCGAGCAGAGCCTGCCGGTAATGATCTTTGACGAAATTGATACCGGAATAAGCGGAGAGATTTCTGAGAAAGTGGGACGAACAATGCGTCGTTTATCCGAGCGATGCCAGATTATTGCGATTACGCATCAGCCCCAGATTGCCAGTCAGGCGCATAAACATTATAAAGTGCAGAAAGTGGAACAGGACGGACGAACGGTATCACGCATCATTCCATTGGATGAAAATGAGCACATTACAGAAGTTGCTACGCTGATGAGCGGTGAAGAAGTTACTGAAGCCGCCCTCAAAAGTGCTCAGGAATTAATCAATAAAAATACTTTCAAGAATTGACGGTTCCTCTTGAATCTGTACTACGAAGCCTTGGCACAGTCATACTCGTTTCAGGATCTGTTGAATTACCTCTGGAGTTGAATGAATGAAACGTATTCGTGATATTTTTAAAGCCAATAAATCTGTTCAAATCTGTATAGCTCTGTGGCAAAGAGATACTAATTTATGGGAAAACATCACTCCGATCGTTTTGTAAGAATTGTAGATGACGCTAAAACTCGTATTGAGGAAATTACACCCGGAGAAGTAAGGCAGAAACAAAAGTCCGATAATGATTTTGTATTGTTAGATATCCGTGAGCAAAATGAATGGAAAAGTGCCCGTATTGCGGGAGCCGAATATCTTGGGCGGGGTATTTTGGAGCGTGATATTGAAGAAGAGTATCCCGATACAGATGAAGAAATTGTACTGTATTGCGGGGGCGGATATCGTTCGGCACTGGCTGCTGATAACTTGCAGAAAATGGGATATCAAAAGGTAAAATCAATGGCCGGCGGATTTCGATCCTGGGCGGAAGCAGGATATCCTATTAAAAAGAAAGAGACATAAAAAAGAGGTTGGATGCTTTCGCACCCAACCTCAAAGCAAGGGAAGATGGGTAATAGAAGTCTGCAGATGAGCTTAGTATGGAGTCATATCTTTGACATCAGGCCAAATTAATAGTTCGGATCGTCTCCGTTACCATCCGATGAAGGAGTACCCGTTTGTATATCGTGATCGTGGTCCTGGTTGTTAACCCATACTACCTCGGTATTGGGTGCTACTTCAAGGTTTTCGGGCACAAACTGGTCGTTTTCCATGATAACGGTATCTCGATCTACCGCTTCCACACTACTGGTTACGGTAATTTGTCCGGTCATATCTGGTGTATGGATAGTGCAGTAATAGTCAGCTGTTTCCTCTTCCTCAAAGGTATAGCTAAAGGTTTCTCCGGGTGCAATTGGTCCGCTTGAAAAGCTTGCAGCTTGATTTTGGTTATTATTCTCGTTGTCAGAATCGGTACTTGAATCGCTACATCCTGCGAGAATCAGAAATACCGATACAACAATAGTCAAAAGTATATTTCGCTGGTTGTTTATTAGCATAATAAATCCCCCGTAATTCTGATTAGATTGCTGAAGGTCGTTTCTTACCTATACAGCAGTTTCGTGATGAGGGTTGCCTCCGAGAGGAGGTTTTCAATATCAGGCCAAAGTCTCAGCGAGCAGTTGGGCAGGGTGGAGGGCTTGTAAGTTAACGCCATCTTTAATCTGATGACGGCACGAAAATCCCGGCACACAGACGAGCGCATCTTCCGGAAGACCTTGCAGGGTAGGGAATAAACGTTGTTTCCCAATATCCATTGATACCTCATAATGACCAACTTCATATCCAAAGCTGCCCGCCATTCCGCAGCAGCCGGTGTCTCCCACCTCAACCTCATAGCCGGCGCGTTCCAGCATTTTGCGGATGGCTGAATTGCCAATGAGTGATTTGGCGTGGCAGTGTCCGTGTATAAACACTTTTTTGTTTTTTGGGGATACAGAAGAATCTGCCGGCAAGTTAGCGGCGAATTCTTCAAAAGTATAGCTGGCATCGGCTACTTTTTGTGCTGAGTGAACCTGGTCTTCGTCACATAAATCGAGGTATTCATCGCGCAGCGTTAAAATCTCCGAAGGCTCGAGTCCGATAATAGGTATTTCCTGATCGGCAAAATTGGCCAGCCGGGGTAGGTTAGTATCCAGGATTTCTTTAGCGTGGGTAAGCATTCCTTTGGATATTTGTGGACGTCCGACCTCGTGAAAATTGGGGACAATGACTCTATAATCTCGGGACTCTAAAAATCGAACAGCCGCTTTGCCGATTTCCGGTTCGTGGTAATTGGTAAAAATATCTATTAAGAGAACCACTTCTTGTCTGCTTTCTCGTCCAACGTCTGGGCTTGACGTCGGACGAGTTGAATTAGCTTTGTTATTTTCCCACCAATTCATAAATGTTTGATTGGCAAAAGTCGGCAAATCGCGGCGCTTGTCGATCCCCAGAAATTGTTGCAGTAATTCTTTGGTAACGGGTTGTTTCAAGAGCCAGTTTGAAAGTTGTGGAAACAGCGAAGCCAGGGGATACAGTTTGGCCGCCTGACCAAAAAATCGTTCGCCCAGCGATATTCCGTGTTCTTGATGCCATCCCTGAGTGAATTCGGCTTTCATTTTTGCCATATCCACATTGGCGGGACATTCGCTTTTGCACGCTTTGCAACTCAGACAAAGATCCAGCGCGTCCTTCAGCTCTTCTGATTGAAAAGCCTCTTTCTGCTTACCGGAAAATAGCTGTCGAAATAGATTTGCCCGTCCGCGAGTGGAATCCTTTTCCTCTTTGGTAGCCATGTAGCTGGGACACATCGTACCTCCACTTTCTGAAAGCTTACGGCAAACGCCCGCACCGTTGCAAAGCTCTACCGCGTCTGCAAAGCTCTCCTCCTTGCGCCAGTTGAAATGGGTGTCTACTTTGGGCTTTTGATAAGAAGGAGAATACCGAAGATCCTGCTCCATCGGTTTGGGATCGGTAATTTTACCGGGATTGAAAATATGTTGAGGATCCCAGATTTGTTTTACCTTCTCGAGAAGCGGCATCATCTCTGCCCCAAGCACTTTTTCGATATACGGGGCTCGTGCACGTCCGTCGCCGTGTTCTCCGGATAGCGATCCGCGATAACTTCGGACCAGGTCGGCAATTTCACCGGCCATCGTTTTCATTTTCTCGATTTCCTTCGGCTTTTGCAGATCTATGACCGGACGCAAGTGCAGTTCTCCAACTGAAGCGTGTGCATAAAACACACAGTCGGTTTCGTGCTTGTCCAAAATTTTTTGGAAGTCATCGATGTAATCGGGCAGATCGGAAACACGCACAGCCGTATCTTCAGCAAAAGTAGGTGTACGTCCCTCTGAGCCAAGTCCCATCAGTAGCCCCAGACCCGCTTTACGCAGATTCCAAACCCGTTCCATTTTGTCCTCATCAGTAATGATAGGCGTAGTATCACTGAGTTCCATCTCCTGTATTTTTTTGGAAAGCTTTTCAGCTTTTTGGCGGAGGTTATTAGCATCGTCGCCGTCAAACTGGACAATAAGAATCGCTTTGGGATCCCCATCCAAAAAGAAGCGGTTTTCGCGCTGTTCGATGTTGCCTTTGGTTGCGTTGAGAATAACATCGTCAACCAACTCAACGGCAGCAGGATCTTCCTTCACAATTTCGACTGTGGCTTCAAGGGCTTTTCGGATTGTTGAAAAATGGGGCGCTAAAATTATGGATTCAGAATCACGGGGCACGAGATTTAATTTTGCCGAAGTAGTCATGGCTAATGTCCCCTCACTGCCACAAAGCAATTCAGCCATATTGAATTTTCTGCCGTCAGAGTTGAACGGCTGCATTTCGCAGAGACGATCAAGGGCATAACCGGTATTACGCCGAATAATTTCGGGATGCGGATAGTTTTCTAAAATTTGATTGCGATGCTCACGAATAAGTGAAACTATTTCTCGATAGATATGTCCTTCAAGCGTATCGAGCTCCATTTTGGCCGCCAGTTCAGTCTCGGAAAGTGGTTTAAAAGTAGTATGGGAACCGTCACTTAAAACAGCATCAATTTCGAGGACATGCTCGCGAGTTGTTTTATGTTTGATAGAAAAGATACCGCAAGAATTGTTGCCGATCATTCCGCCGATCATGCAGCGATTGGTCGTGGCCGTATCGGGACCAAAGAGCAGGTTATATTTGCCGGCTTCCCGGTTTAAGGTATCCCGAATGACGCCCGGCTGTACATGTGCAAACTGCTCTCTTTCGTTAATTTCAATGATCTGGTTCATGTTGCGTCCAACATCCATCACGATGCCCCCGCCGGTCGTTTGTCCCGCCAGGCTGGTACCCGCTCCCCGTGCGGTGATACTCTTGCCGTTTTCGCGAGCCCATTGAATAAGTTTTACAATCTCATGCTGAGATTTTGGAAAAGCTACACCTTCAGGCAATTCCTCATAGCTGGAGGCGTCATTGGCATATAAGCGGCGAGTTTGGTTGTCGGTATGAATGTTGGGAGTGGAGGCTTGAACAGATATATCCATAGGAGAAAGATATACCAATATTTAGCTGCCTTTGCAACAATTCTATCGTGTCATGCTGAGCTTGTTTCAGCATCTATAAAAGGATAGATAAAATCCCGAGGATTTCGGAAACCTTTGGGGTTTAAATTACATAAAAGCTTTTTCGGCGCGTTTCAGGATCTCATCGCCAATGGCAAGTCCGGCTGTTGCGGCGGGACTTGGGGCATTGAGGACATGAATTTCTCGATCAGTAACTTCAAATTGGAAATCATCCAGAATTTCGCCATTTGGCTTCAGAGCCATTGCACGAACGCCTGAAGGGGATGGTTGGAGATGTTTGGGACGAATGGAGGGGATTAATTTTTGAAGTCCTTTTACAAAAGCTCTTTTGGAAAAGGATCGGTACCACTCATCCAATCCCATTTTCCAGTACTTTCTGGACAGGTTATAGAATCCTGGAAAGTTGAGCGTTTCAATGGTTTCCTCCAGATCAAAAGAGAGCTTATCATAGCCTTCGCGTTTAAAAGCAAAAACGGCATTGGGTCCGCATTCTACTGCACCGCGGACCATTTTGGTAAAGTGCACGCCCAGGAATGGAAACGCCGGATTGGGCATAGGGTAAATCAATCCGTTAACAAAATGCTCGACTTCCGGTTTTAGCTCATAGTATTCACCTCGGAAGGGCACGATTTGGATATCGGGGTGAACCCCTGCAGATTCTGCCACATGATCGCTGTACAAACCGGCACAGTTGATTAGGTATCTCCCGGAAAAGACATCGATTGTGGTATTAACCGCAAGACTGCTTTCCTTTTGTTTAATTTGGGTAACCTCTTGTCCACAGGCAACGCGGTTGCCGTTTTGTTCGATAAGCGTTCGCAGTTGTTGGCAAACGCCCATATAATCCACAATGCCCGAACAGGGCACGTGAATACCTTTTACACTGTTGGTAACGTAAGGTTCAATTTCGGTAACTTCCTGTGGGTCGATTTTTTTGATGTTCTCGATTCCGTTAATTTGACCCGTTTCAAAAATTTTGTTTAAACGCGGAATATCATCTTCATCGGTGGCGACAATCACCTTGCCACAAATTTCATAATCTACATCATATTGCTTGCAAAAATCGACAAGTTGGTGGCGTCCGTCCACGCAATTTTTCGCACGATAGCTGTTAGGCTTGTAGTAAATACCCGAGTGAATAACGCCTGAGTTGTTGCCGGTCTGGTGAGCAGCAACGTTGTCTTCTTTTTCAAGCACCAGGATATCTAAATCTGGGTAGGATTCAGAAATTTTATATGCTGTTGAAAGACCAATAATACCGGCTCCAACTATGATGAAATCGTATGTTGCCATGAGCTAAAGTTTATTCATCCCTAAAATTAGTCGCCAAAAATACAAAAACGCAGACTGGGGATAAATAAAACGTTATTCTTTTTGGGATAAGAATTAAATTAGTGTGAAATTGATTTTATATTCCTTCGTTGTTAAAGCAGATTTATCTTACTTATTAATATACAATATGAAATTTATGATTAGAAGATCCGGTATTTCCTTTTTACTTGCATTCGCTTTTATACTGATAGCAAGTTGTAGCTCCTCAGATGAGCCGCAGCAGAAAACGACGTCGGAAACAGAGTCAGAACCGCAAACGGACGCCGAGTATGTAGAGCAGGCTACGTTTACTGATTTTGATGGTAATGAGGTGTCAATTTCGGATTTTGAAGGGAAGGTGGTACTTATCGATTTTTGGGAGACATGGTGCAAACCCTGTCTGGCAAGTTTTCCAACTATGCAGAAAGTGCAGGAAGAATATTCTGATAGTTTTGTAGTGCTGGCAGTTACACCCGGATTTACGGATACAAAGGAAGATGCTGAGGCCTTTGCCCAGAAGAATGATTATACCTTCGAGTATCTCATGGATTCAAATAACCTGCATCGAAAGTTAGGCGTGCAGGGTATCCCCTTTAAGGTATATGTTGATGCCGAAGGAAATTTTATAGAAAAGTCGATGGGAACGTCCGGCCCAAAGGAAGATTATAAGAAACTAAAAAAGATCATCGAGCAGCATAAATAATATAGTATTACGAAGGAATCTATTTTAATTCGCTGTTGTTGAGTAACGTCGGTAAATATTGTATTTTTATAAACTTTCACAAAACGGAAATTAAGTAATAAAATTCATGACACAGAAGGTAAAAGAGAAACTTCCTTACAAAGTTAAGGACATTGGACTGGCTGATTTTGGCCGTAAAGAGATACGTTTGGCCGAAGCAGAAATGCCCGGGCTGATGGCACTCCGCGAAGAATATGCAGATGAACAACCGTTGAAAGGAGCACGTATCGCGGGTTGCCTGCATATGACGGTACAAACAGCAGTATTGATTGAAACATTACTTGAGCTCGGCGCTGAAGTTCAGTGGTCTTCATGCAATATTTTTTCTACCCAAGATCACGCCGCTGCTGCAATGGCAGAGCGAGGTGTTCCGGTATATGCATGGAAAGGAATGAACGAAGAAGAGTTTTGGTGGGCGATTGAGCAGACGCTCTTCTTTGAAGACGGTGAGCCGCTGAATATGATTCTTGATGACGGTGGAGATTTGACCAAGCTGGTGCATGAAGATTATCCCGAGCTGCTTGACGGCATCAACGGAATTTCTGAGGAGACCACGACCGGTGTGAATCGCCTCTATCAAATGTCGAAAAACGGAACGCTGGGTGCTCCTGCAATCAACGTTAATGATTCGGTAACCAAATCAAAGTTTGACAATAAGTACGGTTGCCGCGAGTCTTGTGTAGATGCGGTTAAGCGTGCTACCGATATTATGCTGGCAGGAAAAGTTGCGGTTGTTGCCGGATACGGCGACGTCGGGAAAGGTTCTGCTGCTTCGTTACGCGGAGCCGGTGCTCGTGTTATCGTTACGGAAATTGATCCCATCTGTGCACTTCAAGCTGCTATGGAAGGCTACAGAGTGATGAAGATGGACGATGCTGTTAAAGAAGCAGACATCGTAGTTACGGCAACGGGTAATAAAGATATTATTACTGAGCGTCACTTCAAGAATATGAAGGATAAGACGATTGTCGGTAATATCGGTCACTTTGATAACGAAATTGATGTATCTTGGCTCAAAGAAAATTCTGAGCGCGATAACATCAAGCCGCAGGTTGATCTGTTTAAGCTCGATGACAATGGAAAAGAGATTATTCTCCTTTCCGAAGGTCGCTTGATGAACCTTGGTAATGCAACAGGGCATCCCTCTTTTGTGATGTCAAACAGCTTTACCAACCAGACGCTGGCACAGATTGCACTCTGGAATCGTCCGGAAGATTTTGATCTGGAAGTAAGTGTATTGCCAAAAGAGCTGGATGAAAAAGTGGCTCGTCTGCACCTCAAGAAAATTGGAGTGGAGCTTGAAGAGCTTTCTGAAGAGCAGGCTGAATATATTGATGTTCCCAAAGAGGGACCATACAAGCCTGATCATTATCGCTATTAATTTTTAATAGCAGTTTAGTAATTAATTTTGGCCTCATTCATTTTGCGATGAATGAGGCCTTTTTATTTTCAGCTTTAAAAGCTGTTAAGTAGCGATTTGGCATCATTCCCGTACGAGAGCAGTTCACTCTCGTATAAGACTTCTCCCTCTCTTGTTGTTTGGTATTTTACAACACCGCCCGGAATGCCTTTATCCACACGCCACATTTTAAGAGATGTTCCAACGGTAACTCCAAAGTTCAGCAAGTCTGTTTTAAAAGTTCCCGCTGGTGTTTCAACAGATACATTAGTTTTTTCCTTTGCACCTTCAATTGATTCTTGTGTGAGTTCTGTAGGTTGACTGTACCAGCCTTCAGAAACCGGCTTCTCCTGTATTTCTCCATCTGCCACCTGTTCCCGATATCGGAGGATAGATTTTCTATTTTCGGAAAACAGTACCTCGGCGATGTATTGAGGGTTCTCGGATTCCTTTTCAAGGAGAGCGATTTGCCACCACTCTTTGCCGTTATCTAACTTTTTCAGAAAGGCTTTCTTCATGATGAGACCATCACCTTCAGTCGTGATTTTCCATTTTGTCATTTCTGATTCTTCATAGGAGTCTAACTCAAGACCGTATCCGTAACTACTGAAGAGATAGCTGAACATCATGGGGTACATATTGGCCGAACCAAAGTTCATTCCACTCATCCCTGTGTAGTTAACCTGTTGCGATAGATGACGGGTGAACGTTTCATTGTTGGCGGATGGCATGGTGAGCGTAAAATTTGAAGGCATATAATTTTCTGCTATTACGCTAACGGTGTAAAGGCCGACGGTTCCAAATCGTATCGTAGCAACACCGGTGGAATCAGTAGTGGATTTACGTCCATTCGAGGCTTCAACCTGGGCCCCTTCTATAGGTTCATTATTTTGATTTAGTACCTTTATTTCTGCTGAATTGACAGGTATATCGTTTAATAACTGTGCACTTGGTGAACATCCCCAAAAGAAAAAAGTTGTGAATAAGACTACGGTGAATAGCTTGTATATTAAAGAACGTATTGCCGGATAGGTATACAACTTCATAACAGATGTCTTTTTATTGAGTTTAAAATCAAAATTATTGGCATACATTGATTGAAGCCCAAAATTTATCGCAGAGGTCTTGTTTAATATTGAGAGAAATTTCTTAGTTATGATAAATCCTGAAACTACAAATGCTTCAGTAGTATATGCGTGACAGATGAACAAAAGAGGTCAAATTCATTGTTGTTCTTTTTATAAAGTTGGGAAGTTTTGAATATTTTTATGTCAAAATTTTAAATGAATAGATATTATGTCTGATAACAAAAAAGAAATTAGTATTACTGTAGAGCTCGACGATAATAATGTGCCCGAAAAAATAGACTGGAATGCTACCGATAAAGAGGGTGAAGGTATTGCCAACTGCAAGGCGATGTTTTTATCGATGTGGGACCCCAAAAAGCAGGATACGCTGCGCTTGGATTTGTGGACAAAAGAGATGACCAAAGATGAGATGAAAATCTTCTTTCATCAGACGCTGGTAACGATGGCTGATACACTGGAAAATGCCACCGAAGAAGAGGGGATGGCTGAAGATATGCGTGATTTCACTGCTTACTTCGCCGACAAAATGGAGATCCTTGATAAGTAGATAAAAAAAACCACCTTGTCATTTCGAGCAGAACGTAGTGAAGCGAGAAATCTTTGTTTTTTACAAGAGTAAATAAAGATTTCTACAGAACGGAATGTGCAATGAGATAACTATTTTTCAAAATGGTTACTGATCATTGTATAAAATAGAACCAAAAGTCACGGCACTGTCTCGTTCACGTTCATCCCATAAATCATAGCTCAAAATTTCTCCCTGTATATTAGGCATAGCCTGTAGGAAGGTATATAGCGGTGGGAATCCACAAATGCGATAAGGGTCATAATCTTTTTTCATGAGTTCAAGCATTGCAGCCCGGCTGTTTTGAGATCCATGTTCTAAAAAGCGCTGATCGAAGGACTTTACATCATCAAACATTGTTGCGGCTGGTGAGTCATCCCCAAACTTTTTGCCGATATGAGCTAAGTCGCCACTGATTAGGAAAAAGGTGTCGTTATCATCCGCGTACTTTTTGTTTAGAAATGCGGAAAAATTATTAAGCTGCTGACCCAAATGACCATCTTCCACATAATACAAGTCGTCCAGCCCTCGGATAACGAAAGGCACAATTTCGTATTCGTGATCCCAAAGATAGCTCAGAAAAAGTAGGTGCAGTTCGAGGCTGTGCTCCATACGGTGAGCACGATCATGGGCGGAGATTCCCATGTCAGTATCGGCATGTTGTAATTTCTTAATAGCTTTCTGATCTCTGGGAATCGTTCCCAATGGCATGTTAAAGTCTTTATTGATCAGAATAAAAGGATTGTTTTGATAGAGATCGGGATAGAGTCCGGCATGATGCGATGTAGCCAGCATAATTACGCGGTTGGGTTTTAAATCACGAATGGGAGCAAAAGCCTTTACATAACTTTCCAACGCAACCCGGGGATCGATATGCGGAGCATAAAGGGCTTTAGCAGAGTCGGGTAAGTTGAGATTTTCTTGGGCATGCTTTGCAAAAGCGTTATCCAAATAATCTTTTAGGTCGTTGGGATCGGCAGGGTAAGAGTTGCCGGCCGTTACGGATTGGTGCACTGTTGATGCCTCATATTTCGCTTCGATGGTTTCGGCATGCTGCTCAAAATAATCGGAAGCTAAAACCCGGTTTTTATCCAACAGCTGGATAAATTGTAACAGATCATCTTTGCTGATGCCCTTTCCCAGGTGAGGCTCCAGGTCGTTAATGCTTTTTTGTCCGTCGAGGATAGAAAGCAATTGCCCGGCTTCGCGCTTTAGGGCAAAATCAGAAGTGGCATATCCTCGCTGATCATGGAAATAGAGGAGGGCACTGCCATTTTCTTGTATGGGTATAACCTGAATATCCCGCCGCAAAGGGGGAATAGGTTGTGACTTAGAATCAAAAAGCTTTTCCTCACTCATAGTTTATTGATTTTCTTCTGTTTTTTTATCTCCCTGATTCATTGAAAAGCACAGTGAATTTCCCCCTTCGAAGGGGGACTAAGGGGGATGATTATTAGATCAATTATTTTTCCTCATTGCCTGACATTCGCACTTAATCCCATACTGCTCACAAAGTGGATGATCGGGCGGTTCGGAAATACGCGACTTGCAGGCATTCCGCCCGTGGTGAATCATCAAATGCGAAAGATTGGTCCAGTGTTCCCGC
Source organism: Fodinibius sp. AD559 (assembly GCF_052712805.1). Taxonomy (NCBI): domain Bacteria; kingdom Pseudomonadati; phylum Balneolota; class Balneolia; order Balneolales; family Balneolaceae; genus Fodinibius; species Fodinibius sp. AD559. The sequence continues at coordinate 538,257 of NZ_JBQPVW010000001.1, forward strand.
GGAAAGAGCGCCATGAGGTCACGTTCGATTTTGTCCGTGTTTTTTTCGTGCTCCGTAAGTCCATACCGATTTGAAAATCGACGCACGTGTGTATCCACAACAACCCCCTTATTTATATTAAAGGCATTGCCAAGCACCACATTGGCCGTTTTACGTGCAACACCATAAAACTCCAAAAGATCGTCCATGTTCTGGGGGACTTCGCCGTCGTGTTTTTCTACAATAGCTTGGGATGATTGCTTTAATGCCTTGGCCTTGTTGCGATAAAAACCGGTGGAACGAACGAGCTCTTCCAATTCTTGAATGGGTGCTTCAGCCATGGCTTCGGGCGTTGGATAAGCTTCAAACAAACTCGGTGTCGTCTTATTGACGCGTACATCGGTGCACTGTGCGCTCAAAATGGTGGCACATAGTAATTCAAAGGGGTTTCGATAGTCTAATGCACAATGCGGATTCGGATAGTGCTCGTAAAGTTTATCCAGAATTTCTTTGGCATGGGCTTTTTGCTCTTCCGTTTTTTCGGGGAGTTTCGGGAGATCATCGTACTGCTTGGTTTTCGCCATTTTTGATGATTGTTTATCGGATATACTTGATAGAAGGTTTCGAATTACTACCTCATCCGAACGCTGAATTTGCGATCGGATGGATTAACAAAGTTCTAACGTACCCATCGGATGGCAAAATCAGCCATCAGATGGGTTTTGCTAAGGTTTCTATTATTGTTTTTGTGTGATCCTGAACTTGGCGTGTCTCGAACATTCGTGAGTTCAGAGTTTGCAGTAAAAAATTATTGTCAAAGGTAGATTTCAACGTCTAATTTCCCCTACCTTTGCCTTCACTAAATAAATGAAAACAAACGGAATGTCTCTACCAAAAGAAAAGGCTAAAAAATTAGTTTCGAGTCCTTATGCGTGGTTAGTACTGGGATTGCTAACCCTCATCTATATTTCCAGCTTTGTAGATCGACAAATTATTGCGGTATTAGCTCCGGAGATTCAGGATGAACTTTCGCTGAGTAATTTCCAGGTAGGCATTCTCTACGGCACCGCCTTTTCCTTTATTTATGCGTTGTGCGGTATACCGATGGGGCGGCTGGCTGACATTTATTCCCGGAAGCTTATGATCGTAGTCGGCTTGGTGGTGTGGAGCCTGATGACCGTAGTTAGTGGATTTGCGACTTCACTTACTTTTCTGATTGTCGCCCGTTTCTTTGTGGGGATGAGTGAATCGGCCTTAAGTCCGGCCGTATATTCCTTGCTTTCTGATTATTTTAAGCCCGAACAGCGAGGGACGGTTTTTTCTATTTATGCTGCCGGAATATTTGTAGGGATTGGCGTTTCATTCTTGGTTGGCGGTGGCATTGCCGAAGCTTACGATTGGCGCACCTCTTTGATAGCCGTGGGAGCACCGGGGCTGCTGATTGCTGCCGTAGCGTGGTTTGTGATTAAAGAGTTTCCCAGAGGGATTACGCAATCCCAAGAGAACCGGCGATTTGATGCCGAGCAGAGTTTTGGCGATGTGGTCGGGTATATCATCCGCAAAAAAACCATACGATACCATTTCCTTGGATTCTCTTTTATGGCTTTTACCGGCTACACAATTTTGGGTTTTATTGGGATAGTCCTTACTGATATCCATGGTGCAGGTTCCTTGGTTCCGCAATATGGCTGGTTTATGATGGCGACGGGACTCAGCGTGATGGCGTCGGGCAAGGCTGCGGACTGGCTGGGTCAAAAAATAAAACCTTCGTATCGGTTTGTACCGGGTATCGTTGCAGCTTTGGGGTGCCTGCCACTGTACTATTATGGATTGTTTGCAGAATCTGCGATGACAGCGTTGATTTTAATTGGGTTGGCGAATGTGATTTCCTCATCCTACAACGGAATTGCGGCAGCAATTTTGCAGTATTTGGTGAAGCCAAATATGCGGGCGTTGGCCAGCGGATTGTATCTGTTTGTGATTAGCGTGGTGGGATTTGGTATTGGTCCGCCACTTACCGGATGGCTCATGGATACGATTTTTACCGGAGATTACGGCGCGGCAAAAGCCCTGATGCTGGTATTTACCTGCTGTGGAGTATTGGCGACAATCTTTTTCTGGATGGCTATGCAACATTATGATCGGGATGAGGAAGAAAGTTAGGCTGTAAATCTTGTTGTATCTAATATAGATTTATTGGTTGTAATCAGTTTTCATTTGTATCCATATTCAAATATTAGCTTTATATTGATTTTTCGAATCTCTTTACGAATGTTTGCTTCTGATTACAAACCCCTTAACTTTAAAGTGTTATAAAGGGTATTCTAATTATCATTAATCTAACAAAGAAAGACTATGAAATCATTGATCACAAAATTGGGAAGCTTCGCGATAGTGCTAATGCTTGTTGTAGCATGTGGCGGGGAGTCGACAGATGTTGTAGAGAGCGGTATCTATGAAGGAACGATACAGGAAGTGAATGCGGAGGAATCTGAAATTTATGTAAAAACAGCAGATGACAAAACATTGGAGTTATATTTTATCGAAGAGACTGAATTGGTGAAAGATACAACAGCCGTTCCATTTGATAGCCTTGCTACTGGACAAAATGTTCGCGTTGAAGTTGAGAAGGTAGGCCAGCGTTTAGATCCTTTGCGAGTTGAGATTCTCGAAAACCGATAGGGATTAATTGAAATGCAAGATCCATTAAGTATGTGGCGGGTGGAGTTGATCCACCCGTTTGTTGTTCATATCCCGGTAGCGTTACTGCTTGTGGGTTCATTGTTCTGGATTGCAAGCATGTTTCTACACAAACAATTTCCGCATCTACGCCCTTCGGGTAGGTTGTTGGTTTTTATTGGTACGATTGGAGCCTGGGTTGCAGTGTACACCGGCAATTTGGCTGATGGGCAAGTGGCACGTTCACTGTGTGATCCTACGGTTGCTAAAGATCATGAGCGCTTTGCTTTTACCGTGGGATATTTGTTTTCTGCTTTTGTAGTGATTGACTGGGTAGCATTTAAGGGCTATCTGAATATTATTACTAAAAAGTACCTGCACTTTGGGTTAGGAATTTTACTTATTGCAGGTTGCGGTTTCTTGGGTTATGTGGGGCATCTTGGAGGTGAGCTCGTCTATCAACAATCGGCTGCAGTATATCAGCCTACAGAAGGGTGTGTGGAGTTTGAATAGAGTAGGATGCAGGTCACAGGATGAAAGATAGGGAAGCTTACAATAGAATATCCTGAATTGGTATTGTAAGTGTAAGCCTACAAAGTTTTTCTGTAAGGTATCTGGATCATATCGGTCTTTCTTATAAAAAGGCTGAAAATTATGAGTTATAAAAAATTAGATATTTGGAAATTGTCAAGAGAAGTGGTTATAGATGTACATAAAATGTCTATGAAACCACCCAAATTTGGATTATATGAGACGGGAAGTCAGATTAGACGTTCTTCAAAATCTATTAGGTCGAATATTTTTGAGCAATATGGTAGGAGACGATACAAACAAGATTTTATAAGATTCTTGATTTATGCTCATTCCTCCGTAGATGAAACTCGAGATCATCTTGAAATACTATTAGAAACAGGTTCTTTAAATGATGAAGAGATATTCCAAAGGTTGTCACAGAAGTTAGACATTCTGGGCCGAAAACTTCACGATTTTATTAAGTCAGTTGAAAAAGGACATAAAAGCTAAGAGGAGATCCTGTTTCTTAAATCCTGAATCTTGATTATACATCATCTAAAGATTTTGCCAGGGACTGCAAGGTTTTCTTGGCATCCCCAAAAAACATCTGGTTGGACTCTTTATAAAAAAGTGGATTATCAATGCCGGCAAAACCGGGACTTAGGCTCCGCTTAAAGACAATCGTTCGTTCAGCTTCATCCACATTCATAATCGGCATACCGTAAATTGGACTTCCGGGCTCTGTTTTGGCCACTGGATTTACAACATCATTGGCCCCGATAATCAGCACCACATCCGTTGACTTAAATTCCGGATTGATCTGCTCCATATCATAAAGCTGATCGTAAGGCACATCGGCTTCGGCCAAAAGCACATTCATATGTCCGGGCATACGTCCCGCAACGGGATGAATCCCATATTTAACTTCCACGCCTCGTTTTTCAAGTTTGTCGACGACTTCTTTGAGCACGTGTTGGGCCTGGGCAACTGCTAATCCGTATCCCGGTACAACAACTACGCGGTCGGAATAGGCGCATTGCAGAGCCACATCATCAGGTGTTGTTTCGCGGACGGTCTTGTCGGTGTCTGCGGCCGGACCACTTCCCGAACCACTATCACCGCCGAAGGCACCGAATAGCACATTACCGAGTGAGCGATTCATGGCTTTACACATAATATTTGTGAGGATGAGTCCGGCTGCTCCGACAAGCGCACCACTGATAATGAGCAGGTTATTGTTGATGACAAATCCGGCCATCGAGGCAGCAATCCCGGAGTAGGAGTTCAATAGCGAAATGACGACCGGCATATCCGCTCCACCGATAGGAATGACTGTCAAAATTCCGAGTAAGAGTGCAATACCAAACAACATCCAGAATATTAGCTGACTTGTGGGATCATAGGTGAGCCACCCGACGAGTCCAAGGGTACCGATTGTTAGTAATCCATTAAAAATATTGTGTCCGGGAAAGGTAATGGGGTTTCCGCTGATGAATCCCTTGAGCTTCCCAAAGGCGATAAAACTGCCGGTAAAAGTAATAGAACCGATGAGGATACTGAGTCCGATGGTTACTAAGTCCTGCGTAGCAATGGCAGAAGCTTCGAAGCGGGTGAATTCACCCCAGGCAACTACTGCCGATGCTCCACCGCCAAATCCATTAAAAATAGCAACCATCTCGGGCATGGCGGTCATTTCTACTTTTTTGGCAGCTGTAGCACCAATGGCTGCTCCAACTACGATACCTGCAATAATGTACTCGTAAGTGATAATTTGCTGGTCAAATAGCGTGACAACAACACCGATGAACATTCCCAGAGCAGCTAATTGATTACCTGATCGTGCGGTTGCGGGAGAACCGAGGCGTTTAATCCCAATAATAAAAATACCAGTAGCTACCAGGTAAACCAGCTGGATTAGATCAGGTAGAATCGCTTGGATAGATGGTGGTAGAAAATCACTCATTGTTCTTATCTTTTTTCTTGAACATTTCCAGCATGCGGTCGGTTACCATAAATCCGCCTACAACGTTGATGGTTGCAAAAACGATGGCCACGAATCCGATATATTGGGCGATTTGGTTATCCACCTGACCCGCAACAATGAGAGCGCCCAAAATGGTAATGCCCGAAATGGCATTAGCACCTGACATTAATGGAGTGTGTAGCGTTGGCGGAACTTTCGAGATAAGCTCGAAGCCTATAAATGAGGCCAGTACGAAGATAAATAAATTAAAAATGAGTCCTGACATGACTGTGTAATTAAATTAGGAATGAGGAATTAGGAATGGGATAAAAACCATTAATTCCTAATTCTTCATTTTTAATTATTTTTAAGCATGGGGCTGATAATTTCGCCCTGGTGTGTTATGGTTGTATTTAGCGTAATTTCATCCTCAAAATCGAATTCTGCTTTGTCGTCTTGAATAAGATGATTCAGCAATGAAAGCATATTTTTCGAATATAATTGGCTTGCGTGATAGGCCAGCTGGCTGGGTATATTTAACGGACCAATAACTTTTACATCATCTTTGATGGCCGTTTCTCCCGGTTCGGTAACTTCACAGTTACCTCCTTGCTCGGCAGCCAGATCCACAATAACTGCTCCGGCGTGCATATCTTCAACCATCTCTTTGGTTACCAAAAGCGGAGCAGGTTTTCCGGGAATGAGCGCTGTCGTAATAATAATATCAGATTTTTTCGCGTGCTCGTGAATAACCTGGCGCTGGCGTTCCTGTTCATCTTCAGCCAGTTCTTTGGCATAACCGCTTTCAGTTTCCGATTCTTCATCCAAATCAGGAACTTCCACAAAGGTAGCACCCAAACTTTCAACTTGTTCTTTAACAGCGGCGCGAATGTCAAAAGCTTCTACTTTAGCACCCAGTCGTTTGGCTGTAGCAATGGCTTGTAGTCCCGCAACTCCCGCACCGAGCACTAAAACTTTGGCCGGAGCAACCGTACCTGCTGCCGTCATCATCATCGGCATATAGCGATCCAATTCGTTAGCTGCAATCAGGGCCGATTTGTATCCGGCAATAGAACTCATCGAAGAAAGCGCATCCATACTTTGTGCACGCGAAATACGCGGGACGGCGTCCATCCCCAATGCCGTAATATTCTTTTCTTGTAAGAAAGAAACTGTATTCTCGTTTTGTAACGCCCACAAAAAGCAGATCAGTATGCTTCCGGACTTCATTTTGTTGAGATCTTCTTCCGGTGGTGTTTGGATACTGATCAGGATGTCGGAATCAGCAAAAAGTTTGGCGCGATCGGTAATAATTTCTGCACCTGCCGACTGGTAGGCTTCATCTAAATAGCTGGAAGCTTTACCGGCGTCAGATTCAACCCAAACATCGTGGCTGTTCTCAACAAGCTTTGAGATTGTATCTGGAATAAGGGCCACCCGGTTCTCGCGCTCGGCCGTTTCTTTTGGAATAGCTATAATCACAGTAAATACCCGAAGAGTTTAAGGTTAAAGCATAACTTATTGAAAAGTTACGGTATTGCAAATGGGATTTTTGTAATGGAATTAGTGATAAGATCTATATTGTGGGCTTCCATTAATATAGAGTTAAACATAGCAATGTAAGATTTAGGTTAACCAAGTCATCGAAGGATTAGGCAGTATTTTTTTTAATTGATGAATCTTATTAAGGAGATAGGAAATATCGACTCAATTCTCACCTCTTATTTTTGTACTTTAACATGAAATTATTAAGCGAAAACAGGTAAAACTACTCATGGAAGATATTGCAGGAAAAACGTTTGATGTGGTAATCGTGGGAAGTGGTCCCGCAGGATTAACAGCTGCACTGTATGCAGCGCGGGCCGATTTGAGTCCGATTGTGTTCGAGGGACCTGAACCCGGCGGGCAATTGATGCAGACGACGGATGTCGAGAACTACCCTGGATATCCCGAAGGCGTGATGGGGCCCCAAATGATGCAGGATTTTCGCGAACAGGCACAGCGTTTTGGTGCTGATACGCGTTACGGCATGGTAACAAATATTGAGTTTGATGATCGTCCCTATAAAATGACTATTGATGAAGAGGTAGCAATAAAAGCCAAGGCTATTATAGTATCTACCGGTGCATCGGCGAAATGGCTGGGACTTGATAGCGAGCAAAAAATGCGCGGGAAAGGAGTTTCTGCCTGTGCCACTTGCGATGGTGCTTTCTTCCGTGATCAGCATGTAATTGTTGTAGGTGGTGGTGATACTGCCATGGAAGAAGCAACGTTCCTAACGAAATTTGCCAGTAAAGTTACGGTGCTCCATCGACGCCAGGAACTGCGTGCTTCAAAGACTATGCAGCAGCGTGCGTTTAATGACGAAAAAATTGAGTTTATGTGGGATACTGAGCTCGAAGAGGTGTTGGGCGAAGATGCCGTTGACGGAGTAAAAGTCATCAACAATGAGACCCAGGAAATTACGACGCTTGATGATGTAACAGGAGTCTTTATTGCTATTGGACATAAGCCCAATACCGATCTTTTTAAAGGCGTGCTCAAGATGGATGATGTCGGATACATCCAAACCAAAGGCCAGTCAACAAAGACGGATATGCCCGGTATTTTTGCCTGTGGTGACGCAATGGATGCGGTATATCGACAGGCCGTTACGGCAGCTGGCACCGGCTGTAAGGCTGCCCTCGATGCTGAAAGCTATCTGGCTGAAATGGAAGTCTCCAAAGAAGCCGTAGCCGAAGAGCATTGGAAGTGATAACGGTAGACGCTGGGAGTGAGACGGCAAACGTACTTTTTATTTCTAAGGTGCGGAAATATCACTTGATATGTTTCTCAGATTAGCTGGCGTTTATCAGAAAGAGATTCGCGTTTGCCCTCTGCCGTCTCACGTTTCTCCACCTTTGCCTACCGTTTTATCGGTTTTATTTTCTGATCCAGTTTTGTCTTTTTGGTTGGAAGCAGTCTCTTCTTCGTCTTCCTCATCCCGGATTTCGATAAACTCAGCTTCCACTTCATATTCATCATTATCTTCTTCGGTTTCGTCCTTAGGATAACGTTCAACAATAACTTTGACATCATTCATAAACAGAGCAAACATTCCAATAGCCGAAACGATGGGGGCAATGCTTGTCAGAATAGCCGCTCCGCCTACGCCAACCGTTAGTTGAGATTGAAATAACACTTTGCCCTTCGAATTTTTAATGATGACCCGCCGAGCGTTGCCTTCCTTAATCAGCTTTTTGACCTGACTGATAATTTCAGAAACAGTGCCTTGTATTTCTTCCGTAAATGTTTTTCGGGAGTTTGAAGTATTCATAATGTGAGTTTTCATCTTAATATTTGCTGCTGATTATTAGAAAAATAAACTCCTTTTGTAAGGAATCATTTGCTTCAAGGTCTTACTACGTTAAATAATAGTAAATGATTCATCAGGAGATATTATGTTATCACGTGTTTATTGCGCTTCTACCATTGGAGTTGATGCCCGCCTCATCGAAGTAGAAACAAATATGTCTACCGGAGTGCCCAAATATTTTTTAGTGGGATTGCCGGATCGGGCCGTAAGTGAATCAAGCGATCGTATTGAAGCGGCGCTGAAGAATTCAAATGCCGAATTTCCAAAGGGACGAATTACGGTTAATCTGGCTCCGGCCGATCTTCCCAAAGAGGGCAGTGCCTTTGATCTGCCTATCGCTGTAACACTGTTGAACGTATCCGGACAAATTAAAACCGATAAGCTTGAGGAAACGTTAATTTTAGGGGAATTGGCGCTCGACGGTAAATTACGTCCCGTAAACGGAGTGTTGCCAATGGTGGTACAGGCTCGTGATAAAGGATTAACAAATGTGGTGGTTCCGGCTGCAAATGGTCCGGAAGCTGCTGTTGTCGATGGTATTGATGTGTATGCGTTTGAACATTTAACAGAGGTGATGGGCTGGTTGCGTGATATGGATCCGTACCAGCCGCTGAATATAGATGTAAAGAAGATGTTCAGGCAAAATGGAGAAGGGGAGATCCTGGATTTTAGTGATGTGCGAGGACAGGAAAACGTTAAACGTGCGTTGGAAGTTTCTGCGGCTGGCGGCCACAATGTTATTATGGTCGGGCCACCGGGATCGGGGAAGACCATGATGGCACGGCGGTTACCTACCATATTACCACCGCTAACGCTTGATGAAGCTTTGGAAACAACAAAAATCCATTCCGTAGCGGGATTATTGCCCACAGGAGAAGCGTTGGTAACGAAGCGACCGTTTCGTTCTCCCCACCACACGGTTTCGGATGTGGCTTTGGTTGGAGGGGGAAGTATTCCGATGCCGGGAGAAATTTCTATGGCACACAATGGAGTTTTGTTTTTGGATGAGCTGCCCGAATTCAAGCGCAGTGCCCTCGAAGTTATGCGGCAACCGCTCGAAGATGGCTCTGTTAGTATATCGCGTGCGCGCATGAGCGTAAGTTATCCCAGTAGAATTATGTTGGTTGCTTCCATGAATCCGTCACCTACCGGTGATTGGTACGACCCTGCCGATCCGGGGGGAGCTTCTCCTGCACAGATGCAGCGCTATCTGAGTAAAATAAGCGGGCCTATGCTTGACCGAATTGACCTCCATATTGAAGTACAGAAAGTGAGTTATGATGAGCTTTCAAGTAAAGCAAAGGGAGAGCCCTCTTATGATATCAGAAAAAGGGTGATTCGAGCCCGCGAAGTGCAAACGCAACGCTTTATGGGTATAGAGGATGTATATTGTAATGCGCAGATGAATACCAAGATGTCGCGCAAAATATGTACGCTCGATGATGCCGGTAAGCAGATGCTGAAAAAAGCAATTACTTCATTGGGATTATCGGCCCGTGCATACGATCGTATTCTTAAAGTATCGAGAACAATTGCCGATCTTGAGCGATCAGAAAGTATTCGATCCAATCATATTGCAGAAGCGATTCAATATCGAAGTTTAGATCGGGAAGGATGGCTTGGATAATTAAATAAAGCCCAGAAATGGTATTTAGTCTAACGTATTTACCTATTAAAGTTAGTTCTAAGCTATGGGTTCAAACCATTCAATTCTCCTGTTCTCCCAGCTTTCGCCGAAGCTTTTGTATTTATGGCAGCCTTATCTGTCTGAAGGTTTCGCGCAGGCAGGCTTCTCTAAGGAGGAACTTGTTGATCATTATAGAGCTAATGATTGTTTGCTTAGCAATCAATACAAAGTCCCTCTTTGGGAAGAGGGTTTTAGGGAGATTGACTGTCTCCAATAGCTCTCTTTATAGAAAGTAATAAATAAATGTGATGGACCGTCTTTACTTGTTGATGATTAGTTTGTACCATTTTTAATAGGATAAACATAAAACAAAAGAATATCGTTATGGAATTTGTAAACAAAGGAATAAAGTTGATCATCGTGGCATCACTTTTAATGATGGCCGGATGTGCAACCAGTAGTACCACAAACCAAAAGAGTACGGCTGGAACCGATGGAACCGAAAACATGACATTGGAAGATCACCTTCGTCGCATTAATGGTGTTCAGGTAACCGGCAGTGGTGATTATGCCAAGGTCATGTTGCGACCCAGAGGATTTTCGGGAGCCAGTCGTGGGGCTACTTCTTCAGGGAAAGGTGATCTTGCAGTAGGAGATAGCGACCAGCGCCAGCCGTTATTTGTCGTTGATGGCCAGAAGGTAGGTCGTAATTATCCGAATGTAGCGCAGATGTTTTCACCGGGCGAAATAAAATCTGTGCGGTTATTGTCCGAATCAGAAGCCTCGCAGTATGGTGGACAATCGGGTTATGGAGTAATTGAAATTGTTACTAAAGCCGCAAGTGACGATAATTAAAGGACAAGCAAGTTTTTTTTGAGCACCGGATTGAAATAAGCTCGGTGCTTTTTTATTACGCAGTGTTTTCCTTAAAAAATGTAGGGTCTTGGTAGATTTCTTTTCTAAACAGGATTTAATTGGAATTTTTCAGGTATAAAACTGTAGTTGAAGTGGAAATTGATTAGAAAACTGCTTCAGCAAGCTTCAGGCCGTGAAAATGCTCTCTCTGCAGTTTGTTAAAATGAACATGTAAAACATTTTTACAATAGAATATTCCCTAATTGTGAAACACATTATAAAGAGAAGGGACGTTTTTTGATTACATTAATTCATTGCGCTACAATCAGATATGGCTATTTGTCTGGGTTTTGAGAGGTCGAAAAAGGCACAACGAATAATCATTATGAAATATTTTATTCTTTGAACAATTTTACATATATAAGAGCGTGGTTGAAAACTATTAAGAGAGTGTTAAGTCTATTCACTTAGCACTCTTTGGGATTTATTATAATCATAACTAAAACAAATCAGGGCTATGGTAAAAAAACTACTATCTCTATTTACGTTATGCCTGATATTTTCCGCCTCTGCCTTTGCGCAGTCCGGGACAATAACAGGTACAGTTACCGACGAAAGTTCGGGTGAAACATTGCCTAGTGTAAACGTCTACATTGTGGAGTTGCAGCGGGGTGCCGCTACCAACGCACAAGGTGAGTTTACGATCGAAGGGGTTGAGTACGGTACATATACCGTGCGCGCCAGCTTCGTAGGCTATGACACGTTCGAACAAGAGGTCACAGTTGACCAATCAACGGTTACGCTCGACATTCCACTTTCATCATCAATGCAACAGCTTGATGACGTTGTGGTAACAGCGTATGGCGTTGAACAAAGTTTGAACGATCTCCCCTATTCTGCACAGCAGGTTGACGGCGAGATTATTGCTGAAAGTCGAAATGATAATTTTGCTGCTTCTTTGAGCGGCCGTGTAGCCGGTCTTAAAGTAAGCCAGTCTAATGGAATGGGTGGTTCCACAAATATTGTGATGCGTGGGTACAAGTCTATTTCCGGGAATAACCAGGTACTATTCGTTGTTGACGGTGTGCCTTATGCAAACCAGGAATTCAACGATGCCAGTACTGAAGCTGGTTTTGCCGGTTATGACTATGGAAATACCGGCGTCGATGTTAATCCGGATAATATTGCATCTGTTAACGTGCTGAAAGGACCTGCTGCGGCAGCGCTATACGGTTCTCGAGCATCAAATGGTGCGATTATAATTGAAACCAAAGGTGGTAAATCGGGAGACCGACCTGTTGAAGTAACATTCAACTCCAGTGCCACGATCCAGAAGATTAATAAGAATACATTTGTTGATCACCAGATGCAGTACGGTGGTGGCTATGTACCTTCTTTTGGATCAATGGATATTGATGAAGATGGTTCTGACGAAACCATTGGTAATCCGTATAGTGACGCTTCATATGGTCCGAAGTTTGAAGGTCAATCTGTGTATCAATGGGATGCCTTTGTTGAAGGAGGGCCTAACTTTATGACGCCAACTCCCTGGGAAGCTCCTGAAAATACACCAGTTGATTTCTTTGATACGGGTACAGACTTTACCAACAGTATCCAGATCAATGGTGGTTTCGATGGCGGTTATTATAACATGGGTTATAACCAAACAAATACAACCGGTATTGTTCCAAATGCAAAGCTTGATAAGAATAAGCTGAATTTCTCTGCCGGCTATGATGTGAGTGACAAATTCTCTGTTTCCGGTAAGATTCAGTATTCTAAGACTCAAGGTTATGCTCGACCATCTCGTGGTTATAGTACCATGATGAGTGCATTCCGCCAGTGGTGGAATACTTCTGTTGATCTTGAAGACCAAAAACGTGCTTATTTCCGCAATCGTACCAACGAAACATGGAACTGGGCACAAGGTGGATTGGGTGAACGTCCTATTTACTGGAACAATCCATATTGGGATCGCTATGAAAACTATGCTACTGATGAGCGCGACCGTTATTTCGGAAACGTGGAAGCGAATTACGAAGTTTCTGATTGGTTAAATTTAACCGGTCGAGTAAGTATTGACAGTTATAGTCAGCTTATCGAAGAGCGTAATAACGTTGGTAGTATTGGACATGGTACTGACTATGCAGGATACTATCGAATGACGGAGAACTTTAGTGAGTTTAACTATGACCTTCTTGCCAACTATAATAAGCAGCTGAACGAAGATGTTCGTGTTAGCGGTGTCGTTGGTATGAACTTACGTCGTAATCACCAAGAGGCTATATCTGCACAAACAAACGGTGGGCTCGTAGTTCCTCGCTTGTATTCTCTCAGTAACTCAGTTAATTCAATCCAATATCCAGGTGAAACAGATCAGGAGTTGGGTGTAAATGGTTATTTTGCAAGCTTAAATGTGAACTACGGCGGGTTCTTTAACTTGGAAGCCACGGGCCGACGGGATAAGTCTTCAAGTTTACCTGATGGCGAAAACGTCTATTACTATCCATCAGTTTCTGCCGGATTTACGTTTAGTGAGTTTGTTGACGCAGACTGGTTGTCATTCGGTAAGATTCGTGGTAGCTGGGCTGAGGTTGGTAATACCGCACCTCCGCACAGTATACGTGACACCTATTCGCGTCCTTCTAACTTTGGACCAGCGGGTCTTTATACGCTGCCATCCACGAAGAATAATTCCAACCTGAAGCCAGAACGTACTAAGAGTTGGGAAGTTGGATTGCAGTTGGGCGTATTTAATGATCGTGCAACTTTAGACGTAAATTATTACGACCAAAATACAACTGATCAGATTCTTGCTACTGAGGTTTCTCGAGCTACCGGTTATGCAACGAAGTTTGTAAATGCTGGTAGCGTTGTAAACCGAGGTTGGGAGGTTTCTGCAACACTACGTCCGGTTGTAAGCCAAGACTTTGCCTGGACAATGAATGTAAACTGGAGCAAAAACATCAACGAAGTTGAAGCTCTTGCACCAGGTATTGATAACTATCAGTTAGCTTCGCCACAGGGTGGTGTTTCCATTAGTGCGGCAGAAGGTGAACCCTACGGTGCAATCCGTGGAACTGACTTCGTCAATCTTGATGATGAAGCCTGGAGCGAAAATGGCGGCAAAAAGCTGGTAGAAGGTGGTTATTATGCAATCACCTCATCCTCCAATAACATTATTGGGAACATGAATCCTGACTGGACGGGTGGTATTTCCAACCGCTTGAATTACAAAAACATCTCACTCAACTTCTTGGTTGACGTGCGATGGGGAGGAGATATCTTCTCACTCGACCAATACTACGGTCAGGGAACGGGTCAATATCCCATTACTGCTGGTATGAACGACTTAGGCAATCCTAAGCGTAATAGTCTTACTAACGGTGGTGGAGTGATCCTCGACGGTTACAAGGCTGATGGAAGTAAAAACGATGTTCGTGCGCGTGCTGATGTCTACTACGGAGCTTACGGTTGGGTGACCAATCCTGCTGCTCAGTTTATCTACGACGGCAGTTATGTGAAGCTTCGAGAAGTAGGATTAACCTATAACTTACCGCAAAACCTTCTTGACAAGGTTGGACCAATCAAGGGGGCTTCTGTTTCGGCTATTGGTCGTAACTTGTGGATTATTCATAAAAATATTCCGCATGCCGACCCTGAGCAGGGAATTGTTGCAGGTAACGTACAAGGTTATCAAGGTGGTGCTTATCCATCCACACGCAACTTCACGTTTAACTTGAAACTTGAATTTTAGGATTGAATACCATGAGAAAACTATTATTACCTTTATTAGTATTTGCACTGGTACTCGGTTCGTGCGAGGATGATTTGACCAGCTTGAATGAGAATCCGAAAGGCGCAACTGATGTACCGGCGGATCCCTTGTTTTCCAACGCTCTCGTTAGTTTGGGAACGTTGAATACAAGCGTAGACTACAACGATAACATGTTTATGTTCATGTCTCAGTACTGGGCTGCGACCACATATGCTGATGAATCTCAGTATAATTTAACCGGTCGCTCTATTCCTTCTAACTATTGGAGTGAAATCTATCGCGATGTACTCAATGACTTGAAGGAGTCTTCGACCCTTATTGCTGAAGATGAGCTTATTCCTGATGGACAGAAAACGGTAATGCAGGCTCAAATCGAAGTCATGCAGGTGATGGCATACCATCAGCTTGTCACTGTATTTGGTGATATTCCATATACAGAAGCGTTGGATGCTGAAAATCCTTCTCCTGCATACGACGACGATGAAACCATTTATTCAGATCTTATGAGTCGGTTGAATACGGCCATTAGTGATCTGAATTCAGGAAGCTCAGGCTTCTCGGCTACCGCAGATGTTTTCTATGGTGGCAATGTTGATGCTTGGGTGAAGTTTGCCAATTCGCTTAAAATGCGCTTGGCTATACAATTAACCGATGTAGATGCAGGAGCAGCACAAACTGCTATTAATGAAGCCTCACCAAATGCATTTGGTTCAAATGCTGATCAGCTGACTCTTCAATTTCAATCTTCGCAGCCGCATACCAACCCGGTTTGGGAAGATGTTATAAGCACAGGTCGTAACGACTTTGTTGCTTCTAACACGCTGATCAATATGATGAATAGTATGGATGACCCACGTCGTCCAATACATTTCACCCAAGTTGATGGCAACTATGTTGGTGGAACCTATGGTGTATCTAACGACTACGTTGATTACTCCCATATTCAGGGGCCTTTAATCCAAAATGATTTTGAAGGTGTTCTTCTGGGTTATGATGAGGTTCAATTTATCCGAGCAGAAGCTCAAGCTCGGGGTTGGACTGCTCAACATCCTACAGGTACATCTGTGATCACTGGTGATCCTGTCACAACAGCAGCTGAACATTACAATGAAGCTATAGCTGCTGATATGAATTATTGGAGTGAAGCCGCACAAGCTGGCGGAATTTGGGAAGAAGGACAAGAACCATCTGCAGCGGAGAAGGAGATAGATTCAGGTGAAATTGCTACTTATGTAGCTAATAACCCTTATCCGACTGCTGGTAGCTTGCAAGACAAGCTGAAAGCAATTGCTGTTCAGAAATGGTTAGGTCAGTACATGAATGATAATCTGCAAGCATGGACTGATTGGCGACGACTGGATCATCCGACATGGTTTGTTGCCAATGATAATCCAAATGCTGATGTCGAAGATGATATCCCCGTTCGCTTTACCTATCCTGTAGACGAGCAGAACCTAAACCAGTCTAACTGGGAAGCAGCATCTGATGCTTTAGGTGGAGATGGTGATGAAACAAGCACGCTTCTTTTCTGGGATACAGACTATGCCAGTTCTGTAAATTAACCGTTAGAAAAACTTAGCTTATCGTTTTACGGTAAGTATCGAATTAAAGGGGCTCCGAGCAATCGGAGCCCTTTTTTATTTGTATTATATATTGACTCACAGCCACAGAATGAATATGCTTTGCAGCAGCTTTCAATGATAACCCATAGTAAATAGATAGGCTTGTCCTTATACGCAGACATTGTATTCCCTACCGCTGTTCGGCGGCAATTTACTTATAGCCTGCCCGAGGAGTATCAAGGTGATATAGAAGTGGGTAAACGGGTGTGGGTGCCCCTGCAAAAGCATAAAAAAATCGGGATTGTCGTTAGCATCCATGATGAGAAACCTGACTTTAATACCCGCCCGGTGCAGCAGGTGCTCGATGAAAAGCCGATTATTTCTGAAGAGTTATTAAAGCTAACTGAATGGATTCACCGTTTTTATTACTGTGGATGGGGTGAAGTGATACAGGCTGCATTGCCGGTGGGATTAAATTTTTATGCCCAGAAATATTTGAAAGCAATAGAAAGTGAATTACCTGATTTTCTTAATGACGATGAAGTTGAAATCGTTGAAGAAATTCAGCAGAACGGATCCTACTTGTTAGCTGAAGCCCAAAAGAGGTGGGGTGATAAAGTTATCGATAAACTGGTGGGCCAGAAGGTACTGGAAGTCTGGGAGGAACCGGAAATGAAGATGGATCCGAGTACGGATAAATTGTGGCAATGGAAGGGAGAAAAAAGCAAAAGGGAAGCCCAAAAAATTGTTGAGGAGCATGAGAAAGAGGGTAAGAATTATAAATGGGTTCAAGCACTGAAAGTATTGCTTGGTTTGGACCTGCCGGAGTTTCAAAAAGAGCTGTCCGATTTTGAGTTGTTGGAATACTATACGCTCAACAGAATCGCGGAGGAAGGGATAATTAAATACGACGAGGTCGAGACCACCAATTTGAGTATGAAGCTGGAGTATGATCCCACACAGCTTAATACGCTAAATGATGAGCAGCAGGCGGCTTTTTGTGAGATTGAAAAATCAATTGATAAAGAATCGTTCGGCAGCTACTTGTTATATGGTATAACGGGCAGTGGGAAAACAGAAGTATATATCCATGCTTTAAAGAAAGTATTGGACCAGGGGAAAGGGGGATTGGTTCTTGTTCCTGAGATTGGTTTAACGCCACAAATTGTAAAGCGGTTTCATCTGATATTCGGTGACGATATTGCCGTATTGCATAGCAGGCTCACCGACCGGGAGCGATATGATGCATGGCGTGCCCTGCAAAAGGGAGAAAAACGAATAGCTATAGGAGCCCGATCAGCGGTCTTTGCCCCGGTGCAGAACCTGGGACTTATCGTGGTAGATGAGGAGCACGATATGTCGTATAAGCAGGAAGATCCCGCTCCCCGTTATAACGGACGCGATGTAGCGATTATGCGAGCCCATATCAATGATGTGCCGGTCGTCTTGGGATCGGCGACGCCAAGTATGGTTTCTCTGTACGGGACGAAGAAAGGGAAAAGCGAATACTTGGAAATTAATGAGCGTCCCTTTGATGCGAAACTTCCTGAGGTGAAATTGCTCGATCTCAAACAATATAAATCGGCTATGAAAGGACCGATCGCCATTCCTCTTTATAATGCAATTGATGAAGCCATAGAAAAGAATGAACAAGCAATCCTTTTGTATAACAGAAGAGGCTTTGCATCGTATTTGCAATGCGCAACGTGTGGAGAAATCCCTGAATGTCCGAATTGTTCAGTGAGTTTGACCTTTCACAAAGCAAAAAAGCAGTTGCGATGTCACTATTGTGGTTATTCCGAACGTCAGCCCCGCCGGTGCAAGGAATGTGGAAATAATTCGGTGGAAGCTCGAGGTAGTGGAACCCAGCAGCTGGAGGAGCAAATTGCTGAGCTCTACCCCGATGCGGAAACGCTGCGCATGGATTTTGATACGACTTCGGGCAAGAATGCCCATTCAAAAATTTTAAAGGCATTTGGACGAAAAGAGGCTGATATACTGGTTGGAACTCAGATTGTGGGGAAGGGATTAGATTTTCCGGATGTGACGGTGGTAGGAGTCATTGATGCTGATACCGAGCTTGCTTTTCCTTCGTTCCGTTCGGGAGAGCGGATGTATCAGCTGTTGAGCCAGGTAGCGGGGCGCTCGGGTAGAGCTGATAAGGAGGGCAAGGTATTTTTCCAGACTTGGCAGCCCGATCATCCCGCAATACAAAAAGCGAAAGAACACGATTACAAGTCATTTGCGCGTCAGGAGCTGGCCTATCGTAAAATGCTGCAGTATCCACCGTATTCGCGCATTATCAGGTTTATATTTAAGGGTGAGCAGGAGGGACGTGTCCAAAGAGTGGCAGAAACCTATACCGAATGCCTGACGGAAGTATTAGGAGGTTTTGACTCGGTATTGGGTCCATCACCGGCGGCTATTGCGAAAATGCAAAATTTCTATCGGTGGGAGAGCTTTATTAAAGTAGATCCGACCAATGGCGCTTCGGCTATTGAGCAAATGCTTGACAGGACGTTTGATCTGTTTGATGGTCGAAAACCGAAAGGCGCCAGTTCCGTTCGTATTAATGTAAATGTGGATGCGTTGGAATAATCACCTTTTGTAATTTTGATTAAATTATCAGCTGAAATTATTTGTTAGATAACACGCATTTAGAAAATGCAGGATAGAACGCTTGCATTCTGTATAATAAATTCGATTATTACAGCGGAAAGATACCTTTATAATTAATAAAGAGGTGCCTATGGGCGAATCTCGGGTAAAATTGGCCGACAGTCAGGAAGAAGTACAGCGCTTTATGAAATATGTGTTGAAGGATCTCCGGGCGCTGGATCGTATGCTTAATGAGGACGATTGGTTTGATACCGATACCATACGGATTGGAGCCGAACAGGAGCTTTGTCTGGTTGACCAACAGGCTAAAGCCTGGCCTCACAACATGGAAGTGCTTGAGCATTTACAGGGAGATGAAAATGGCAGCTTTACTACGGAATACGCAAAATTCAATCTCGAAATAAATATGGATCCCCTTGAATTTAAAGGGGACTGCCTTTCGAGGATGGAGAAGAATCTCCAGAAGCAGGTTGATGAGGTCCGAATGGCAACGGAAGAGCTCGGAGGAGAAATTGTATTGACGGGCATTTTGCCGACCATTCGCAAGGTTGATATCGATCTGAAAAACCAAACGCCATTACAGCGTTATCGCGCACTTACCCAGGCTATCAACAAACTGCGTGGCGGTGATTATGATGTGCGTATCCAGGGCATGGATGAGCTGTTAATGAAATGTGATTCCCCGCTACTGGAAGCGTGTAATACCGGGTTCCAGGTGCACCTGCAGGTAGGGCCCGAGGAATTTGTGCCCAAGTATAATATTGCTCAGCTGGTAACAGCTCCCGTACTGGCGTCAACTGTTGGTTCACCCATTCTGTTTGGTAAGCGATTATGGAATGAGACCCGAATTGCCCTTTTCCAGCAGTCAGTAGATACGCGAACGGTAGGTGATCATCTGCGAGAAAGTAGCCCGCGCGTAACGTTTGGTAATAAGTGGGTAGACGAGAGTATTCTTGAGATTTTTCAAGAAGATACTGCCCGCTATCGGGTAATGTTGAGTTCGGAGGTAACAGAAGATGTAGAAAAGTTGTTGGATGAAGGTACGCCACCGGCCTTACGAGCTTTACAGGTCCATAACGGGACGGTGTATCGCTGGAATCGCCCCTGCTACGGTATTACTGATGGGAAGGCACATCTACGTATCGAGAATAGGGTTTGTCCCTCTGGCCCGACGGTTACGGATGAAGTGGCTAATTCTGCGTTTTGGCTGGGTTTGATGAATAAGATGGAAGATTATCATCCCAATGTATCTGAAGAGATGGATTTTGATGATGCCCGGATGAATTTTATGGCGGTTTCTAAAATGGGACTCGATACGAAGTTGCGGTGGTTCGATGATCAGCGTATTAATGCAGTGGATTTGATAACCGAAGAGCTGTTGCCCATTGCCAGGGAAGGACTCGAGGAAGCAAAGATAGATGATAGCGATATTACAGAATATCTGGATATTATTGAGCAACGGGTAACGGCGGGACAAACTCCATCACATTGGATGCTAAATAATTATGCATCGTTGATGAAGGAGCATGGTTCCAAGGAGCAGACTCTGGCGGCGATAACTACGGCGATGATCAAAAATCAGAAAAAGGGTGAGCCGGTACATAAATGGGGACGTGCCCGCATGGAGGATCTGGAGCACTGGAAGCCTTCGAGCTTAATCGTCGAAGAGTTTATGACTACGGATCTGTTTACGGTACAGAAAGATGACTTGGTAGAGTTTACGGCAAACTTGATAGATTGGCGGCGTATCCGGTATGTTCCGGTAGAGGATGACAAAAAACATCTTGTTGGCTTGGTGACGATGCGGATGGTTTTTAATGCCTATTCGAAGTCGGTAAATCATGATGAAAACGTTGTAGAGACGGTTGAAGATATCATGATCGAGAATCCTATTACTATTCATCCGGAGGCCTCTATCATGGAAGCGATGGAAATTATGAATAGCCAGGAAATTGGGTGTCTTCCTGTGGTAAAAAATAACAGGCTCGTTGGGATTATTACCGAGCACAATTATATGAGAATAGCACGCAGATTGTTGAAAGTATTACATTTGAATAATGAGGAGAATGAGGAATCCGACGAAAAGTAATATTGCACCAGAAACAGAAGGCGATCGGATTTTGGGAACTATTGAAGGTGATCCCGGTGGGCCTACTGTAGTGTTGGTAACGGGGTTGCATGGCAATGAGTCTGCCGGAGTTGACGCGGCCCAAAATATATTGGAAATGCTCGACGGTATTCGACCGCGAATTAATGGACGGTTAGTTATTCTCCGCGCGAATTTGCCGGCGCTTGAACACAATGTCCGTTATCTTGATGAGGATATGAATCGCCTGTGGTTTCCTTCGATAATTGAGAAGGTCCGGGATATGCCTGAAGCTCGTATTAAGTCAAATGAGCGTAGGCAGATGAAGCAGCTGCTCCCTATTCTTGATGATATCGAAGAGCGCAGCGATGGGCCGGTTGTATTGGCAGATGTTCACACGTTTTCTGCTGAGGGTAGCATGTTCAGTATTACAAGTTCTGATCCCCGTCAGCGCGAACTATTGTCCAACTTGTATGTGCCCATGGTTTTTGGGATTGAGAAATCGCTTCGCGGCACAGCGCTGGGATATTACCAGGATCAGGGTTTTATCTCATTTGGGTTGGAAGGTGGCCAGCATGAAAATGAGCTGACAGAATATAATATAACGGCTTCGCTTTTACTTTTGCTCCATGCGGTGGGATCTATCGAAAAACAGTATGTGGAAAAAATAAAGGAGTATGAACGTCACCTGAAGCAACATACCCAACACCTACCGGTGGAGACCGAACTGGTGTATCAGCATATTATTGATCCGGGCGACGGTTTTGCCATGCGACCGGGCTACTCAAATTTTCAGCCTATTAAAAAAGGGGAGTGGCTCGCTAATGATAATGAAGGCAAAATTATCGCACAAACGGATGGCTATATTTTGATGCCCCTCTATCAGCGACAGGGTAACGACGGCTTTTTTATCATTAAAGAGAATGAAGGGTAAAAAATTTGTTATTTTATGGCCCTTGTGAATACGGCCGTAATTTAAAGAAGAATTTTTCCTACAACGGGAACAGTTATGCAAGACTATCAATTTGTTGACGGTACGCGCCTGTCTTCAGTAATTGAAGCGCTTATTTTTGCCAGTCCGGAACCTATTTCGGAAGAAAAGATTTGTGAGATTATTGCAAAGGGAGAAGAGAATTTAGGATTGGAAGTTGATGCTATAGAACCTTTTGTAGAGAAGCTGAATCAGCGGTACGAAGAAAATGGGCTGGCATTTAATATTGAGCATGTAGCGGGCGGATATACGTTTTCAACGAAAAAGCGTTTCGAGCCCTGGCTCAGTATTTTTCAGCACGAAAGTGCCTATCGAAAACTATCACAATCAGCTATAGAAACGCTTGCTATTGTGGCGTACAAACAGCCGATTACTAAGCCCGAAGTGGATGATATTCGGGGTGTGGATTCTGGTTACATGCTGCGTCAGTTGTTGGAGAAAGTGCTTATCGAGGTTTCCGGTCGGTTGGATGCTCCCGGGAAGCCGCTATTGTATCGGACGACCAAGCACTTCCTGAAGCATTTTGGCATTAACTCGATTGATGAGCTGCCCAAGCCGCGAGAAATTGAAGAGATCCTCAAAGATGATGATATGGCCGAGCACCGCCAGTTTTTGTTTGATCGTCAGCTGGAGCTCAAGGAACTACAGGAGACGGCAGAAGACGAGGACGCTACGGAAACGGCGATGTCATTAATTGAGGCCGTAGAAAAAATTGATGAGGATGAAGTGCCCGATCTGGATGGATATACGGCAGATGTGTTGCAGCTTAATGACGAGGAAGAAAGTGACGAGGACGACGAAATAAGTGAGGAATTGGAAAATGAATCGGATAATATTCAGGAAAATTTAGAGGATGAGTCGACGAAGAAAGAAGAGAAATAAACGAGGAAAAATTGAAGAGCCTGACCACCAGGTTGACCAGAATTACGATGAGGACGAGGAGATTCGTCTGAACAAATATATTGCCCACTGTGGATTTACTTCGCGGCGTAAAGCGGATGATTATATTGCAGCCGGCAAGGTAAAAGTGAATGATGAGGTGGTTACCCAGATGGGGGTTAAAGTCCAGCGAACGGACAAGGTTGAGGTAGAGGGACAGGTTTTGAGCCTTGAAAAGTTTGTGTATATCCTGCTAAATAAGCCAAAAGATACGATTACCACGACCGATGATCCTCGTAATCGCGATACGGTGATGGATAAAATTGAGAATGCGACAGGCAAACGCGTGTATCCTGTGGGTCGTCTTGATCGTCATACTATGGGATTGTTGATTTTAACCAACGATGGAGATTTGGCGAATCGATTGATGCATCCCAGTTACGAGGTGCGAAAAACGTACGAAGTGGAAACCGAGCGCGGTCTGAAAGATGATGAACTTCAGCAGTTGTCTCAAGGTATTGAGCTTGAGGACGGCACAGCACAGGCATATAATATTGCACGAACGCCCGATGGTTTTGTCCTTTCTATTTTTGAAGGACGAAATCGTCTTGTACGTCGAATGGTAGAATATTTTGGCACTGAGGTGACGAAGCTAAAACGCATTGAATATGCCGGGCTTACGCTCCGCGATGTAAAAATGGGCCGCTGGCGCTACCTTAAGAAAGGCGAGATCAATGGCTTGCGTAAGTTGGTTAAGCTTGATCCGCTCGATTTTGATTAATTGGATGACATGAAAGGTGACTTTTACTTTGTTATTTCGTTCCTAAGTAGAGTAACGGAACGAAGCCTTTTTATAATAGCTATATAGACCATATTAATATTCATGAAGGATAATAAGATTTCAAAAATTTCATCTTCTGTACCATCTACCGAAAATCTTCCCATCTATTACGATTTATATTATCCGACGGATACCAAACAGGATAACTTGCCGGTAATATTATTTCTGCATGGATTTAAGGGCTTCAAAGACTGGGGCGCTTTTCCGGATGCCTGCCATGAACTGAGTAAAGCTGGGTTTGCGGTCTTGGCGATGAACTTTTCGCTGAATGGTGTAAGTGAAAGTATGACTGAATTTGATCAGCTGGATCTGTTTGCCCGAGAAACGCTAAGCCAGGATTTAGAGGATGTAGGAACGGTCATCAAGGCGTTAAAAGACAAAGATATCGCAGGAGAAGGGGTTTCTTTGGATGCGAGCACCATTGGTGTCTTGGGACATTCACGCGGGGGGCATACAGCTGTAGCAGTTGCGGCAGAATATCCCGAAATAAAGTGTTTGGTTACATGGTCTGCAGTGGCCGATTACAATGCCCGTTGGAGTGATGAAATGATTAATGACTGGGAAGAAAAGGGTGTCACCGAAATTAAAAATGGCCGAACAGGTCAAATGATGCCTGTTAAAGATGTGGTTTATAAAGATGCCATTGAAAATGCCGATCGCTTAATGGCTGTAAAACGCGTTCAGGAATTAGATATACCGGCCCTTTTTGTTCATTCTAAAGGTGATGAGGGAGTGCCCTATAGTGAGGCGGAAAAGTTGTATGAACATTGTAATGCCGAAGATAAGAAAATTGAATTGATCCCGGATTCTGGTCACACTTTTGATACTGCGCATCCGTTTGAGGATGAAGAATTTCCCGAAGCATTTATAACCGTTTTGAGTATCACGGGTAACTGGTTCCAATCGCATTTAAAATAAGTCGGAATTGAATCAGTTATTATAGTAAAAAAGGTGAAAATTATTCGCTACTTATTCCTTCTATTCTTCGTACTAACTATTTTTCAGCCGGTACGCGCCCAGGTTCCCGAACTCATTAATAATCCTGATTTTAGAACAGATGCCAAGGCGGCTGTGGATTCGGTGTATAATCTCAATTTTGAGGGTGCTCAGAATAGGCTAAGTGATTGGAAGGATGAATACCCGGATCATCCTCTGTGGATCCTTTTTGAAGGCATGCAATTGTGGTGGACGGTGTTGACGGATCTTCACGATCGCTCGCACGATGAGCAATTTTTTGAGATGATGAAAAAGACTGATTATCAAGCGGGCAAGTTGCTTCATCGTCAGCCCAACCATGTAGACGGATTGTTGATTCGAGCAATAAGTAACGGATATATGGCCCGTCAATACGCGAATCGCGAAGAGTGGATAACGAGCATAAATTATGGCCGCAAAGCAATACAGGCTTATAATTACCTTCTTGATATTCAGCCCGAACTAAATGACTTGAAACTTGCAGAGGGGTTGAAACTCTACTATTTGGATTATATACCTGATGAGTATCCCGTGGTAAAAACGGTTAGTTGGGCACTCCCTGATGGTGATAAGAAAAAAGGGCTGGAAGCTATAGAAAATGCATCAAAAAACGCGATTTTTGCCCAGGCAGAAGCCATTTATTTTCTGGGTAATATTCACTACAACTATGAAAAGAATTTTGGAGTGGCCGTCCGTAATTTCGAAAAGCTTAATCAGAGATATCCCAATAACAGTTATTATGTTCGGGTTTTGGTAAAGAGCTATTATAAACAGTCTCGTTTTGATGAAGCATTAAAAGTTATTGAGAGCAATTTGCAGAGATGGAAGGAGAAAGATCTACCGGATCCTAAGGTGGTACAAGAAGAGTTGCTTACTTGGAAGGGACGTATTTTAGAAAAGAGAGAACGTAACGATGAAGCTATCGATTGTTATACCAAAGCTTTTACATTGGGTGGGGAGCTGCCGGATACAGAAAACCGTTCTTTTTATGTTGTTTCGGGCTATTTGGCCGGTAAATTGTTGGCTAAAAATGGGAGTAAGGATAGAGCGAAAGGCATACTAAATAATGTGATAGAAGCGGAGGCCGAAAAAGAATATCGGCAACAAGCAGAAGAGTTACTTGCAGAGATAAATTAGCAAATAAAAAGCGACACCTTTAACTAAGGTGCCGCTTTTAAAATGGGCTGAATTCTTTGGGATCTAATTCCTCTTTTGCATTCCCTTCATCATGCCGCTCATATCACGATATCCTTCCGGCACTTTAAAGAGATCATCAGAAAGTGATTTTTCTTCAATCTTTGTGGCCTTCATCTGAACGGTGCGACTTCCGTCCTTGATTTCAACAATTTCAAGTGGCATAGATCCTTCTTCTGCAAATTTTTGAGCCCAAGCCGGAGGATTGCGTTTTTGCATTTGGTTTTGAGGCATCATAAAAGTGCCCATGCCTTTGGCCATGCAAGTTTCGAAGGTGCCATCTTTTGATTCCATTCTCCAAACTTCGCATGTTCTGCCGGCAATAGTCTTGGTTTCACCTGTGTTAGTCATGTCTATCTCAGATGCTTTATCCATTTCCGTATTGCCGATGTCATTATTATTGAGATCCATTTCTATATAACCCTGCATCTGTTCAATAACAATCACCATCTTTGATTCATCCGGTAACATAATCATAGCACTTTTTTGTCCCTGATGGCTCATCTCCATGCGGCCCTTATTACCCTTCACCATATAAGGCATTTCGCCCATACCCTGCTTAGCTAAGTCTGCCATCTCAAAATAAATAACGCCCTCAAAATCCTGGGCAGTAGTGGTAGTTGGCCCCCCGATGAAACAGATAATTGATAATGTTAATATGAATAATGATAATTTCTTCATAATGTCAGCGCCTCTGTTTTTAGGTTAATAATCAAAAGTATGATAATAATAGAAATTACTTTTTGTAAAGCCAATAATATTAGTCGGATGCCTAAAATTTGTAATCTCTTTCTAAATCTTATAAATATCTAAAAAAGTAAATACTATGATTATTGGACTCATTTCAGATTCTCACGATCATGTTCAGAATATTGAAAATGCCGTCAAAATATTTAAAGAACGTGATGTAGAACTTATTTTACATGCCGGTGATTTCTGTAGTCCCTTTACCATTCCACCCTTTAAGGGATTCAATTTGAAAGGAGTTTTTGGCAATAACGATGGAGATCATTATTTGATCTTGGAAAAGTTTAGCGAGATAGGAGCGACGCATTTAGGTAGTTTCGGCGAAGTGATTGTAGCTAACCGAACTATTGCCCTGTATCATGGGACGAATATGCCTATTACGGAAGCATTAGAACAGTGTGGTAAGTATGATGTGGTAATATCTGGGCATACCCACGAAAAAAGAGTCGAATTTGTCAAAAACACCTTAGCAGTAAATCCCGGCACGGCTCATGGATTTGATGAGGAGGCCACGATTGCCCTTTTGGATACTGAAGCTATAGATGTTTCGTTTGTGACTTTGGATTAAAAAATGCATTGTGCACTTCAATAATTATTATTTGAAATGCACAATGCGCTAATATTAATAGGATGGGTGGTAATTACTTTTTCAGATTCCTAACGACAGCCTCTGTAAAGGTTTTGGTTGTTCCGTTACCGCCGATATCGGGGGTGCAAGCTGATTTATTTTCCAGCGTATAATAAACAGCCTGGCGAATTCTGTCAGCACGATTCTCTTCGCCAATATGTTCAAGCATCATCAGGGCTGAGAACAGGAAGGCAATAGGGTTTGCTTTATTTTGTCCCGCTATATCGGGAGCAGAACCGTGAACTGCTTCGAACATGGCCGTATCATCGCCAATGTTTGCAGCACCTGTTAAGCCGAGTCCACCAACCAATCCCGAAGCCAGATCAGAGAGAATATCTCCAAAGAGATTAGTGGTTACGATCACATCAAATTGTTCCGGTTGCAATACCATCTGCATAGCCATGTTGTCGACGATCAGATCTTCATACTCAATTTCGGGATAATTCTTAGCAATCTCTTCGCCGACCTCCATAAAAAGACCACAAGTGAACTTGAGAATATTAGCCTTATGGACGAGCGTAACTTTCTTTCGATCTTTCTTTTTAGCGTATTCAAAAGCAGCACGAATTATCTTTTCACTTGCACTTCGTGTGACGACAGCAATACTTTCGGCGTGGCTGTTTTCTTTTACCCACTGCTCTTTGCCGATATACAGGCCCTCGGTATTCTCACGAAACATGACCAGATTTACATCATCGAATCGGCTTTTGATATGAGGTAAGGTTTTAGCCGGACGAATGTTGCTATAGAGTTCGAACTTTTTGCGCATGGCTACATTAACCGAACGGAAACCGGAACCGACAGGAGTGGTCAATGGTCCTTTTAATGCAATACGGTGTTTTTCAATGGCCGCAATGGTATCGCCGGGAAGAGGATCACCCAGTTCTTTGTGGGCGGAGAGGCCTGCCGTGCAGCGTATCCAGTTTATATCTGCACCGGCTTCATCTAAAATAGTTGTTACTGATTCTGTGATTTCGGGGCCAATACCATCACCGGGGATTAAAACAATGTCGTGCATGAGGATAAATGTGTTTAGAAGAGCTCGGATTAATTTTTATCTGCTATTATAGCCCGCAAAGATACAAATAATAGGACTTTATGTCATAACTTATCTGGCTAACTAAAGTTACCCGTCACTAATGGTTAATACGGCCGATCCCTCAAAATTTCCGGCTCGTAAATCATCGAGCGCCTGGTTAGCTTCGGTAAGTGGATAGGTTGTAACTTGAGATTCAATCGGTACCTTAGGAGCTATCTGCATAAACTCGGTACCATCCCGACGAGTTAGATTGGCTACGGACTCAATAGATCGTTCCTCCCAAAGATCGTTGTACGGAAAGCTTGGGATGTCACTCATGTGGATGCCGGCACAGACGACCTTTCCTCCTTTTTTAATGGATTTTAGTGCCTGTGGAACAAGGGGACCTACGGGTGCAAAAATGATTGCTGCATCCAACTTTTGGGGTGGCAGTGTTTCAGATCCCCCGGCCCATGTAGCTCCGATGCTTTCGGCAAACTCCTGACTTTTTTTATCGCCCGGACGAGTAAAAGCATATATTTCTTTGTTCTGATGAAAAGCAACCTGGGTAAGAATATGAGCAGCCGATCCAAATCCGTAAAATCCTAATCGTTGTGCATTGTTAGTTTTACGTAAAGATCGATAGCCGATAAGTCCGGCGCAGAGCAGCGGTGCAGCTTGAATAGCCGGATAATTATTAGGAATGGGAAAACAAAACCGGGCATCGGCTACGGCATACTCGGCAAAACCGCCGTTGATATCATAGCCGGTAAAAAGGGCATTGTTGCAGAGGTTCTCCTGATTTTTTTGACAGAACTCACAATTACCACAGGTATATCCCAGCCAGGGGACACCCACTTTATCACCTGCTTTAAACCCTGATACATTTTTGCCCACTTCTGCTATTGTACCTACAATTTGGTGACCCAATACAAGCGGCAAGTTGGGATCTTCCAGTTCACCGTCAATAATATGAAGATCGGTTCGGCAAACGCCACAGGTTTGTACTTTTAACAGTAGCTGGTTTTTATCGGGATTAGGAGTTGGAATATCCTGTAGTTCCAAGGGTTTGCCAACGGAATGTAAAACCATTGCTTTCATGATAGGAAAAGTTTTTAGTAGCGCCGCCTGTTTCTTTGTTGGAGTTTACGATCAAGGCTGTATTTGCCGGGACCTATAAACAATAATCCTGCAAAAACGATAGCAATTTCAATGCTGTGAGAATAGTTAACAAAGCCATCGCCGGCCCCAATATGTTGTATCGTAGCTACCAGCATCACGATAAAAAGGAATATCACACTGGGCGTAAAAAAGAGGCCGAATAATAAGAATATCCCTCCAAAAAATTCGGTAACACCGGCCATAAAGCCAAAAAACATGGGGGCAAAATTAATTCCCAGAAACTGCATGGCTGATCCTACTTCGACCCAGGTATCGGGACCGCCAAACATTTTTGGGTAACCGTGTAAAATAAACATGATACCGAGTCCAATTCGAATAATTAAAAGTCCAACATTACGATAGATACCTCGTTTTCGAAGTGGTGACATTATATATTTATTTAACCGTTTTGATAACTAATGCGATAAATTACGCCGCTGTGGTCGTCAGAGATAAGTACTGATCCATCCGGCAATTGTAACAAATCGACGGGACGTCCCCATACCGATTCATTATCTTGAAGCCAACCTTCAATGAACGGTTCATAAGAAGTAGTTTCGCCGTCTTTAAGAGTAACCTTCGTTATACGATACCCGATTTTTTCAGTTCTGTTCCAACTTCCGTGTTCTGCAATCAAAATTTGGTTGTGATATGTTTCCGGAAACATATCACCGGTATAAAAAATCATTCCCAATGGTGCTACGTGAGGCCCCAGAGCCTGGGCCGGATCAGTGAACTCCCGATTCATCGTTCTACCTTTATCGCCAAATTTGGGATCCCAGATATCGTGGCCGTGTTTGTAGGGATAACCGAAATGTTGACCGATTTCTGACAGGTGATTCAGCTCATCCGGCGGACGATTATCGCCCAACCAGTCGCGGCCGTTATCGGTAAACCATAGATTGTCTGTCTGGGGATGCCAGTCGAAGCCGACCGAATTGCGAACGCCCTCAGCAATAATTTCACGACCTGTTCCATTCGGATTGATACGAGTGATGCTGGCAAAAATTTTGTCATCCGGGTTACAAATATTGCAGGGAGCGCCTACGGGTACGTAGAGTTTATTATCGGGACCAAAAGCAATAAATTTCCAGCCATGGTGTCCATCAGCGGGATACTCATCTGTAACAATAACAGGATCGGACGGATTTTGTAGGTTCTCGTCAATACTATCATAGCGATAGATGGTACTGACAGCAGCAATATAGAGCGAGCCGTTTCGGTAGGCAATACCACTCGGCATGTTCATATCCTCGGCAATGGTGTGAACACGATCAGCCTTGTAATCTTCGTTCTTATCTACGATAGCATATACATTTCCCGCTTCTCGGCTTCCCGCATAAATGATTCCGTTATCCCCCATAGCAAGCTGACGAGCATTGGGTACACTATCAGCGAAAATCTCTGCTTTAAAGCCATCCGGGAGTTGGAGTTTGGATAGAATTTGATCGCTATTTCTTTGTGATATCTCACAACCTCCAATGGTTGTTAGAAATATAAATAATAGCACCCATTGTATGGAGGTTTCAAATGTTGAGGACATTCTTTTTTTTATCCAATCCTATTTTGATAAATGCCGCTGAACTAAGACTTTTGCATTATACAATCCTTTAAGATTAATGTCGAACTTTGAGACTCAAAAGCCATTTAAATTAGTGCAAATTTTTACTTGTGCGAATAGAAAAAGCGAGGAGAGTTAATTCTCCTCGCTCATCATTTCAGCTATTCTTTTTTTAGTGAGTAATTTTAGTGCCCAAAACATCCAGAAAAGCGCTCAACCATTTGGGATGTCCTGGCCAGGCGGGTGATGTTACGAGCTTACCATCAACAACAACTTCCGTCGCTTCTACATCTTTGAAATCGGCACCGGCGGCTTCCATCTCAGGACCACATGCGGGGTAGGCTGTTAAAGTTTTACCGCTGATCACGTCGGCAGCGGATAAAATCTGGAGTCCGTGACAGATAGCTGCAACGGGTTTGTCCTCCTCAAAGAAATGACGAACCATGTCCAGTACGCCATCTTCGAGACGCAGGTATTCCGGGGCACGACCGCCGGCAACAACAAGTCCGTCGTAGTCAGCGGGATCAGCTTTATCAAAAGTAGCATTGAGGGCGAAATTATGGCCCGGTTTTTCGGTATAGGTTTGATCTCCTTCAAAATCGTGAATAGCCGTTTTTACGGTATCTCCTTTCTTTTTTCCGGGACAAACCGCATGCACGGTATGGCCTACCATCTGCAATGCCTGAAATGGCACCATGATTTCATAATCTTCTCCGAAATCTCCTACAAGCATTAATAATTTTTTGCCTTCCATAATGAAATATTCGATTTATTTAAATTAATAGTGTTATCGTAGCTTCTATATTACATTAACTTCAGATTGATAATTAGCGTTCTGTATTCATTATTTTAATTGTAACAATGAAAATTAATAGACGTAATTACAACTGAATAAGAAATAGGGTGGAGATAAAATAGGATACAATATGAGTAAAAGATGTTGGATTTCAGTAGCATTATTGTTGTTAGTTTTTTGCCTTTCTTCCGGTGATATGTTAGCACAACAAAAACAGGATCATTCAATAGTTGCTGATATTGATTCCTTGCAAACAACAGTCGATTCTTTGCTTCAGGAAAATAATATTCCGGGAGCAGGAATAGCCTTGGTGCATAAAGATTCTGTTATCTGGTCCGGAGGTGTGGGTTATGCAGATTATGAGGATAAAAAACCGGTCACTGCTGATCATCTGTTTCGGGTTGGATCTATATCCAAAACGTTCGTGGCTATGGGGATAATGCAGCTTGTGCAAGATGGGAAACTGAGCCTCGATGATGAAGTGCAAGAGCTGGTGCCCGAGGTCGAAATCAAGAATCGGTGGCATGAAACCGATCCCGTACGAGTTAAACACCTGTTGGAGCACACGGCCGGATTTGATGATATGCACTTTAGCGAGTTTTATAATACCCGACATGATCCCAATATATCTCTCGAAAAAGCCTTGAGCATCAATCCCAAATCAAGAGAAGTGCGTTGGCGCCCGGGTACTCGGTATTCATATTCCAATCCGGGCTATGCGGTGGCAGGCTATATTATTGAAAAAGTAACCGGTCAGTCGTATGAAGATTATCTGCGAGAACATATTTTAAATCCTTTAGAAATGAACAGGTCTTCATTTGCGTACAGCGATTCTGTAAAAGAAGCTCTGGCTACGGGTTACAAAGGAGAATATGAGCCGGTTGAATATCAGCACATTTATTTGCGTCCGGCTGGTATGCTGCATTCGTCACCCACTGATATGGCAAAGTTTGTACAACTCTTGCTTAATAATGGTTCGCTTAATGGACAAGAAATTATTGCGGAAATCTTAGTTGAGAGGATGGAAACGACAGAGACGACGCTTGCTGCTAAACATGGATTTAGCAGGGGCTACGGACTGGGAATTACAAATTCTGAAATGGCTGGGTACCCAAATTTAAATCATGGAGGCGGTATCGATGGTTTTGTATCCCAGTACATGTATTTCCCGGAATATGACTTGGGATATGTATTGCTGTTAAACAGCTCTTCGGGTTTTGGTGATATCCGAGAAAAAGTGACAAGATTTTTACTGGATAATGTCAAAAAACCGGAGCCACAATCTACCGTTGAATTATCCGAGAAACAGTTAGATAAATATGAGGGATATTACGCCTATCGGAGTCCACGAAACCAACTGTTTATGCCGCTGCATGTATTGTTAGATGGAGTAACGCTTGAGGTATCTGATGATACGTTGTGTACTAAAGGATTTATGGAGTCGACCAAGTCATTACTGCCCGTTTCGGAAAATAAATTTCGCAGCAAAGATAAAATAATGGCTTCTACCTTTTTTATGGGTACGGAAGAGTATGGACAAGTAATGCAGCATGACAGTAACTTTTATGTGAAAACGGGGAGCTGGAAAAAGTATGTATACCGCGGGGCATTTTTTGGTGGCTTAGGGATATTGGTAACCTTATTATTGTTCAGCTTGTTTTGGATACCGTTTGAAGGTTATCGCAAATACAGCTCAAACCATACACCGTTTTCGTATCAGGCACTTTTCTGGTGGCCGTTTGCCGCGTTGTGCAGCATCGGATTGTTAGTCTTGGGAGCATCACAGCTTGAATTGTTAACGATCGGTGAGCGAACTTTTGCCGCAATGTTAATTACTGCAGCTACCTACCTGTTTGGGGTAAGTTCTGTTGGGGCACTATGGACAAGCTTGCGCAGCTGGCAAAAAGAGATACATCCTGCTATAAAAATTTACTTCTCTATTATTTCAGTGACGTTAATAGGATTTACCCTGTTCTTTTTCTATTGGGATTGGATGGGACTCCGCCTATGGGCTTATTAATTTAAACAGTAATTGCATTACCGGTTTCGACTGCAGTAATCAATGAGTCGGCTGATAAACTCACGTTGAGCGGGATTGATTTTCTCGCGTGCTTCAAAGGGACCAAAATATTCTATCCGATCAATTTCGGGGAATAATTCCGTTTTCCCGGAATTGGGCGGCCACTCTATTTCAAACTCGTTGGGAGCAAAGATAAAGTCATCGGGAATTTGATATTCTATGGCCCAGGCATACACGATTTTGCCACCTTTCTGTTTTACCGATCCCAAATCGATAAAATCCCCTTCGGGAACAAAGTTAAGCTCTTCCTTGAATTCTCGCTTGGCGGCATCCAACAAATCCTCGTCGTCTTCGACCTCACCCTTGGGAATCGACCATGCTCCTTCATCTTTATCCCACCAGTAGGGGCCGCCGGGATGAGCCAGCAGCAATTCTAAACTGGGTTTACGGGTAAAAAGTAGTATGCCGGCGCTAATATTTGACACTTTCTAAAAGTAGTTTCAAAATTTTAAAATTACATTCGATTCCATATCCAGTTGGGAGTCATTTTGACCAACCATCCCACAAGTTGCCAGCGTTTTGTGATAAAAGCTTCATTTTTTTTGCGTTCAATGGCGTCGGCGATTTGTTTAGCCGCTTTTTCTGTTTCTTGTACCCAGAACAGATCTTTTTTGCCGTCAGTCATCTCGGATTCTACGAAGCCCGGTAAAATTGTTGAAACGGAAATATCTGCATCTGAATGATTGGCCTTTTGTCTATATCCTTGAAGATAGGTATTCACAAATGATTTAGAAGCGTTATAGGGGATGTTTAATCCCCAGCCAAACAGAGAGGCAACAGATGAGATTCCCACAATGTGACCGTATCCCTGTTCCTCAAACAGGTTGAAGCTATAGCTTGCCAGATTTGCAAATCCACGAACGTTGACATCAATTACGTGCAGGTCGGCTTGTCGTCCCACGGATTCTTTTTGATAGTTCGAGACCCCGGCGTTAAGCACGATGATATCCAGTCCTCCCATATCTTTTTTAAGCTGATCGAGCTGGTTGATAGCATCGTCGAGTTCGGCCACATCCATATATTGAATATGAATATTTGTTTTAAGTTGATTGCGCAATTCTTCCAGTCGTTCGAGACGACGACCCGTTGCGCCCACTACATATCCGCGCTCGTGCATTTCAACTGTCAGGGCTCGTCCGATGCCGGAAGTAGCACCAATGATAGTTACTCTCTGTTTCATAAAGTTGATGCTATTTTCTGCTGGAATTGATGGGTGGCAAAGTTGATCCACTCTGGATGTTCTTCTTTTCGGAACAGGGCAGGATGTATGATCTCTGCTAAGATGCGTGTGGAATCCACCAGGCGTGGCCCCGGACGGTTAAAATAGTGATCGCCGTCAGCAATATATATCTGTTTGTTTTGTACGGCGCGGAGTTGATTCCAGTTATTACGAGAGGTAAGCGTTGAAATTTCTGAAAGGGTTTGATGAACAGAATAACCGCAGGGAATGATCGTGATAATATCTGGATTGAGCTGTTGGATTTTTTTCCATGAGATTTGCGGGGAATGTTTCCCCGATTTAGAGCCCACAGGAATACCGCCCGCAATTTGCACTAGTTCCGGAATCCAGTTTCCGGCGGTCATCAACGGATCCATCCACTCTATAGAAAGCACCTTTGGAAGTGTGAGTTCACTTGTTTTTTGTTGGATGTACTGTAGTTCCGATTTCATGCGCTGGGTAAGTTCTTCGGCAGCTTCACTGGCATCAATAGCATCTGCAATGGTTCGGATCGATTGTACCCAGCTCGATAAATCAGTAGGTGATACCGAAACTACTTTCACATGATCACTAAGACTCGAGTGGACTGCTTCTTTTACCTCATTAAAAGAGGCCGCGCACACTTCGCAGTGATCTTGCGTTAGTATAATATCGGGTTCCAGCTCAGTCAGTTTTTGTTGATCTACTCTATACACTGAAAGCCCTTCCTGCAGCAATGCTTTTACCCGCTGGTCTATCTCATAGCTGTTTCCGTCAGGGTTGAACTTCGGCTCAGTACAGTAGGGAAGATCAGTTATTCCTTCGGGATAATTGCATTCGTGAGATCGACCGACGAGCTCATCCTTCTTGCCGAGAGCGGTAACAATTTCGGTAGTGCTGGGCAGTAGAGAAACTATACGCATGAATAATGTTTTCTAAATAAGGTAATTGATAAGTCAAATAAGTAAAGGTATTTCCCAGAAGCTCAAAATAAAAGTTTTTTGTCTATTGAACGATTGATAAAATAATATTTCCATATTAGCTCAGTTTCTAAACAATATATTTATCGGTTGATAACACTTAAAAAAAACAATTTCATTACTGCCGGTTTTTTTACTAATTTTGGGAATTCAATTTTCAGATGAAACGACATTCAACGACATATCGCCTTTTTGCACTATTCATAGCAATATTTCTTGCTTTGAGTATTAGCCTGCCGTCCACTTTGGTGGCAGCCGTACATTGTGATACGGAAATGCAACAATCGCCAATAAATACAGTTGCCGATAAACAGTGTATGTTGATGGCATACCAATCTGATCAAAATGATTCGGATCAACTGAACTCTGGCAGCCCAAACGACAATTGCAGTTGGACCCTGACTTGTGAGATTACCCAAACAGATCTAACAAACAAGACTATTCCAACTGTTAATAAAAAATTGGTGCAGCCATTTGTTGTTTCGATCTTCTATTTTATTGACACCGAATCGGCATCTATTCCCACTTTTCTTGCAAATGCCGAACTGAGCCAGCAACCGGAATCTCCCCCTCTATTCTTGCTAAATAGCACTTTTCTGAATTAGTCACTTATATAAGCCTTTTAACCTTTTTAAGGCTTTTACGCATCACGGATTACAAATTAACATAGAATAATCCTACTGCGTGTGCTTTTCGTATTGCTCAATAATTCAATACTCATGACTAATTCAATGCTCGACAAAACCATACGTTTCTTTCTTGAAAACAAACTTATCTCGGTACTTTTGCTTCTCCTTTTTGTGGGATGGGGTATTTCCGTGGCTCCCTTTAACTGGCAGCTTGACGAAATTTTTCCACGTGATCCGGTTCCGGTAGATGCCATCCCTGATCTCGGTGAAAATCAGCAGATCATTCATACCGAATGGCCGGGACGTTCGCCACAGGATATTGAAGATCAGATTACCTATCCGCTGACGACAGAGTTGCTGGGGCTTCCCGGAGTTAAAAATATACGAAGCAGTTCTATGATCGGTCTCTCCACCATCTATGTAATTTTTGAGGAGGATATCGAATTTTACTGGAGTCGATCTCGTATCCTGGAAAAGCTTAATGCGCTTCCCTCGGGCATCTTGCCTGAGGACGTACAACCATCGCTTGGACCTGATGCCACCGGTTTGGGACAAATATTTTGGTATACTCTGGAGGGACGAGACAGCAATGGGAACCCGGCCGGGGGCTGGGATCTGCAGGAATTGCGCACAATCCAGGATTATACGGTGGATTATGCTCTGACTTCAGCCCAGGGGGTAGCCGAGGTAGCACCCGTTGGTGGATATGTCAAGGAATACCAGGTGGACGTTGATCCGGAGGCGATGCAGGTGTACGATATTACCATGAAACAGATCTTTGAAGCCGTCCGCGGCAGTAATGTTGATGTGGGGGCCCGGACTATAGAAATGAATAATGTAGAGTATTTGGTGCGTGGACTGGGATATATTAAGAGTCTCGAAGACCTGGAAAAAGCGGTGGTGGTAAGTAGAAATAATACGCCTATTCGCATTCAGGATATAGCACATGTTATATACGGACCAGC
The DNA here is from genome assembly GCF_052712805.1 of Fodinibius sp. AD559. Classification (NCBI taxonomy): domain Bacteria; kingdom Pseudomonadati; phylum Balneolota; class Balneolia; order Balneolales; family Balneolaceae; genus Fodinibius; species Fodinibius sp. AD559. Next base: position 575,916 of record NZ_JBQPVW010000001.1, read on the forward strand.
AATGCAAAGAGGCGCTCTCGACAAGTCCGGTGCCGAAGCAGTGGGTGGTGTGGTTGTAGCACGCCAGGGAGAAAATCCGCTACAGGTTATTCAGAATGTCAAAGAGCAGATCAGCGAAATTTCTGCAGGATTACCTTCTAAAATGTTGGATGATGGTACCGAATCAAAGGTTACAATAGTGCCGTTTTATGACCGCACCGAACTTATCATGGAGACGCTGGGAACGCTGGAAGAAGCCCTATTTCTACAGATTTTGGTAACCATCATTGTGGTTATTGTCATGGTGATGAACCTGCGGTCATCGGTGTTGATTTCCGGCTTACTTCCCGTAGCTGTGTTAATGACGTTCATCGCCATGAAGTACGGCGGCGTGGAGGCGAATATTGTAGCATTGACCGGTATTGCCATTGCCATAGGTACAATGGTGGATATGGCGGTGATCCTCACCGAAAATATGATCCGGCATATCGACGAAGCCGGCGATGAGGAGCCATTGCTGGAGGTTATTTTTAGAGCAACGAGTGAGGTTTCTTCGGCAGTAGTTACTGCTGTTTCAACGACTGTTATTAGTTTCTTACCCGTCTTTACGATGGTGGCCGCCGAAGGAAAGCTATTTATTCCGCTGGCCTACACCAAGACGTTTGCACTGATTGCTTCTATTATTATCTCACTGATTATTATACCGCCTTTTGCCCATTGGTTCTTTTCAGTGCGCATCAAAAAGCGTCCGCTGAAAATAGCCTGGAATGGATTTATTGTTGTGTTGGGATTAATAAGCATAATTTTTTCCGTACTTCCTTGGGCCGGATGGCTGTTGATACTATTCGGAGTCAACACACTTGCTTCGCTCTACTTAGAAACATACGATGAGCGGCACGCTGTTCGGATTAATAATTTTGTTGCAGCTATCTTCGTCACATGGCTGCTGTCGAAAGCCTGGCTGCCATTGGGTCCGGAAGTATCACTGCTTGCAAATTTTATTTTTGTAGGCGGTATCGCTGCGGTTTTGATAGGGATCTTTTTCCTCTTTATTCGCTATTTCCGTCCCATTCTAAAATGGGCACTTTATTATCGAAAAACCTTTCTTTCCATTCCATTGGTACTGGTGATATTGGGAGTAACCATATGGCTGGGATATGGTACAATATTCGGATGGGTAGAAAAAGGATTTGATTCGGTAGGTGTTCCGGTGCAGGAAACAGCGGTCTGGACTTCCATGGAAGAAACTTTTCCCGGACTTGGGGAAGAATTTATGCCTCCGCTGGATGAAGGCGCTTTTCTGCTGATGCCAACGACTATGCCACACGTGGGTGTTGAAGAGGCAAAAGATTATATGCAAAAAGTTGATATGGCTGTCTCGTCGATTCCCGAAGTTGATATTGTCGTAGGAAAGCTTGGAAGGGCAGAAACCGCACTGGATCCCGCTCCGGTTTCGATGTATGAAAATATTATTCAGTATAAAAGTGAGTATAAACGAGATGAAGACGGGCGACGCATCCGTTTTGCGATCAACGAGGATGGAGAATATATGCGCAATGAATCCGGAGAATTAATCCATGACTCAGACGGGAAGTATTACCGGCAATGGCGTGACCATATTCAAAGTCCGGATGATATTTGGAATGAGATTATTGATGCCAGTCGTGTGCCGGGATTGACTTCAGCCCCCAAATTGCAGCCGATTGAAACCAGACAGATTATGCTACAGTCGGGAATGCGTGCTCCTATGGGCATCAAGGTGAAAGGGCCAGATCTTGCAACAATTGAAGATTTCGGGCTTCGCCTGGAGGAGATTCTTCGGGAAGTAGAAGAGGTGCAAAGCCAGACTGTTTTCGCAGATCGTATTGTGGGTAAACCCTATCTGGAAATTGAATGGGACCGTGAAGCGCTGGCTCGTTATGGATTAAAAATAGCGGATGTTCAGCAGTACCTGGAAGTTGCTATGGGCGGGATGGCGTTGACCCAAACGGTGGAGGGTCGCGAGCGGTACCCGGTACGGGTTAGATATGCCAGGGAATATCGCGATAGTCCGGAAGATATCGAGCGGATGTTTATTTCTACGGCGTCGGGTACAAACATTCCGCTGGGTATGCTCGGAGAAGTCAAGTATCGGCAGGGTCCGCAGGTAGTTAAAAGTGAAGATACATTCTTAACGGGTTATGTGACCTTTGATAAGCGGGATGGCTTTTCTGAAGTAGAGGTTGTAGAAGCGGCTCGGCAGGTTATTAATACAAAGATTGACGATGGAGAGCTTTCTGTACCATCGGGACTCAGTTTCGAATTTGCCGGTAATTATGAAAACCAAGTACGGGCTGAGAAACGCCTCTCAGTAGTAATGCCTATTACTCTGCTTATCATTTTCCTTATTCTCTACTTCCAGTTCCGATCTATCTCGACGACGGCCATGATCTTCAGCAGCATATTTGTAGCTTGGGCAGGTGGTTTTATCATGCTTTGGCTGTACGGACAGCCGTGGTTTATGAATTTCGAGCTATTCGGTACCAATATGCGCGACCTGTTCCAGATGGGGGTTGTAAATCTCAGTGTTGCTGTCTGGGTTGGTTTTATTGCTCTATTCGGCATTGCTGCAGACGGCGCTGTTGTTATTGCCACCTATATCCATCAGCTGATGGACCGGCATAAACCTGAAAGTATCGAGGAACTACATGAAATTATCATAAAAGCGGGGAGTTTACGTATTCGTCCGACTCTGATGACAACTGCCACCACTACGCTGGCACTGTTGCCAATTCTTACTTCAAGCGGACGGGGAGCCGATATTATGATTCCCATGGCTATACCTACCTTTGGGGGTATGATGGTTGCTATTGTTACGCTTTTTGTGGTACCCGTACTCTATGCTGTCTGGCAGGAATCCAGGTGGAAGATAGAAGAGAAAATGGGGCAAATGCCGCTGATAGAAAATAATAAAAATACCAATAGATCAAGCTAAGCTGATTACCATGACAAACCCAATAATAACCGGCTGTCAATCCTCCTGTCCTCCTTTTCTAAGGAGGAATTTCTTTCATGATTTAAGCCTGATTGCTTTGAAGTCCCCCTTGGCAAAGGGGGACTTAGGGGGATTGAAAAACCTGCTCGCACTGATTTTCTTTTTATTTCTCGGTGCGAATCTCCAGGCACAGGATCTTCCTTCACCTGGATCCGATGAAGCTGTCAAAGACAGCCTTGTATTAGATCAATATATAGAAGAGGCATTAGTCAAAAACCCACGGATTGAAGGATTGTTTCAGCAATATTATGCTCGACTGAAGCAAGTGCCGCAGGTTGGCGCCCTGCCGGATCCCGAAATAATGTTTCAATACCATATTAATCCAATGGAGCAGAGTAGCCCCTTGACCCGAACCACCGTAAGTGCTACACAGATGTTTCCCTGGTTTGGGACGCTCGGTAAAAGAGAAGAACAAGTAAAAAAAGTGGCGGAAGTAGAGTGGACAGCGTTTGAAGAGGCACGTAACGAGCTCGTCGAAAATGTAAAAGAGCGTTGGTATCGAATGCATGAGCTGCATCATCATTTGATGATATTTCGCCAGAACAGGGGTTTGCTAAGTCAGCTTGAGCGGCAGGTGCAAACACAGTATGAAAGCGGAAAAGTTAGCCAAGTGGATCTGCTTCGCATTCAAATTGAACAAGATAACCTTGAAACGCAGATTTTAAATACGGAAGAGGAGCTGGAGGCAATGAAAGTTCAATTTAATTCATTGCTGAATCGACCGGCAGAGGCAGAAGTTCAAATACCGGATAAAATGTATAATCCGAAGCTGACAAGAAGTAAAGAACGCTTGCGGCAAGTGATCTATGATCGGAATCCGGAGCTTCGCGGAAGGGAACTTCAAGAAGAAACAGCTCTTATTGCTGAGGAACAGGCGCGACTGGAGGGGCGACCGTCACTGGGTCTCGGGCTGATGGTAATGAATAAGAATTATATGTATATGTCTGTGATGCCCGGCGAACGAGCGGGGCTGACAGGTTCGGTAACCATACGTGTTCCACTATCGCGCTCCAAATATCAAGCACAACGGCAAGAAGCTCGTATTAAAGCTCGGGTCGCCCGCGAAGAACAGGAGAATGTTACAAATCGTTTAACCGCCAAGGTAGAATCCCTGTTGCAGCAGTACCGTGATGCTGAACGTCGAATCGCTCTGCATGAAGAACGGTTGGTTCCAAAGACACGTCAGGCACTCAAAATAGGATTGTCTGAATATGCCGGGGGGCGTGGCGACTTTGAACAGATTATTCAATTGCAGCAACAGTTGTTGAAATATGAAATGATGCTTAACACTGCTTACGTGGAGCAAAATATTGCCACAGCTGAAATAGAAGCTCTGGCGGGTGAGCACAATACGTCACCAGAAGAGATGGAAAAAGAGTAAAAGTGAATAAATACGATAAATATAAATTCTGATTAAAAGTTATCAGCTGTCTGCATTTAGCTAATAAAACTGATGGCTGACTGTTGAAAGCTAAAATATCAAATACCATGAAAAAAGAATTAAACTATAAACAGATAGGAAAAATAGCCGGAATTTTATTAGTGGGATTTTTCCTTGGATGGCTGTTCTTTGGCGGCTCTGCCGTGGAAGAGGCAACAGATATAGACCAACATGTGGAAGAAACGCATACCGACGAGGAGGGGAATATCGTTTATACCTGTAGTATGCATCCCCAGATCCGACAAAATGAACCCGGAAATTGTCCGATTTGCGGCATGGAGCTTATCTCCGTCGACCAGGCAGAAGATCAGGGAGAAACAGTATTTACTATGACCGAGGCTGCCGTTAAGCTGGCAGAAATTCAAACGTCGACCGTTGAACGAGGAATTCCTGAGTTGGAAGTTCGCCTTCCGGGGCGTGTGGCTGTCGACGAACGACGAGTATCATCCATTACTGCGCAATTTCCAGGACGTATTGAAGAGCTCTTTGTCGATTTTACGGGGACGTACGTTGATGAAGGTGAGAAATTAGCTACCGTTTATTCACCGGAACTGATCTCTGCGCAACGTGAACTGCTTGAAGCGGCCAGAAACAAGCAAAGAAATCCCGGATTGTATGAATCAACACGTAGAAAGCTGCGCTTGTGGGGGCTTCCGAAAAGTGAAATTCAGCGCATTGAATTATCCGGAGAAGTAACCGATGCAATACCCATTATGGCCACACGCAGCGGATATGTCACTCAAAAAAATGTGGATACAAAAGATTATGTGGATGAAGGAACTGTAATGTATAAAGTGGCTGATCTCTCAAGGCTCTGGGTGCTGTTTGATGCGTATGAAACTGATATCGGAGCCATTGATCAGGGTGATCCAGTTGATTTTACCGTCCGCAGTTACCCCGGCAAAACCTTTGAAGCAGAAATTACCTACGTTGATCCATTTATCAATCCGCAAACACGGACAGCCCGTGTACGGGCAGAGGTAGATAATACGGATGGCACGTTAAAGCCGGAGATGCTTGCCCGGGGGATAGTAAGCGGAGCTGTCGATAATGGAGAAAAGCTCATGATCCCAAAATCAGCCGTTATGTGGACCGGCAAGCGTTCGATTGTTTTTGTGGAACAACCGGATAGTGAAATTCCCTCTTTTGAGCCGCGAGTAGTTACACTCGGTCAGCGTGCTGGTAATTACTATGTCATAGAGGAGGGACTTGAAGAGGGTGAAGAAGTGGTTACCCACGGTAACTTCAAGTTAGACAGTGCCGCTCAACTGGCTGATAACCTCAGTATGATGAACCGAAACCCCGGGAGTGGAGCAAATCGTGCTGGACATAATCACGGCGGAATGGAAGAACAGGAGATACAGCAGGAAGAAGACCATAGTGAGCATACCGATAGTCGGGCGGAGATAAGTGGAATTAATGCCGAAGTTCCGCAAGAATTCCGAGATCAGTTAAGACAGGCTATCAGTGAGTACCTTCATATAAAGGATGCTTTGGTGGATTCCGATCCCCAAAAAGCTTCTCAACAGGCCGATCTGTTCCGGGATCAATTAAGAGATGTGGATATGTCGGTGTTGGAAACCGAAATCCATGACCGATGGATGGAATTCTTGGAAGTGCTGAACCGGCAAGCCGAGCAAATAGCCGGCAGTAATGAACTTGACTCACAACGAAAAGCCTTTTTTCTGCTGTCAGAAGTGTTGGTGGAAAGTATTCAGGAATTCGGTGTTGATGATGTCTTATACTATCAGTACTGCCCAATGGCTTTTGGAAATAAAGGAGGCTACTGGATCAGTGAAGAGAAGAAAATACAGAACCCATATTTAGGTAAAGAAATGACTAACTGTGGTGAAATTATCGAAGAAATTGATATTTAGTTTTGAATTCAGAATCAGAAGGATAAAAATAACATTAACATAAATATTAGTTCAAAGACTATGAATAGCTTCAAAACAATTATTCTGCTTTCAGTAATCTTTTTTACAGGAACTTCAGCTTTTGCACAGCAACATCAGCACAGCGAGCATCTCACAACATTGCTGGAGCATTATTTTGATGTTAAAGAGGCACTGGCTGAAGATGATTTCGAAAAGGCTCTTTCCTCTTCGTCTGATTTAAGAGATGAGGTTATTAGAAATGATGAAATGAATAATCACGAAAAACACTTCCAAATGCATGTCGAGCACCATGGTTCTATGGTCGAAGCCGTGACCAATGGAGTAGAGGCCGGGGATATTGATGAGCTGAGATCATTTTTTAAGAATATCTCTTCTAATCTGATTAAGGCGCTGAAAAACCAAGATTTTGATGAAGAGATGTTGTATCTACAATATTGCCCGATGGCAGATAATGGTAAGGGAGCTCAGTGGATCAGTGATCAGGAAAAGATTATTAATCCTTATATGGGTTCTAAGATGTCTGGCTGTGGCAAGACGAAAGCAACGATTGGGTTAGACCATTAATTAAGCTGCAGGCTTAGGATTGATATGGCCTAAGTTCTGAAAAGGTTACGACTATTAACAATAGCTATTTTAAATAAGGGGATTTTATGAAATTGATTAAAGCATACATACGTCACAATATGTTTGAGCCGGTCCAGCGCGCTCTGAGCAACAAGGGTTATACGAGTATGACAGTAATGGAAGCTGAGGGCATGGGCAGCTACAGTGATCCGAAAGACCAACATAGTTCGCTTAAATTCCCGGCATTGCATTCTAAGGTGATAAAACTGGAGATGGTTTCTGAAGCAAATCATGTAGATGATATAATTCAAATTATCCACGAAAATGGGAGTACGGGACATTCCGGGGATGGACTTATTGTTGTACTTCCTGTGGAGCAAAGTATTCGGGTGCGTGACGGAGAGGAACGAAAATATACATTATAAATAGGTTGCTGAGAGTAACGCTTATTTCAAAATTTGTATTGGCTCTTGTTGTTATTCAATGAAGAAAAGTTATTCTCCTAATTTTATTTTGGAGTTAGTGTATTACCGCTTCATCGGTTTTTATTTATAAAACTAATTAATTTCAAATACGAGAGTTATAATGAACACGATTGTCATAAACCGGTGGTGCCTCACTTCTCAGAAAAGGGATAAAACTTGTTTTAGGCTACGGGATGTAACGCTTTTGCAAGCCCATTACTGGCAGAGATTTAGCGGAATAGGGCATTATTTTGAGTCCATCTGTTAGGAAAGGTGTTTATATTTTTTAGTACTGTCATTGTAGAAATAAATGCCAAGTTTTTTGGCAGTCAAAATAGTGTTAAGTGTAAAAATTCTATTAAAATAGAATATAGTTGGAAAGCATGCGTTGCCAATTTCAGAGCCTTTAACGAAGCAAAAAAATATTAAATTCTATATAATGAGTTATAGGTTATTTTATTTCGGAATAAATAATCTCTATCTTAACACAGCTTAATTCAAAGCAAGATCTATTTAATTTTAAATCACTCAATATTTTATGAAGTTTTTTAAACAATCCGCGGCTTTTGTACTTGGTTTTCTGTTAATGGCCGGTTCGGTTTTTGCACAAGGCAATCCCATGCAACAGAAGATGCAGCAAACACAGCCAGATAGTATTACCAATGAAGAGTTAAAAAAGTTTGCCGCTGTTACCAGTGAAGTCAATGAAAAAATTGATGCAGAAATTGTCTCGTTGTTAGCTGATAAGGATATGGATCCTGAGCGGTTTCAAGAGATTATGATGCAACAAAGAAATCCTCAAACTGACTCTGCGAATGTTACAGACCAAGAGCAGAAAACAATTGATGAAGTCCAGCCAAAATTGATGAAGGTTCAGCAAAAAGAAATTATGAACGCAATGGAGAATAATGGACTTAAGCCACAGCGATTTCAAGCTATCGTAAAGGCATTGCAATCAAATCCTGAGGTAGTCAAACGCTATCGTAAAATTACACAAGAGCAGCAGCAAAACAATCAGAACTAACGCTCTTTCTTGTTATTATATTTTGAAAGCCTGTTTCGCTTAGCGAGACAGGCTTTTTTTATTTTTGGCTTATCCATTTACTTTCTTGAGGATAAAAACGCCAAGACAGCTTCGCATCTTCTTCGGCATAATCCACTCCCACGCGCTCAGTTGCTACCAGGGCGGACTCGGAAAAAGCAATCTCCCGATCTTCGATCCAGATAGTATTTTGGGTTAGGTCGGTTCCATCGAGACCTGTGGTAATTCCCAGTGCTTGAGTTAATCGCCCGGGTCCTGCTGTTAGCGAAGGATTAACATCTTGCTTGTTGCGGCGTTGTAACATCTTATTTTTGCCATCGAATGGCTGAACAGCGCGGATAAGAACAGCATCAGCCTTGTTTTCTACATTTGTAACCACATTAAACAGATGATGGATACCATAACACAAATAGTTATAGGCGATGCCCCCGGCTCGATACATTGTTTCCGTTCGATCCGTCCGGGTGCCATTATTAGCATGGCATGCTTTATCTCCTCGACCGCAGTAAGCCTCCGTTTCGGTGATAATTCCACTGGTCAAGGGAGCATCACCAATCCGTGTACATAATACCTTGCCAACAAGTTCGCGGGCTATGGATACCACATCTTGTCGCTGATAAAATGAGAGGGAAAGTTTTTGGTTACTCATAATTAGGAAATTGTAGTATATGGATTCTCCTGACTGCTCTTGTCCTCCAGAAATACTTCCTGATATGATTTAGCAATAATCGTCGTAATAACGAAAAGGGCAGCTGAATAGAAGGCCCATATACCAATAATAACCAGAATGGTATATCCTTGGTAAAAATAGCGATAGGAGCCCAAGGCATAATCCAGGTAGTAACCTACTCCCATCTTTGCGAATTCAAAAAGTGCCGTATATACCACTGTGGCCAGAAAAGCGACTTGGGGCTTCATCCGTTTTTCACTTATATATCGAAAAATGATATAAAACAGGATGAGAGTAAAAAGAATTGGAATTAGCAGATTAAGAAACTCATATACCCAGCTAACCTCAAAAACAATATCGGTATAGGGTAGGGAAAATTTATCGATCGAAACCAGGGATACCAGTGAAATAACAAGACTGAAGAACAGAAAGGCTCCTCCTACCAAGCCAAAGGTAAAAAAGTTATAGACCATCTCAAGGATGGGATGGCGCCGATCTTCAATTTCAAAAATATCGAACACGACATGCTTAAGGGTATGAAAAAATCCCTGTGAAAAGAATACAAGAATTACTGAACCAATAATACCAAAAAGGCGTCGGACCCCAATAAGAGGTTCTAAAAGTGTTTCAAGGGTTACGGCGCCACGGTAAATATCACCGGATTTTGATTCGTAAGTAAAACTTGGAAAAAGCTCACGGCCATAACGCAAGATTTCGGAAAAAGCTTTTTCATAGGAAAGGATATATCCGATGATCGAAATCATCAGCAGTATAAAAGGGATGGCACAAATAAAGATGTTAAAGGTGATGGCGGATGCGTTAAAAAACACATCTTTCTTTTTTACCAATTTTACGATGAGCCGCCAGAAATCCTTATACTTCTGCACTGATCAATGAATGCTAATTAATAAGATTGCGAAAGTTACACTGTTCGCATTTATTTTGCTACCCTAATTTGATCAAAAGTTAACGTACTTTACAAAATTAAATTCTAAGCACAAAAATACCGCTTGTAAATGAGTACAAAATCCAAATCGCTAACCCCGCTGATGCGCCAGTATCATCAAATAAAGGAGGAAAATGAAGGTGCTATATTGCTTTTTAGAGTGGGTGATTTTTATGAGTGCTTTGCTGATGATGCAGAATTGGTCAGTAAAGAATTAGGCATTACGCTTACCAAACGAAATAACGGGGGTGACCAAACCCCTATGGCAGGATTTCCGCATCATGCGCTGGATACTTACCTGCCAAAATTGGTGAAGAAAGGATACAGGGTGGCAGTTTGTGATCAGGTTGAAAATCCAGCCGAAGCCAAGGAGGCTGGACGAAAGATTGTAAACCGGGAGGTGACTGAGATTACAACTCCGGGTGTTACGATGTCGGAAAAATTGTTAGAGCACAAGCGGAATAATTATGCTGCGGCGGTGTATTGGGATGGAAAAACTGCAGGTGCCGCTTTTGCCGATGTATCTACCGGAGAATTTTCGGTAAGTGAGGTTCCCAAAGATAAGCTGGATGATCTGATGCAGTCTATTGCACCGGCTGAGTTGCTGTTGCCCCAGGAACTAAAAAATAATGTGCCTGAATTTCTGCTCGATTATAATATGACGTTTATAGAGGAGTGGGTGTATGAAGGTGATTATGGATACAATTTGCTGACCGATCATTTTGAAACGCATTCTCTTAAAGGATTTGGTATCGAGGATTTGGAGGTAGCCCATGTGGCGGCCGGCGCGCTGATGCATTACATCCAGGAAACACAGAAGGCTTCACTCGGACATATTAAGCGGATCCAGAAGTTTGAGAGCAATGATTATATGTCCTTGGATGGTTCCACCAAGCGAAATCTTGAGCTTACCACGACGATTCAGGAAGGAAGTAGTAGCGAGGGCACCTTGATCTCCATTCTGGATGATACCGCTACAGCCATGGGTGGACGAATGCTTCGCAAGTGGATAATGCGTCCGTTAAAACGAATGAAACCGATACGTGCTCGTCTGAATGCGGTAGAATCACTGAATGTAAATCACGATGTGCGCGAAAAGGTACGTGAAGAGCTGGAGAAAGTAGGAGATCTGGAGCGACTCATTTCGCGCATTTGTGTAGGACGTGCGAATCCCCGTGATTTAGTGAAACTGAAAGACTCGCTGGCGCAGACCCCTATTATTAAATCACAGTTTAATCACCTGGATGAGTATTTGTTAAATGATATTCTGGAGCGCATGAAATTGCTTATCGAGGTCCAGGAAAAGATTGAAGAAGCGATTGTCGAGGATCCTCCCACCAGCTTGCGTGACGGCGATATTTTTAAAGATGGATACAATGAGGAGCTGGATGAGCTTCGCAATATTGCTCGTAATGGAAAAGACTATATTGCCGACATTAAAAATGAGCTGGCTGATGAAACGGGTATTGACTCGCTGAAAATCGGGTATAATAAAGTCTATGGATATTATATTGAAGTGACGAATACCCATGCGGATAAAGTGCCCGAGCATTTTATCCGAAAGCAGACACTGGTGAATTCTGAGCGCTATATTACACCCGATTTAAAAGAGGTTGAGGAACGCATTTTATCCTCCGAAGAGCAAAGTAAGAGCTTGGAATATGATCTTTTTGAGGAGTTGCGTATTGAGATAGCAGAGTACGCTGAGGATGTTCAGCAGGTGGCCCGGGCGATTGCCGAATTGGATTGCCTGCAGAGTTTTGCCGAGGTTTCCTATCATAATAATTATTGCAAGCCGGCTATTGCCGACGATCAGAAAATTGATATTACGAAAGGACGTCACCCGGTAGTGGAGAAAACGCTTCCGCCGGGAGATCCCTTTATTCCCAATGATATCCATGTAGAAAATGAGGATGAGCAGATTCTTATTATCACCGGCCCCAATATGGCGGGGAAGAGTATCATCTTGCGTCAGACGGGATTGATTGTGCTTCTGGCTCAAATCGGTTGTTTTGTCCCGGCCGAGGAAGCCCATATCGGTTTAGTGGATAAGATCTTTACCCGTGTTGGAGCGTCGGATAATTTAGCTGCGGGCGAAAGTACCTTCCTTGTTGAGATGAATGAGGCTGCCAATATCCTTAATAATGCTACTCGTAATTCGCTAATTCTATTGGATGAGGTGGGCCGTGGTACGAGCACTTTTGACGGACTCAGTATTGCCTGGGCGCTGGCCGAGTACCTGCACAACCAGCCGTCGGTGGCTGCCAAGACACTTTTTGCTACCCACTACCACGAGCTTAACGAGCTCGAAAACATGTACGATCATATTGTCAATTATAATGTGTCGGTAAAAGAGCACGATGATAAGGTGATTTTCTTGCGAAAGCTGGTCCGTGGCGGAGCCGATCACAGTTATGGTATCCAGGTGGCTGATATGGCCGGACTACCCTCAATTGTTATTGAGCGGGCGAAGGAAATTCTATCGAATCTTGAAAGTCACAGCTTAGATCTTACCGACAGCAATGGTACGCTCGAAGAGGGAGCTAAGAAAAAGAAGGCGGCTGTTAAAAAAGCTGCTAAAGAGATGGAGAAGCAGGATCAGATCACACAGCCGTCGCTGTTTCAGGCGCAGCTCGATCCCAATACCGAGCAGCTCATTGATAAGCTTGAAGCTTGTGATCCCAACCGGATGACTCCCATTGAGTCGCTGATGTTGGTATCAGAGCTTAAAAAATTGGTGGAGAAGCGAAGTTAATTCTCTCAAAAAGTAAAGCCAAGGGAATTAACTAAATTCAATTCGCTGGCTTTATCAGAATTAAGACAGGGATTAATTATCCAGGGTGTTTATTTTTTGTTGAAAGGTAGACCGGTAATCATGGCCGAAGTTTTGAGGCAGGTTAAAGCCATTCATTTGGCTATTAATTCTGATAATTCGGTCTCGTAGTGAAGTGCCTTCCCATTTGGCATGACCAATTCTGTCTTCAAAGTCCCCCTGGTTACTGCGAATTCGCTTTAGTAGGTTAAGTGCGCCGGTCGGGTTATATCCCGCGCGATACATATAGATAATACCCCAGTAGTCTGCTGAAAATTCGTATTCCTCGAGCCGGTCTTTGATCGTATATTCATACATTTCGTTGGCCAGTTGGGTGAGGTTTTCTTCTGTTTCCTCATATTTTTGTTCTCGATCTCCCAACTCTCGGTCCAATTCTTCAAAGCGTTCATCCGCTTTAATTTTAGTTTCCCGCCGGTTGCTTTCTTTAATGCCGTGATTATGTACGATATGGGCTAATTCGTGGGCAACAAAGAAGGCAAATTCAGTTTCGCTTTGCATAAGTTGTAGCGCTCCCTTTGAGACAAATATCATCCCGTTGGGAGATGCATATCCGCTTATTTCGTTGGTGTCGAGAACATAAACTCGAACCGGTGTTTCGTAGCGGTGGGAATTTTCGGCCAGAACCAACGCTATGTGCGTTAGGTACTGCTGCAATTCCCGGTTGTTAACCAATCCCTGTTGCGCAATAACATTAGCGATACCCCATCCTGCTTGTTCTTGTAGAGGATTTAATTCGGGTACTTCGTCGGGATCTATTTCAAATCGATCCTGTGCTTTCTGCCAGCTCCAGTGTTGGAGTCTAAAATTTCGAAATTTATGATACTCATCGGGTTCGAAAAAATCATTGAAATCATCGAGAATAGCACTTTCTTTTTTGCCGGTTTTGCTTGACGTAAAGTCGGTTGCAAAACCTTTAACGGCCGCAGCAACTTGGGCCGGTGATGCGTAAGGATCTTGGGTACTATCTTCTTCACCCTCAAGTTCTTCAAAAGTCGCTTGTGCGTCCGGTGTAACCTCATCCTGATTGGGAGAAGTTTTCTTTTCATCCCTTTCTACGTAGGCCGCTCGTTGCGGAATCCAACCCTCTTTCTCTTTAGCTTTTATTTTCAGCCACTGTTGTTCCTTATCAATTTCAGAAACTTCGGCTCCGGAATGAAGTCGCAGCATAAGTTCATAATACGATCCCGGTCCGTTTCGCATATCAACGGTATTTTTAATCGTAAGGGTTTTAGTCTGTTTTACGAATGCCGTGATCCCTGTAATAAATAGTATGAACAGTGAAAATAATATGTATTTACGTCTCATAATTTCCCCTATTTTGTTTTTAGGTGAAAAACTCCATCCCAATCTTTTGGTGGAGGTTCTTCTTTAAATTTTTTACATCTCTCGATATATGTTTCTGAGGGTCCGTCTTCTGGTTTTAAGGACAGAACCTCCTGAAATCGGTTCATAGCTTTATCCCATTCTCTATTGAGATAAAAATCTAATCCTTTTTGATAAGTTGATATGATTTTTTCGAGTTCTTCTGTATCAGGGTCTGATTTTTCTCCCATCAATTCATACACCCGCACCGGTTTTGTTTTACCCTTTACAACCAGGAAATCAAGTTGACGGCCATAGAAAACATCTTTGACGTCCTCGTAGGTTTTTTCAGCAATCATAGTATTGCTTCCGAACTTTTTATTAGCCGCTTCGAGGCGAGCTGCCAAGTTTACGGTGTCTCCCAGTACCGTATAATTAAAACGGTTGTAAGAACCGATATTTCCCACAATCATATCGCCGGTAGCAATACCGAATCGCGAATGAATATTGGTATCCTGCGGAGCTAATTCTTTAACCTTTTGCATCATTTTTAAGGTGCTTCTACATGCCAGCTCAGCATGATTATCCTGATCAATAGGAGCGCCCCAGAATGCCATTACGGCATCACCTATATATTTGTCTACGGTGCCAGAATGTTTAAATATAATGTCGGTCATGGTCCCGAGATATTCGTTTAGAAAAGAGACCAGTTCCTCGGGCGCTTTTTCCTCTGAAATCGATGTAAATCCTGCGATATCAGAAAATAGGACGGTTAACCTTTTTTTCTGTCCGCCCAGTTTTAGTAAATTGGGTTGGGCAATAAGTTGTTCTACAAATTCTGGCTGTACGTACTGACCAAAGGCCGACCGAATCTCTTTTTTCTGTTTTTCCTCGGCGAAGTATTTATATGCTGCCGAACCACTGTAAGCAATCGTGGCCATAATCAGGTAGAGTCCCGTTGAAAACCAGATGCGCTCGTAAGTGAATAGTGCTAATCCTATCCCAATAATTGCAAATAAGATACTGATAATTGCAGCAGCCCCTTTGCCGGGACGAGAGTAGGCAATAACAAAGGGGATGCCGATAGAAATAAGTAGAAGAATTAATATTGCTATCCAGGTAGGAGGTTGAGTGATAAAATTGTTGCCTATTAAATTGTTTAAGATCGTGGCCTGGATTTCCATGCCGGGAAATGGTTCCAGCGAGCTTATGGGCGTGCTTTTTATATCTCCCAATCCAGCTGCAGAAGCTCCAACAATAATAATTTTATCTTCAAGCACCGATGGAGGTACCGATACCTCGGCATCGGGATTGCGCATCTTTTGGATTGCACTTTTTACGATAGCCTGAAAGGAATAATAGGGAAATGTACCATTTCGAACACCTCCCTTTTCGTACCAATTAATCAGATAATCGCCATTGTCTTGCAGAGGGATATTTTGATCCCCAATACGGAGGCCACTTGAAGTCCATTCAAGAGAAACCGTGTCTGGTTGTAGCTCTAAAAAAGCTGCCATTGAGAGTGTGGGAACAAATCCCTTGTAAGCCAAACTGTCAAAAAGGTGAATAGAACGGATAAGGCCATCCTCGTCGGGGCTCATAACCGTATTACCGAGCCCGGTTGCCGCTTTGGCAAATTTATCAAGGGGTTTGGAAGTTAAAAGGTGGGGTTCTTTATAGGGAGGATCGTTTTTAATATTGTAATGCTCAATAAGCGGTTCATTATTCATGGAAAGGTCTACAGCGGGATCCTCATTTTCTGTAGATTTGAACGCAAGAATTGCATTGTTGCTTCGCTTCAGCGATTGTAAAAAGCGCCGATCGCTCATGGTCCCCGACAGATTCCTGCGATCAAAATCCGGGGTATCAAAGAGAATATCGTAAACAATTAGCTCGGCTCCCGATTCATGGAAATAATCCGTTACAATCTGATAAAACTCTCTGGGCCAAGGCCAGTACATACCATTGCTATTAAAATAGGAAAGGCTTTTTTCATCAATGGAAACCAGCACAATTTTTTTATTCGAATCTTCCTGCTGGAGGTGTCGGAACTTATAATCCAAGATCATCCGATCAATACCACTAAATACCTCTGTGTAGATACTAAAAAGGCCTATCAGAAAGAAAATAAGGGCTAACAGTGATAAGCTGATATTTTTATTTAATTTGATAGCGATTCCCTCGATACTGAGTTATGAATTTGTGGATCTTTCTACAGTAACCCCAACAATTGATTTTGAATAATGTTAGAAAGAAAAAAATGAATTGCAACTGCCTGAGCGGATGGCGAAAAATCTGAAAAGGAATGAATAGTTATAAAAATAAGTCTCATTTTGTTTGCAAAAATTTCAAAAGTTTCAAATTATAGTACTGAACTTTTAGTGTAGGTAGCAGTAATCACACGGAAAAAATTTATGGCAAAGAATATAGATTTAACTCAACAGATTGTAGCCGATTTTGCCGAGGGATATAGCAATTTCGGTTTAAATCCACTGATGGGGCGTATTGTAGGGCTTCTTATTATATCTAAAGATCCACAATCGCTGGACGATATTGTTGAGCAGCTGGAAATGAGTAAGGGGCCAATTTCACAGATTTGTCGGCGACTTAAAGAACGTGGCCTGATTGAGAAGGTGTGGATTCCGGGCGACCGCAAAGATTATTATCAGGCAACAGATGATATTTTTGGTAAGGCTTATGCCAATCAGATAAACAAGATGCAGGATAATATAGAGATTGCTGAAAAATATCTTACCATGGCTCAATCGATGGATTCAGAGGATGCTGAATTTATCAAACAGCAGATGAAGGTGATGAAATCTTTTTACGAGCTGATGGATGAGTACAATAAAAAATTTGTAGAAGCGTGGGAAGAGAAGCACAAGGAACTAATGGAATAATTTTTTTATCGATTAACGTTTGGAACTTTTCAAATATTTAATAAATTAATTTTCTATGGGCTCTAAAAAACGAATAGCGGTATTTTTATTAGGATTTATACTGTTTCTGGCCTTTTCTCCAGGCAGTTTACAGGCTCAGATCACTCAGTTTTCAGATCTGGACTATCCGTATTCCGTGCAGTATCAGCAGTTAGAGGATCGGCAAGAGGTCGCCTATATCGATAAGGGTGAAGGTCCGGCGATTATCCTGATTCACGGACTCGGCAGTTATATTCCTGCGTGGAAGCAGACTATACCGGCGCTGACGGAAAATTATAGAGTTATCGCATTGGACTTACCTGGATATGGCAAGTCATCCAAAGATGTGGATAGTTATTCAATTCCGTTTTTTGCTAAAACAGTTGCTGACCTGCAGGATTCACTGGGAATTGAAAAAGCTACTTGGGCAGGTCATTCCATGGGTAGTCAAATTGCGTTGCAGGCCGCAATAGACTACCCGGATAAAATTAGCAAGCTCGTACTGTTGGCTCCGGCCGGGTTTGAAACTTTTACGGAGCAGGAAGGGACAATGATGAGTAATTTCGTAACGCCACAATCAATTAAAGCTACACCTGATTCGCTTATTCGCCAGATGTTTAAAGCAACATTTCATGAGTTTCCCAGGGAAGCACAGTTTATGATTGAAGATCGGGTGGCCATTCGGTCGGCGAAAAATTTTGACGGTTATGCACGCGCCTATGCCGGATCGGTGCAGGCAATGCTGGACGGACCGGTATTTGAAAAATTATCAAGTATTAATCAGCCGTCGCTTATTATTTTTGGCAAGCAGGATATGCTGATCCCAAACCGACAGTTCCACGGGAATTTAACCACAAAAAAAGTGGCGGAGTCAGGACATAAACGATTACCCAATAGCCAGCTGAAGCTGATCGGTCAGGCCGGACATTTTGTGCATTTTGAACAACCGGAAATGGTAAATAAAGAGATTTTAAATTTTTTAAACAGCAAGTAGATTATGATAGACTTTGAAGATAAGGTAGTACTGATCACGGGTGGTGCCGGTGGCATTGGTTGCGAGACGGCTCAGCAATTTTTGGATCGAGGAGCCAGTGTTGAGCTATGGGATATGGATAAGGAATCCGGTGATAAGCTGGTAAAGAAATGGACCGATGAAGGGCATAAAGTTCACTTTGAAAAAGTGGATGTAACCGATTTTGATATGGTTAAAAATGCAATGAGTGATCTTCATGAGCGCTGGGGGCAGTTAGATATTTTGATCAATAATGCCGGAATAACCCGCGATGCCACGCTCAAGAAAATGAGTCCTGAAGAATGGCAACAGGTTGTTGATGTAAATCTGAATGGCGTATTCTATTGTGGAAAAGCGGCCGCAGAAGTAATGCGGGAGCAGGAGTCGGGCGTTATCCTCAATGCCAGTTCGGTTGTTGGGGTGTATGGTAATTTCGGACAAAGTAATTACGTGGCTACAAAGTCCGGAGTAATTGGACTTACCAAGACATGGGCTCGAGAACTTGGCCGAAAAGGGGTGCGCGTAAATGCAGTAGCGCCCGGATTTATTGAAACGCCCATGGTCAATACTGTTCCAGATAAGGTATTAGAAAAGTTGAAAGGGCAGACACCCTTGGGGCGCCTCGGTAAACCGGAAGACATCGCTTCGGCGTATGTCTTTCTGGCTTCCGAGCAGGCAGCGTTTATCACCGGAACGGTACTTCAAGTGGACGGGGGACTCGTATTTTAATGAGGCATTCCAGAATTATAGCAAGTGGTTCGTACGCTCCCGAGCGGGTTATCAAAAATGAGTGGTTTAATGAGCAGCTGGGTGAGGATGTAGATACCTGGCTCCGCGAAAACCTGACGATCCGCGAGCGTCGGTGGATGGAAGAAGACCAATCCACAAGTGACTTGTGTGTAGAAGCAGGCAAAGAGGCATTGGAAATGGCGGGACTTAAAAAGGAGGATATCGATCTGTTGATCATTGCAACCGATACGCCCGATTTTATATCACCGTCGACTGCATCCGTGGTACAGCAAAAGATGGAATTGACAAATGCCACTTCGTTGGATACCAATACTGCCTGTGCCGGCTTTCCTACGGCCTTGACGTTGGCTAACAGCATGATGGTAACCGATTCAGTTTATCAAAAAGTAATGGTGATTGGGGCCTACGGCATGAGCCGATTTTTGGATCTCAATGACAAAAAGACGGTTACGTTGTTTGCCGATGGAGCCGGTGCGGTAATTTTGGAGCCCGCTGAAAATAATGAAGAAGGATTTTTAGCTTCCGATTTGCGAACCAAGCCGGAGTATTATAAACACATGGGTATTTACGGTGGTGGAGCAGCTGCGCCCGCCGCGCGAAGTGAATCGCAGGATAATATTCAGTGCCTCCAGTTTGTCGAGAAGTTTCCCAAAGAAATTAATCCAGAGGTGTGGACGGATATGATTCGTACTGTAGCCCAAAAAGGAGACTTTAATACTGATGATATTGCCGGTGCTTATATGACACAGATTAATATCAACCAGATTTGGGAGACGATGGATAATCTCTCACTCGAGCGCGATACGGCACCAACCATAATGGATAAATACGGGTATACGGGTTCCGCGGCCATACCGATGGTGTTTGATAAGGCACTTCGCGACGGGTCGGTTTCGAAAGGGGATATATTAGTATTTGTAGGATCGGGGGGCGGTCTCCATTTTGGAGCCTGCGCCTATAGATGGTAGAGAAAATAGAAAAATAAAAGTAGATATAACCTTTTAGAGGTTATGAGGTCATTACGTAACAGTAAGTTAAATATGATTGTCATTTCGACTGGAGAGCAGTGATTTTCTGCTCGGAATCGAGAATTCTCTGAAAGCTAAGAAAGATTTCTCGATTTGATCTGGCAAGACAGATTCCGCTCGAAATGACAAACTAAAATAATTAACCAGATGGAATTAGCGTCATCCTCAATGGTAACGGCCGGTTGGATTCTGATCTTGTGCTATGCAGGAGTGATCCTCTATTTTGTAATCAAGGGTGCGGGCCAAACCAAAGAGATGGATGATTATGCTTTGGGAAGTGTGCTGTTTTCACCCACTGCCGTTGGGCTTTCACTGGCGGCCTCTATCACCAGCGCGGCTACGTTTATCATCAATCCCGGCTTTGTTTCGCTGTATGGATTTAGTGGGGTCATTGCTATGGGATTAGCCCTTCCGTTGGCAACACTGGGCTCACTCATCCTGTTTACCAAGGGCTTCCGAAATTTCGGAACCAACGTCAAAGCCCTTAGTATGGCCGACTGGATCCGGAAAATGTACGACAGTCGGCGTTTTGGTATTCTTTTCGGATTCCTTTCCCTGCTGCTCATTACCTTTATCGTACTTATTTGTGTGGGTCTTACCAAGGTATTGGCAAGCACTCTCAATATCAGGGAATTTTACGTTCTGTTGGGGATTGTCATTTTTATTTTTGGATACATGATGTACGGTGGCGCAAATTCAATGGTCTATACCAATACTATTCAGGCCATACTTATGGTAATAGTGGCTATTATGTTGCTGGGATCGGGATATGATCATTTTAGCAATGGTGTAACCGGTTTCATCGATAAGCTAAATGCAATTGATCCCAAACTTACTCAATTGACCAACGACTCAAGCTTTCTGTTTCGGGATTACTTCGAGATTTTTATAGCACCATTTATAGTGGGGATCGCCATTGTTTGTCAGCCCCATATTTTGACGAAATCACTTCTTTTGGATCGCGAAGAGGATGTGAATCGCTATTTAGTAGTAGGGATTATTACGCAGTTTTTATTTTTCCTTGTGGTCATCGCCGGATTATATGCACGTATAAGTTTTCCGAATTTAACGGTAGATGGCGAAGCCCTCCCTATGGATGGAATTGTATCGGCCTATGTAGTCAAAGAATTTGCGGTAGCTATTGCCCTTATTATTGTACTGGGATTGATTTCGGCCGGGGTATCCACACTGGAAAGTTTGATCCAATCCTTATCCACTTCGATTACCAATGACATCATTGAACCTTTGGCGGGTAAGGAAATTTTCGAAAATGATATTTTTGGACTTCCCGCCAAGCTGGTGTACAACCGATTTGTGATCGTGGCGATGGCTGTGGTAACGGTATTTCTATCGTGGCAGCAGCTGGTAAATCCCAAACTGAGTGTTGGTATTTTTGCCCAGAACGGAGTTTACGCCTATTTCTCAGCAGCATTTGTCCCCATTTTGATGGGCATGTTTTTTAAGAACGTTCCTAAAGAAGCACCTATTTGGGCTTCCCTTGTAGCTGTTACCGTTCATTTTACGGTGTACTACGGGCAGATTCGCGTCCCGTTTTCAGAGGCCGATGGTGAAAACCCGGCGGTAGCAGCGGCACTGGCTATTACAAGTGCAGTGGTAGTTGGATTTGCCATTTATGCAGCAAAAAACAAGGGTATTAAACTTCGGAGTGATAACGAGAAAGCAAAAGCTTCGGTGTAGATTATGAATTATAACAACTGGCTTAAAAAACGAGAACGATATGCTCCTCAGAAAGAGGCGGTGATTGATACTGCGAGTAGCAAGCGTTTTACGTATCAGGATCTGAATAAGAAAGCGAATCGCTTGGCAGGATACCTGCAACAGGAGTGGGGATTGGAAGCCGGAGACCGTTTGGCGGTTGTATCAAAAAACAATATCGAATATCTCATCTTGTTTTTTGCCTGCGCCAAGATTGGAATTGTTATGGTGCCGTTGAATTATCGATTACCCAAAGCCGGACTGTATGAATTGTTGGATGATGCCGATGCTCATCTGACTGTTTATTCTGATGAGTTTTCATTTATAAAAGATGAGGCTGCTGAAGCTATTTCTTTTGATAAGATTTCTGAAGTGCTGAAATCTTCGCAGGCAATGCCCAATATTTATGAAGCAAATCCGGAGGATATTGCTATGATTTTGTATACCTCCGGCACGACGGGAAAATCAAAAGGGGCGATGATCTCATGGCAGCAGATTCACTGGAATTCAATTAATACCGAAATCAGTCTTGAGCTTACCGGACAGGATTGTGCATTTGTGAACACGCCCTTTTATCACACGGGAGGTTGGCATGTCTTGTTAATGCCGCTCATCCATCATGGTGGTAAGCTGGTGTTACAGCCCGAATTTGATGCCGCAGAGTGTAATAGGCTGATCGAAGAAGAAGGTATTACTATATTATTCGGGATACCTACGATGCTTCGCATGATGATGGAGGAATCCAATTTTGATGAGGTAGATGTGAGCAGCGTTCGATTTGCAATATGCGGAGGAGAATCATGTCCCATCCCAATTATTAATCGTTATAAAGAGAAAGGAATTCCCATTCGTCAGGGCTATGGATTGACGGAGGCAGGCCCCAATTGCTACTCACTGCCGGCCGAGGATGCGATTCGCAAAAAGGGGTCAGTAGGATTTCCAAACTTCCACATAGGGGTTAAAATTGTGGATGACAATAATGAGGAAGTTCCGCAAGGCGAAGTGGGAGAACTACTGATGAAGGGGCCGCACGTGTTTGCCGGATACTGGAAAAATCCCGAAGCCACTGAGGAAGCCATTGATAACGGCTGGGTACATACCGGCGATCTGTTTCGCTGCGACGAGGACGGCTACTATTACATGGTGGGACGCAAGAAAGAGATGTATATCAGCGGGGGCGAAAATGTATATCCCGTACAGGTAGAAAAGGTAATTTATGAGCATGACGCCGTTGCGCAAGTGGCCGTCATTGGTGTGCCTGATGAGCAGTGGGGCGAAACCGGTTGTGCTTTTGTGGTGCTTAAGGATGGTGTCTCTCTGACAAAAGATGAGTTGCAAAGCTATTGCCGGGAATATCTGGCCGGTTATCAGACGCCAAAACATATATTTTTCAGGGATTCCCTACCCGTTGGCGATTCAAATAAAATCCAGAAACGTGATCTGGAAGAAGAATTTAAGGAACTATCGCATGAATAAGATTAATCATTTGTCTGGAATATCGTCGCAGTTTGTGGAGACCGACCGACTGCGCATGCATCTGCTGACGGCAGGTAGTGAGCAGAATACCACTATGCTATTTTTGCACGGCAATACGTGTACTTCCACCATATGGGAAGAGTTTATGCTTCAATTTTCGGATGATTTTTATTGCGTTGCGCCCGATATGCGTGGCTTTGGTGATACCGAGAAAAAAGTTATCGATGCAACCCGGGGTATCGAAGATTGGCTGGATGATATCACTGCACTAATTAAGGAATTAGATCTACTCCCGTTTCATGTAGTGGGACATTCGTTAGGCGGATTTGTCTGCTGGGGACTTATTGCACGGCATGCGGCAGATATTTTAACGGTAACGCTCATTTCACCCGGTCCGCCGATGGGATTTGGCGGCATTCACGGTGACCAGGGCAAGGCGAATAATCCGGATTATTCAGGATCAGGAGGAGGAATTGTTGTTGAGGCATTTTCAGAGCGTTTGATAGAAGGAGATCGCTCGAGCGATCATCCGTTGTATTCTCCGAGAAATATGATGAATCGACTTTTTTGGAAAGAGAGATTTGAAGCCAATCGGGAAGAGGATATTCTTACGGCTATGCTGCAGATTCATACCGGAGATAAATACTATCCCGGTGATTACGAGGAATCAAAGTATTGGCCGGGCGTTGCTCCGGGCAAGTTTGGGCCGGTAAATGCCCTTTCGCCGAAGTATAATCAATCGCTGTTGCACGATTTTTTAAATGCGGAACCCAAACCTCCACTATTATGGATACATGGCAAGGATGATAATATTATTTCGGATGAGTCTTTTTCGGATCCCGGATATCAGGGCAAGATGCAATTGCGAAAAGGCTGGCCGGGAGAAGAAAAATACCCGCCACAGCCGATGGAATCACAAATTAGATTTAGTCTTGCTGAATATCAGTCGAAGGGAGGAAAGGTTTACCGTAAGCAAATAGATGATTGTGGGCATACCCCTTTTCTTGAAAAACCTGAAATAACAAGACAGGCACTATCGAATCATCTCCAAAAAACCGAAAAGCAATAATTTTTGCCGTTAGTTTTTGAAAAATTTAAAAACTTTGATAAGTAAAAAAAATAAAGTAGTCGGATGTTTAACCTTAATAATAAATCCCAATAAAAAAGGGGAGTACATATGAAAATACAATCAATAATAGCAGTGTTTTGTTTTTTATTGTTCTCAGCAATGGGAACGGTAGCACAAAACACGGGTACAGTAGAGGGGACCGTAATTGATCAGGAATCCGGTGATACGATGCCGGGTGTAAATGTTGCTCTGGTGGGTACGACTAAAGGAGCGGCAACGGATGAAACGGGGACCTATCAAATAACCGATATTGAGCCGGGAACGTATACGGTAAAGGCAACGTACTTGGGTTATGCTACATTCGAGAGCGATCCGTTGACGGTCGAGGCCGGAGAAACTGTGACGCTGGATATCAGTTTGGAGCAGACGGTATGGCGTGGCAACGAGGTGGTGGTTTCAGGTTCGCGCAGACCGGAAAAACTGCTTGAGTCGCCAACGACGATCGAGCGGGTTTCGCTGGAGGATATCGAAATCTCGGGCGGATCGACGTTTATGTCTACACTGTCGAATTTAAAAGGGGTTAATTTCACCAATGCAGGTATGAATACGCAGCTTATTTCGGCCCGTGGATTTAACAGCAGCTTTAATACACGCATGCTGTTTTTAATTGATGGCCGGTTGGCTACACTTGGTGGCACAGGATTACCGCAAGGTAACTTTTTGCCGTCAAGCAAAATTGATTTGAAAAGTATAGAGGTGGTGTTAGGTCCTGCTGCCGCACTATATGGACCCAACTCAGGTTCGGGAGTAGTCAATGTTACGACCAAAGATCCCTGGGATCAGTCCGGGGTAACCGTTGAGGCACGAGCAGGTAATCAGTCGCTCCGTGATATTAACTATCGCATAGCGGGAACGGTAAACGAAAGTTTTGGATACAAAGTTACCGGACAGTATATGCAGGCCGTTGATTTTAAACCTCAGCGTGAAGATAGTCTGCATTTTTATCAGGCGGCTGGAACAAAGCCTACTGCGGCAAATACCGTCTTTGAAACGGATGTAGTGGAGGATTACGATGTGGGTGCTACTAAAATCAATGGATCACTTTATTACAAATTGGGTGGCTGGAAAGTAAGCGGTACCTACGGGTGGTCTTCGACTGATCAATTTTCACTAACTGGAAATGGACGTAATCGAATAGAGGATTGGCAAGTTGATTATCAAACGTTCCAGGTAAGTCATACCAACTGGTTTGCACAGGTTACGCGAACCGGAAATAAGGCCGGAAGTTATCAGCTTAATCAGGTAGTACCGGCTGTACAGTCGATGGTTAATGCCGGAATGTCGTTGGATCAGATTGACATCGAAAGCATCCGCGAAAGTGTTGCTTTTGTTGATGATACCGAAATTTACGACTCTGAATTACAGTATAACAACCAGTTTGGTGACTTGAACTTAGTAGCGGGATTGAATTACCGTAACTACTTGCCGGAGTCTCAGGGAACGTATCTCGAAGATGGCCGGGGGCAGGATATCAGTCGCGAGTTGTTTGGCGGATATGCCCAGCTGGATTACGATGTAGTGCCTGATAAATTGCAGTTGGTAGCAGCGGCAAGAGTAGATGCTAACACAGATTATGATACGCAGTTTAGTCCCAAGGGATCGGTTGTTTATACGGCTGTGCCGGGACACAACATTCGTGCAACATATAACAGAGCATTTACGACGCCTACCATACTGCAAAGTCATGCCTACATACCGGTTCCTGATCTTTTTGCACCGGGATATTCATTTCTTATTGGTGGAAACACTGAGGGATATACGATTGAAGATCCATCCGGAAACGTTGTAAATACAATTGATCCTACATCACCCGAAGAAGTCAATTCTATGGAATTGGGCTATAAGGGAGCTTTTGGTGAAAAGCTTTTTATCGATGTAGTAGGCTATTATTCTTGGTATAAGAATTTTATTGGCACGGATGTTGTCGCTGATGGTATAAATACGATAGCATATCGTAATGGCCAACAAGTACAGGTTGAAGGTAGTGCTTTAACGGCTTTGCAAACCTACATTAACTTTGGTGAAGCGGAAGTGCAGGGATTTGATCTTGGACTAAACTACTATTTCAATGACCGATATAGCATGAATGCTAATATGTCGACAATTAAGTTGGTTGATTTTACCAACGAAACCACCGATGCACAGCTGCCATTAAATACACCACCGTTAAAAATTAAAGGTGGATTTACAGCCAAGCAGCTGTTTGATAATGATACGTTCCAAGATCCATTTGTTAATATCAATGGTCGCTGGCAAGACAGCTACCAGTTTCTGTCGGGATATTGGAACTCCAATGTGTTGTTGGATGATGACGGAGATACCAGTGATAAGGAAGAGTTGCCATCAAAATTTGAGCTCGACCTCTCACTCGGTTTTGATATCATGGATACAGGGCTTGCATTTCAAGCCAGTGTGAACAATATATTTGATACTGAAAAGGTTGACCAGTTGGGTACCCCACCAATGGGACGTACATTCTGGGTATCGTTAAAATATAACTTTGACGGACTGCGTCTATAGCAATTCGTTAGCCTTGATGGAAAGCCTGCTTCGGAAAACGGAGTGGGCTTTTTTATTTTAATTGATCAATGAGAAAGAGCGTTGAAACACCTATCTTTTGTGCATTAATCGTTAACGCATTTATTCCCGTTGAAAACCTCTGCCAAATATATAGCTGATCGCATCCGGCTGATGATTGCCACCAAGCAGTTTCAGGTGGGAGAAACATTGCCATCTACCCGTGAGCTGGGTCAACAGCTGGAGTCAAGTTTCCATACCGTGCGCAAGGCGTATCATATTTTAGCGGATGAAGGGCTGATCAGGGGGGAACGAGGAAAAGGCTTTATCGTAGAACGGCAAAATACCAATCTTGATAAAGCAGACCGACTTGAGATTGGAGCTGAAAAAATGCGTAAGCTCCTGGAAGAGTTAATTGGTTATGGGCTGGACGAATCTGAAATTGATGAGCTATTCCAGGAACAGCTCAGCTTCATGGATTGGCCCGATCGTATTGAAACCTGTGCCAGTATTGGAGAAACAAATGAGCTGGGACATATGCTGGCTGATGCGATAAAAAAAGAAGTGGGGGTCCGAAGTGAAATTTTAAATACCAACCAGTATAACGAAACAGTAAAGTTTGATGCCCTTTTTGTGCCGTTGCAGCTGGTAAATAAGTTTCGTGAATTTGCCGAAAAGGGTCGTTTGTTGCCTATTGTTTATAGCATTAACCCCGATACATTGTTGTCGATTGTAGATCGCGCGGCTATCGATACGATCGGTTTGGTAACGGCCGATGATCAGTCGATCCCTAAAATTATTGATGAGTTGAAGGCGAGTATTAAATTTGGCGGATCATTTGTGGCCGGGGCCACGTACGGAGAATCGTTACCTTTGTTTGTCCGGGAAACAGATTTGATTTTATACACCTCTGAAAGTGCAAAGCTTGTCGAGAAAAAGATTCCGGAGCGCAAGCGTATTAAGCTTGAATACAGTATTTCGGAGCAAAGTGCTGATACCATTAGGGCCGAGCTTTGGGATCAGTAGGATAGATGAGAGAAGGCAAACGTGAAACGTAAATTCGACTTCCCGTTGCACGTCTGCCATTTGCCTTTTGTAAGGATACTTGAATGAAAGAAACTATTATAATTGAATGAGTAACGACAAAAAGATTAAAAAATTAATTAACCGTGCTCTTGATGCTGTCTCATCTGAGATAGAATCGGTTCGTGAAAAGCCGGCCCGTGATGTGCTATTTGATGGGAAGCGCCGTGAAGATCATCCGGCCAATACATTTTACTATGAATTTGAATCCCGGAATACCTCTCTCCGGTTTGCGGAGGTCATCAAGGGAGAAATGGAAGATCACGAGGATGAGCTGGAGCTCTATCCGGTGACGGTTGAGGATGAAAAAGTGGTCCTTCATTTTCCGCATAATTTTGGATCTACGTTACCCAAGGTGAAACTGGAGTGGGAAAACGATTTTGTACTGCGACGGTTGCGAATGGAGCTGGAAAAACTGCTCGAATCCAACGATAAAAAAGCTCGAAAGCGAATGGGGCGACTTTTTTACCCCGATCCGGAAAAATATCATACCGATGATGAAAGTACGCGAGTGCTGGATGATAGCAGGAGAAATAAATCTCAGTATGAATCGCTTATAAAGTCCTTGCAAAATGAAGTGCTATATGTCTGGGGTCCGCCGGGTACGGGCAAGACGTCTACGCTGGGGTTTATGATTGCCAATTATCTGATCAAAGGTAAGCGCGTGCTTTTTGCAGCCAATACCAATCGAGCGGTGGATGTGGGACTGTTGAGTGCATTGCAGGCATTGACTTCCGTAGAGAAAGAACATCTCGAAGAAAAGGTTACTCGATTTGGTGAAATGGCCCTGGAGGGTGATCGTCTGGCGAATGTGCTTTTTGATCGGCACGTTGAGCAGAAGAAGCAGGAGGGCAAGGAAAAGGCGGGGAATTTAGATAATCTGTTGGGCGAATATCAGAAGCTGCAAAAAGAGATTGATAACCTGATGGAGCATGGCGAAAGTGTGCCTGAGGAGCTGGAAGAGCGTATAAATATGCTGGGGGAACGCGTTGATGAACATGGTGGTGAGGCAGCACTGGAAGAGGAAATTGATCGATTGATCACCGTAAATGAGCGGGTTGAGCTGGAAAAAAAGCAGCTGGTAGCTACAACTTTGGCCAAGGTATGCACCTCCGACCTTTTTGATGGACAAACGTTTGATGCGGTTGTGATTGATGAGGCATCGATGGCGAATTTGCCCTACTTGATGGTGCTTGCTGCAAAGGCAACGTCGCATATTGTGGTGGTGGGCGATCCCATGCAGTTGCCGCCCATTGCGTTGACGGATGATACACATGCCCGTAAGTTTTTGGAGGAAGATATTTTTACGTTTGCTTCGGGTGCTGATACCACGGAAGACCTGTTTGTATGGCACGATGAAAATCGTCCGCTTACCACGTTTTATGATACCCAGTATCGATTGAACGAAGACTTAGCAGAGGTATTGAGTACGGTGTTTTATGAGGGACGCCTGAAGACAGCAGAAGCGGATGAAGATTTAGATCCCGCCATAACCCCGCAAGAAAGTAGTGCGCCTACGGTTAACGTGATTGACAGTCAAAAATATGGTCCCGTGTTAACGCAAAAGGATGAGGGTCGGGGATTTAGTCCGGTCAATGAGGTACACAGTCATATTTTGATTAAAATGGTGAGGCGGCTGGTGCTAAAAAATCAGGTGCCGGTGGACGAGATTGGAATTATCGTGCCTTTTCGAAGTACGGTTTATGATATTCGGAATGAGCTGTATGAAAATGATTTTGGGATGATCGAGGTTGGGACGATCCACACTTTCCAGGGTCGAGAAAAGGATGTTATCATTTTTGATACGGTGATGAGCGGGGAGCAGCAGTATGGCCGACGCCGGCATTATTCAGTACGTCCATTTGATGAGGAGAAAAATGGACTGGCTGTGCCACGCCTGTTAAATGTAGCTTTTTCGCGTAGTAAGGAGCGACTGGTGTTATTGGCTGATATGGATCATATCAATAAGGTTTATGCTGATAAGTTTTTGGGACGACTACTGCGACGATTTCAGAACCAGGAAAAAGAGCAGTAATCTTCGTCCGAATACTGGGTTTGCAGTCGGACGAGTAGTAATGTCTGGATGTTCACTCCAATCCATGCGATGGCAAACGCAGCCAGCGGATGGGATCCTTAATCAAAATCTCCTTCCTGGTAGCGGCGGGAGTAGTGTTCTTCGTTGATGTGCTTGAATTCTGCAAGTGGTTCCTCACTTAGCGAAGCAACAATCATCTCCCGTTTGCCCAAAGCGCCCTGTGTTTTAGCTACTTTCCATCCGGCCCATGCCATTGCTCCCTGGACTTTGGAGGCCGCGCAATAGGTTGTCAGTATTACATCCCCATTGCTGAAATTGGCTAACTTTTTAAATGTGTCGCCGGTCCATAATTCCGGATTGACATCCGGGGAAAAGGCATCCTGGAAAATATAATCAGCATCCAAATTCTCTGGATTAAAGTTCTCGAACATACCATTGAACAAATGAAGCGTAATATTGGAAGTGAGCGAAAACTCATTCATTCCGTCAGATAAGTGATCAAAAATAACGGATAAGTGATTGGCCAGTTCGGGATGGTTGAGATGTTGGTTGTAGTTTAGGTTCTCTGCCGTTTGGGGACTGATTGGAAATCCTTCGATAGAGTAAAAATTAATTGTAGAATCTGAGTTCAGATCCAGGTAATAGTCCATCAGTAAAAGAAGGTTGAGTCCGGTGCCAAAACCAACCTCTAAGATGGTGACCGGGTTAGAGGTCTCAAGATCATCCAATAATTGAGATTGCCCAAAAAAAACGTGCTTGCTTTCTGCTACGGCACCGTTGGGATTGTGATAGTGTTGATCAAATTCGGAGGAGTAAAGGGTATGTGAGCCGTCGCGGGTAGTTACAAGTTTTGATTGTTGTTCCTTTGAATCAGTCATTAATCGTTAGTACTAATATTAACATTCCCATATCCACAGTTGATTACGATTGGCAGCCCGCCCCCGTTTAGTGTGCCGGTAATACTGCCCCGATTCTTTGTGCCGTTGAAATTGAACCCATCATCTAAATTTACTGACGTACCGGATATATCCAGATCGGCAGCGATGTCTTTGGGCAATGACAGCGAAATATTACCGGCAGAAGTCGAGAAGCGCAACTGATCATGTGCCGATTTTATAGTGGATGAAATATTGCCGCCGGAAGTTTTTGCAGAGATACTGCCTTCGGCATTTTGTATATCAATATGACCGCCGCCTGTTTTAACGTCCAGGTTGCCACCGGTTTCCTGTATCTTGATATGACCGCCACCCGTACTCATTGTTATATCGCCGAAAACTCGATTGGCTGTGATGTGTCCGCTGGATGTCTTGGCATTGGTTGTGCCGTCAATATCTGACAGGGTAATGTGGCCACCGGAAGTATTTAGCTTTTGGGTGTTTTGTAATTGGCTTGCTGTAATATGTCCGCCGGATGTTTTAGCTATAAGTGCAAGATGTTGGGGGACTGACAAGGTGGCTTCCAGATTTATTTTTTCGGAAATAGAACTTCCACTGGCAGGGTTTACCTCAAATTTGGCATCAGTATTGTCAATGTTTTTTTGAATGCTTAATTCTTGGGCAATGACGGCAGGATCATTAATATCACCAGTGGCACGAAGAGTAATTTTACTGCTGGATGAGTCATTGCCAACGATGTTCAGGTTTCCGAATTCGACTGAGAAATCTAGCGATTCTAAGTCGTCGACAGAAAACGAATCTTGATACACAAAAACACCGGAGCTCACTTCGGTCCAATGCGATTTATCTATATCGTACTTTCGGTTGATATATAGCTTTTGGTCCTGAAGTTTGACGTTGAAATCACTTTGATTAATTTTTTGAAGCTCTCGTTCGAGTTGTTGTAGTTCCACCTTTAAACTTTCCTCATGGAGGTCCTTTTGTGCATATTGCTGGATTAATTTGTCCAGATTTTTGATTTCGAACTCAAGTTGGTTAAGATTTTTCAGATCGTTGATATTGCGGAGCTTCTCAAGATTTTTAAGCGTTTCCAGGTTTTGAAAATCAATGACGATAGAATTTGATGGTGAAGGAGGGGTTGGAACCGATCGGATACTTCTTTCTGAATTTGGTGCGGAAGCTTTTGAAGAAGGATCGGAAGAAGCATTAGAAAGCAGATAAATGGCAATACCGATAAATGTGATACCGGCTATCACAATTTCCCAAGAAATATTACGCTTAATCATGGTTTTCTGGTTAAGTCATTGGATAATGCATTGTTTAACTTAAAAAGCTTACGAATACTGTATTGATATTGTTGCAGAATTATCTTCATAGACTTTCAAGAAAATTTCTATTTTCAGTAACAACCCATCCTAACTAAAACAGGACATATGGAAATAACTAAATTTAAAGAGAAGGCAAAAGCATATCATAGCAAAATGGTGGGTATTCGTCGCCACCTGCATCGTCATCCGGAACTGAGTTTTCAAGAGCATGAAACGACTGAATATATTATCAAACAGCTTGATGAGCTCAATATTCCTGTTGATCGCCCCCTTGAAACGGGTTGTGTTGGGATCATTGAAGGAGGAAAGTCATCTTCAAAAGTGGTAGCTCTGCGCGCCGATATTGATGCCTTACTTATTAGCGAAGAGGGAGATCATAAAAGTGAGTTTTTTTCAGAAAATGGAGGTGTTGCCCACTGCTGTGGACATGATGCCCATACCGCGAATTTGTTGGGTGTTGCTCACATTCTTGCTGATTTGAGAGATGAAATAGAGGGAACGGTATTACTGGTATTTCAGCCGGGCGAAGAAAAACTGCCGGGCGGTGGCCGACTTCTTTGCGATACGGGATATCTACAGGAAAAGGGAGTAGATGTTATTTATGGATTGCATTCCTACCCTGAGTTGGAACCCGGGCAAATTGCCGTAAAAGAAGGACCACTGATGGCGCGCCCGGATGAGTTTCGGATAGAAGTTATTGGGAAAGGGGGACATGCGGCTTCGCCACACCAAGCGGTGGATCCCATTGTGATGGCCTCCCAAATTGTTAATCAGTTGCAAACAATTGTAAGTAGAAATGTGAACCCCACCGAGCCAGCGGTAGTGACGGTGGGAAAAATTAGCGGGGGATCAACGCATAATATTATCTCCGAAAAAGTAGAACTGTTGGGGACTGTTAGAACATTTGCCCAGGAAACAGCCGATATGATAAAAAATCGTATTGAGGCTATTGCAAAAGGTGTTACAGAAGCTTCCGGGGGGCGTTATACTTTTGACTTTGATTACGGATATCCCGCAGTTACGAATACTGATTGGGCGACGGATAATTTGGTTCATGCCGCTCAAACTATCTTGGGGGATAAACAGGTGCATCTGCTGGATGATCCCATAATGGCCGGCGAAGATTTTGCATTTTATCAGCAGGAGTTCCCGGGTGCGTTTTTCTTTTTAGGAAGTGGAAGTGAAAAGACGGAATCGACCTATAGCTGGCATCATCCCAAGTATAATATTGATGAAGATTGCTTTTTAACGGGTGCTGCTTTAATGGCTTCAGTAGTTTTTGAGCCGATTCCTAAAAGCTAATGACCTGTATTTAAATTTCGTTGTGACACGATAGATCATGTTAAAGTAATTAAAGGTATGAGTTATTCATCATCATTCTGGGAAAAAGATTCATTCTTGAAACCGTATGATCTTGTCATTATCGGTGCAGGCATTGTGGGATTATCTTCGGCCCTGTTTTATAAGCGACAAAATCCGTCAGCCAGAGTAGCGGTACTTGAACGAGGATATTTGCCACAGGGTGCCAGTACGCGCAATGCTGGTTTTGCATGTGTTGGGTCGATCGGTGAACACCTGGCGGATATGGAAAAAGAGTCTGAGGAGAATATTAAAAGACGAATTAAACGCCGTTATGAAGGACTCCAGCTGCTGAAAGAGACGCTGGGTGAAGAAGCAATTGGCTATGACCATTGTGGTGGATTTGAATTCTTTAAATCACGACAGAAGTTTGAGAAAGTATCGGCCGAAATTGATCGGTTTAACGGATGGATGAAGGAGCTGGTCGGTGAGTATGATGTTTATTCGAAAGATGAGTTACAGGGATATCCGGTAATAAAAAATAGGTTGGAGGGAGCGTTGCATCCCGGTAAAATGATGGAGGCGCTGGCGAAAAAGGTGAGTTCTGCCGGGGTGGATATCAAGTGGAATAGCAGGGTGGAGGATGTAACTAAAGATGGTATCGTTAGTATTGCTGAGGGACCGGAAATTCGATCTAATAAGGTATTGTTTGCGGCCAATGGTTTTGTCCGAAGGTTGTTGCCTGAGCTTGAGATAAATCCGGCGCGCGGATTTGTCATGGTAACAAATGAGCAGGAGAATTTACCGTGGAAGGGGATCTTCCATCACGATCGAGGATATATTTATTTTCGGAATGTTGGAAGCAGGCTGTTAATTGGCGGAGCGCGAAATTTAGATAAGGATGGAGAGCAGACCGACCAGTTTGGAACCAATGAAACGATTAAAGCTCATCTTAAAGAATTTGTCTCACAAACATTAAAGCTTGGGAACCATTGCAATATCGATTACGAGTGGTCGGGCATTATGGGATTCTCATCTACCAAAACACCTATTATAAAACAGCTTGATAGAAATCGGTTTGTGGCTGCAGGTTTAAGCGGAATGGGTATTGCCATTGGAATGGAAGTGGGACGGAGTGCATCAGATATGCTTGAATCGTAGCAAATATATAGTCTTTTCAACTTGAGTGTTATGGTACTTTATAGTGCTAAATAAATTCGAATTATATATTAATCTCTGGAAAATTGATTATGATTAGTCGCAAAAAATTTTTGAAATATACTCTGCTGGGCGGTCTAACTCCTTTTACGAAATGGACAAAAAGATCATTTTCCCAAAAGAAGGGTACGCCGGTAGTTATATCAACCTGGAATCACGGTATACCTGCTAATGAAGCTGCTTGGAAAGTATTAGCTGAAAGTGGATCCGCTTTGAATGCCGTGGAAGCTGGAGTCCGGGTTGTCGAGGCTGACCCCGAAGTGCGGACCGTAGGGTACGGCGGTCGGCCTGATCGCGATGGATTTGTTACCCTTGATGCTTGTATTATGGATCAGGAAAATCGGTGTGGCTCGGTTGGGGCCTTGCAACATATCAAGCATCCAGTTTCGGTAGCCCGAAAAGTAAAAGAAGAAACGCCCCACGTCATGTTAGTGGGAGATGGTGCACTGGATTTTGCAATGGAACAGGGGTTTGAGAAAGAAAATATTTTAACCGATAAAGCCCGGAAAGAATGGGAGAAATGGAAAAAGAATGCAGAGTACGAGCCTGAAGTTAATATAGAAAATCACGATACCATTGGAATGCTTGCTTTAGATAAACAGGGAAATCTGTCGGGAGCTTGTACAACCAGTGGTACCGCATGGAAAATGCATGGGAGAGTCGGAGATTCTCCTATAATTGGCGCGGGACTGTTTGTTGATAATGAGGTTGGGGCAGCTGCAGCTACAGGCTTGGGCGAAGAAGTAATTCGAACATGCGGTAGCCATTTGGTAGTTGAAAATATGCGACGGGGCGATGATCCAAAGACAGCCTGTAAAAAGGCCGTCCGGCGAATTGTCCGGCAAAATGATGCTCTGAATAATATCCAGGTTGGATTTATTGCTATCAATAAAAAAGGACAGTTTGGTGGGTATAGTGTCCAAGAGGGATTTAATTATGCCGTTTTTGATAAAATAGGAAATCGCCTGCTTGATTCGTCTTATTGGACTAATTCAGAATGAAATCATTATTATAGGTGGTCAGTATTGATGCCCATTTGAAGCTGATATATTTTAAAGGATTTCTCTTATAAGTCCTTGATATTTTTTTGACAAATTAAATCTAAATAGAATATATGGCTTGAAGTTATACCAATTTAATACTTAATTGTCTCCAAACAATTGGGCATGCTAAATAAAAAAAATCCCTTGTTATGCCAGAAGAAGTAAATAATCCAACTAACAGTAACGAATCTACAAAGAGTTGGGAAGAACAGAATCCGGATATTGTTCGCGAAATAACAATCGATGAGTATAAGCCTTACGGAACATTAACACTCACGTTAATCTACTTTGCCATTGTAGCATTGATGTGGGTTTTTATGTATTTCGTGGAATTTGCCGGAAATGCTCCTTCCATTATAGATTAGTTAATAAACCAAAGATATGCATATACATAAGTTCGAACAGTTCTGGATAAAACTATCCTTTGTACTGATTGCCTTTTTTATCGCTACCGTAGTGTATGGTTTTGTGGCGATGGATCTAAAGGTGGTCGGAGATCATGCAACCGTTGATCCGCAAAACCTATCGGAAACGCCGTTTGGGAATCCCGGTGTGCGGGAAGTTACTCGTAATGGAGAGACTGAATATGAAGTTTATGTGCAAACAATTCAGTTTGCCTTTAATCCGGGTACCGCACAGCCCATTGAAGTACCGGTAGATACCAGGGTTACGTTTTATATAACAAGCCCTGATGTGCTGCACGGTTTTGATGTCGCGGGGACCAATCTAAATACCATGTCTATTCCGGGACAGGTGGCAAAGTTTACAACTATCTTTCCCGAAGTACGTGAGTACGGTATCGTCTGTAATGAATATTGCGGACCGGCCCACCATGTGATGGAGGGTAAAATAAAGGTAGTACCTAAATCTGAGTTTGACAAAAGTAATCTGGTAGAATGACATTTATACACAAGTATCCGAAAGCTGCAAAAGTTGCCAAAGCTAATTTCATTGTTGCTTTTATAGCGCTTGCTATTGGGGGTTTCTTTGGTTTCGTCCAAGCGCTCCACCGCACCAATGTATTTCGTGGTTTTTTTAATTCCGGGGAATATTATACGCTATTAACAGGCCATGGTGTATTGCTGGCGCTAATCTTCACCACATTCTTCATCGCCGGCCTGTTTGTATGGGGCGTAACGCGGAGTCTCGATCGTGAACCTGAAAATTTAACTTTTACGTGGTCATGGTTTTGGTTAATGACCATTGGATTGGTAATGGCAGCAGTAGCTATTTTGGGCGGACTCGTTCCGGATAGTTCAATCCGAGCTGCTGTGCTTTACACTTTTTATCCGCCCTTACAGGCTCATCCCATGTTTTACATTGGATTGGCACTTGTACTTATAGGTTCGTGGATGGCCGGTGCAGATTGGTTCTGGTCGTATCGAAAATGGCGCGCAGAAAACCCCAATGAACGGATTCCCATCCTCACTTTTATGGCGCTCTTTACTATGCTGATGTGGTACGTTTGTACCATCGGCTTGGCGCTTGAGGTTGTTGGTCTGTTAATACCATGGTCGCTTGGCTTGGTTACAGAGATTGAACCCTTATTGCCGAGAACACTATTTTGGTTTTTTGGACATGCTGTTGTGTACTTCTGGCTGCTGCCAGCTTACTACGTGTGGTATGCTATTTTGCCGAAGCTTTCGGGCGGACGCTTATTCAGTGATTCAATGACTCGAATTGTTTTTATCATCTTTCTACTGCTTTCTACTCCGGTAGGATACCACCACCAATATGCTGATGCAGGAATTTCTGTTGGATTTAAATTCTATGCAATGGCAAGTACGCTCCTGCTTCTACTTCCAAGTTTAATTACGCTGTTTACGGTTGTAGCCAGTATGGAGCACGGCGCACGTCAGCGTGGAGGAAAAGGATATCTTAAATGGATTAAAAAGTTGCCTTGGGACAGCCCCGCGTTTGTAGGTTGTGCCCTTGCCGGAATTATGTTTGCCGCCGGTGGTTTTAGCGGAATGATTAATGCGTCAATGAATATCAATGTTCTTATCCATAATACGATCTGGGTACCGGGCCACTTTCACCTTACCGTAGGAACGGCCGTGGCGTTAACATTTATGGCCATAACATACTGGCTGCTTCCACAGCTTACCGGTAGAAAACTCAAGCATAAAACGCTTGCCTTGATACAGCCATACGCATGGTTCCTGGGAATGACATTGATGTCAAACGCGATGCACCGTGCCGGACTTGCTGGTGTTCCCCGACGAACGGCAGAGCCCGAATATTCAGGTTTTGACTTTGAGCCTATTTTTGGGACTATGACGGAAATGAAATGGCAGATTGCTATTGGCGGAACCATACTTACCATTTCGCTGATACTCTTTCTTTGGGTTGTAGTTGCCTCATGGCTTGCCGGTGAGAAATCCGACAAACCCGTTGATGATTATATCCCTAAACCACTGTCAGGTGTTGAACATACCCCGGCTATATTGGATAACATGAAGCTTTGGTTTACTTTGGCACTCGTGCTGGTAATACTGGCTTACGCCTTCCCGCTTTGGGAAATGGTAGCCGATGGTATCTTTTCACCGGGAGCATTACCAAGACCATCTTGATAACTTAGAATTTGTTAGATGCAAGAAAGTCCTTGTCTGTTGCTGTTTTGAACGGACAAGGGCTTTTTGTTTTTAATGAAGTGTTTTTACTGATTTAAAATGTTTGATTGAAAAGTTATGCCTGAGGAAAAATCTGATAACTCTACTAAACGATTGGTACAAATTTTAGTGATCGTAGGAATTGGAATTCCCGTGTTGGTGGAGTTAATGACTCTTTTTAACCTGATTAATGTTCAAGTTTTTGAAGATGAAAAGGATGCGAATAGTCAAGGATTTGATGTAGAAGATGTGCGTGGTTTTGGTGAA
Organism: Fodinibius sp. AD559; assembly: GCF_052712805.1. NCBI lineage: Bacteria > Pseudomonadati > Balneolota > Balneolia > Balneolales > Balneolaceae > Fodinibius > Fodinibius sp. AD559. The sequence goes on from NZ_JBQPVW010000001.1 coordinate 614,416, forward strand.
GGGGACACCCTTTTTGCCGACCAGGAATCAGCAGTTCTTATTGATCAGCTTCGTGTTAAAGTAAGTGCCCAGCAGTGGCGGTTTGCATTGGGGATGACTTCAATAGACAGTATAAGTCAAAACAGGCTACAAATCCGGGTTGACAGCCTGAGCTTACAAAGCGATAAGATGTTATTAGGCAATGATAGTAGCAGTTGGGAAGTAAGGCAATCGAAGCCAGTTAAAATATATGGCGAATGGGATTTACCGAATGGCGATATTCCCACGAAGCTATTTATAAGTATGTATCAACAAATAGCGGGGGATTCCACACTTCAGGTAAGCCGTGCAATACCTTTGGATAAGATACCGGTTCGCTATAATCAAGAGTAAGATTCTTCGGACATAAGGTTCATATTCCGCGAAGAATTTCCTACCACCAACAGACTACTCGTAGCCATAGCCACTGCAGCGAATAGTGGATTTATGGTTCCCGCAATAGCCAGGGGGATGGTAATGATATTATATAAAAATGCCCATCCCAGGTTCTGACGGATTCGATTCTTGGTTAGTCTTATGGCATTAAAAGCAGCTGGAATTAACGTCAGTTGTTCTTTTGGAATGACGACATGAGCTGAATCAGCGGCAATGGCGGTTAAATTACCAAAAGCGATCCCCAAATCAGCTTGAGCAAGAGCGGGAGCATCGTTGCTTCCATCACCGATCATTGCAATTCGGCCAAATTTTCGCAGCTCTTCAATGATATTGGATTTGGAGTCGGGACGTGTTTCCGTAAAGAGGAAGTCAGGATTTAGCTTTTTGCGTATTGCATCTCCGGCTTGTTTACTATCCCCGGTAATAATAGCCACTTTCTTGCCGGCTGCTTGCAGGCTTTGGATGATATTTGGAGCTTCTGGTCGGACTTGATCTCCGACTACCAGTATGCTTTCTACCTGCCCATTCCATCCCACGGCAACGGGAACATTCCCCTCATTTCTACTGCAATCAATCTGTTTCCACTGTTTCTTTGTGATTTGCAGGTGATCACCAATCCATTCAGGTTGCCCAACAAAAATATGTTTTCCATCTATTTCTCCCGAAATCCCTGTAGAATAAGAGGTGAAATTATCTGCGCTATTTTGATCTGTTGCATATGCAGCAAGAGGTTCGGCAATGGGATGAGAAGCATATTGCTCTAACTGAGCTGCATAGCGGAGTGCTTGTTGATTATTTCCTTTATCCAAGAGCTGCATCGTACCCGTTGTTAGGGTGCCGGTTTTATCAAAAGCAATAGTAGCAGTATCCATTTGTTCTTCAAATACGGCCGCTGTTTTAAAAATAATCTCGTTCTCCAGGCCGCTTCGAATGCCCGAAGCAATGGCAAGAGGAGTAGCCAGTCCCAAGGCACAGGGACAAGAGACAATAAGAACAGCCAGTGAGGCAAGCATCGATTCTGTAGCACCAGCACCGCTCGATATATGGTAGGCAAACGTAGCGATCCCTAAGAGAATAACAGCAGGGACAAACCAAGCAGCAATACGATCAGCCAGCCGCTGTTGGCCGGGACGGGCCGTTTGAATATTCCACATCATCTGCATTAGATCGTCAATGGTACTTTCAACAGTATCACCAATTTCGATGGTAAGAGCATTTTGTGTAAGAATAGTGCCACTGAGTACAGAATCTCCTACACCTTTCGAAACCGGCATTGATTCACCCGTCATCAGAGATTCATTAACAACGCCTTGACCATCTACAATGGTACCGTCGATGGGGATGCGTTCTCCGGCTTTAACCAATACGCGATCTCCGGGGTTGAGGTCTTCAATAGCTATCTCCTTGGTGTCACCATTTTGAAGCAACCGCGCGTAGTGGATGCGTTTTTCGGTAAGCTTTGCCAGCAGATCTTGCTTGCCTGCTTTAATTTTTTTCTCATAATAATTACCGATTGAAACGACCAGAATAATCGCCATGGTTACGTCAAAGTAGACTTCGGAGGATCCGGTAAGCATAGCCCCGACACTGTATACATAGGCACTGACGGCCGCAATAGTAATGAGCAAATCCATATTCGGCTTAAGTACGGAAAGAGAAACCCATGCTCCGCGTAAAATAGGGAAGCCGGTGTATCCCAAAACAAAAGTGGTCATCACAAAAATGTTGGAAATAAAAAACAGTTTTTCCGAGGTAGTCAAAGGTACTATACCGTCACCGCCCAAATAGGTGGGGTACAGGAAAAGTACATATAGCAACAGGCCAATGATCCCAAAAAATCCCCCGATAATAATGCGGGCTACTTCATTGAGCTGTTCCTCTTTTTCTGATGATTCTACCGGTTTAACCTCATAGCCCAGCTTGCTCAATTTCTGCGGAAGGATACGGGGTTCTATAGATGTTGGATCATAGTAAACCTTTATCATTTCCGAAGCGTAACTGGCTTCGCTTTTATAGATACCATCTTGTCGATCCGCTAATGTTTCGACGAACGATTCGCAGGTTGAACAGTGCATGCCATTTACTTTAAAAAAAGCTTCTTCGTAATTTTCAGGCAGTGTATCTTGCTTCTGCTCCTTCCGTCTTTTTTGGATTGTTTGTCTGCGGAGTTGTTCAGCTTGTTCGCCCTCCATATTTTGGAGTAGCTTATATACATGCAGACATCCCGAGCAACAAAAAACGCCATCTACGTCGGAATCTGTAACTGGTGGGTCAGGGGTTTCAAGTTCGCAAAGGGTACAGTGTTCAGCCTTCATGATAGAGCAAAAGGGTTAACTTTTTTTATTCTTAAATTCTCGGTATAGATCGAGGAATTCATTGAGCATCATAGCGGTGGCACCCCAGAGAGGGACCTGGTGGAGATTCCAGTAGGGGACTCGGTAGGTATAAGAGTGTAGATCCCAATCTTCAACAGTGATATTTTTCTTATGTAGCAGAGAATGTAATTCTACTGCAAACACTTCTTCGACTTCGGTAGGGTTTATTTCAAACTCAGGTCTGCGATCTGTAAAGCCAACAACCGGAGTAACAAGATTATTAGAGTGACTTACATATAGCTCACTGATCTCCCCAATGATTGTTACTATATCAGGAGATATCCCGATTTCCTCCTTTGCTTCCCGAAGGGCCGTTTGGTGTAGTGATTCTCCCTTTTCAGCACGCCCACCCGGAAAACTAATTTGTCCACCGTGATCAATATCATGGCTTCGCAGCGTTAATACCAGCTCCATTTCATCATCTTCGTTGGGGAAAAGTAAAATTAGCACACTGCTCTTGTTGACTTCCGGTGGTGGCTCCATCTCTCGAATTTCGCCACCATCAACCGGTTCCGGAGCCATCTCAATTTGGGCCTTTTTACCCGGCAGGCTTTGAGATAAACGTTGTTCTAAAAAGGGGATGAGTTGGTGCATTGTTAAACAAAGATAATGGAAATTAACAGCAGCTTATTATGAATAAAAACTATTTAAGTGTTCTATGTTAAAGAAAACTAAAGGTGGTAAATATACAAGTGAAAAACAGAGTACTTAATTTAATTATTGTTGCTAAAAATAAAGTTCTCTTATAAAAAAATGATTAATTCGTAACAAATAGGTTGTTTGGTAATCTTAAAATATATAGCGGGATGGCTGGATTACCTTATTTCTTGTAGGGCAATAGGCCAAAATATAAAATCCTGCTCTTTCATATTCGTCAAATTGGCGAATGTAATTTTAATAAATCAGGGATAAATTATGCGAAATGCATTTTTTAGAATGACTTTGATTGTTGCATTAGTTGTCTTTGGGATCACCGCTTGTGATCAGCCAACTACTAATGTCGATCAGAATAATCAGCAAGAAGAACTGAAAACTGAAGCTAATCAAACTATTGATGGCCAGTATATCGTGGTCTTCAAAGATGAGGATACGCAAGGTAAAGCTCTTGGTTCTGATATATCTAAGTTAAAAAAGGTTAGAAGCAAGATGTTTACCGATTACAATATTACAGAAGAATCCGTCGTCGGTGAATATAATGTAGCCTTGAAAGGCTTTGCCGCTAAATTAAGTGATGGGCAATTAGCTGATCTAAAAAAAGATGATCGGGTTGATTATATTGAAGAAGATCAGATGTTTACATTAGCACCTCCGGGTTCATGTTCTCCTTGGCCAGGTTGTAAAGATGAAGATGACGGTGGTGATGGCGGAGGAAGTAACCAGGTAACCCCTTGGGGCATTGATCGCGTAGGCGGTGCCGCAGCCAGCAACGGAACCGCATGGGTGATTGATACCGGTGTTGATTTAGATCATCCTGACTTAAATGTAGATGCGTCTCGAAGTGCTACATTTATAACGAATGGCAAGGATTCCAAAGATGCTGATGATGGAAATGGTCACGGTACCCATGTTGCGGGAACCATTGCTGCACTTGATAATGATATTGGCGTTGTAGGTGTTGCTGCCGGAGCTTCGGTCGTAGGCGTTAAAGTACTAGATAGCCGTGGAAGTGGTTCGTACTCCGGAGTTATTGATGGAATTGATTATGTTGCCCAAAATGCATCCGCTGGTGATGTTGCCAATTTGAGTTTAGGTGGCAGTACTTCTGATGCTGTTGATGATGCGGTACGTAATGCAGCAGATCAAGGTGTTTATTTTGCTGTGGCTGCAGGAAATGACGGTGATGATGCTAATAATTATTCCCCCGCACGTGTTGAGTATAATAATGTTTGGACTATTTCTGCTACGGATGAGAGCGATGTGTTTGCATCATTTTCTAATTGGTCCGGACCAACCGATCCGCCTGTAGAATATGCCGCACCCGGTGTAGATATTCTCTCTACTTGGAATGATGGAGGAACAAATACCATCAGCGGAACTTCAATGGCAAGTCCGCATGCTGCGGGAGTGCTATTGGTTACGGGAGGCAATGCAACAAGTGACGGATCTGCATCAAGCGATCCGGACGGAGATCCTGATCCAATCATATCGCAATAAGGATCGATATTTCCTTTACAACTTCGGCATCTGTCTTTTATTAGGCAGGTGCCTTTTTTATTTAGCAATCTGAACTTTATTGGGGCCTTAAGAGTTCGTATTTTCCGCACTTTGGTAGGTAAATTACAGTTTGAACAATCAGAATCTTTTATGAAAAAGAAGTACAACGTTTACGGTATTGGGAATGCGCTGGTGGATATGGAATTCGAAATCGGTGATGAGTTTTTAGAAAAGCACGACGTCGAGAAGGGTGTTATGACATTGGTGGACGAGAAAACCCAGTCGCGTCTTATTGATGATATCAGCAGAGAAGAAACGGTTGAGAAGCCGGGCGGATCAGCAGCGAATACGGTTTTTGCCGTAAGTCAATTTGGAGGAAAAGCATTTTATTCTTGCAAGGTGGCTAAGGACCACTTTGGAGATTTGTACTTGGAGGATATGAAAGAGGCCGGCATTGATACCAATTTTGATCGTCAGGAGCGAGAAGAAGGTATAACCGGTAAGTGCTTGGTGATGGTTACCGATGATGCCGAACGAACCATGAATACGTATTTGGGTATTACACAAAATTTGTCAACCAAGGAGATTGATGAGCTGGCTATTCGTGATTCTGAATATGTGTATATCGAAGGATATCTGGTGACCTCAGAAAACGGTTTTGAGACGATGAATCAAACGAAGAAAATAGCCCAGCAAAATGATGTAAAAACGGCACTTACCTTATCTGATCCTGCTATTGTAGAGGGATTCAAAGGTCGATTTGATGAAATTATTGGCGCTTCTGTTGATCTTCTTTTTTGTAATGAAAAAGAGGCGAAAATTTATACCGGCAAAGATAATCTGGATGAGGCACGTGAAGCGTTGAAGAAAGAGGCAGAGCGGTTTGTCATAACACAGGGAGCCAATGGCGCTATGATCTATGATGGCGACACGTTTATTGATATTGAGCCCTACGATGTAAATGCCATTGATACAAATGGAGCAGGTGATATGTATGCCGGTGCATTTTTATATGGTATCACGAACGGAATGGGGTTTGCCGGGGCCGGGAAGCTGGCCAGTCTTGCCGGATCAAAAGTGGTATCCCAATTTGGTCCTCGATTGAAATGGCACCAAATGCAGGAAATATTGAATGAAGCGAAAGGTGCTGAGTAAGTGAGAGGAGGAGTCAAAATTATGGATACAATTGTTTTAGCTTCGCAAAACAAGCATAAAATTGAGGAGCTTCGAGCCACATTGGCACCATTGGGCATTGAGCTAAAGTCAACCTATGATTTTCCTGAGCTGGAGGAAGTTGAGGAGGACGCCGATACACTGGAAGGTAATGCTCTAAAAAAAGCTCGATATGTGTGCAAAAAGACGGGACTGCCTGCATTGTCTGATGACACCGGTCTTGAAGTGGATGCTTTAAATGGTCGTCCGGGAGTGTTTTCGGCACGATATGCGGGAGAAGATGCAAGGGATCAGGATAATGTGGATAAGCTTTTGGATGAGCTTGCGGGTATACCTATGGAGCGGCGAGGTGCTCAGTTTCGAACCGTTGCCGCCTTTGTTACGGATGAGGACAGTTATACTTTTGAAGGTGTTTGTCGCGGGATGATTATTTCAGAAGAACGGGGGTCTGGTGGATTTGGATACGACCCGGTATTTCTTCCTGCAGCTTATAAAAAAACATTTGCCGAGCTGGAGCCGGAGATTAAAAATGAAATCAGTCACCGGGGAAAAGCCATTCAAAAATTTTATGATTGGGTTGAAGAGCAGAAGTAGAGGTTAATCAGGGAAAGAGATCTTTCCAAAATTAACTTTTTTTTCGCTGTCAGTATTAATTAAAAACCCTTCTTCGGCAAGCATTTCGTTGGCTAATATGGCAAAAATGACGGCCTCTTTGGCATCGGGATCAAAGCCGATCTCTTCAAAATTACGAATAGTGCAATTCGGTAAAAGCTCGTCGATCCATTCTATTAATATCGGATTATGAAGCCCTCCACCGCTGACATAGATAGCAGTTTGGATATTTTGTAAATTAACTTTTTGGATTGCTTCAGCAATGGTCTCTGCCGACAATTGGGTAAGCGTAGCAACTAAATTATCTGAGGGAAGATCTGTGATTCCCATTTTTGACAACTGCTTCTCAATCCAATTCAGATTAAAAATTTCAGGTCCGGTTGTTTTAGGGAGCGATTTCTGGAAATAGGGATCCGATTTTAGTGCTTTAAGTACAGTTGGATCTACAGAACCCTGTTTTGCAATACGGCCGTCCTTATCAAAATCCTCATCAAAATATTTTTGAACAGCGTTATCAATGAGGGTATTGCCGGGACCGGTATCCGTAGTAATTGATTTTTTATCAGATGTATGAGGTGGCAGGTAGGTAAAGTTGGCAATGCCCCCAATATTTAAAAGAATTCGCTCTTTGGTGTCATGCGTAAAGAGCATTTGATCAACAAAAGCGGCCATTGGTGCACCTTCACCTCCGGCCGCAGTATGTTTTTGCCTAAAATCGCTGACGGTGAGAATACCCGTTTTATGAGCAACATGATCTCCATCCCCAATCTGTAACGTAGCGTTGGGCATGTCTGGCTGATTGTGTTGGCTTTTTGGGGCATGATAAATTGTTTGCCCGTGACTGGCAATACAGTCAATCTGTGTTGAGTCAATTCCCCACTTCTCAAGTGCCTCAAGTATTAGTTTACCGTGATAATTACCGAGCCGGCTGTGTAGTAGACAGACTTCTTCCATTGAAGCTTTTGGGACGGAGGTAATGCTCTTGAGACGTTTTTTGAATTTAGGGTCATAGGAAATGGTCTCGAAGTTTTTTAGTTCAACCTCAGTTGTTTTGCCGCTGCCATTAATCTGGCATAGAGCAATATCCAGTCCGTCCAGAGAAGTCCCTGACATCAAACCAATGATGATTCTATTTGGTTTTTGAGTGATGTCATAGAGCTTTTGAATAGCGGAATTCATGAACAAAACTGTTGGATTTGAGAAATCACGAAGATGTTATAATCAACGGTATTTGAGGATTGATTACAATTAAAAATTTATGCTAATGCTGTTTTTACAGAGTGGAATTGTACAAGGTTCAAAAGAGAAAATTCTGCGTGATGTTATAGTATGTTCTGTAATCCTAAAAATAAATTACTATAATTCCGACTTTGAAATAATCACCGTGAATATTAATAACAGAACGCCAAGGTGGAATTTTCCGTAATAGATTATATTGTCATTGTAATATATCTCGTTGGTGTAGCTGGGTTGGGAATATACGCTGCGGGTCGTCAGTCCTCTACATCTGATTATTTTATGGGCGGAGAGGGGTTACCGTGGTGGGCAGTCATGTTTTCAGTGGTGGCAACCGAGACGAGCACGCTTACTTTTATCAGTATTCCTGCGGTAGCCTATGGGGGGGATCTCACTTTCTTACAGATAACGTTGGGTTATATTGTAGGACGTATTTTGGTAAGTAAACTTTTACTTCCGGCCTATTTTAAGGGAAAGCAAACTACGGCCTACCAGTTTTTGGAACAGCGGTTCGGTCCCGCTATGAGAAATGCTACGAGTACGACTTTTATGATTACCCGCCTGCTGGCCGATGGTGTCCGCCTTTTTGCCACGGCTATTCCTCTTGCGATTATCCTTCGCTTTGGAGGTGCGTTGATAGGGTGGACTGATTTCGAAGTGTACTTGTTAGCGATTGCTGCGATATCAATTATTACACTTATTTATACACTTATTGGGGGGATTAAAGCTGTTGTGTGGATGGATGTAATGCAGATGGGCGTGTATATAGGGGGTGCGGCGCTGGCTATTGGGGTTATCCTTGTTGATTTGCCGAATGGTCTGAGTGGTGCGTTATCTGTTGCCGCGGATGCGGATAAGTTGCAAATCCTTGATTTTGGATTCGGACAGCCGTTCTCGGATTTTATTGCGCAGCCTTATACCTTTTTTACAGCATTGATTGGGGGCGCGATATTTTCAGTAGCTTCGCATGGTACCGATCAGCTTATCGTGCAGCGTCTGCTTACTACTCGCAATGTGGATAACAGTCAGCGGGCGTTGGTATGGAGTGGGGTCGTAGTTGCCCTGCAGTTCGGGCTGTTTTTGTTTATTGGCCTGTTGCTCTACGCTTTTTATGATGCGCAGTCTGCTCAAGCATTAGGACTGGCAACGACTGACGAGATTTTTGCGAAGTTTATTGTTGAGCAGTTGCCGGTTGGCCTGTCCGGATTGATTATAGCTTCACTGTTTGCAGCGGCAATGAGTAGTCTCAGTTCGTCACTTAACTCCCTGGCTTCTTCAACAACGCTGGATCTGTATAAGCCTTATTTTGGAAAGGAAAATACGCAAGCCGAGGATCTGAAAATATCCCGCATTATTACAATGATATGGGACGTAATTTTAACGGGATCTGCTTTCTTCTTTGCCTTTTTACAACTGCAGGAGGGCGAACGTCCGGCTGTTGTAGAGCTTGGCCTCGGGATTGCATCTTATACTTATGGTGGGTTGCTGGGCGCCTTTTTACTCGGCCGATTTTTTACTGAACCCGATAAAACCGATGCGATGATTGGCTTTTTTGCAGGAATGATTTCGTTGCTGTTTATGGTAGAGGGACCTATTCATGCTATTCTACCCGGGGAGCCGCTTGTGATTGCTTGGCCACTGTACACTGTTGTTGGCAGTGCTATTGTAATTTTAGTCGGGAATGTGTCGTATTGGATTCGTAGGAAAAGTAAATAAAGATATGACTTGCTGAAGTTTGAAAGCTTTATAAGCCTTGGTTAGAAATAACACTTCCCCCTTACTCAGGATCATAATTCAAGTTAGGTCCCAGCCAGCGCTCAACTTCTTTAACGCTCATATCTTTGCGGTCGGCATAGTCCTCAATCTGATCTTTCTTAAGATCACCTATATTAAAATAATCCGATTCAGGATGAGCAAAATACAATCCGCTAACTGAGGCGGCCGGATGCATGGCAAAAGATTCTGTCAGCGTAATTCCCGCTTTATCTTCCACATCCAGCAGATCAAACAGAATACGCTTTTCGGTATGATCGGGTTGTGCCGGGTAACCCGGTGCAGGACGAATGCCATCGTACTGCTCACGGATAAGGGAATCATTACTGTAGCTTTCATTTGGCGCATAACCCCATATTTTCTTGCGCACTTTTTCGTGCAATAGCTCGGTAAAAGCCTCTGCCAGCCGGTCGGCCAGCGCTTTGGTGAGAATGGCGTTGTAATCATCGTGATCATCTTCGAACTGTTTGACCAGCTCAGGAGCGCCAATTCCTGTTGTCACGGCAAAGCCGCCCATATAATCTTTGATGCCTGATTCTTTTGGAGCCACAAAATCAGAAAGTGCCTTGTTGGGTTGACCTCGTCGTTTTTTAGCTTGCTGACGCAGCATATGGAATGTAGTAAGGACTTCGTCACGGTTGTCATCGGTATAAAGCTTCACATCATCGCCCACCGAATTGGCGGGATACAAACCTAAAACCGCACGAGCTTTTAGTAATTTTTGATCAATAATTTTATCCAGTAGTTCGTTGGCATCATTATATAGTTTGCGTGCCTCTTCGCCGTACTTTTCATCTTCCAGGATATCAGGAAACTTACCCTTCATTTGCCAGGCAATAAAAAACGGTCCCCAGTCAATGTAATTTCGGATTTCTTCCAGCGGATAATTATTAAATTCCTGGATACCCAGCTGGTTCGGTTTTACGATTTCGGATGATTCCCAATCGATCTGCGTGGCATTTTCTCGTGCTTCTTCAATGGGCAAATAGGTCTTACGGCTGGAACGCCCCTCATGACGTTCGCGCAGTTTCACGTAATCATTTTTGATTTTTTTAACGAACTCATCATGCAGCGTTTTGGATACCAGGTTTCCCGTTACCGACACACTTCGCGAAGCATCCAGCACGTGTACCACGGGTTGGTCATAATTTGGTTCAATCTTGACCGCTGTATGCGTGCGGGAGGTCGTAGCTCCCCCAATCATTAATGGCTGTTTAAAGTCTTCGCGCTTAAGTTCCTTAGCAACGTGCACCATCTCATCCAGTGAGGGCGTAATGAGGCCGCTCAACCCAATAATATCGACATTGTTTTTGCGGGCCTCCTCCAGAATTTTATCTGCCGGAACCATGACACCGAGGTCAATCACATCAAAATTATTACAGCGCAGGACCACTGAAACGATATTTTTACCGATATCGTGGACATCACCTTTAACCGTGGCCAAGAGCACCTTGGCTTTAGGCTCGCTGTTTTGATTCTTCTCTTTTTCTTCCTCGATGTAGGGGATGAGATGGGCCACGCCTTTTTTCATCACGCGGGCACTTTTTACCACCTGTGGGAGAAACATTTTGCCCGATCCAAAAAGATCTCCGACTACATCCATGCCGGACATCATCGGACCTTCAATTACCTCAATAGGCTGATCAAATTTTTGTCGGGCTTCCTCCACATCATCCACAATATGATCAACAATGCCTTTTACCAGCGCGTGCTCTATCCGTTTTTCTACGGATTTGGTGCGCCATTCCTGAGTTTTCTCTTTTGTTTCGGTCTTATCATCCTTGATCTCTTCGGCATAATCAACCAGTCGTTCAGTGGCATCATCGCGGCGGTTTAGGATAACATCCTCGACCAGCTCGCGCAGTTTCTCGGGAATCTCTTCATATATTTCAAGCTGACCGGCATTGACGATGGCCATATCGAGTCCTGCTTGGATAGCATGATACAGGAACACCGAATGCATGGCCTCACGAACTTTATTATTACCGCGGAAAGAGAATGAAATATTACTGAGTCCGCCACTCACTTTTGCCAACGGAAGGTTCTCTTTAATCCATTCAGTAGCTTTAATAAAGTCTACGCCGTAGTTGTTGTGCTCCTCGATACCGGTTGCTACCGTCAGAATATTAGGATCTAAGATAATATCCTGCGGGGCAAAACCAACTTCTTCGGTAAGGATGTTGTAGGCTCGCTCGGCAATCTCAATGCGTCGCTCGTAGTTATCGGCCTGACCTTTTTCATCGAAGCCCATGACGACCACAGCACCTCCAAAGTTGAGGATTTCGCGTGCATGTTCCTTGAACTCTTCTTCGCCTTCTTTGAGAGAAATAGAGTTTACGACACATTTCCCCTGGACAGCTTTTAGACCCGCTTTGAGGACTGACCATTTGGAGGAGTCAATCATGATCGGCACCCGTGAAATATCTGGCTCGGCGGCAATAAGCTGGAGGAAGTCCACCATCACTTCTTTGGATTCGAGCATGCCCTCATCCATATTGATATCGATGATCTGAGCGCCGTTTTCCACCTGTTGACGTGCTACCGAGAGTGCTTCTTCGTACTCTTCGTTTTTGATGAGTCGCTTAAACTTTCGCGAACCCATCACGTTAGTACGTTCACCGATATTCACAAAGTTGGTATCGGGACGAACTACCAGCGGTTCCAGCCCGCTAAGACGTAAATACGGTTTTTGCTCGGGGATCTCTCGTGGTTCACATTCTTTGGCCGCTTCAGCAATAGCTTCAATATGTTCGGGAGTGGTACCGCAACATCCGCCAACAAGGTTTACAAAATCAGATTCAGCATAATCGCGCAGCTGGTCGGCCATAAACTCGGGCGTCTCGTTGTAATCACCCATCTCATCAGGCAGTCCCGCATTGGGATAGAGACTCGTATGGCAATCTGCAATATTAGCGAGCTCCTCGATATAAGGACGCATTTGCTTGGATCCCAGTGAGCAGTTAAGCCCCACACTTAGTAAATTTTTGGTATGGGATACTGAAATCCAGAATGCTTCGGTAGTTTGGCCGGAAAGCGTACGCCCGCTTTGATCAACAATGGTCCCCGAAATCATAACGGGAATCTCGTTGCCTGTTTCTTCGACATATTTGTGTATGGCGTAAATGGCGGCCTTAGCATTCAGGGTATCAAAAATGGTTTCGACGAGCAGGATATCAGCTCCGCCGTCGACCAGCCCGCGAATCTGTTCAGCGTAAGCTTCTTTAAGCTGATCAAAAGTGATTGCGCGGTAGCCGGGATCTTCTACATCCGGTGAAAGCGAAAGGGTTTTGTTTGTGGGACCAATAGCGCCGGCCACGAAACGGGGCTTGCTGGGATTTGCCTCCGTAAATTCATCGGCCACTTCGCGTGCATTTTCTGCAGCTGCCACATTGAGCTCATAGGCCAGATCTTGCATTTCATAATCTGCCTGCGAAATGGAGGTGCTGTTAAATGTGTTTGTTTCAATGATATCAGATCCCGCAGAAAGGAATTGCCGGTGAATATCTTTGATGATCTCGGGCTGTGTAATACTCAGCAGGTCGTTGTTGCCTTTGAGGTCATCTGCTTTCTCAAAATCAGAAAAGCGTTCGCCGCGATAGTCGTCTTCAGAAAGGTTGTGATTCTGAATCATGGTGCCCATGGCGCCGTCCAGAATCAGGATGCGATCTTTTAGCAGATCGGTAATTTGATCAAATTTCATGTAAGTAGTTTTCAGGTAATAAGTTATAAGGTGCTTGTGGTTGCACAAAAACTTTTCAACTAAGCTACGAAGTGATTACCTTAGACACTGTTAGATTTTCTGTACGAAAATCGCGTAACTTGCAGAAAAGTTTTTGGATCTCAAAGGTACAAAGAAAAATATAGTAAATGAAAGTAATCGAGCATTACAGTAGAGCAACGGAACCGTTAATCTCATTTGAGATTATTCCTCCCAAAAGAGGGGGTTCGGTTGGTAAGGTTTTTGAGTCATTAGATAAGGTAATGAAGTATAATCCGCCTTTTATAGATGTGACTTATCACGCCGCGGAATCGTATTACGAGGAGCTGTCGGATGGAACGATCAAGCGGCATATCAAGCGAAAGCGACCAGGGACAATCGGACTTTGTGCGGCAATTAAGCATAAATATGATGTAGATCCGGTTCCGCATTTGATTTGCGAAGGATTTACAAAGGAGGAAACTGAGGATGCCCTGATCGAGTTAAATTTTCTGGGAATCGATAACGTGCTGGCTATTCGTGGGGATGCTTCCGACGATTCTACTCCCCGCATTAAAAATGGAACCTATAATAAATATGCCATTGATCTGGTACGACAGATTAAGGATATGAATAGGGGAGAATATCTTGAAGATATTGTAAATGCTCATGAGACAAATTTTTGTGTGGGTGTTGCGGGCTATCCCGAAAAACATTTTGAGGCCCCTAATCTCGATTTTGATATAGCAAGACTAAAAGAAAAAGTTGATGCGGGCGGTGATTACATCGTTACGCAGATGTTTTTTAATAACGATGCCTATTTCCGTTTTGTAGAAAAGTGTAGGGATGCCGGAATAGAGTGCCCGATTGTACCGGGCCTAAAGGTTCTTACACGCGAGCGGCATCTGAATTTCTTACCTAAATTTTTTCACCTGAATATTCCGGAAGCCTTATCGAATGAAGTACAAGCCAATCCCAATAATGCCAGAGAAATTGGTGTTGAGTGGGCGACTCAGCAGTGTACCGAACTGTTGGAGGGCGGTGCACCGGGGATCCATTTCTATATTATGGGAGATCCTACTCCTGCACTTGATGCGGTGGATAAAATCCCGCTGGGTCATAACGTGGCAAAAAGATGATAAGTTTGTAGATTTATTTTTGTCTCATAGCCAATACCCAAAAATTGATTTTTCTTATCTAAGTCTGTTTAAGGGAGGAGTTTTCAGAGCTTAGCTTAATAAGCTTGATGATATTGTAAGGACACGCGAGGACGTGTCCTTACTTCATTTAAGGTAATTATTATCGCACAAAGACCGGCTTGGTTTTATCTTCGGTATGCTCTTCGCTGTAGCTGTAGTCATTGCCGTTAAAGCCCAGTAAACCCTCATAGCTATCGATCTCGTTTTCGATAAGATAACGTGACATGGTTCCACGGTTCTTCTTGGCGTAGAACCCAATCACTTTTAAGTCTCCATTTTTGAAATCTTTGAACTTCGGCTTAATCACATCCACCTTTAACTTATCGGCCTGGAGTGCTTTGAAATACTCCTTGCTGGCAAGGTTCACAAATAGCTCATCATCTTTTAGCTCGTCGTTGAGGGCTTCGGTAAGGCTGTCGCCCCAAAAATCGTATAGCCTATCGTGTCCATTAACCTGCATTTTAGTTCCCATCTCGAGACGATAGGGCTGCATCAGATCCAGCGGACGAAGAATACCATACATTCCGGACAGAATACGCAGACTATCTTGAAGGAAATCAATATGTTCTTCATCAATGGTAAAGGCGTCTAACTCTTTATAGGCGGAGCCGTTAAAGGCGTAAATGCAGGGACGGGCGTTGTCTTTGGTAAATGGAGTGGAGAACTTTTGGTAACGTTCATAATTTAGGTCAGCCAGATTCTGGCTAATGTCCATGAGCTCTTTGAGCTCGTCTTTAGATTTTTGGGCCAGCTCATTATTTAGGGTTTCTGCTTCCTCTAAAAAACGAGGTTCTGTGGCTTTATCAGTAGGGAGTTCGCTTTCATAGTCCAATGATTTTGCAGGTGAAAGAACAATTTTCATAATGATATTAAAATATTGTCAGCGTTTAATAGTTGATTTCAGATATTGGGATGTATAACCCATTTTTTAAAAGGGATCATTCCATGTTAAAGAATTAGAGGGGTAAGTATAATCATTTTCCCAAGGGACCAATATTCCCACGGAGTTCCCCTTTTTGATTTTCAAAGGAGCTAATATTGATATAGAAACCCCCCTTTTTTAACAATGCTTTTTGTGCTTTTGAAAGCACAAATCGATTCTCTTTGCCAAGTAGCTTGCCTCCCGTTTTATCTTCGTTCAGCTCTGCTTTTAAACGGTGTAGCTGATTCCCGCTCTGTCCTCGAATACTCACCATTAGATAAGCACCCGAATAGTTAGCACTTAAATCTTCAAATTTTCCTTTCACCGTTAGTGTATCGCCATGCAGGGTAACAGTAGCGAGCCCCGAGCCACTGGTAGGAACGGGAGGGTCATGTTTATAGCCCGCCAAAATAATCTTTTTTGTTTGTTGGGCTTTAACATTTGTTGTATTACTCATCATCCAGAATATTCCCAGCAGGAGTGTAAATGTATAAATAGATAATCGTTTCATAATTTCAATACTATTTGGTGCTATGTCTTATGTAATTAACTCGAAAGATGCCGGTTTTATTTTGCAGTTTAAATAGTTCATCAATAATATGTGTACTATCCAATTTGTGCTGTAAGACTTGTTATATAAAATAAAAAAGGGGAACGGATTATAATTTAAAAGTGAGATAATAGCTTGTGCTATGGCTAAGAAACCCACCATTTACGAAATTGCCAAAAAAGTTGGCGTAAGTACGGCTACTGTTTCTCGGGTGCTTAACGATTCGCCGCGCGTTTCGGACAAAACAAAGAAGCGTATTTTAAAAGCGATGCGTGAGATGAATTATGCCCCGCGATTAACGGCCCGAAAGCTGGCCAGTAGCAAAGCGGAACTTTTGGGTGTGGTGGTACCCTCGTTTACAACACCCTATTTCAATGAAGTGCTTAAGGGGATAAAGGATGAAATTGGTTATACCGATCTGGATATGATGATTTATAATACCGGTTCCGATGACCCTCAGAAAGGATTAAAAGAGTTTTTCGGACGAGGGATCGCCGATGCGCTGATAATTATTTCAATTGATATCCCCGAACGCATCCATAAACAGCTACAGGCTACCGAAGTACAAACGGTGCTGGTAAATTCTACTCATTCTGAACACAGCTATTTTCAGGTTGATGATTATCAAGGGGGTTATCTGGCAGCCGAGCATCTGGTAAACCAGGGGTATGAGTCTATCGGTATTATTTCGGCAGCTGAAAAATCAGCTATGACAAAAGAACGCACGGGAGGATTTCAGGATTATCTGAGAGAACAGGGCATTGAGGTGAAAAACGAGCATTTTGTCCGGGGATCAATAAGCAAACATGCCGGATTTTCGGAAGAGTCGGGCTTTGAAGCTATTCAGAAATTCAACAAACGGGGAACATTTCCCGAGGCGATCTTTTGTCTGAATGATACCTTGGCTGTTGGAGCGATGTATGCACTTTCACGGTTGGGTATTGATGTGCCCGAGGACGTGGCTGTAATGGGATATGATAATATTAAGTTGAGTAAATATCTTGACTTGACAACCGTTGATCAAAAAATGTATACCATTGGGGTTAACGCTATAAAACAGATGACCAAATTGATTGGTGCCGCCGACAGTCCTGTTTTTCAACAGGTTTCTGATCCTGTTTTAGTCAAGCGTGGCTCGACAGAGAAACAGTCGTAATCGTTACCGGTGGCTTTGAAACCATTCCTTAAGTTCGTCAGTACTTTTGGTGTTTAGGATACGCTCTTTCTCGAATTTTGCTTTTCGGGCAATACGTACCCCATAGGGAATGTAGTCAATGCCTTTTTTACTGTGCGCGTCGGGATTAATGGCAGACATCAATCCTACGTCTTTGGCTTTATTGCCATGCCTCCAGTCTAAATCGAGGCGGCGGGGATTAGCGTTAATTTCGATAGCCGTTTTATGCTCTGCGGCCAGCTCAATAAGTTCGTTCATATCCAGGTCACTGCCGTCACGTTGTAACAGAAGTCGCCCGGTTGGGTGTCCCACGATATCGGTATAGGGATTTTCGATGGCATTACGGAAACGGGTCATCATCTTTTCGCGCGACATCCCCAATCCGTTGTGTACACTGGCGATCACAAAATCGAATCCGTCAAGAATTTCATCCTCATAATCCAGGCTTCCGTCACTTAGGATATCCGATTCAATACCCTTGAATATTTTGAAGTCGACACCATTATCGGCGAACTCTTTATTAAGCTGATCAATCTCTTCCCACTGCTTTTTGATTTCATCAATAGATAATCCACCTGCATAAGCAGCTGTTTGAGAGTGGTCACTCATCCCTAAATATTCATAGCCGCGCTCGATACAGGCTTCGGCCATCTGTCTTATGGAAAACTTGCCGTCGCTGTACGTACTGTGGGCATGCAGCACGCCGCGAATATCGTCATTGGTCACCAAGTTCATGGATTGATGAGATTCATAGAATTCAATCTCTCCGCGGTCCTCGCGCAGTTCTGGGGGTACAAAATGCAGGTCCAGATGTTCGTAGATATCCGTTTCAGAGCTGTAATCTATAGGTCGGTCGAAGTCGGTGTTGCCCTCGTCATCAAGTTTGAATAGTCCATATTCATTGAGTGAGAGTCCCCGCTCTCGGGCCCGTTGACGCAAAACCACGTTATGCTCTTTGCTGCCAGTAAAGTACATGAGTGCAGCGGGAAATTGCTTGGGTTTAACGATGCGAAGGTCAGCCTGACGACCGTTTTCTGTTCTGATGGAGCTCTTGGTTTCGCCGCGTCCCAGCACTTCGACGACCAAGTCGTGATCCACAAAAGCGTCAAATAAATCTGTGATGTATTTTTCCTGGGCGCCAATTAGAATATCTACATCGCCAATAGTTTCTTTTGACCGACGGAGCGAACCCGCAATTTCAATAGACTCAACGCCTTCCTGATCTTTGAGAAAGTTATACATGGGTTCAGCAATTTCGGTGGCCTCATCCAGCCGACAGCGTTCGTCGAACTGTTCCATCCACTCAATGGACTTTAAGATTTTCTGTGCCGATTTCTCTCCCAGTCCGTCGAGAGATGCCACCCGACCGTCTTGGCAGGCTTTTTTGAGCTCATCAAGTTCAGAAATACCCAGCTGGTCGTGAATTTTAGCAATATTTTTGGGTCCCAATCCCGAAATATCGAGCCATTTAATAATGCCCTCGGGAATACGTTCGCGCAGACTTTCCAGTACTTCAATGGTTCCCGTCTCGGCGTACGATTGGATATCCTCGGCAATAGAATTGCCAATGCCTTTGATGTCGGTTAGCGAATCATTTTCGATATAGTCATTAATATCTTCGTTTAGTGATTCAATGGTTTGTGCGGCGCGGTCAAAAGCAATGGCACGGAATCGGTTTTCACCGGCAAGCTGCATCAGTTGGTAAATTTCGCGCAGGCGTCCGGCAATTTCATCATTTGTTACAGACATAAAAAGCGTATAAATTTGGTATTACTTTTAGAATAGGTAAAGGTAAGAAATGCTACAATTTTTAACAGCAAATGATGTGCTTAATCGGTGGTTTCATCACACTCCAGCGGAGGGAAATAAGTTGTAAAGGTAGTGCCTTTATTAGGTTGACTATCACATTCAATAGACCCACCCATTGCATCTATTCTGATCTTAACAATGGAAAGACCAAGACCTGTTGAGGGTTCATCGCCGGTTGGTTTGTTGCTGATGCCGGCATAGGGCTCAAAGATCTGTTCTTGTTCCTCTTCTTTAATGCCAAGCCCTTGATCGCTGACTGACATCCTAAATCCTTTTTTGTTATCAGCTTTGGATAAAGAAACCGTAACAGTAGTATCAGAAGGAGAGTATTTTATTGCGTTCGAAATAAGGTTCTCTGCTACTTGCGAAAACATTGCTTTGTCGGTACAAAACGGTTTGTCTTTACAATCGCTTTTTAAATTAAGCGTAATATTTTTGGATGAAGCCTTTGGTTTAAATCCCATTAAAATGGCCTTTAACAATCCGTAGACGTTTACATTTTCAGGTTGGGTAGTATTGTTTTCACCTTCTTCAATTTTCTGTACGTCCAGAAAGTTATCAATCATATTCGACATTTTGTTGGCCGACTCAGAAATGTAATCCAAATATTCTTTTTGTTCCTCATTTAGTTGGTCTTGATCATTTTTAATGAGGTTAGCGATTGACATAATAGCATTAATGGGACTCCGAAGGTCATGTGCAGCCATACTCATAAATTTACTTTTCTCATTGCTTAGCTGTACTTCTCGTTCATGGAGATCAGATAGCATGCCGTTGCTTTTCTCTAGCTGATCGATAAGTTTCTGGTTTTCCCTGTTTTTCTGTCGGATAGTTATAAGGGCCATTACTATAGTAACTGTAATAAAGAAAAGTCCCCCATAAGAAATCAGATTAAACAGCAGAGAACTTTGATCGAGTTGCTTGCCTCTCTGTTCGAGTAGTTGTTCTTCCTGAGCAATAATTTTATCAAGTGCATTGCGGATGGCATCCATCTGTTCTCTGCCAAAATGGGTGTTGGTCAATGCTACTGCTTCTTCACCTCCTTGGTTATTAAAAAGAGCAATTGTTTCTTTAAGCTCAGCTAATTTCCTGTCAATAGCTGGTTCCAACTCATTGTTAATAACGTGCTGTTGATCGGATTTCTCATCAACTAAAGTGGTAAGCCGTTCAAGTCGGTGATCAATATGTTCCGTAGCATTTTTATAAGGTTCTAAATAATTTTGATTACCTGTAATAAGATAGCCACGCTGGCCGGTTTCGGCATCCAAAAGAATGGTGTACAGTTGGTTCGCACTGTGAATTACTTCATGAGTATCCAAAAGATTACGGGTGTCTTGAGTTTCTTCCACTTCACCATAATAGAGAAGCATACCCGTAAGAATTGTAAGCACAATCGAGACTGTAAGTAATATATAGATACTCCAGGAGCGTATATTCATAATATCAGCTACTTAACCTAAAGCAGGTCTTTGGTTACCAAAATGAGAGTTTACTATGAGCAATACCTAATGTTTTTTTATAGTCTCTCTTCTTTTACTATTGGAACTTGTAAATTAAGTCAATGAGAAGTCATGTCAAACTATTCATCGATTATGATAGAATTAGTTTTAATTTGGTTTTAGATTCAGTTTATTCCTACATCATAAGTAAATGTCGTGGATATATTTGTTAACAATTTTGAAAATTAGATTAATTGGACCATGAATTTAAAATGCATTGGTAACTTATTAATTCTCTCGGTTATTTTGCTGATTGCTATTGCATGTTCAAGTGGGAACAGGCAGTCAGAACAAGTACAGAAAAAGGCTATTAATACCATTTTGGATGACTGGCATTTGGCTGCATCCGAAGCTAACTTTGAGCGCTATTTTATGCACTTTACGGGCGACAGCGCTGTATTTATGGGAACGGATGCCACCGAACGGTGGACTGTTGCTGAGTTTAAACCGTGGGCAAAACCGTATTTTGATGACGGTCAGGCCTGGGGTTTTACGCCCGTTGAACGTCATGTTTATCTTTCAGATAACGAGCAGACAGCATGGTTCGATGAATCGTTGGATACGCCCAATTTGGGTCCGGCGCGTGGATCGGGAGTGCTCGTTAAACAGGAAGAGTCTTGGAAGATCGCTCACTACAATTTATCGATTCCTATCCCCAATGCCATTGTAGATACGGTGGTGAAACAAATTGATCGGGCCCTGGATGATTCTACCCTCAAAACAAACTAAATTCTTTAATCAAATCTTATTTATCGATAATGAGTAAGAAGATTTACTTTCACTCATTACTAAATCGTCTATTACATATATGATGAAGTTACTCTCTCGCACATTCGCTTGTTTATTACTTTTTTTAACGCTAAGCGTTTCGGTACAAGCGCAAAGCAATATTCAATCGCCGTCTGAATTTTTGGGTTATGAATTAGGTAGCCAGTGGACGTCGCATTATAAGGTGATGGATTACTTTTGGCATATTGCTGAAACCTCATCCATGGTGGAAGCAAAAAAATACGGAGAATCCTACGAGGGGCGTCAGTTGATGCTGGCTTTTGTTTCGGATGCCTCAAATATGAGTCGGCTCGAAGATATCCGCAAAAATAACTTGAAGCGTACGGGTCTATTGGATGGGGAGCCTTCGGCGGATACAACAGCAATCGTCTGGCTCAGCTATAATGTGCATGGCAATGAAACCTCCAGTAGCGAGGCGGCTATGAAGACGATCTATGAACTGGTTCGTCCCGATAATTCAGAAACCAAATCGTGGTTGCAGAATACCGTTGTGGTAATAGATCCGATGCTGAATCCCGACGGGCGGGAACGGTATGTGAATTGGTTTAGACAGACAGTGGGCGAAGAGTTCAATGCACAGGTAGAAGCCCGCGAACATCATGAGCCGTGGCCCAATGGGCGAACCAATCACTATTATTTTGATTTGAATCGTGACTGGGCGTGGCTAACACAAAAGGAAAGCCGTCAGCGCGTGGCTGAGTATCAGAAGTGGATGCCGCATATTCACGTCGATTTTCACGAGCAAGGTTACAATTCGCCCTACTATTTTGCACCTGCCGCTAAGCCCTTCCATAATGCTATTACCGATTGGCAGTCCGATTTTCAATATACCATTGGTGAAAATAATGCCAAGTATTTTGATGAGAATAACTGGCTCTATTTTACGCGCGAAGTATTTGATCTTTTCTATCCCAGCTACGGTGATACCTATCCTATTTTTAACGGGGCCATTGGTATGACCTATGAGCAGGCCGGCGGTGGTTATGCAGGATTGGGCATCCAAAAACCGCAAGGGGATACCCTAACGCTAACCGATCGCTTGACCCATCACCATACAACAGGACTTTCAACCGTAGAAATAAGTTCGAAAAATGCGGATAAGTTGGTAAGCGAATTTTCAGATTACTATCAGACGGCGCGGAACAATCCCCGAAGCGAGTACAAAACATTTGTGATTAAGGCTAATAATAATCCCGATAAACTGCAGGCTCTTTTTAACTTGTTGGAAAAGCATCGAATCAAATACGGGAAAGCGACCCGTGAGCAGACGTTAGGCGGATATAACTATCGAACCGGTGAAACAGAACGCATTCGTGTCACCGAGGATGATTACTTAGTGAGCGTACACCAGCCAAAGGGAGTGATGGCGCGTATTATGTTTGAGCCGCGTCCCGAGCTGGCCGATTCGGTAACGTATGATATTACGGCTTGGGAACAGCATTATGCCTATGGGATTGAGGGGTATGCTCTGGAGCGGCAGCTGGAGGTGGAAGAAACGTTCTATTCAAAAGAAGAATTAGATAATACGTTTGGTGAACCCCCCTATGCTTATTTGGCTCGTTGGGAGGATTTGACGGATGTTCGCCTGTTGACTGATCTACTGAAAAATGATGTAAAAGTTCGTTTTGCCAGTGAAGAGTTTAAAATGAATGATCGCATGTACGGACGGGGAACATTAATTATTCCACGGGCCGATAATAAAAATATGGGGAACGGTTTGACAACGTAGTACAAAAACTTGCTGCCAAACACAGCCAGCAGATTTATGGAGCCCAAACCGGCTTTGTGCGGACTGGGCCTGATTTTGGATCCTCTTCGGTCCGCTACCTCAAAAAACCACGCGTGGCTTTGCTGGCCGGTGAAGGGACAAGCTCAAACAGAGTAGGTGAAGTCTGGCACTATTTTGACCGGCAGATCAATTATCCCATCACGCTATTGGATACCGGCTATTTTGATGAAGTCAATCTAGATAACTATGATGTGCTGATTTTACCGTCTGCGATCGACGGTGATAAACTTAATGACGAGAGACTCCAGGAAGTTCGGGAGTGGATAGTATCAGGGGGTAAGCTTATTGCGTTAAAAGATGCCAACAACATGCTGGTTGATAAAGAGGGGTTTAATATCAAGTGGAAGGAAGATGAAGAAAACTCAGAGGATAAGGTTTCCCCAAATACGAAGCTGGATCGTTATGGCGAACAGCAGCGAGAATATATTACCGGGAGTAATTCGGGATCTGTTTTTGAGATATCGATGGATACGAGTCACCCGCTTGCTTTCGGTTATGAGGATAGCTATTTCTCCTTAAAACTTGACGCCGATGCCTATAGCTATCTGGACGAGGGATGGAATGTAGGGGTGGCTAAAGAAGACGCTCATATGAGTGGGTTTGTGGGATATAAAGCAGAAGAAGAGCTCGAAAATACGCTAACATTTGGTGTGCAGAATATAGGGCAGGGGTCGGTGGTTTATATGGTTGATAATCCCCTGTTTCGTGCTTTTTGGTATAATGGAAAGCTGCTGTTTGGAAACGCAGTATTTATGGTAGGCCAGTAGCTGTAGCCATTGGATGGCTGAAAGTGTTTCCCTGTGCTAAAATTTCTATTGTGAGGCTAACTCTTATTTAGCAAGGTTTTGTGTAGGCAGGCTATCGGATGGATAAAAAGTAAAACAAATTAGTACAAACTTACCCGACCCGCGGCCACGTTATCAGAGCATGTTGGGTAGCTTTTGGCAAGCTCAGTTAATCCACAGTAAGGGGATTCAAGATTGCCGATTAAAGAGATATAATTACTGCTGAATTTTTTTAACTATCCCATCCCTGGACACCTTTTAGAAGCACATTATCTAAATCGTGGTCAGGGTCGTCATGATGCAGTACCGATATATCGCCGGTTGACTCCATCACTACAGCCTGAATCTGGGTCATCTGCGTTACGTTTGCTTCCCGAAGCTTGGCTCGTAAATCGGAATGTGTGACTTGTGCTCTTTTTAAATTCTTCTCAATAATTTCCGTGTTTTTCATTAGAAGTATTGGTTCATTATCAACCAGTTTACTCATTATTGAAGAGTTACTACGAAAATGAGCCACGAGCATCTGAATTCCAAAAAGTGTTCCCATAGCAACCGTAGCATGTACTAAAGATGGAAATCTGAACAAAATAGTACTGGCCAGGACGGAACCAATAGCTATCGTGATAGCGAAGTCATAACTTGACATTTTAGAAAAAGAACGAACCCCGTATATGCGGGTACATAAAATTAAAAAAATATAAATCCCGAGCGTTGATATAATTGCCATGAAAACGGTATACCAAGAGGTGAAAATCCAGGAGCTATCCATAATAAATTCTATTTGGGTTTGAAATTAATTCTAATAAAGGTCGCTAAAAGAGCGAAGTTATCATTTGTTATACGGTATGGATTGCATTTAAAACCTTTCAAAACGTAATGAAATCAATTTTGAGGTAATCTCACAGTATTTAAATATATCAAGTGATCTGAAATGCCAAACTTAATTATTTTCAACGGTTACAGTTGATGCATTTTATTTACACTTGATTGTATTTATTATGTGAAAATGATGGATGTGGATGTTTGCCAAGTGCTATTTATTGTCCCAAACTTATTTTGAAGATATGAAGTAAGGATCTTATCTTTCGACCGAATAAAAATCACCCAAGGTTGGGGGTGCTTGCAACAGCAGGCTGAGATCATACCCTGAGAACCTGAACCGGTTAACACCGGCGTAGGGAAACCAGAGCAGTAGAATAGAATTCTATTCTGCTGCCCAATTGATCAGCATTTCTTGCAAGTTCATCTCCTGCTCTTATGAACCTAATAAGACGGAGGAACTTATGTTTTTCAAACTTTTAAAAAGCACAACACTCCTGTGCTTTATTATTTTATGTAGCTCATCACTTTTTGCCCAAACAATAACAGGAACCGTGACCGATGCTCAAAGCGGCGAACCGCTGGCCGGTGCAAATATTGTGCAGGTTGGTACTTCAAATGGGATTTCGGCAGAAAGCGGCGGGCAGTTTTCGCTGGACTTGATCGACGATGAAGCCCAAAAGATTTCGGTTTCATTTGTCGGATATAAAACCCAAACCGTTGATATTATCGAAGAAGGTAGTTCGGTTGATATTGCACTGGTGCCAAAGACCATTATGAGTAATGAGGTTTTTGTGAGAGCGCTACGCGTTGATGAGGCCTCACCGATGGCATATGAAAATATCAGTCGAGATGAAATCGAGCGGCAGAATCTGGGACAGGATATGCCCTATATGATTAGCAGTACGCCGTCGGTAACTACCACATCGGATGCCGGAGCAGGGATCGGATATACGGGCTTGCGTATTCGCGGTGTGGATCAGGGCCGTATTAATGTGACGGTAAATGGTATCCCCATTAATGATGCGGAATCTCATGGCGTTTTTTGGGTTAATATGCCTGATCTGGCCTCATCGGTAGAAAATATTCAGATTCAGCGTGGTGTGGGAACTTCTACACAGGGTGCTGCCGCATTTGGTGCAACGATGAATATTCAAACATCGCAAATGCGACCGGATGCCTACGGAGAAGTCAATACAGCTGTGGGCTCTTTTAACACCCGAAAAGCAAATGTGATGCTTGGTTCGGGCTTGATGGAAAATGGTTGGCAGTTCGAGGGACGACTATCAAAAATTGAATCCGACGGTTATATAGATCGCGCCTCTTCGGACTTAAAGTCGTTCTATCTGTCGGGAGCAAAACACGGCGAAAATAGCCTGCTGCGTGTTGATGTATTTTCCGGAAAAGAGAAAACCTATCACGCTTGGAATGGGGTACCAGAAAGCAGGCTTGAAAATGGTGATCGAACCTATAATTCTGCAGGCACCGAAAAACCGGGTCAACCTTACGAAGACCAGACCGATAACTATCAGCAGGATCACTACCAGCTCCATTATTCCCACCAGCTGAGCGAAAATTGGAATGCTAATGCTTCGCTGCATTACACCTATGGGCGCGGTTATTATGAGGAATACAAAGCAGATCAGGCGCTGCGGGAGTATAATTTTGATTCCATACAACTGCCGGATACGACCATTTCACAGAGCGATTTAGTTCGACAGCTTTGGCTCGATAATCATTTTTACGGTGGCGTGTTTTCAACGCAGTACAATAAAAGTGATCGCTGGTCGCTAACCGTAGGCGGTGGTTATAATGAATACGACGGCGATCATTTTGGAGAAGTTGTTTGGGCAGAGTTTGCCGGAAGTACAGATGTTGAAAATCAGTATTACGATAACAATGCCTTTAAAACAGACTTTAACAGTTACGTTAAAGCTAATTATAGCATCACGGATAAGTTAAGTGCTTTTGCTGATGCCCAAATTCGTCATATTACTTATGAGTTTTTGGGAAAAGATCGCCAGCCGGCTCCGGGCGGTGGCCAACAAGTAGTAAATGTACAGCAAACCGATCGCCTGACATTTTTTAATCCCAAAGCCGGGTTAACATATAACTTTGCTGATCATCAGCGAGTTTATGCTTCAATGAGTGTTGGGAACAAAGAGCCTACCCGTGATGAGTATGTGAATTCCACGCCCGAAAATCGTCCGAAGCATGAAACGCTCTATGATTGGGAGGCAGGATATAAAGGAGAGTTTGATCGCTTTTTTGTAAAAGCTAATCTGTATTATATGGATTATAAGAACCAGTTAATTCTAACCGGTGAGATCAATGATGTAGGAGCTTATATTCGTCAAAATGTACCTGACAGTTACCGAGCCGGAATAGAGTTACAGGCCGGTATTCAGCTTCATGAAAACCTCGAATGGTCCGGAAATGCGACCTTCAGTCGCAATAAAATTGAGGAATATACTTACTATCTGGATAATTATGTTACGGGTAGTCAGGAATCGACCACCTATACGGATACTGATATCGCCTTTTCACCGGGATTTACTGGGAATTCCTCATTGCGTTTTACTCACCAGGGATTTTCTGCCTCATTGAATACCAAATATGTGTCCAAACAATATCTGGATAATACCCAGACCGAAAGCAGAACGTTGGACCCCTACTTGGTGAACGATCTGCGGTTGAGTTATGATTGGAGCACCACGCCGTTGCTGAATATCCTCAAGGCAACCTTAAAGGTAAATAACATTTTTGACGAGATGTATGAATCCAACGGATATACCTATGGATATATCTCTGGAGGAGAAAAGCAGTTCTTTAATTATTATTACCCGCAGGCAGGACGCAATATTCTGCTGCAGCTATCGTTTAATTTTTAGATAGTTATGTTTAGAGGATTAGTTTGAAAAGGCGGGTCGCCAGACCCGCCTTTTTTTATTATCAAATTAGCTTTCCTGCTTTGTTTCGGTAAAGAATGTTAAGTCCTCCTCTTTTTGTGTACGTGTTGTTGATGTAGCTCCAGCATCACTGTCGATAACCTGAATAAATATTGCACCGGTGATAATAAATGCCGCTGAAATTATTTCCATCAGGCTGGGATTTTCACCGATACTGAGCCAAGCTATTACCAAAGCTGCAATAGGCACCATATTACCATAGAGTACCACTTGGGTTGGACCCAGTATTTTTAACGCTCGTACCTTAACCCATTGGCCAACACCTACTCCGATTGCTCCACCGGCTAAAATGGCGATCCAGGTCCAAACACCTAACGACAGCCAGGTCACTTCAATTAAATCAGGAGTAGCTATAAGAAGATATAAAGACCCGCCAATAGCAGTGCGCAATGCTACGATAGAAACAGATCCGTATTCCCGTGCCAAGGGTTTTATGGCGTGTAGCTCGATAACAGTAAGAGCCAACGCTACAATAAGAATGAGGTCACCCAGCCAGTACCCCTGTTCAGGACGCAATCCATCCCAAGCCAAAATAACGGTACCTATGACTGCAAGAAAGACTCCGGCATATCCGAATTTTCCCATTTTCTCGGTACGGAACAGGTATCCGATGCCCGTACTTATAGCGGGCCCAAGAGCCAGCCAGAGCGAAGCACGTGCCCCATGAGTTAGTCCTAATCCTTCAATACCCAGCCAAGGGGCCAGCGTTGCACCGATTACAGAAACAAACAGGAGGCGTGGCCAGTCCTCCTTTTTAATTTTGGGTAAGAATGGGACCTTAGACGAAGTCTTATTGCATTCAGTTCGGTATTGCAGGTACATTACCAAAAACAGAGCAATGCCTCCCATCGCAAAGCGTGATACGCTGAATGAGATGGGAGACATTTCAGTTAGAGCAATTTCGGCCAGTATAAAATTAGCGCCCCAAAAAAAGACGAATAGTACGAGTAGGCCGTGATGAGGTAAAGCGTCCCTATTTACCGAAGATTTAAGAGGATTAGATGTCGAAATAATGCGCTCGCTCTATCTATTGTGCATTAATTGTAAAGGGTACTTTGGTATTATCCCAGTGCAATACAACGGTTGCTGATTCTTGAGTAACATCCTCAAAATAGAAGAGCAGACGCTCTATAAAATCTGCTTTTTGAGGTTCTACTGTAAATCGTAATATGTCTTTAGATTTGTCGTACTGGGTACCCCATGAAAGTTTTGAGTTAATAATTATAGTCCATTTATCTTTACCGGGGACAGTATAGAGCGAATAGGTGCCAGCTTTCAGCTTATTTCCTTCGATTGTTACGTCATCAGAAACGACTAACGCTGTAGATTCATTAGCTCCTGTTCTCCAAACCTCACCGTAGGGTACCAAATCTCCGAAAATCGTTCGATCATTGACGGCGGGACGTCCGTACGTGATGGTGATATCAGTGGTACCAATAGTTTGGCTTACCGTTGCATTCGGACTTGTTCTTGGCTCATCATTGGCACGCTCCTGAGCTAATGCAGTTGTAGTAATGCATAAGCTCATTAATGCAACAAGCGAAATCTTGAAAAAGGGTGATAGAATAGCTTTCATAATAAAAATGATTGGTTTAGAATTAATGGCACACAGTTTTAACTTAAAATGTAATAAGATCGTTTAATGCCATTTTATAAAGTTATTATTTGTTAATAATGTCTATCATTTTGAAAAGAACAATTCCCGGCATTGATATTTAAACATTTATGTTTTCTAATAAGATAGTAAATCCTTATATATACAGGAATAAGAGGTGTTGGCATTTTAATAAGAGAATCAGTGGTAAATAATAAATGGAGGAAAAGCCAAGGTCCCGGTTTTCTAAAGATATTGAAGAACTCTTTAGTAGTGGAACAGTTATTTTGTTCATATGCGCTGCTACTTCAGATTTCCCCATTCTTTCTGTTAGTCAGAATTCTGAAAAAATTTTAGGATTTGCACCTTCCTATTTTATTGAACATGAGAATGGATGGTCGGATCGGATTCATCCAGATGATAAGGAAGAAGTTTTCGATCAGTTTTGCAAGGTTATTGAAGAGGGAGGAGGAGCAATAAACGAGTATCGTTTTAAGACGGAGTGGGGAGAATATATTTGGCTTCGGGATGAAATAAAAGTTGTTGAGAATGAGGATGGTGATAAGCTTATATATGGGTCTTCCATAGATATTACCGAACGAAAGAAAGCAGAGATAACTCTCAAAGAGAATAAAACCGAAGAACTAAAGCAGGAGATCAACCGAAGAAAACGGGCAGAAGAAAAATTACAGAAACGCCTTGAATATGAAAAGGTGATTTCTCAAAGTTCTAAATTGCTGTTGGAGAGCAACTCATCAAAAGCCCTCGAAAAGAGCTTGGAATTGCTCCAGGATGTTACTGAGGCTGATCGTATTTTTCTTTATAAAAATAAAGAGGTTAAGGGTGACCTGTACTTAGATCCGGTTTTAGAGGTAACTGAGACTGGTATCGATCCTATCGTTGAAAATCTGGATCGAACATTCAAATATTCCGATGTACCTTGGTTGTATGAGAAGTTGTCATCACTTCAAAAAGTACATGCCCAAATTGATGAACTGCCAGAGCCTGAACAATCCATTTTAAAAAATCAGCAGGTACAGTCTATCTTAATTATTCCCTTTACCGTTGAAGATGAATGGAAGGGATATATTGGGTTGGCTGATACGAGGAAGAAAAGAAAGTGGAATGATCAAGAAATTTCATTGCTGGAAACAACATCCCGGATTATAGCTGCTTTCGAGAAACGGAAAGCTATTGAGGAGTCGCTGGTTGAACAGCGAAACTATACCAATACTATTTTGGATAATCTGCCGAGTATTTATCTACTGATGGATGAGAATTTGCAGCTTGTGCAGTGGAATAGCTCTGCCGAACGGTATACCGGATATAGAGGAGATGAGCTTAAAACGAAAACGGCTTTTGATCTTATCAAAGCTGGACATCATGAATCATTAGAGGAAGCAGTAGATCAAGCTCGAGAGCAAAAGGGAAGAGGCACTGAATTAGATATTCTGACAAAATCGGGGGAAACAATTCCCTTTTTCTGGCGCGGCTATTTTATAGAATTTGATAATGAGCAGTTTTTCTTATGCGTTGGGATTGATATTACCCAGCAAAAAGAGACGGAACAGGAATTACGAAATGAGAAACGATTTAACGAAGCCCTTTTAGAAAGCCTGCCGGGTATCTTCTATATGTTTGATGAAGAAGGAAATTATCACCGCTGGAATCAAAACTTACTTGATCGAACAGGTTACACGGA
The DNA here is from genome assembly GCF_052712805.1 of Fodinibius sp. AD559. NCBI lineage: Bacteria > Pseudomonadati > Balneolota > Balneolia > Balneolales > Balneolaceae > Fodinibius > Fodinibius sp. AD559. Next base: position 645,450 of record NZ_JBQPVW010000001.1, read on the forward strand.
GGAAGATATGCAGTGGATTACGCCGGATATTTTGTTCGGTAAAGAGGAATTAGACGCAGTAGAAAAAGTAATTGAGAGAGTTTTTGAAGTTGGACAATCAGAGATAGAATCGAAGCTTAAAACAAAAGATGGCAAAAAGATACCATACTATTTGACGGGCAAATTATTTAAGCAAGATGGTAATAACTATTTGCTCGGTGTCGGTCATGATATGTCGGAACAGGTAAAGGCGCGGGAAAAATTACGTAGAAGCGAAAAGCTTTTTCGCAATCTATTTTTGGATGCACCGGCCGGCATTGTGATGGTTGGGCCCGAAAATGAGGTTCTGGCTATAAATGAGAGTTTTGAAAATATGTTTGGATTCAGCAAGGAAGAGCTTAAGGGTAAAGATGTTGATGAGTTTATTGTGCCGGAAGAAGAACGGGGAGAGGTGCCCCGAATGCCGTTGAAAGAATATGCTTCTGAAAGTTTTAACAGAGAAGCAAAGCGTCTGACCAAAGACGGAGATCTTATTGACGTATTTATTGCCGCTATACCGGTTTATATTGATGATAAACCTATTGCCGGGTTTGGAATGTATATCGATATTACGGAAGAGAAAGAATATGAACACGAGATTACCAGCTCGCTTAAAGAAAAGAAAGTGATGCTGAAAGAAATTCATCATCGGGTAAAGAATAATTTGGCTATTGTTTCGGGATTGCTGCAGCTACAGATGTATGAATCAGACAACCCACTGATACATGATACACTGGAGGAGAGCGAACGCCGTATTCAAACGATGGCGCTTATCCATGAGCAGCTCTACAATTCCGAAACCCTGGAAAGCATCTCTTGTGATACATATCTTGGTGATCTCGTAGAGACGATTCGAAATACCATCGGTTCTGATCAAGAGGTTGAAGTGACTGCTGATATCGAAAGTATAGAGTTGAATATTGAACAGGCGGTGCCCTTCGCACTCTTAGTAAACGAAGTGGTTACCAATTCGTTTAAACATGCTTTTGATGGGGGAAGTGATAATGTTATTACCATTCGGGTAACTGAAGAGAATGGACAGGTACAGGCCCGGTTAAGTGATAATGGCAAAGGTCTGCCTGATGATTTAGAACCCGAAATGAGTGATACGCTGGGTATGAATCTAATTGATAACTTTGCCCAACAGTTGGAAGCTGAATGGGAGATAGGCAGTGATAATGGAACCTACGTTAATTTGCTATTCAGTATTGATGGGGAAGGCAAAGATTCTGTGTAAATAGATCCTGTCAGATGTATTGTATATAGCTCTAAAGCTACTCCTTTACGTTATCTTTAAGCAGATGGGAAAATTCCTTCCGAAACTTTTTGAGCTTCGGAGCAATTACTACCTGGCAATATCCCGCGTTGGGATTATTTTCATAATAATTCTGATGATAGTTCTCGGCCACCGAATAGTTTGACAGGGGTTCTATTTCGGTAACGATGGGATCTTCCCACAGGTTAGAATTATTAGTCTTTTCGAGCGATTTTTCGGCAATTTCTTTCTGCTTTTCATTGTGATAAAAAATAGCCGATCGATATTGGGGGCCTACATCAGCACCTTGTCGATTTTTAGTAGTGGGATTGTGCGTGTGCCAAAAAACTTCGAGCAGCTGTTTGTACGAGATAACAGAGGGATCGAAAGTGATGCGAGTCACTTCGGCGTGACCAGTTTGTCCCGATGATACCTGACGGTACGTTGGATTGGGTAACTCACCCCCGGCATAACCGGCAACGGCTGATTTAACCCCCTTAACTTCTTCAAAAACAGCTTCGACGCACCAGAAACAGCCGGCCCCAAAGGTAGCTTCTTCCATAGTTGTTGAGCTCATGGTGTCAGTAGTGTTATTAGTTTGAGCCTGTACTACAGCTGATGAAAATATTACAAAAGTAATAGCTGTAAACAGTAAACCCTGAATTTGGTTTAATTTTGTATAGTGTGTAATCATAAGTCATCCGATTTAGTTACACATAGTAACACAAAAGCAGGGCTAACCGTTTATAAGATGGAAGTAAATATTAGAGAATCTATTTGCGTATTTCTTCGTATGCTTCTATAAACTCATCCGGTGTATGTTTGCCAATGATGGTAGCAATAGGCTCGAGGGGTAAGTCGGTAACCATGTTGAATCGGATGCAAGAACGCCCCATGTCCATTTTTTTGCCGGCCTTTTCAAACTCTTCTTCCAACCATTCCTGAAGTTCCTCATCCTGATATACCGACATTAGATAAAGAGAATTGTGATTCTCCTGTGCGGCCAAGCCTATATAGTTGAGAGGCTGATTGTTATAGGTGTCAGGGTATTCCTCAAGAGGAATTTCATAGCTAATCATTCCCCAATTAATTGTTTCTTCATAGCCCTCGGGAATATTCTCGAGAATCAGCTCCCGTATCTCTTCAATCGGTTCTCTGCGATATTCGGGAAGTTGTTCAATGTATTCTTCTACAGTTTGAGCCATATTCTTTGCCATGACAGAAATTCGTTAGTTGATTTTTGCAAATTAAATAGTACCGAAAAATAATTGTGTACAACAAATTACTCTAACAATAATAGTATTGTTCTTGTAATTATATAAAAATCGGATTTCTTTCTTATAGAAACCGATTCAATTTGCCCATAATATAAGTGCTATAAATACCAATTTCCGCCCCTAAACAGCGCTTATCCAATTGGGCAATATCCAAACGATTTTATCTTTAAAAACCTTGTAATTATGCATTGTTAAAACAGTATTAATTTAATTATAAAAAGAGCTAATAACATTATTATGGAATACAGATTTTTAGGACGATCAGGGCTTAAAGTTTCAGCTCTCTCTTTTGGATCGTGGGTTACGTTCGGCGATCAGATTGATGAAGATGTAGCTTATGATTCGATGAAAGAAGCCTATGATGCAGGGGTTAATTTCTTTGATAATGCTGAGGTTTATGCCGAAGGGCAGTCAGAAATTATGATGGGTAATATTATTCAAAAAGCAGGGTGGAAGCGTACCGACCTGGTACTGTCTACCAAAATATTTTGGGGCGGTGAAGGCCCCAATGATCAGGGACTTTCTTTCAAGCATATCAAGGAGGGGACCGAGGCGGCACTAAAACGCCTGCAAACTGATTATGTTGACCTTATCTTCTGCCATCGCCCGGATAAACATACTCCGATCGAGGAAACGGTCCGGGGCATGAATCAGATGATAAAAGAGGGGAAGGCTTTATACTGGGGAACCAGTGAATGGTCGGCGCGACAAATCCGTCAGGCATATGATTTTGCTCGTCAGGAGCATCTGCGTCCACCATTGATGGATCAGCCACAGTATAATATGTTTCGGCGCGAAAAGGTGGAAAAGGAGTTTGCTCCGCTATATGATGAGATTGGTCTGGGTACGACTATTTGGAGTCCGCTGGCCAGTGGTTTGTTAACCGGTAAGTATAACGATGGAGTGCCGGAAGGAAGCCGACTATCGCTCGATAAATACGATTGGCTGCGTGAAAAACTTCTGGAAACAGAGAGTGGTCGTCAGAAGCTTAATAAAGTGGAGCAACTGGCTGAGGTAGCTGAGGGTGCGGGAATTCCCATGCCGCAGTTTGCACTGGCATGGTGCCTGAAAAATAAGAATGTAAGTACGGTTATTACCGGGGCATCAAAGCCAGAACAGGTTGAGCAGAATATGGAAGCTATTAATGTAGTTGATCAAATGACGCCGGATATCATGGAGCGAATTGAAGAGATCCTTGATAATAAGCCCGAACCTGAGGCTGATTTTCGTAGAGACTAAAAGTTAGCTCATCCTGATTTTTGATCCAATGCCCGGGGATAAAACCTCGGGCATTGCTTTTTAAAAATGATACCCCATATTTAGCTTTACGGCATAGCCGCTGGTAAGATCCGGGGTTGAAAGTGCAATTTCTATAGGGCCAACAATTGAGGTTGCTCCAAATGCCAGGGAGTAGCCGGTTTCTAATCGTTCTTTATCTATATTGAAAGTCCAGTGGTCAGCAAGGTGTGCCAGGTTCATCCCCCCGCTGATATAGGTATTTTTTGTTATCCTGGCCTGTAATTTTGTGCGGAGTGCTTTAATATTTGCGGCACGAAGCTGTTGGGCAGGATGTCCCATAAAAGGTAACTGCTTAAGTTCAAAAACAGGGTTTTGAGATAGCCCGCCTAAATAATAATAGTAATGAAGAGGCAATTCTGAGGTAGAAGAATATCCGGCAAAAAGTTCGTTGGAAATGTTTACTCCATCAATGAACTGAATAGTGGAGAACCATTTGCCGGAAGTCTGGAAAAAGTTTGCAGAGCTTCCCCATCCGGGTTCTGAAATTTCGGTTTTTAAACTGAGGGATTGTCCTTTTGTTGGGAAATAGGGGCGATTAAGGGTGTTAAAATCAAGGGTCAAAAATGGACTTAGCACAAAGGTGGTATTGCCCAATACAAGCGTATTTCCGATAGCTTCATTTAAGTTGTACAGTTCTGATTCGAGGCCGATTTCTAAATCGGCTTGTTGCCATAATTGAACTGCGAATGATGGTTTAACCGTCAATTTTTCCACATCTACGCTCGATAGGGCCTGGTTTTGGTTGTAGTAATTGATGGGAGAACGCTGTAAATTAAATTTTGCTTTGACATGAGTAAGCGGGACAAGGCTGATAGGGATACTGTGATCTAAAGTAAATTCTAATATTTCACCAGCTCTTAGCTGCATGGTCAACCGGTCATTCAAAAAGATAATATCGGTTAAAGAAACGCCGAATAGCAGTGCCGCTTTATATTGGCTGTCGTATCGCATGCTAAAACCAGCATACTCCTGTTCTTTGTGCTGGAATTCCAAGACGAGATGGTTACCCTCAGTATCCCGGTTGTTTTGTAGACGGTATGATATTTGGCTAAAGAGTCCCGAACTGTAAAGGCGGTTTATTTTTTGTTCGAGCTGAGAGAACGTAAGTTTTTCCGGGGGACGTATATCAAGACCGAGAAATACCTGCCGCTGTTGTAGTAATCCCGTTAAATTATTGAGTGAAATATCTGAGACAAGGATAGTATCTTGCCGTGTTGATTGAATTGGCTTGAATGTTGAGGATGCTATTTTGCGGGCCCCCAGCGCTTCTTTAATTCCTGGCAGTGCTGCACGGGCGGCTCGCTCACCACGGCGAACAATTTCATCTACCTGTTCATAACTGAATGTTGAAAACTCGCTGATATTCGGCCGAATGTAGATATCCGTTTTTTCTTTTTGGATGACATCCGATTCTTGTTGATGAAATCCTACCGACTGAAAGAGCACGTCAACAAATGTGTTGAGACTATCAAGTTTTCTGATAGGTTCTCCGACATCAGATGTGATTACAAAGTCGGCACCGAGATTTTGCACATCTTCAACCGGTATATTTCGAGCAACACCACCATCAATATATGTTTCTCCGTCAATTTTGACTGGTTTAAAAATACTGGGAATGGCAATACTGGCTCGTACTGCATCGGGCAGATAACCGCTGGAAAAGCTTTTGGGTTCTCCCGTAGCTAAGTTAGTTGCCACAGCCGAAAAAGGGATCGGTAGCTCAGTGAAATCTCGTACATCATGAAAGGGGAGCATAAGCCGGTAGAGCATCATGGATATATTTTGTCCGTCAATAAGGCCGGCAGGTAGCGAAAGCTGTCTGTCATCTAAGGGGAAACTAACAAGATAAGTATCCTTTTTTAGATTCGTATTCGATATTTGTTGTGGATTAATTTGATAACTGTCATTTAAAAGAGTATTCCAGTTCGAAGTTCGAGCTATCTCTTCGATCTCTTGAGGTGAATAACCAATGGCGTATAATGAACCTATGATTGAGCCCATGCTGGTGCCACTGACCATATGTACGGGAATTCCTTCTTCCTGAAGTACTTTAAGTACTCCAATATGAGCAAATCCCTTGGCGCCTCCTCCACTCAAGGCAAGTCCCAGTTTTATTTCTTCGCCAGTGGCGGTGTTTGCAATTTGCTGCTGATCTTGCTGGGCAATTCCTAAAAACGGGATGGATAAAAAGAATAATAGCAGGAACGTTCTTTGTATATCGAACTTATTCAAAATTGGACCTGCCATGCGAGTCGGATTTGATGAATTTTATGGAGAACAAATATACGGTAATATAAAAAGATCAGCGAATGGGAGATATTAAATTAAATTTATTTGGGTGTGCTTTTTGCCAAGATATTAGATCGGTATTTGGGATTTAATAAATCTTTAGGGGGGGGAGTGGCATTAATCAATTAAAAATCAATTCTTGTTCATATGAAAAACCACTTTTTAGTGTATTCGGGAGCTCTCTGAATTTTATTGGCACCGACTTTGATCCGGCCAGAACTACAAAATGCAGGTGTGGGGTGGTAGAGTATCCGGTATTTCCGCTAAAGCCGATAACTTCTCCGGCATAAACTTGTTCACCCATATCAACGATTGCTCCTTTGTATCGCAGATGAGCATAAACCCCTACGGTTCCGTCGTTATGACAGACCATGATTTTATTAGCCTGTTGCAAGTAATTTTCATTGTCGCCGCCCTTTTTATTGCTGACGCTTACAAATCCGACAGTACCGCCGCGCGCAGCACTAACCAGGCTGTTTTCGGGCATATAAAAGTCGAAGGCGTAATTTGAGTTTGGTAAGTTATGGGTGAAAGTTGAGTTATTTCCCTGGATAAGTAGATGTGATTTTCCCTGGGGATAAGGCAGTAAATATTTATAGCTGTCATTATGAATAGCATCGGGATTTCCAAGTGTGAGATGATATCGAACCTGTCCTTTGAATTCGGCGGGAGAATCTAATGAATCGATAGGCAGTTGAATGAGTTTATCTTGCGCCCCTTTGGGGATAAAACGATTAAACTCCGTATTCATCGAGTCGGGTTCTGCTTTTAAAAATACGGGGCAGGGTAAGTTGTTTTTGGCCCACAGCGTGAGTTTTTTATCAGATATATCATCCCAAATAAAGACAGCCTGGGCATTGGATTCCTGCATTATCCCAACTATTGCAAGAAAAGTTAAAAGTACGGTAATTATTCGCATAGGATCGTTCTGTTAATAGGGGATAATTTACGTACCCGGTTTACACTATGTAACAGTATTAAGTATTACGAAGTTTATGTGTTAACTAAGTTTGCTACCATCTGGGATGGTTTTGTCGGGCACTGCCAGTACTACGCTGCCATCATCGCTGTGAAAGCCGGTAATGAGACATTCAGAAATAAATGGGCCAATTTGTTTAGGTGGAAAATTAACGACGCCAAGAACTTGTTTGTCAATTAGGTCGCTTGTTGCGTACAGGTCAGTAATTTGGGCACTGCTTTTCTTGATACCTATATCATCTCCGAAATATACCCACAGTTTATAAGCAGGTTTATTTGCTTCAGGAAATTCCTCAGCCCTTTTGATGGTTCCGACCCTAAGTTCGACCTGCTCAAATTGCTTCCAGTTAATTGTTTGTAGTGACATTCTATTATTGTTAAATGATTAGATTTCGAAGTAAATATGCATTGTTCAAAATAATGCAATTTGTCTTGTTGTATCTTGTAAAACAGCCGGGTATAAGCTCATTATCGCCATCTCCCATTCCCAATGTTGGAAGAGAGCAAGTTAACTACAAGAGCCAAATACACTATTTGAAATAAGTTTTAAGATTTTGATGTTGAATCTTAGCGGAAGCATATTGAGCAATGCCGATTTACCTAAATTAAAGGAGGCGGCTACTACTTTTATTGAGCGTACAATGCCCGAGCAAGGGGAGGGTCTCTACGGAACTCAAGAGATGGCTGTGTATTGGTTTTCTCAGAAATATACTCGAAAAAATGCCTTTGTGGGCTTATTATGTTCTGAAACGATCGGAATACTCCAGGCAAAGTAACAAGGTGATGCCATAACTCAGGTGCATAATTAAACCGGCAAGTATATTAAGTACGGGAAACCAGGTATCGATATAAAATATGCCAAATGACTCTCCACCGGCCATAGAAATAGCGGGTGATATAATGACGGCAGCCACAATTGAAATCACAACACCATAAATAATTCCCTGCACCAGCCAATTACCCGGTAGTTTGTTATCCAGGAAAACTACATAGATTAAAGCCAATAAAACCCCACCGATATAGTAGGCTGCATTTCCCCAGAGCATGTTATATGGATCTTGTTCATGAATATGATTGAAAATTTCCTTTAGCATATATCCCACATCAATAACAGGAAGGCCAATGCCGCTTGATAGAAATGAAAGCATTGACATCATAAATGTTGCAATAAGTCCGCAAATAACCGTTTGAGTAAAAGAATATGTACGTTCCATAATAGATGTACCCAACGTAATTTGTTGAAAAGTTCATTTATATATAGAGAGTATGGGGCACAGAAACAAGTAAGAATTGCCTATAGGAAAAGAGATGTTAGATATGTATCAGCGGAATTATTTTTATTTAGACTCTCGGGTTTGATTCCATCTTTCAAGATTGTCCATCATACCGCTTTCTTGTCGAATTTCTTCAAAGTTGGTATTGCATGCCCAGTCACGAAAGTCATCCTTTAACCGTTTCCAAATAGGATGCAGGGGACACGGGTTCTCATTTTTGCATTCATCCCACCCAAATACGCAAGGCTGTTCATCCATGTCAAAACCCGCAGCCGTAAGTACGTCCATAATAGTCAGTTTTTCAGGATCTATACTCATAATAAATCCTCCACCGTGTCCCTTCCGAGAGTGTACATATCCGGACTCTACCATCTTACGCATAATTTTGGACAGGTAATGAGAGGGCACACCGGTTAGTTCGGCCAGTCGGGATGAAGAGACCGGCTTGTCCTGCTGAAAGACAACAAGTCCGGTCATTGCTCTTAATGCATATTGTGACGTCTGATTTAAAAACATTTAGATATAGAAAAAAAGATTAAAGTTAGCCTCTCCAACTACAGAAAACAGATTCATTACTGGTATTATATCAAGTTCTTACAGTTGTTGATAAAATATTCTTTTGATTCTTGAATTCCGAAACAAAATACTTTTTCGATATTACCTCAGGTAATGTAAAAAAAATATTTCAATAGACTTGCCTATCTATTAAGAGAGTTTTATTATAGACATAAATATCTATTGAGTGGGTAATCCCAGTGAACATGCTTCTAATTTTAAAAAAGGCAGTTTTATTACCGGTTGAGATTTGGACTGCGGCACAGTCGCTTACTGCCAGAGATTTCTCTAAACGCTGGCTTAAGCTCGCACTCCTCACATTATTACTATCGGGATTATTTTCTGTAGTAATTGTTTTAGCACGAACACCCGGTCTTTCTGCAGTTATAACCGACCCGCTGTTTTTTAAAAAGTCACTGGTTCTCCATGTAGACCTGGCCTTGGTTATATGGTTTTATTCTTTTTTGGCTGTACTCTTTATGTCGCTTACCAATGCGGTCTCCCGACTGCGAAATGCCATTGCGATGAAGATTGCACTCTTTGGCGTACTTGTTATGATTTCCAGCATATTTTTCGAAAGTGCGAAACCTATTCTTGCTAACTACATCCCGGTATTAGATCATCCTCTCTTCATTATTGGACTCCTACTATTTGGAATCGGGTTAATTGTAACATTTTCATCCGGTATTTCTAACCCGGATTCTCTGTCTGTAAGATCTAAATTAACTTTTTATAGTGACAGTGCGCGGGATTCCATACGCCTTGCTGGTTTCCTTGTACTTGTAGCTATCATAACTCTGGTTATATCATGGTTTATTACGCCAGTATTGACTGACCGTACATCATTTTACGAGAGGGTCATGTGGGGCGGAGGACATATCCTACAATTTGCTAATGTATTGGGAATGCTCACCGTCTGGCTTATTCTTTTGCATAAACTAACCGGCAGTGATGTAATTAGTAAAAATCTAAACCGGGGATTACTCTTAGTTTTGGTAATACCTGCTGCTGCATCCCCTTTGCTTTTATTTAACGGAACTACAAGTTCGCTTTACTACAGTGGATTTACCCAATTGATGCGCTGGTTTATTTTTCCGGTTGTATTGGTCTATATCGGTATTGCCATTCATTCCGTTTGGAAAACTCGTAACGAGGAAGAGATCGATGGTCCGCTGTTTCAGAATCTGTATTTCAATGGGCTTTTTGTAAGCGTACTGCTTACCCTTACCGGGTTTGGTGTGGGGGCGATGATTCGCACATCATCAACACTTATCCCGGCGCATTATCATGCATCACTCGGTGCCGTAACGGTGGCTTATATGGTAATGGTCATCATTCTGATGAAAGAGTACGGCTACAGCCTGGATGGTTTAAAAAGTAAAAGGCTGGTTAGCTGGCAGCCACTCCTGTTCGGGCTGGGACAAACTATTTTTGTTATCGGATTTGCTTATGCCGGATTACAGGGCATGGGCAGGAAACTCTTCGGGACCGATCAAAGTATCCATAGCATAGAAGCAATGATCGGTCTTGGATTGATGAGTATCGGAGGTCTGCTTGCCATTACCGGCGGATTTCTATTTATCTATATCATAGCTAAATCATATACCAATGGAAGAAACAAATAAAACGATAGACGAAGAAAAAACACATCCAATCCAAAAATTTATGGATAACATATGGCTGCTTCTGGCCTTGGGATTGGCTATACCTATCCTCTCTTATACCCTTTGGGGACTGATAGAACTGATAACTATTGAAAAAGGAATTTTACCTTAATTATAAATTAAATCTAAAAAGCAATGAGCATATTTCATCCGAAAGGAAACTGGTTTCGACCTCCAACCGGTTCAGAACGCCTGTGGATCGGTATGGCGTTAGCGTGGTGCTTGGTTATGTCAGTAACGATGCCGTGGTGGCATTTTCAGGGTAAGCAAAACGCACCTCAAACCACATATGAGGTTGAGCCGGCCGTTTTTGAAGACAGAGTTGATGAATTTGTAGAAACAAATCAAGTTGGCGAAATGAACAATATACCGATTGTTCAGCCCGAGCCCGGCGGAGATGCCTATTTAATGGGACGAATTTGGCAATGGTATCCGATCTTAAAGCTTAAAAAAGGTCAAACCTACCGTATCCATCTTTCTTCCATCGATCTTCAGCACGGTTTTTCTCTTATTCCCATGAACATGAATATACACGTGTTGCCCGGATATGATTACGTGATGACTATCACCCCTACAACTACCGGTGAGTTCAGTATTATCTGCAATGAGTTTTGCGGGATAGGCCATCACACAATGACCGGTAAAATAATCGTCGAAGCCTAAAACTAATTATGAAACTATGAGTACAGAAACAATTAAAGCTAAAGCTCACAGAATATGTGAAACAACGGGGTTGACCATATTTCTGAAAGCACAATTTTTTGTAAAAGTTAATGCCGTTTTGGCCGTCATTTTCCTATTGATTGGTGGTATAGCAGCAATCTCATTAGCACTTACACGATGGTCAAACGTAATGCTTTTGAGTGATGTGTGGTACTACCGGATGCTTACCCTTCACGGTGTAAACATGCTGATTTTCTGGATTATCTTTTTCGAGATGGCCATACTTTATTTTGCCAGCACCACTCTGCTTAACACCAAGATGTTTTCGAAGAACCTGGCACACGTTTCTCTTGCATTGATGGTTGCCGGGGCCGTCTTAACTAACTATATCATTCTCGATGGGCAGGCTGATGTATTGATCACTTCCTATCCACCCCTGGAAGCCCATCCGATCTTTTATCTTGGAATTATTCTGTTTGCAGTGGGAGCGCTTATTGTCTGTTTTAACTTTTTCGCTACCCTCTATATAGCAAAAAAGAACAAAACGTATGAGGGATCGATGCCGTTGGTTACTTTCGGTGCGGCAACGGCTGCCATTATCGCCGTGGTTGCTTTGCTCCACGGAGCAGCTGCACTGATACCGACGTTTTTCTGGTCGATGGGATGGATGGAAATGATGGATACGGGTACATACCGCCTTTTATGGTGGGGATTGGGACACCATTCTCAGCAAATTAACGTAGCCGCGATGGTTTCGGTCTGGTACTTTGTAGCTACGATGAGTACTGGGGCAAAGCCGCTGAATGAAACCGTATGCCGTGGAGCATTTATTCTGTATATCCTATTTATTAACCTCGCAGCCGCCCATCACCTTTTGGTTGATCCCGGTCTTAGCTCTGAGTGGAAAATGTGGAACACCTCATATGCAATGTATCTGGCTGTTCTTGCTTCTATGATTCACGGCTATACAGTTCCTGCTTCTATGGAGGTTGCTATGCGCCGAAAAGGCTTTGACAAGGGAATATTAGGATGGTTTGCCAGACTGCCTTGGAAAGATCCCGGCTTCTCCGCCGTTGCCCTTTCGGTAATTATATTCGGATTTATCGGCGGTATTACAGGAGTTACCCTGGGAACTGAACAGATAAATATCATGGCGCATAACACCCTGCGCATCCCGGGACACTTTCATGCTACGGTAGTCGGAGGTACCTCTCTCGCTTTTATGGGGCTTTGTTACTACTTGGTACCACTTATCTTCCAGAAGGATTTTTACATGAAGAAACTGGCTCGGATTCAACCTTGGCTGTTCGGCGGAGGTATCGTGATGATGTCGCTCGGTATGTCGTTTGCCGGCACTTACGGAGTACCCCGAAGAACGTATGACGTCGATTTTAGTGGAGCAAACCTTGAGACCGGTTTTGATCCGGTTGCCCATATTTTTCTGGGTGTTCTCGGAATCGGGGGAACAATTGCGTTTCTCGGACTGCTTTTATTTATCGTTCTGATTGTTGCCGCCGTATTCTTTGGTCCTTCGCTTAAGGGGCAAAAAATGCCGACCTGGCAGAACAAACGAGATCAAAAAATGACTGATGAATTGATAAGCAAAGGGTATGAAGAGGAAGGAAAAGATTATCATGTAAAAACGCCGGGAACTATTGTCCTTGTGTTAATTTTTCTCCTCAGTTTTGCAATCTACTACTTTGCCAACTGGGCGGCACTTACAGACTTATGGTTTATTAGGTAGAAAACTGGAAATAGCTTAACACTACAATATCCTGTCGGACGTCCGCACTGTGTTTTACGGACGCCTGCAGGATTTTTAAAACTGGGCTCTCGTTGTTGGATAGAATTTTTAAAACTACAAACCTTAAGCCATGCTGAAACGCATAGAAAACTTTTTTATCTCGTGGCGTTTTCCTTCGTTTATGCTGGCTGCGTTGTTTTTTTCGTGGGTGCTCATTATGGTCATGGTATTTATGCCGGTCACAGACACGGCCTGGGGAGCATTTGCAGAGGATTTTAAAGTATGGTGTTTTGGTTATGATCCGGCAACGGGAAGCATCCAATGGATTTATCCGATTGTATTTACGATTAATCCTCTCATGTTGTCGGTTGTTATTTTGTTTGTATGGGGCGAACCGCTTAAAAAGGTGTATTCCAGACCTGCTATTATTAAAAAACATGTATCAATGGCCCTGGTACTGGTTGCATCTGTAGCTGGTTCCTTCCTACTGATGTATGACGCTCCGGATAAAGAAGACTTGGCCTTTAGTCCCGATGCACTTCGCGTTGCGCTTACCCCTCCGGAATTTAAGCTGACAAATCACAAAGAAGAGGAGGTAAGGCTCTCGGATTTTGAGGATAAGGTAGTAATCCTCACTTCAATATATGCTTCCTGCGCAAATACCTGTCCGATGATTTTAGAGCAGGCAAAACAAACGATGGAGAACCTGACTCCCGGGGAACGAGATGAGGTAGTTCTGATGGCTATCACTATGCAGCCGGAAGTAGATACACCGCACCTTCTTAATCAAGTGGCCGATTATCGTAAGCTGAATCAGTATAATACACACATGCTGACCGGGGAAGTTGATTACGTAAACGAGATATTGGATAAGCTAAAGGTATCCCGCTATGAAATGGGAGATTCCGACAATATAGACCATGCCAATATCTTTCTGGTTATCGACCGAAAAGGGAAGATAGCTTATCGCTTTTCCCTGGGTGATATACAACAGGAATGGATGACTGAAGCTCTTAAGATTCTGATCAAGGAAGAAGAGCCGGAACAATTAACGGAAGTAAAATAACACTGAAATATATTCAAGCCTCGAATTTTGTAGATAATTATGGCGGAAGGCTCAAACGATAATAATCTCGAAGCAAAGGAATCATACTGGAACTGGCAGGAGTTTAAAACAAATGTTGTAAGGGCCTCGGAAGCCGGTCCGGATTCATCGGTCAGGGGACGGAAATACCTGGACAATGTTGACCGCTGGTTTCGCAAAATAGATGGTATCACCTTACGGTATATTCCGGAACAGTATCATCCATTTATCCAGACCGGAGCTATCGCAAATTTCATGTTTGTGATTGCGGTTATTACGGGTTTTTTGCTGCTTATCTGGTATGATCCCAGTGTACATTCTGCCTATGATTCTGTGGCTGCGATGTCTGATAGTCCATACACAGCTGAGCTTGTTCGCAGCCTGCACCGCTATAGTTCAGATGCGTTCATATTATTTGTGATTTTTCATGCTTTTAAAGTCTTTTTCGGGGCACGGTTTACCGGCTCTCGATGGCTTGCGTGGATTACCGGAATTGTGGCACTGATTATTATATGGTTCGATGGCTGGCTGGGGTACTGGCTCGTCTGGGATGATCAGGCCGCTATGATTGCAACAGCCACGGCCAAGATGGTGGATGTACTGCCTTTTTTCGCTGAACCGCTTGCTGCTTCCTTCCTTACGGGCGACAGTTTTAACTCGGTCCTGTTCTTAGTAGTATTCTTTCTACATATGCTGATTCCGATTAGCTTCGGCATTATGATCTGGCTTCACGTATCCCGGCTCAATAAGCCAAACTTTATGACCAACATGAAGTTTTCGGGACTCTTGTTGGGTTCGCTGATCATCGTATCACTGCTTTTCCCTGCCGATATCGGAGAAAGAGCCGACCTGTTAACTTCACCTGAAGGGGTGGTCATTGACTATTTCTATCTGCTACCGCTTATTCTGACCGAACGCTTACAGGGCGGTACACTGTGGCTGCTCTTTTTGGCCGGCTTTGTTTTGGTTTCCAGTATTCCCTGGATTATGAGGAGAAGGAAAAGGGAAGATACACAACCGGTAGTTGATGAAGTAAAATGCAACGGGTGTACGCAGTGCTTTTACGATTGTCCCTATAATGCCATAACCATGGTGCCGAGAGTAAAGGGTAATCCCAAAAAAAGTGAGTTTGTGGCTGAAATTGATCACTCTATCTGTGTATCGTGCGGAATTTGTGTAGGATCATGCGATCCCGTTGCTATCGATTATCCTAATTTATCGGCCTGGGATATACGTGAAAAGCTTGACCGGTGGCTGGATGATGATGCCCGAAAACTGGAAGATGTAAATGTGGCTTTTGTATGCGGTAACAGTGCAGGTAGCTTACTTACCATTGATCCTGAAAGCGGCCGATGCAAAGAGATGCCGGGTTACCTGGTTTGTACACTTCCCTGTGCTGGATGGGTCCATCCCACGTTGATAGAACGGGCGCTCAAGAAAGGCGCCAACGGGGTTTTGGTTTCCGGCTGCGAATCGGATCCTGATTTTCGCCTTGGTGCAGACTGGATGGGAGACCGTATCGAGGGCGAACGGCATCCGGAATTTAGAAAAGATCGCTATGAAAGAGATAAAATCCTTTATCTAAAGCTTGATAAGCCTGAGTTTGATAAATTTCTGGACGAAGCGCAGAAGTTCAGAAAGAAGCGGCAAGATGATCCAAATCTGATAAAAGATGCTGCAGATAAGATTAAATCAAATTGGAAACAGGCGGCCGCCGGTGTTCTGATAGCTGGGATGATTGCCGGCTTGACGGTATGGCCCAGTTCGGCCGGCCTACCACTTCCTGAAAGAGAGTCGGAGCTGGTTGTTTCATTTAAGAAAAAAGGAGCGCCGGTGTATGCCGAAAAACAATCTGATGAAGATCGTCCTCGTCATATGCAGCGCGGTGATGTAAAACAGGTGGAGCAAAGATCAGACGTAGCTGTAAAAATATCGGCTGGTGACAAGGTTCTTTTTGAAGAATATTATGCCCCCAAAGGCATATTTGAGAGAGGTTACAGTAGCGGTATTATTCATATTCCCTTGGATCCGGGCCGTCATACAATACATGCCCAAATTGGTAATGTAACGGAAAATGGCGTTGAATGGCAGCAAAGCGTAGAGCAGAATCTGGAAATTAAGGAGGGAGAAAAGGCAGTACTCAAATTTGATGAACAAGAGGGGTTTAGCTGGTATTTCTGATAGGGGAGGTGTCAAAAATTACAACTAAACCAGGCAGCTGGTAAAGTCTATTAGCGGCCTCACCTTTCTCACTTTAGTCATCCTTATAAGTCTTGGTTACAAACCAATTGCTGGCGACCGGGTTATTCTGGATTCTTACAGAAATGCTCTCATTGGTTTTAAACCTGGATAAGAAGGCAATGTTGTTTTAAGAATAGGTCTCTGAAAAAAGGATACCCTTGTGCTATATAAGATTCCCCTTGGTGAGCCGCTCTAATTTTATTTTTCCATCTTTTTTTAGCCGTAAAAGGCAAGGTTTCGCCTGTTACTATTGGAGAAGACTGTTTATACTCAAAGTGACGAAATATTACTATTAGATCATTCAAAATAATCTCATTTTTATGAAACCATGGTTTGTCTATATGATACGTTGCACAGACGGTAGTTTGTATACGGGGAGTACAAATCATGTGATCCACCGCTGGCATAAACATAAGAAGGGCAAAGGGGCCAAATACCTGCAAGCCAATGAGCCAAAAGCCGTAGTATTTGTCGAGGAGCACCCGGATCGTTCCCAGGCATGTAAGCGTGAGTATCAGATCAAGCAATACTCAAAGCAGGAAAAGGAATCCCTGATCACAGAGTACTACCAGCTATAATACCGTCGTATGAGCGGATGCATCTGCCTCACTTTTATTTATTGATATAATATTCTCTTCCTCCTTTTGCACATAATGGTTAGATATCTACCATAGATTTTAAAATGAATACATTAAGGGTAACCACATTTTCTCGTAATAAACGCCACCACTGCCAAAATAATACGCTTCCATAATCAGCTCACCGACGAATACTTTGCAGTGCATATAAATTGGGAAATATGCCACTCGCTTTTTTACGTCAAGATTTAACGAACTATAACTGCCTTTTTTGGTAAAAATATCATAAAGTATTATCTATGCTGGCCAAGCATCGAACATTTGAGGCATACATGTCGGCTGCACATATATCTAATATCAAATAGTCAATAAATCGTGATTTCTAAAACATCTCTACCTATCCTGGCTGTTGTAATTGTTCTTTGTATCTCCTGTACGACAGAACAAAATGAACCGGTATTTTCGGTGGAAGGAAAACTATATAGCACCGATGTCGAGCATGTGCTGTTATCTCAAGCGAAAGGGCTTAACGCGAATCAGTTCGATGTCGTGGATACCTTGTCGGTACATGCTGACAGTACCTTTTCATCATCCTATCGTCTTGAGCCTCATTATTACCGGTTGCGTATTCACGACTCCCTGCGGGTACCCTTCATTGCTGATTCCGGGCAGCATATTACGATCAATGTTCCCGCCAAGGGTGAGTATAAAGTATCCGGTTCCCCGGACACAGATCTTTTTGAAGAGTATGAACAATTCCGAATGGAGGTGTTGAGAGAAACAGTGTACCCGATAAGAGGACAATTGGAAGATTTGCGGGAAGAAAATAACCCGAAAGATGCCGCACGGATTCAAAAGCTTGGGGAACGTGTGGTACAGGCAGAACAGAATTATCGGGATACCCTCATACATGCGGTAAAAAAGATGGGGACATCTATCGCCATTTATCCGACCATGGTTCGTTGGAACGGCGATAAACACCTGGATTACTATGAGGAACTGGCCGCTGATTTTTCTGAAAAACATAAGGGGCTTGAAGTCGCAGAACTGGTATCAGAGAAAGTTAGAATTTTAAAGCAGGTTTCGCTCGGCGGCAAAGTTTCAGAAATAGTCGCCCCGGATACGTCTGGCGTGGAGCGGTCACTTTATGATAATCTCGGCACCTACACATTAATAGATTTCTGGGGGAGTTGGTGTGGTCCCTGCCGATCAGAAAGCGACCATTTGGCAAGCATGTATAACCAGTATAATAGCTCCGGATTCGAGATTTTCGGCTTTGGCATTGAGTATGAAAAAGACCGGTGGATCCGAGCGATTAACGAAGATAACAGAATCTGGATAAATGTATCTACGGTTGATGGTTATTCCAATGACATTGCTGAAGCGTATGCCATAACGGCGATCCCTAAAAATTTTCTAGTCGATGAGAACGGCATCATCATTGCGAAAGATATTCATGGCCAACAGCTTGAAGAGAAACTTGAGAAGTTATTCTCAGAAAAATGATTACCGTTCAACGCGGTGGAAGAAGAGTGTAGGGGTAAATAATAAAAACTGAATCCGTTACATATAACGGCAGGCCGGGTCGCCAGCGCATGTTTCTTCCTGACAATGCCACCAATGTAGAAGTAACTACTCCATGTAATGTTGTTTTCGTTGATCAATAAATTGCTTAGATATTGTTATGGAGAAAACCGGGAAGAAATTGCTTCAGCAATAAAAAAGAATGCACTGGGAATTCGATAATTACAAGGAGCAAGAAGTCTAACAAAGCGCTATTCCGTGCGGTTCAAATATATTGCTGACGATGTGATATATTATGTGGAATATTTGAAGAGCTGAAATTCAATTTTCTTTAACCATAACAATTAATGAAACGATGAATCACATTGAAGAGTGGATTGAATCACTACTGGTAAATACAGGAATCGCTGAAGAGTGGGTAGTCTATCTGCGGCTTATTCTTTTTATCCTGATTCTGATCCTGCTCTCAGGAATCGCTTATGTTACTACGAAACGGATTATCATCCACTATCTCTATAAATTTATAAAGAAGTCATCCGTAACTTGGGATGATGCGCTGGCTGATCACAAGGTATTCAACAACGTAGCTCATATTATTCCTGCCATTTTAGTCCGCATCATGGCACCCGTTATTTTTGCCGACTTTGAGCAGGCACTTCCGTTCGTTATTAAAATAACGGACAGCTATCTGCTAATTGTGGGCATGACCATCATTTTTGCTTTTCTCAGGGTTGCACAATACGGACTTGTTTCCCACCCCATCTTTAAAGATAAACCGATCGCAAGCTACTTTCAGCTCGCAAGAATCATTCTGTATATCATTACCGGTATCCTTGTTCTTTCCTTGATCCTGGAGCGGTCCCCCGTATACTTCCTTAGTGCATTCGGTGCGATGACAGCAATTGTCCTGCTGATATTTAAAGATACTATTCTTGGGCTGGTGGCCAGTGTGCAGATGTGGTCTAATGATATGGTGCGGGTGGGCGACTGGGTGGAGATGCCCAAATACAATGCGGACGGGGATGTGATTGAAATTAACCTAAACACCGTAAAAATTCAGAACTGGGACCGAACGATCACCTCCATTCCAACCTATTATTTTATCACCGACAGTTTTAAAAATTGGAGAGGCATGCAGCAGAGCGGCGGGCGGAGAATCAAGAGGGCGATCTATATCGATTCCCAAACAGTAACGTTTGTGGATCCGGAGATGCGCGAGGAGCTCAAAAAATACCACCTGCTCAAAGAGTTCCTGGAAACGAGGCAGAAAGAGATTGAAGAGTACAATGAGAAACATAGCCTGGATACGTCCGTATTGATCAACGGACGGCGAATGACCAATCTTGGAGTGTTCAGAAAGTATATTGAATTTTATCTGAAAGACCATCCCCAAATTAAACAGGATATGACCGTGATGGTTCGCCAGCTCGGAACTGAGGGTCGGGGCATTCCCTTGGAGATCTACTGTTTTACCAGGACCACCGCTTGGCTGGAGTATGAGACTATACAGGCAGATATTTTCGATCACCTCTATGCTACAGTAGAATTCTTTGACCTCGATATTTTCCAGGAACCCGGGGGCAGGGATTTCTCTAACGCTTTCCAGTCTTTGGAGAAAAATATTTCGCCTGAAAATTAACCTTCTTCTTTAGTAATTCCCTTGTATGTCATTATTATACCAATAATTCAAGATTGATGACTCGCACTCATTTGTGTAATCCAATCGTATGCGGCTACAGGTTATTTTCCCAAGCTTAACACTTCAAGATTTTGAGTCAGATATCAACCTGAGCTTATCTTTAGAAAATTCCCATAACATGAGTATCGGGATAAGATTGTACTTTGGAGTGGTCCGAAAAATGGAGAAGCTTACAAAATAAGTAAAAGCCCGGAGCAGAGCCCCGGGCTTTATTTGGTTTCTCCATCGATTATAAACTACGAACTAATCATCGTCGTCATCAAAATCATCATCTACCTCGATCTCCTCTACACCGTTTTCGAACTCAGCTTCAAACTCAAGTAATTGCTGGTGTTCATCCCAGTCGTATTGGGTAAGATCCATGACGGAACCATCGGATTGTTCAAACCATGTTGTCGGGTTGATGCGTACCGAAACCATTTGCTCTATATTATCCTCGGTTACCTCAAGCGGTGGATTGAATGCCCGCTCAATCTCAATTTCTGCGTCAACAAAAACCTTAAACGATTGTGGGGCGCCATCAGTAGGGGTAAAAGTACCCGTAATAATCATACTGGCTTTAGCGGGCCAGTCCGGAAATTTGGAGCGGATGGAATCGGCCAGGGCTTGATGCTCTTCGTCTTCTCCTTGTTCCTCATTTTCAAAGTCCAGGTTTTCAACCTCGAACTCCAGCTCTTCGTATAGGCCGGCCTGAATTTGGCTGTTGGCCAGGCTCAGCGTTTCTTCCCCGAGCGGCAGGTCAACGAAGAACGGTTGGGATTCAAATTCCTCGAGCTCGGTAGAGTCATCATCAGCCTCGGAGGGATCCAGCTCAAATTCTGCAACGATAAATCGAATATCTTCGATCTTTAGTGTGCCGTTCGTGCCCTCTATAAGTAACGAATCGTGGGAGGATGAAGTCGTATTGCCGGATGAAACAGTCTTGGAAGTGGTACTCCCCGAAACTGTTTTAAATTGCAGGGTAACATTTCCTTCTCCCGGTTCAGCGTTGGTACCGGTGGTATTACAATTGGTAAGAAAAGCAATCAGTAGCGCAAACAGCGCAGTGAAAGATAGTAGCTTGGTGAGTTTCATAGGTATAACGTTATAGATGATAATTTACAGAAACAGTGTAACATATGACGATTGAATTGTGAAATGGTTACATCACTTTCAATAAGATTGGCGTATATGCACTGTTTTTAACTGACTAAACGTTCAAATGTTTCAGTATTCCGCAATTTCCTGAACGGGAAAGAGGTTGGTTCGTAAAAATGAGATCAAATACCGGCTAAAAGAAAAGGCCCGGAATAATTTTCGGGCCTTATAAAATCTATTACAGTATTAAAGGCTTATTAACTAGTCTCATCCTTATCATTGTCATTGGATTCCTCATCTTTGTTCTCGTTTTTACCTTCAGTGTTTTTATCAGTAGGCTTATCACTTTGAAGCATCTTGCGAGCATTTTGCAGATTTGCTCTTTCATTTTCGAGCATCTTTTCCAGCTCAGAGAGTTGCTGCTTAGCTTTTTCTAACTGTTGCCTTTTCT